>CAZQJK010000022.1:0-55919 GCA_964593545.1 uncultured Bacteriovorax sp. | reverse complement strand
GTTTACTCATCAGCAGTTGATCCGCACATGCCTCAGCTTGAGCTTGCAAGAGCAAATGGTAAAGAAGTTTATTCTGAATTTGCACTTGGAAATAAGTTATGTCGCAAACCAATTATTGCTGTTTGTGGAACTCATGGAAGAACGACTGTTGCACACATGATTGGTTTCTCATTAAAGCAAGATGGTAAGAACGTATTTGTTGGTGGTACTGACGACACTCCATTCGTTGAGTTTTGCATGCTTCCAAATAGAGAAGAAATTGATTATGTCATCGTTGAGGTTTCAGCGGTACAGATGAGAAGTCTTCCAGAATTTCACCCAAAAATGGTTGTGTTTACTAGCATCGGTGAAAAATATCCAGCTCGTCATTTTACGTCGATGGGTGAATATATGGAAACAAAACTTAATATCGTTAAGAGTTTATCTCCAGACGATGTTCTTGTTTGTAACTTTGATAAGCTTGCAAATAATACATTCTTTAGAAATGCAAATTGCCAGGTTGCCTGGTACTCAAGAAGATCGTTTGTTAGCCTTGGAGTAATGGATGAGATTCAAGGAACTCATTTTCATGAAAGAAGAATTCACTCAAATATTAACTACCACTCTGAATTTGTAGTTAGTAAAATGAGAATTGTTGGCCAAAATAACAGAGAAAATCTTCTTGCTGCTGTTACAGCATGTAAGGCACTTGATGTTTCAGACAAGGCAATTCAGCTTTGTATTGAAAAATTCCCAGGAATTCCACATCGTTTAGAATTCTTAATGGAAAAGAATGGTGTAGCTTTTTATAACGATTCAAAAGCTGAAACAATGGATGACATGGTTGAATCTTTGGGAGCTTTCAAAGGATCAGTAATTCTTATTGCTGGTGGAAAAGATGATGAAGAATTTGATTATGAACCATATACAGATGCTCTTATTAAGAATGCACGTGTCGTTGTTCTTGTTGGAGAAACAAAAGAAAGAATGAATAGAGCTTTAGGTGATCATGATCAGACTTATATTGTCGGTTCATTTGAAGAGTCTGTTTTATTTGCTTATCAAAAATCACGTACAGGTGACACAATTTTACTTTCTCCAGGGAATTCAGCAACTGACTTTTTTAGAGATTATGAAGAGCGTGGAAATTACTTTAAAAAATTAGTATATCAACTATAAGAAGAGGCCAGCAAAAGCTGGCCTTTTTTATTTCCAAATTAGACATTGCCATATATCTCATTTCGTTTAAAATTAAGATATGGAATTTAGAGATAACTTAGAAAAATATTCAGGACTTTTAAAAATAACAATCGGTCTACTCATATCGATTGGTGTTATAATGGTTTATTCTGCAAGTTATATGTATTCGAAAGAACACTATGGTTCTTCTCTCTATTTCTTTATTCGACAGCTAGGGTTTGCATCTGTTGCGCTCGTTGGTGCCCTGGTAGTTTCTAAGACGAAGTATCAGTTTTGGTATAAATATGCTTTCTATATCAATATTTTTGTATCGTTCCTTATTTTTCTTACCTATATCCCAGGACTAGGAGTTTTAGCGAAAGGGGCGAATCGTTGGATTGCTATTGCTGGATTTTCTCTACAACCAGGAGAATTTGCAAAATATTCAACGCTTCTTTTATCGCTCTATCTTTTTGAAAACTTTGATACTCTTGATCTTAAAAAAAGAATTCAATATTCTCTAAATCTATTATTGCCCCTTGTTTTACTTATACTTCAGCCCGATTTTGGAACATTCTTTATTTGTTCAATCGGAATTTTTCTTTCATGTTTCATTAGTAAATTTTCAAGAAAAGTATTTTATGGATTAACAGGCTTAGGATCTATTCTTGGCGTCATTATTTTATTTGCACAGCCTTATCGAGTTAAGCGCTTAACAGCTTTTCTTGACCCTTGGGCAAACGCTCAAGGAAGTGGTTTTCAAGTTATTCAGTCATGGATTGGATTTGCGAATGGTGGCTTTTTTGGGAAAGGTGTAGGGAATTCTTTAGAGAAATTATTCTATCTTCCTGAAGCACATAACGACTTTATTTTTTCAGTGATCGGTGAGGAGTTTGGTTTCTTGGGAGTCATTTCAATGGCAGGGCTATTCTTATCGTTTGTTTATTTAGGCTTACGTCTTTGTTTTGAGATGAAGGATCGAGTTGCTACCCAAATTTGTGTTCTAATTATCAGTATCATTGGGCTACAGGCCGCACTAAATATGGGTGTTGTCTTAGGGCTGCTACCAACTAAAGGACTAAACCTACCATTCATTAGCTATGGTGGTTCATCACTTCTGGCCAATATCCTCGCAATTGGGCTTGTTTATTCTTGTGTAAATAGAAGCTCTGAGTTGAGAAGCTCTGAGTCATTCTAAAAATCCCCAACAAAATGGGACATCTACTTCAAAAAATGGTAAAAATTAGTTTCCAAATTAATTTTAAGGGACTGTAGATGTTTAAAGATAATTTTAATGGAAAACTACATTTCATCGGTATTGGTGGAATTGGTATGAGTGGTATTGCAGAAGTTTTATTAAGCTTCGGCTATAACGTAAGTGGTTCTGATATTTCTGAGTCAGCAAATGTTGCAAGATTAAGAGAATTAGGGGCAGAAATATTTATTGGTCACGTCAAAGAGAACGTCGAAAATGCTTCGGTGATTATCTATAGTTCAGCAGTCACGGAAGAAAATCCTGAAATGCTTGGTGCAAGAGAAAAGAATCTTCCAGTTATGAGAAGAGCTGAGATGCTTGCTGAATTGATGAGGCTTAAGTATGGCCTAGCTATTGCTGGTACACATGGCAAAACGACAACAACAAGTTTTCTAGCAACAATATTACAATCAAGTAATTACGATCCAACTTATATCATTGGTGGAATTGTTAAGAACTTAAATGGACACGCAAAAGTAGGGAAGGGAGAATTTCTCGTTGCTGAAGCTGATGAGTCTGATGGGTCTTTCTTATTACTTAATCCAATCATGTCTGTCGTTACAAATATTGATCTTGATCACATGGATCATTATGGCTCAGAAGAAAATCTGATCGATAGTTTTGAGCAATTTATTAATAAAGTTCCTTTCTACGGTCTATGTGCTCTTAATGCACACGATGATCGCTTAATGAATATTGTAAAACGTATTAAGAAACCATTTTGTACTTTCGGTATTGGTGAAGATCTTGATACACCGGCTGATTTTGAAGCTCGAAATATTACAATGACAGATTTTCAAGCTACGTATGACCTCCATATTAAAGGTGAAAAGAAGACTCAAGTTACAATTAACCTTCCAGGGAAACATAATGTTTTAAACTCTCTTGGAGCGATCGCTGTTGCTACGAGAATGGGGATTAGTGTTGAAACTATTGCACAAGCTATTAGAGAGTTTGATGGTGTAGGTAGAAGGTTTCAGCAATTATTTAAAAATGAAGATGTCGAAATTATTGATGACTATGGACACCACCCAACTGAAATTTCAATGACTCTGAAAACACTTAGAGACACAAGAAAGGGAAAAGTTGTTTGTATTTTTGAACCTCATCGCTATACAAGAACGAGAGATTGTTGGAATCAGTTTCTTCATTGCTTTAATTATGTTGATAAACTTTATATCGCACCTATTTATGCAGCAAGTGAAAAACCAATTGCTGGTATAGAGTCAGATATTCTTGTTAATGACATTAATAAGCTCCACCCAAATTTTGCAGTGGCCATGAAGTCGCTAGATGATTTAGATGAAGTAATCTCAGAAAATAAGAATTCGACAATTGCAACTCTAGGTGCGGGAACAATTGGTAAAAGAATTAGAGAGTGGGTTCTAGATAATGAAATTAGATAAAGTTTTATCTAATATTAAAAGCTGTGAAGTCGAGCTTGGAAAAGATCTTTCGAAGTTTTCGACAATGCGACTGAAAGCTGTTGGTGATCTTATCACCGTTTTTAATGAACATGCCCTGCAGGAAGTGTTGATAACACTGAAAAATAATAATCAAGATTTTATCGTCCTGGGAATGGGAGCAAATCAACTTCTTAAGTCCGAGAGTGATCTACCTTATCTAATGTTAAAGTTTGAACTGGATAAGTCGATTCTCGACGAACCAAAAGAAACCTATTTATTACCGGCTTCTGTAAAACTTAGCTCTCTAACTTCTCACGCTGCAAAGTTCGGCCTAAAAGGTTGGGAAGTTTTCACCGGTGTTCCGGCAACACTTGGTGGTGCTCTGTTTATGAATGCAGGTACAGGTCTAGGAGAGATTTGTGAAGTTGTTAAAAGAGTTTGGTACCTAACTGGTGATGGTGAAAAAAAAGAACTTGTTGTTGATGCTAGTTCATTCTCATATCGAAGAAATAATTTTTTGAAAAAAGGCGAAGTCATTGTTGCTGCTGAATTAGTTCACTTTGGACTACAGGATGAAATAAAGTTATTGATAAAAGATTACTTACAAAAAAGAAATGCAAGTCAGCCAATGTCTTCATTTACTTGCGGATGTGTTTTTAAAAATAGCTCTTTTGAAGGTGTTTCTTGCCCTGCCGGAAAATTTATTGATATAATTGGTCTTAAGGGACTTCAGGTCGGTGGAATCCGCATTAGCGAAAAACATGGAAATTTCATGGAAAATTTTGATAATGCCACATACGAAGATGTAAAAGAATTAATTTCAATTGCACAGAAAGAACTCTTTCAACAATTTGGAATAATTTTTGAACTTGAAGTAAAGGTATAAAATGAAAGTAATTATTCTTGCACTATTATCAACATCTCTATTTGCAGCGAAACCAGATTTTACTGAAAAGAAAATCAGTTATCGAACAGCATTTGGAAAATGTCCATCAAGAGCAGCAGGAACATTTACTCTCAAGTTAGTAAAAGAATTCGAGCAAACAGGATCACTTAGAAAAGTTAAAAATCTTATTAGTAGAGAGAAGTTAAAGGAAAAACACTTCGTAACTGATTACACTGTAAAGTATGATCCGACTCATAATATGCTTAGCTTTATCTATGATTGCCCAAATCCTCTAATGAAAGTTCAGATATATAAAGAGAATGGACTTGAGTCGTATGAGGCGATCTTAGTTGATAACGGTAAGCTATTTGACCCAACTTATGAAGTTCTTCTTCGAAGTGAGAAAAAGTTAGATTATAATTTACCATTTCTTGCAATCCCTGTTGGTGATATGGATAAAGATATTCAGCAGAGAATTACGAAGATAATTAGTAATCTCGACCTCGTATTTAGAAAGAACCTTTCTGAAGTAATTGTAAATGATTCTAGCGAGTTAACAATGATCCTTTCCTTAAAGGGACAACCGTCAAGCGTCTTTCTAGGAGCTGATGAATGGGACCTAAAGGTTGAGAAACTGACGAAAATAGTTGGTTATATGAGCAAGGGCAAAAAGATACCAACAATTATAAATCTTACAAATCCTAAAAAAGTAGTTGTCAAGTTTAACGAGTAATTCTAAAATTTTCTAAGATAGGTGAGGAAAAATTTTCCTCATAACACTTCAATTTAACAGAATGATTCTGTTTGGTAAGAGAAAGGATTCTCTATGAAAGAAAAAAATATCGTTGTCGGTCTAGACGTAGGTACTACTAAAGTTTGTACTATTGTCGGTATTCAAAACCCTGGAAATGAATTAGAGATTATAGGAATTGGTACACATCCAAGTCATGGTCTTAAAAAAGGTTCCGTCGTTAATATCGATAAGACGATTAAATCAATTCAAAATTCACTTGAAGAAGCAAAGCTTATGGCAGGCGTTCAAATTGAACGTGCAACTATTGGTATTGCTGGAAATCATATTTATAGTTTTAATAGCTCTGGTGTTGTTGCTGTTAAAGGTAATGAAATCACACAAGACGACGTTGACAGAGTTCTTGAAGCAGCGAAGGCCGTTGTGATGCCAAGTGACCGTGATATCATTCATGTTATCGCGCAAGAATATCGTGTCGATAATACAAATGGAATTAAAAACCCTATTGGTATGTGCGGAACAAGACTGGAAGCACACGTACACATTGTTACTGGTTCAATTTCATTAATTCAAAACTTAGTTAAGTGTGTTGAGCAAACAGGAATTCACGTTGACCATATAACACTACAACCAATTGCTTCTTCTGAATCTGTTTTATCAAGTGAAGAAAAAGAAATGGGAACATTACTTGTTGATATTGGTGGTGGAACAACTGACTTAGCTTTTTGGAAGGATGGTTCATTAATTCACACTCAAGTTATTCCTGTTGGTGGAAATCATTTTACAAATGATCTTGCTGTTGCACTTAAGATTCCACATGCAGAAGCAGAAAGAATTAAAGTTCATCACGGAAGTGTACTAGCAGAAGGATTAAACCAGTCTGCTCATATTACAGTTCAGGGAATTGCTGGAACTAAACCAAGAGAAGTTCAATTGAGTTTTATTGCAAAAGTTCTTGGGGCTCGAGCAGATGAATTATTTGATCTCGTGAAGAATATATTAGATGAGAAAGGTCTTGCTGATACTATAACTGGTGGAGTTGTTATCACTGGTGGTGGTGCACTAATTAAAGGGATGCCTGAACTTGGTGAGTATATCTTAGAAAAACCATTAAAGTTGGGATATCCAATGGCATTTGGTGGAATGACCAATGTTATGCAAAATCCAAAGTTTTCAACAGTGCTTGGTCTATTAATTGAAGCATCACAGAGAATGAGTCCAGTAGCAATAAAAGATAAAGTTGAACATGAGCACGTAGACCTTATAGGTAAACTAGGTGACTCGATTAAATCAGTATTTAAAGAAATATTTTAATAGTAAGGGGGAATTATGTTTGAAATCTCTGACAAGGCGGGTGAAACAGTGAATACAGGAGCAAAAATTAGAGTTGTTGGTGTTGGTGGCGGTGGCTGCAATGCTGTAAACACAATGATTAAAGCAGGTCTAACAGGTGTAGAATACATCGTTGCAAATACAGATGCTCAAGCATTGAATGCAAGTTTAGCACCTACGAAAATTCAACTTGGAGTTGAATTAACTAAAGGTCTTGGGGCCGGAGCTAATCCAGAAGTTGGAAGAAAAGCAGCTCTTGATGAATACGAAATGCTATCAGAAATTCTTGAAGGTTCAGATATGGTTTTTATCACTGCTGGTATGGGTGGTGGAACAGGTACAGGTGCTGCGCCAGTTATTGCAAAACTTGCTAAAGAGCTTGGAGCACTAACAGTTGGTGTTGTTACAAAACCATTTACATTTGAAGGTAAAAAGAGAATGAGACAAGCTGCAACTGGTATCTCAACTCTTGAGGAAAGTGTAGATTCATTAATCACTATTCCTAACCAGAGACTTCTATATTTAGCAGGTGAGAGTTTATCACTTGTTGAAACATTTAAAAAAGCGGATGAAGTTCTATTAAATGCTGTTAGAGGTATTTCAGATCTTATCAATACGACTGGTCATATTAACGCTGACTTCGCAGATGTTAGTACTGTTATGGCCAACAAGGGGCTTGCCCTTATGGGTACAGGACTTTGCAGTGGTCCAGATAGAGCAATTAAAGCAGCTACAGAAGCAATTTCATCACCATTACTTGAAGATATTTCAATTGATGGTGCAACAGGTATTATCATTAACATCACAGGTGATGAATCAATGACGATGCATGAAGTGAATGAAGCCGTTACTTTAATTATGGAAGCGGCTGATGATGATGCTGAGATCATTTTTGGTTCAGTTATCGATAATAATCTTGAAGATAATATTAAAGTAACTGTTGTTGCTACTGGGCTTGGTGGAGCAATTAGAAATGAAGTACATGCAGCGAGACCAGTTACTGCTGCTCCAGCAAGAACTGTTGAAACAGTTCAAATGCAAGCACCAGAAAGACATGTTGCTACAGAAGCTCCAGTTCAAAGAACGCAAACGACTGAGACTCAAGAACAAAATTGGGAAAGTTCACCAATTTATAGAGCAGCACCAGAACATGCAGTAAGAGAAGAAGTTGCAATGCCACAACAGGCAAAAGCTCCAATTCATGATGAAAGAATGTTTGATGGGGGAGAAGCTCCAAAAACAGGTCTCGCTGATTCAATTAGAGAAGCTGCTACAAGATATGAAACTTCAAAAAAAGAAGTCGATACAGCTTGGAATAATGATCCATATGCTGCTCAATCAAGAGAGAGAGCAACAGAAAAAACTGCAACAAGAACAAGATCTATTGCAGAAAAATTAGGCTTCATTAACTTTGACGAAGATGAGTTAGATACACCTAGCTACCTAAGAAAAGATGAAGATGAAACACACCAAAACAATCAAAGATCAGAGGTTAATAGATCAATTGATCTATAACCATTCCCCCTGATAAGAGGCCCTCTAAGGTTTAGACTTTAGAGGGCCTTTTTATTTTACACCTCTTAAAAAGTGCTGCAAAATATAAGCATGGATTCGAATACATTAATAATCGTTATTTTATTATTTTTAATTTTTATGCTCCTGTTGATAATGGGAGGAGTCTTCTTTTATTTTTTAATCCGTAATAAGGATAAAAATAATTACACACCTGTTAATGATGAATCAGTCGCAAATTTTGGCCCTAAGGATTTTAAAAAACTTTTTGATGAATCAAGAGCAGATAAAGAGCCAGTGGTTGGATTGTGTTCTATATGCGAAAAGGAACTAGTAAAAAGCGATCATTTTGAAACCGATAATCTTCACTTTTGTAAGGAACACTTTCAAACATATACTGAAAACTCATGGGAGCAAATTACAAATCAACTTACAACAGCAAATACACCCGAAGCGGGCATCTATATCTACAACTTTAAGCAAAATAATTGGTCAAAAAATAAAGAGCCAATGTATATTCAGTGCGAATATAAAATTGATGTAACAGATGATCATATTGAAACATATGTACAACTTTATGTTATTAAAGAAAAAGCGGAAAAACTAAAAGAGCTACTAGAAAAGGACAGGCTATAATGACAAGTCTTGAAGAACTCAAAAAAAAGATGAATCAAATAATTGAAGAAAATAAGCCGACAGTTGTTCTTAATACTAGAGAAGATCGAATAATTAGAGAGTTTGAAGCTGAGTTGATTGAGAGTGGAATAAAAGTTGAGTTCTCCCTTAAAGTTTCTGATATTAATACAGAGTTAGCAGATCATAGTTTTGGTGGTTCAGGTTTTAAAAGAGATCAGTACCTAATCTCCTGGAAGAAGTGGGAGGGGGAAAATTTTCGTTTAGTATTAACAAATATTCCTCATAATAATGGAAAATTATTAATTAAAACACCAGATCAGTTTAAGAAAGACGCTTCACTTCTTCTCGAAGACTTTGCTCTAAAATTTAAAGAAAGCTTCATTTAACAAATATGTATGATGGCTATTGGACGATAGCCAAGAATATTTCCATAATATCTTCTGACAAATATTCTGATTTTTTCTTTTTTTTCATCGATTGGTGATTTCTTTAAGGCCTGAAACTCTTTAATTATAGCTTTAGAAAATTCTTCAGTGTGTTCAGAAATAAACTCAGGAAGACCTTGGTAAGTAATTTCAAAAGTTGGCTTAAATTTATTTATACTTTCTTTTGAGAAACTAACAAGCACAATTCCTTGTGTCGCTATTTTTCTTCTCTCGGATATTTTTGAACGTTCTATTGGTAGGTCTTTACCATGAATTAGAATAGGCTCAGGATGATGATCTTTATTTAAAACTTTAACCTTGTCTGTAATAACAATTTCATCGCCATTAAGAATCATTTGGCTATATTCAGCAAGCTTGTTCTCAGTAATAAATTTTACATGTTCTTTTAAGAATAAACTCTCTCCATGAATTGGAAATGCATGGGTAGGCTTAAATGCATTATAGACTTCTCTTAAATTCTCTCTACCTGGATGGCCAGAGGCGTGAATGAGATTTAATTCTGGAGTAAAAAGTTCAGGACCTTGTTCAACAATATCATTATAGATAAGGCTTATCTCCTTTTCATTGCCAGGAATAGCCTTTGAACTAAAAATAACAAAGTCCTTATCTGAGAGCTTAAATCTTGAATCTTGTTTTGAAACAACTCTTTTAAGTGCTCCACGAAATTCACCTTGGCAACCAGATAAGAGAATGATTTTCTTCCTCTTAACACTCGTATCATCAGCATCTTTTATGAGGTCATCACCAGTTAAGAACTCAGTATCAAGAGCTGTTTCAATATATCGCTGCATAGAGCGTCCGTAAGGTATAATGACTCTTCCAAGGTCTCGAGCAATATTAATTAATGTTTGAATACGGTGGATATTAGAAGAGAAAGTCGTTACATAGGTATTACCGGGACACTTTTTAATAATATTTTTTAAAGGCTCAATAAGATCCATCTCAGAGGGCGTTTCAAGATTCTTACTTAAAACATTAGTTGAATCTAAAAGTGAGATACGTCTTGAATATTTTGCTGAAGCCTCTTTGATGATGTCAAAATTGAACAATGCTTCATATGTTGTTTTCTTATCAATTTTAAAGTCAGAAATAAATGTTATCGCTAAATTAAGAGCTTCATGTGTAATCAGTAATCCTTTTGTATCAGGAATTGAGTGATTGACATGAAATGCTTCAACTTCGATGTCTGTAAAAATTTGTTTCGAAAGATCATGAATCTCTTTTGAAATTTTCTTTTGAGAAAGTTTGTACTTAATCAATTCTTTTGCAAAACGAGGAGCATAAATAGTTGCACTAGGAAATGCTTCTATAAAATGTGAAATCGCACCAATGTGATCTTCATGTCCATGAGTAATAATAATCGTATCAATATCTTCGATGTGGCTTAAATCAGGAATAAGATAATTAATGTCAAAAACACCTTCATTTGGAAATAAAATTCCACAATCAATAAGTAGTCTCTGTGAATTTGTTTCAATTAACGTACAGTTTGAACCGATTTGTTTGACTCCACCGACTGGAGAGATCTTTAAGTAGCTTTTCATATAATTAATTTACACTGAGAAAAATATTATGCAAAGCTATTGTGGTCAATTAGGTTTTGAATTGCTTCTTCATCTTTAATGAAGTCATTTAGCTTCGAAGCTAAAATATCTGCTGCAACATCAGTTTCCTCACCAACGATGAAGTCAGCATACTGCTGCTGAGGAGCAAGAAATTTTTGATACATAGGTCTTACTGTTTCATAGTACTGTGAAGTCACTGATTCAAGTGAGCGTCCACGTTCTTGTACGTCACGATTGAGACGTCTGGTGAATCTTATATCAGCATCGACGTGTAGAAATGTTTTAATATCTAAGATTTCTCGAATTGTTTGATCAAAGAGAGTGAAAATTCCTTCAAAAAGTAAGATTGGCTTCGGCGTGAGAAGCTCAGTTTCTTCAAGGCGCATACTCGTACTGAAGTCATAGACTGGTACTTCAATACTTCCACCATCTCTAAGTGTCTTCAGATGGGATCGGAGTAATTTCCAATCAAAAGAGCTTGGATGATCAAAATTTGGTTTTCCTGATTTTGTGAAGAACTCTTCAGGTTGATCATGAAGGTAATATGAATCCATATGAAGAAGATTTACTTTATTCGCGGGGAGCTTTGCCATCACTTTCATTGCGAAAGTTGTTTTTCCAGACCCTGAACCACCTGCGATACCAATTAGCTTCATAAATTCTCCAAACAAGACTTTATAACAGAAAAAAGTGAGATTTAAACTATATTTGTAAGAATTATCAAATCTTCAATTACTGGCACGTATAACCAAAAAATGATAGAATTTTAACTAGTTAATTAAATTTTAGGTGATATAAAAATGAACAAAATAATTAAATTACTCATATGCGCTATGGTTGTTTCACTACAGACTATGGCATATAAACTAGCAATCTCAGCATCCCCCAATAACTTAAGTCCATTCTTTTCGACAGATGCAAATTCGCAAAATATAAATAGATTAGTAAATACATCACTCATTGATTTTGACCAGAAAATGAATATCATTTGTCGCCTATGCACAACATATGAAGAAAAACGTTCAGGCGACAAGTACAGCATCATCTTTGACCTTAAGAAGAATATTGAGTTTTGGGATGGGACTCCTGTCGATGCTGATAGTGTTGTTAATTCACATAAATATTTTACCGAAGTCGAAAAGATTAAATCAGTATTTAGGTTTGCTTTTGGCAATATAAGTGAAGTGCGAAAATTGGGAGATTATAAAGTAGAGCTTGTTTACAATAAATTTGGACTCGATCACTTATCTAATCTCGTTTTGCTTAAAATAATAAAGATACCAAACTTCGATAGATTAGAAAAAGTAGAACTCGAAGAAATAATTGGTGCCGGTGAATATAAGTTCGGATTAATCGACTCGTTCCATATCAACCTCATACCTTTAAAAGAAAAATTACCTCCACTTGATTTTGTCGTTGTTAAAGATGAAACAACATTATCTTTAAAAATGATGAAAGGGGAGATCGATATCTCATTAGCAGAAATGTCTCCTCGAA
The DNA here is from genome assembly GCA_964593545.1 of uncultured Bacteriovorax sp. Classification (GTDB taxonomy): domain Bacteria; phylum Bdellovibrionota; class Bacteriovoracia; order Bacteriovoracales; family Bacteriovoracaceae; genus Halobacteriovorax_A. The sequence continues at coordinate 43,475 of CAZQJK010000022.1, read as the reverse complement.
AAATTGAGTTCTTAGAAAAGAGCAAGGATGTTCGCGTCGAGAAAAAGGAAAGTACCAACTATAACTATATTGGCATTAATCATCAAAAACCTTACTTGCAAGATCGAAGAATAAGAGAGGCATTAAGTCTACTCGTGCCGAGAGAAAAAATAGTTCGCTACAAATTTAAGAATAATGCAACTATAGCCAATGGACTCTTTTCTGAAGCATTTGCAAATTTACACATCGATCGGAAAGAAGAATATAATCCCAAAAAAGCGGAGCAGTTATTTCAAGCAGCTGGATTAACCAGAGTTAATGGTAAGTGGAATTACAACGGAGCCCCCCTTAAGCTTCTGTGGAAAAGTACAAATAATAAATTTGCTCTAGAGTTAGTTGAAATCATCAAAGAAGAAATGAAGAATTTTGGTATTGAAGTTGAATTAGTTGTCCAGGAGTGGGGAACATTCTTAAGGGGACTAAAAAGAGGCGAATATGATCTCTTTGTAGGCAAGTGGGTCGGATTTACAGGTCCTGATATGTTAAAATTCGCTTTTCACAGCGATAATATCCCACCGAAAGGTGCGAATCGTGGATTCTATAAAAACAGTGAGTTAGATATAAAACTTGATACAGCTGAATCGACAGAAAATATTGAGAAGAGAAATGATCTTTATAAGCAAGCAAGTAGGCTTGTAAATAATGACTATGCATATATAAATCTATGGCATCCAAGCGTTATTTGGGTTATGAAAAGCTGTATAAAGATTGATGGAATGTACCCAAATGGCAATATGCTTGCTTTAAGGAATATAAGTGATGACTGTGGAAAAAGGTGAATTTTTTATTGTTGAGGCCCGTTTTATAAATGAGGACAAGGCACTAGAAATTAATGAAGTTGCGATGACATCTTTTCATGTTGATGGTGTTGAAGAATTCTCAATTGATGAGGCTCAAGTTGACGCCATTCTCGGAGAAAGAGCTTATAGCGGCGGAGATGTTCCTCTTTCAGTCATTGATGAAGTTGAAGTTGAAGCGAAAATCAGAAGTGCCTTAATTTATAAATATTATTTTTTCAACGGTGATTTAAAAAGAGCCGAAGACTTCGTCTCATATATCGAAGAAAATCACCAAGATGTAGGAATAACAGCACAAAAGCAAGAGTTCTCAGATTGGAATGAAGAGTGGAAAAAGCACTATGCTCCAATCGAAGTTACTGAAAACCTAAAGGTTATTCCTGAGTGGTACAAAGAAGAAGGCCACAAAGAGAATCGCGATCATATCTATATCAACCCAGGTATGGGTTTTGGTACTGGAGAGCATGAAACGACATTTCTATGTTTAAAACTATTTGAATCTGTAAAACAAGAAATCAAAAAAGGTGGTCTGTGCTTAGATTTCGGCTGTGGTTCTGGGATTCTCGGAATTGGAGCAATAAAGAAATTAAATATGCAGGTTGATTTCATTGATATCGACCCCGCAGCACTTGATAATTGCTTAACAAATTTAAAACTTAATTTTGAAGATAGTGACTTGAATGGAATTGTTCTCGCTCACCGTGATCGTTTTGAAGTTACAGAAAAATATGATCTTGTATTTGCTAATATTTTGGAACATGTCCTAATCCTCGAGAAGGAAACATTACTAAGTACATTGAAAGAAGGGTCTTTTCTTGTTCTTTCTGGTATTTTGAATGATCAAGTTACAAATATTCGCGAAGAATATAAAATGCTAAATCATATTGAGACAGTCTCAAAAGGAGATTGGTCAGCGATTGTATTTAAGAAATAATGAGAGCTGTATTATTAAAAAATTCAGAAATAATTCATGAGGGAGATAATTTCATTCTCTGTGATGAAAGGGCTCACCATCTTATAAAAGTCACACGTATTAGACTTGGCGAAGAGGTAAAGCTTCTAACTGGTAATGGGTCAAGTTTTATAGCACTGACAGAGGCTGTAAACAAAAGAGAAGTCAGCCTACGAGTTAAGCATGAAGATAAGTTCGAAAGACCTTACCATATTGACATTTGCTTAGGTCTACCAAAAAAAGAAGCTTTTGAGTTATGCCTAAAGAATGCAGTTGAACTCGGAGTTACAAACTTCTTTCCATTCACCGCAGAATATTCGCAATGGAAAATTAAGAATTTTGATCGAGTGGACTCACTTATTGAGAGTGCAACGATTCAGTCTAATAATCCATTCCTCATGCAGGTTGAAGATTTAGCACTAGATCTCGAGGGGTGCTCTAAAATCTTTGAAAAGTATGACTTTGTCATTTTATCAACTCTTAGAAATAAGAACTCGATTACAAATTTAAGTATTGAACCAAATAGTAAAATATTAATCGTAATTGGCCCTGAGGGGGGATTGAGCTCAAAAGAGGAAGATTATATTCTAAGCCTTGAAAACTCATCGACGCTATACACAGGTGGACCAATTTTACGTTCTCCAAATGCTGTATCCACATGTGTAGGATATATATTAGGAAAATTTGCTGCTTTATGAAAAGTATGTCATCCTAATAATAACGGGAGTATAGAAGATGTTAGACTCAGAATTAAATAAGAAGAAAATTGAAGTTGTCGATTTCGATTTAGATGCGTTTGATATTGAAGATATTCCTTTTAAACCAATTAATGAAGGACTAGGATTTCATCATAATAGTACTTCTCAAAAAAATGACTTACACATCCATAAGAAGGTATATGACCAAGTTATTAGAAAACCAGTCTCTGAAGAAAGAGCTATACCTAGTGAGCTAAAAGCATTTTACTCACAAACATCTTCAACTCCTGCAAAAGCAAATAAAGATATTAAAATATTTGAAAAGGTAGAGAAAGAAGCAGTGGCTGCTAATCGATTGATGTCATACGTACTGGATCTCGCAATTGTTTTAGTTTTGGTAAGTGTTATTTTCACTTTAATGTTCGTTTCTACAACAATGACTTTGCAAAACTTTACTCAGCAATTACTAATGTCGTCGAATGTTGTTTTCCCAATAGTTCTATTTGTATTAATTTATAATATCTATGCACTGTCGATGGGATTCTCTCAAACTATTGGGCAGAAAATTTTTAAAACAAAAACTAAATTTCACAAAGAAATGACGATCTTATTTATCGTAAAACGTTCGATGCTAGAACTCTTATCGATTCCATTATGTGGATTACCATATCTTATGAAACTTGATGCTGAACTTTTAAAAAATAAGGTAATTCGCGCGTGAGTTTCGAACAATTAGAAAAAAATCGAAAAGATAAAAAAATCGTTTTCACAAATGGTTGTTTTGATATACTTCATCGTGGACATATCGCGTACCTAAATGATGCTCGTGAACAAGGTGATTTACTTGTTGTTGGTGTTAACTCTGATGCAAGTGTTAAGAGACTGAAAGGTGACGATAGACCTATCAATAAAGAAGAAGATAGAAAGTTTATGCTTGAAAATCTCAAGGCCGTAGACTTTGTTTTCATCTTTGAAGAAGACACGCCATACGAATTAATTAGTAAAATTCAGCCTGATGTTCTAGTAAAGGGTGGTGACTGGAAAGTCGAAGACATCGTCGGTCATGATATCGTTGCAAAGAATGGTGGTGTAACGAAAAGCTTACGTTTTGAAAATGGGTACTCTACTACCGATTTAATAAATAAAGTTCAAGGCCGATCTTAAATTGCTCTTCGTTAATCTAAAAGAAAATCAGTATAATTGTTTTACTTTTTCAAGTGAAAGAGATGGTGATGGTCTTTATATAACGACGTCACAACAATTAATTAAAGCGATATACTCTACGCTAAACAGTAAAAAATACTGCATCATTCGTGCGAATATTAATTCAAATTATATTCTTTTCACAAATAAACATTGTCACTTTGATGATGGATTCATTTTCCTTAACTATTCATTAAAAAATAAATTCAAAAACCAATCAATTAAGACGGACATTAAGAGCTTTGCAAATCTCAAGACTTACCTTGAAGCAGTCGTTAAATAGTCGAGCATATTAGTTAAGTACTCAAAATAATTAGGAAAATTATACCTTTTTCTCTCAAGTAAATTTTTGAGTAACCGTAATGGTTATTGTTACCTAGGGGTAGGTAACTTTGAGTAAAAGAGATAGGACAAGGAGTTTTATCTTTAAACATCACACGGAGGTTTTAATGATTCGAGGAGATTAGTATGGGTATGAGAATTAACACAAACGTTCAATCGTTAGCAGCACAAAGAAGTTTAGGTACAGTTAAAAGAGCACAGAATACGTCTCTTGAAAAACTAGCTTCAGGTAATAGAATTAATAAAGCAGGAGATGATGCAGCAGGTTTAGCAATTAGTGAAAAACTAAAAGCTAATATTAGAGGTACTCAACAAGCGACAAGAAACGCTGGTGATGGTATCTCGATGGTACAAACAGCAGAAGGTGGTCTAAACGAAGTATCAAATATTTTAGTTAGACTAAGAGAGCTATCTGTACAAGCAGCATCGGATACAGTTGGTGATACTGAAAGAAAGTTTACAGATTTAGAATTTCAAAACTTGTCGTCTGAAGTTGAAAGAATTGCAGAATCGACTAAGTTTAATGGAAAAAATCTGTTAAATGGAAGTGGGGATCAAATGGATTTCCAAATCGGTATTAACAACCAAGAAGGATTAGATAGAATCTCTTATAATCCAGCTGATACATCTGCAAAAGTAGATGACATTGGTCTAGGTGGATTATCTGTAGCATCAAAAGAAGGTGCACAAGGTAATTTAGATGTTCTTGATACAGCAATTGAGAAAATCTCTGGAAACAGAGCGAATCTAGGGGCACTACAAAATAGACTACAGTCTACGATTAGTAACCTTGAAGTTTCGACAGAAAACTTAAGTGCTGCAAATTCAAGAATTAGAGATACTGATATTGCTTCTGAGTCAGCAGAAATGGCCAGAACAAATATTCTATCAAACTCTGCAACTGCAGTATTAGCGCAAGCTAATCAGTCTAACCAAGGTGCACTGAGATTGATCGGTTAATCGAAAACACAAAATCGAATTAAAAAAACAAAACCTCAGAGGCCTCCATTTTTGGAGGCCTCTTTGCGTTTGGATCAAAAGTTCTTTGAAAATCCTAGTAGCAAAGTCGCAGTATTTGGCATTATCGCAATAGAAGACTTAAAATCAATTTTTTTAGTAACTGGTAATGTTAGCGTTTGTCTTAAGCCGATGATAGGGACTAAAGCGATATTTCGGCCAAGCTTTAAGCGTAGTGGTAGACTGATATTATTATCTTCCCAGACATTTTGTCGGATCATGTAAACGCCAAAAAAATATCCAACATCAATATACTTATCAACTCTTATACTAAAGCCTCTATTGTAGCCTAGAGCAGGCGAACCGAGTGAGTCATTGAAGATAAAGAAGGCATTGTATAAAAGGTCTTCTCCCTTGATTGTGGCCTTCTCATAGCCTAAGAATGGATGGAGAATAAGCTTACCCTGATCACCGATATCCTTTTTAAATTTTCTAGCATCTTCTTTAAAATCAAAGAAATGATATGTGACAGCACCAGTAAAGAAGTGTTCGTAGCCATTGTTGCTTGAAATGGCAGTTTCCTGTGCTTGTGAGTGATTTAAGCCGAGTATGGATACAGAGGCGATAATGACTTTCAAAAAATTCATTTAACAAATTTAACACTAAAATTAAGATGTGCAAGTAAAGATATCTTTGTTGGGAACTACATTTATCAAAATTCATGCCAAAAAATAATAGCCCGTAAGGTATTGTAAAGATTGATATATTCCACTTTTTTTTGAAAGTACTTGACGAAAATACTAAAGAAAATTCCTGACTAGATCGATAGGTCTCTTGTCTGACAAAACAACTCAGACAAAAAAATGGTAAAAAACAACGCTTTAGAAAGGAGTACAAAATGGGATTACGAATTAACACAAACATTGCATCACAAACAGTACAAAAGAACTTAAGACAAGTATCGGAAGAGGGACAAAGTTCTCTTGAAAAATTATCAAGTGGTAAAAGAATCACAAAGTCTGCAGATGATGCCGCTGGTTTAGCAATTTCTAAAAATTTAGAAGCTACAACAAAGGGTTTAAGACAGGCAACAAGAAACGCTAACGATGGTATCTCTTTAGTTCAAACTGCTGAAGGGGGCTTAAACGAAACTTCTAATATCTTAACAAGACTTAGGGAGTTAACGGTACAGGCTGCTTCAGATACAATTGGAGACTCTGAAAGAGGATTCTTGGACAAGGAATATCAACAGTTAACAACAGAAGTAGATCGTATCGCTCAATCGACAACATTTAACGGATCAAATCTATTAAATGGTGAAGGCGAGGCAAAAGATATTCAAGTAGGCGCTTATGATGGAGAACAAAATAGAATTACATTTGATTCTTCAGGAACAAATGCAACATCTGATTCAATCGGTATTGCATCAACAAGCGTAGCAAGTAAAGATGATGCTTTAGGATCAATGAGTCAAATCGATTCTGCCATTGAAATGGTATCAGGTCAAAGAGCCGACCTTGGTTCGATTCAGTCAAGACTACAGTCTACTGTATCTAACCTTGAAGTTCAGGCCCTTAACCAGGACGCTGCAAGATCAGTAATCGAAGACGTAGACGTAGCGGCTGAGTCAGCAAAAATGGCTTCAAGTAACGTTATTAAGCAAGCTGGGGTTGCAACTTTAGCTCAAGCAAATTCTCTACCAAACGCAGCACTAAGATTAGTAGGATAATAAAAGTTGTAGACCGGGAGGAGAATTCCTCCCGCTCTTTTCTTGAAAGCATAGGAATAAGTTTTTTTTAGCGATGTAAACTTATACCTTTTTACCCATTTTTTCCTCTGGGTAATTTTGTTAGTTATCCAGAGGATTTTGGGAAAAAGGAACGGAATTGAAAATGTTAAAGTTAAAAGGTGAAGAGAAAACATTTGAGCAACTGATTGGAAGATCTGTTAGCACAGGTGCGAAAGCCTTCATCTGGGACCTTGAAGCAAATGAGATTATAAGAGTACCTGTTGAGTTAAAAAATTATAATGCATACAAGAAAGTAGTTAATTTTGAAATAGATCACAGAGCAAAAGAATATATAAAAGACCTAATACGTGGTCCTGGATTGTTGAAATTCTATATTCCTGATTCTCAGTTATTATTTGTTTCAAAAGTTGAAACGTATAGAGGGACACATCTTGAAGTTCATTATCCTGAAGCATTTCAAAAACATGATAGAAGAAGAGAAGACAGATTAGAGCCACTTATTCCAGTTTATTTTAAAATCGATGGAATGAAAAAAGAGTGTTACGATGTTTCGTTTGGCGGATTTTCTTTTATTTTAAATGGTTTAGAGTTTAGAAACCTTAAACTCGAATTAGGACAAGTTCTTGAATGTAATATTGAATTTCCAACAAAGAAGATCAAAGTTAAAGCTGAAATCGTAAATGTTGCAAATCTTAAACCATACCAAGTCGATAGATTTCCTTATGGTGCAAAAAGAATCTCTTTTAAAGTCGAAGCAAATGATTTTTACAAAGAGAGTGTTGTAAAGCTTGGTAAAGGAATGAAAAAACTACTTACCGATCTACTCTAATTTCGCTATTATTATGAGATGAATATATACACAATCTCTGATGTCCACATAAAGCCTGATGGCCAAAACTCTAATGAAATGAAGAAATTTCTTTCTTTACCTTTTCAAACTAATGATTCTATTTATCTACTTGGCGATATTTTTGATTTAATGATTGGACCACATCAAGAATACTACACCGAATACAATTGGTTCTTCGACAAATTAAAAGAACTATTATCTTTGGGAATTAAAATAAAGTATTTCGAAGGAAATCACGATTTTCACATCGAAAGACTTTTTAGTGAAATAGGAATAAAAGTATATAAAGAGCCATTTAAGAAAACTTTCAATGAACAGAAAATACTTTTTTGTCATGGTGATGAAATAGAGCTCGGAAATCCTAGCTACAAGAGATATAAGAAATTTATTACTTCAAAACCATTAAACTATATTGCCAATAAACTAATGCCTTACCGTATATTAAATTTTATCGGAGTAACTGCAAGTAAAAAAAGCAGAAGTCGAAATAAGGCAAGATATGGAAACCCACAAGAAAACCTTCGAATACGAGATTCATTTCGCGAAGCTGCAGAAGTAGCATCAAAAGTATATGGGGTTGAAGTTGTGATTTCTGGTCATAGTCATTTTATGGATTATTTTGAGAGTGATACCGTGATTTATGCCAATAATGGATACGTACCATATACAAACAGCTATATAAGAATCAGTGATAAAATTGAAATTATGAAGCTTTAAAAAAGCGCTCTATTTAGAGCGCTTGCATTTCTTTAATATACTTAGGCATTTGTAGTCGTTCAATATGCTTTACTTGTGATTCTGTTCTAATTCCATCGTTAATTTGCACAGATTCCTTTTCAACCCAAAGTAACTGATCTGAGAAGTTTGCAATTTGTGGTAAATGAGTAATCGCAATAACTTGACTACCTCGAGAAACCTCTTGAAGTGCTTTACCAATTGTAATTGCTGTTTCTCCACCAACTCCGGTATCAATCTCATCAAATAGAAAAACGCTTATCGACTCTGTTGTGCTTAACACTTGTCTTAGTGCTAGTAGAATTCTTGATAATTCCCCACCGGAGGCAATCTCTTTGATTGGATGGTAACCTTCTCCCGGATTTGTTAATGCATAGAAATCTAGTTTAGAAATACCTGATGACAATAGTGTCTCAGATTTACTAATTCTGATGTCAATAACAGCACCTTTCATATTGAGGGCCTGAATGAGCTTCGTTAGGGATTTTGATAATTCTGTTGCTTTCTTTTCTCTGACGTTATGAAGTTTTAGAGCTATTGAATTACAAATATCATATTGTTTACTTATGAGTTTCATAGTTTTATTGATTTCAGTATGAACAACTTCAATTTCGGAAAACTCATCTTGATACTTATGAAGAACCTGTACTAAACCATTCGTATCACAATTAAATTTTCTTTTAAGTTTTTGATAACCATCGAGACGATCTATTATCTCATCGATTGTGTCATCTGGAGCTTCGTCGTTACACATCTTGGTGATTTCGTAGGAAATATCATCAAGTTCAGCTTTGAGATTAGCAAATCTTGAAGTGAGACCTTCATCAATTGAGAGAGTATCTAAAAGTCTTTCTGCGCGAGAAACTGTTTCAATTGCACTACTATTTGATTCACTTAGAATATAGTTGATTTCATTTAGGGTTTTCTGGTTCTTCTCGTAGTTTAATATACGATCTTTCTTTTGTTTTAATTGATCTTCTTCGACAAGGTCAGGGTTCAGATTTTCTATTTCACTTATTTGAAACTGCAAGAAATCTTTTCGTTCAAGTGATCTCCCTTTAAGTTCTTGAAGATCGATTAGCTTTGCTTCAAGTAACTTAAGCTCATTGTAGCTATCTTTATAAGTTGTGTAAGTTGAACTTTGACCAGCGAAATTATCAAGGAGCTTGAGCTGGTAATCATCTGATAAAAGTTTCTGATTTTCAAACTGTCCAACGAGATCGATAAACTTTCTAGCAACCTGAGTGAGAATATTAAGTGGGCAAGATTGAAAGTTTAGAAAAGATTTTGACTTCCCATTATTGTAAATGATTCTCTTAATAACAATATCTTCTTCACATGGAAAACCAATTAAATCGAAAAAATCTCGAGATTTATTATCTTCACAAGTAAAGATAGCTTCAATTGAAGCAAACTCCGAACCATTACGAACAAGCTTTTTATCAGCCCTTGCTCCGAATATCATTTGAAGAGCATCAAGGATTAAACTTTTTCCTGATCCCGTTTCACCAACGATTGAATTAAAATGTTCGTTAAAATTAATTTGTTGGTTTGTAAAAGTTGCAAAGTTTTGTAGTTTCAGTGTTTGTAAATTTAGTCTTGCACTCATAATTATCGACGCCCATGTTTAAATTTTTCTTTTAAAGTTCCAAAGTATTCACGATTAGGATTTGTTATCAAACTAATTTGTGATCTTGAAGATTTAATGATTTTTACTCTTTGATTTTTCAAAATCGTTATATTTTCTTGCCCATCAAGTGTCAGAGATAACTCACTTTCATCTTTGGGCACCTTTATCCATATAGCTTGGTTGTCTGGTAAAAGTAGAGGGCGATGAGTAAGAGCATGAGGACAAATTGGAGTTAGAGTAATTGCTCTTACCTGTGGATGAACAATAGGTCCACCAGCTGCAAGAGAGTAGGCCGTTGAGCCAATTGGGCTACTTACAATTAGTCCATCACCTGCGAGATTATAAATGGTTTCAATATCTGTTTCTAATGTTACTGAGAACATTCTTGAAATACCATTTTTTGAAATTACTGCATCGTTGATAAATATCGCTTCATTTATTTTCTTTGTACCTTCAAATATTTCTGCTTTAAAAAGTGGTACCTTGTTAAGTTTAAATTTGCCCTTGAGTACAAGTTCAAGATCATCATAGAAGTCATGTTTCGAGAATTCAGTTATAAAGCCAAGATTGCCCATATTGATCCCGAAAATTGGAGTTGATTTAGAAAACTTATTTCGACAGACACCTATTAAAGTACCATCACCGCCAAGAGTGATAATGAGATCTGACTCACTCAAAAGGACTTGCTTAGACAAGAGATTAATTTTTGGCTTATTATTTTTGAAAATTTTTGAAATGCGGTCGGCTTCACTTTCATAGAGTGAAATTTCAATTTTTCTTCTCTTAAGCCATTCGTAAAGATTAGGTAGCATTGTCATGAGATCATGAACAACTTTAGGCTTGAGTACAATTCCAATTTTCTTAATCTGCGTCATTATTTTCTCTTAGTATGTTATCTATAACTAAATTTACATCTGTAAATGGTTTACTGTAAATGGCACATTGATATAATTTTGCTTTTTCGATAATTTGGGGGGAGCTATAGGCGGTTATAATCCGAAATTTTGCTGAAATATCCTCTGGCGAGAACTTTGCCTTTGATTCTTCAATAATATCGAAGCCAGTGATATCTTGAAGCATTAAGTCACAAATGATGAGGTCAAAGTTTTCGTCATGTATTTGAGCGATTGCTTTAATTCCACTGCTAAGTGCCATAACCTCATGTCCTCTTCTTTGGAGTAACATTTTCAATGTTTTTTGAATAAGAGGTTCATCTTCGACTAAAAGTATTTTTTTCATCAGATCCTTATTTGTGAATATTAATTCTGAATTCTGTCCACTCTGAAGACTGATTTCTTAACTCAATAGTAGCATTTATTTTTTCACAGAGTCTTTTGCAAATTGCCAGACCGAGTCCAGTTCCATTCTCTTTTGTTGTAACAAATGGGTTGAAAATATTATTGCTCTTTGATTCAGGAATTCCGGGACCATTATCTCGCACTGAAATAGTGACTTCGTCTTCCATTTCTTGGACATCAATGTTTATTTCTTTGGTTTGTAGCAAACTTTCTTTTAGTGATTGAGAACTATTGATGACAAGATTGAAAACAATTTGGCTGAGATATGTAGGATTGGTAAAAATGTAAATATCATCTTCTTTGGTATTGATGAAATTAATCTTCTTTTTGAAAAACTTAGATTCACTTTTTGTTAGTGTCAATGTCTCATTTATAAGAGTCTTAAGGCTTGTCTCTGTTTTAATATCTGTTTCGTTGTAGAGTTCAGAGAAACTCTTAATGATAACCTGGCAGCGGGATGCACTTAGACCAACTTCTTTGATGGTTGAGAGTATATCAATATCTTTTTCATTTGAATCCAGAGAGAGCATTTCAGTTGATATACTTATTCCAAAAAGTGGATTTGAAAGTTCGTGACTAAGTGTATTGAGAAGCTCTCCCATTATCATTAAACGTGCGTGATGAAAGAGATCGGCTTCATTCGTACTGCTTTCAACGGTTTCATATGTAATCGTAACATGCTCATTACTTATTGTTTTTGTTGAGTTTTTAGCATTCTGGATAGATTCGAGATTAACTAACTTTGAGCTAATGTTAAGATAAATTGGAAAGTTTCTAATGATATTTTGAATCTTCATTTTTTGATTCAGTATCAAAGTATGTTTAGCGATAATTGCTAATTTAATTTTACTGTATGAAATTAGATTTGAGAAAAAATCCTTTTCTTCTTTTTGTGAACTAAAAAGATCACCTCTTGAGGCAATTACTATTATTGATAAATCAGTGTATTCAAGCTCTTTGGCCAAAAAGGATCCGATGACATGAATATCTTCGGAATTTATGTCTTTAAGGTCAAAGTGTTTGTTTTTACTTTTTTTAACTTTTGAAAAAATATTATTATAAGAACTTACTGTAATCGTCTCTTTAGATTCACTTGAAAAGGAGTAAGCTTGAGATTGTCCTTTTTCATGAACTAGAATCTGGAAGAAATGATAATGTTTAAAATTTGAAATTTTATTAAAATTTAAAATAATATCATCAATATGTGTGACATTTTTGAAAAGCTTTTTGAAGCTATCTTCCAAGTTTTGAAGAGGACTAATATCTGTTGATAAAGAATCAATTTCTTGAATATTAGCAAGGTGCTTTTTAAGAGAATCTTCATTAGGCGTATATAATCGATATTCAGAATTATTACTAAATTCTACAGAGTCATTCTTTAATGTGTATTGAGATTGAGATTTTTTAGATGTAAGTGAAATTTCAAATGAATCGAAGAAGGCTAACTCTTGTTTAGCCCTCTTATCTATATATAAAGTTAGATCTTTCCGCTTTCTAGCATGAGAGGAATTGCTTTGATTTTCCACTGTGCTAGGTTATCGACAAGTTCATATTCTAGCAAGTCACAAAGCATGATTATGTCATTTTTCTCTTTGGCCGGAATAAGAGCTTTAAGAACCGATAAAAGGTGAATTTCTAGGTTTCTTATCGTTTCATTATTCTTAAAAAATGTTGGGTTATGATTTTTTACAGTACGATGAACTTTTGAAATTAACTGAATATAGAGATCAATAAGATCGATTAGATCAGAGAAGTTTGCATTTGCCTGGTCAACATCATTTACATTGTAAAAACCTACGATTTCATGAATTTTCGCATTCAATGTATCAATATAAGTATTTGAGTCATTAAGAGCTTCCATGGCTATTTCGATCGAGTTCTTAATTTCAAGAGTTGGATTTCCTAGATTGTCTAAGTCCACTTCTGCAATTTCTCCCAGAAGATCAACTGGGATTGTTTCTCCATGGATCGAGACTGCAGTGACGATTTCATTATTCTTTAGCCCTTCTCTTTCAATTAAGCTAATAGCTTCTTGTAGAGTGATTGACTGGTTTTCGTTAAGTTCGAGAACTTCTCTACTTATACTTACTGTAATCATGCATCTGTCCTTGATGAAGTTTGTTTTTTTACATTATCTTTTTTAATATTAAGTTTCCCTAAGAAATCATAGATGATACTAGAAGAGGTTGAGATCTCTTGATAAACGTAGAAAGCAGATTCTGTTAATTCTACAATATTGGTACCACTCAAGTTTGACTTTGCAACTTTTGCATAATCAACGATTGGAGATAACAGGGGATATGAAGTTATTAAAACATCTAATAGTCTGTCGATTTCATCAATTTTAACTGAGTAATTCTTTATCGACTGAATGTTAGGAGAATTATTTGAAATCTCTTCAAGAATAAATCGACTATATTTCTTCCCAAATTCAGCCAGCTCGTATAGGTTTTCAGCTGCACCTGGCATCATGCTTAAGGCTTCTACAGCATTCTTTGAAAGTTTTGGTAGATTAATTGTTGGTTCAATCTCACTGAATGAATATGACCAAATTACATTATAAAAATCACGGAATACTTCTTTAGCACTCTTGTTTTCATCAAGAAGATTTTTTAGAAGCAACTGGCCAAGATTATTAGTAGTCGTCTTATAAATATCAACTGAATTCAAATTGAAGTCAGTCACATCCTTTCTTAGTTTTTCCATATTGAGAGAATTCGAAGTCAGTAACTGTTTTGCCATCGCTATTGCTGTATGAAAAGGAACATCGGCATGGCACTGAAAATATGAGCATTTAGTGTCAGGAAAACATGGATAGCAATTTGTTTTTGGTGATAGGACATAATTGTTAAGTGAGTAAGGTGCCGTTTCTTGAACTCTTACCGTACCAAGAGAAATTGTTAAGCTTTTAATGTTTTTGAAACTAAAAAGGTGACTAAGCATTGAGTCATGACCGATGAAGAGAAAGTTCTCATCAACTAAGTCATAAACCTCGGTAAGTTTCTTACCTAGAAGTGGTACAATTCTATCTTTAAACTTTGATAGGATAGGGGATGCCGTCATTTTCTCATATGATTCGGTATCTCCATTTGAGCCAGCAATATAGATTGTTAGCTCTTCATTAGATTTAAGTAGGTTGTAGACAACTTCCGTCCATTTCGATTCGGCCCATTTCTTTTTATCGAGTGAAGCAAATGGATGGATTAATACTTTGTTTTTTACTTCTTTAGAAAATTCTTTGTTAGATAAATGCGTATTATTTTTCTTTACACCAACAATTGCAGCAAAGAGATCAACTAGGTTGAAAGGATTTAAGTTGCCTCTCATAACTGAAGAGAAAAGATATTGCGACCACTTGTCCTGAATTACTTGTTCATGCTTTTCATTGAAGAATGGCCCTAGCTTATATTCACTCTTTATAAGTGAGTGAAGATAAGTTGATGTTTTAGAAAATGATAGATTGATACTCGCTGCAATAGGTCTCTTGTTAATGATAGTAACTTGAGAAGCAATATTTCTGATTGACCCTTTAACGCCATCTTTTAAGTTGATGGCAGTTTTTAAATCTAGTGAGATGCACTCGTCAAAAACTTGATCGATTATAAATTGAATAGGTTCTGCAAATTGCTTACGGGCAACAAGTTGAACTTTAATCTCTGGGTGATTAATCTTGAGAAGCCTTACTGCTTGGGCCGTTTGTAAAATGTCACCGATTCTTGTTAGTTGAAGAATCGAAATCCACTTTATATTAACTTCTGTTGAATTGTTCTCTTGCTTTGCGCCCATTATATTATCCTTGCTCTTCGAGAGCGGAACTCATTAGCAATAATGTGAAGTCTTCATCGCTCAGCTTTTCTTTACGTGCAAGTTTTGCTTTAACTTGATTTAGTTTTTCCATGAACTCTTTTTTGAAAATTTCATTTTCATTAGATGTCATTATGATTTTCCTTTGAGAATCTCGTTCTTTGAGAATCTTTAGATTTTCTAACGTAGTCACTTGTCGTTTTCACAATATCAACTTGAACCTGGATATCTGCTTTTAGTTCATATATTAATGCTTCCATTTCTCTTGCTGACTCTAGTAGGTCTGATGTATTTAAAGCTTCAATCCTTGCTCTGAAGCGAAGAAGTGGTATGGCCATAAATTGAGAATCAATTTCACATTCAGACAAAAGCTCAGTTAGATTTTTTAAGAAGAGTGACGTCTTGTTCTTTGAACCATCAATTTGTAGTAATGATCTAAGTGTCCCAAGTAATCCTTTAGAGACTTCTGTGATAGAAGTCTTTGTCTCCGATAACCAGTTTTCAAGGCTTGCAGTACCATCTAAAGTCAAAACGTTGTAGATGTTAAGATCTTCACTGCCTGTGAATTTTTTTAATAGGAGTTGTCTTGACATAAGTCTTTCAGTTTCTGCATTTTGATCAACAGACCCAAAGGCTAGCTCATATCTCGTACCGAGATCATCATTTTGAACAGAATACACCGAGACACCAGGGTGAAAATCATGACTAGAGATATCTTGAGCAAGCAGGATATGCTTTGTAAGTGCAACTATATCGTCTGTTGAAATGAGCATATTTTGTGACTGAAGAGCAATATCTTTTTCAACAACTTTCTTACTAAAAACTCTATTTGAAACAAGTGGAGTAATAATGAAGCTATCGCTATTTAGGCTACCTTGTTTAAATAAAGGAGATTCTCCGAGTGATAGCTCAATTGTTGGTGTGTTAGTCAAGTCCGCAAGGTGTTTCACTGCTGTATCTGGAGTGATTAAAAGATCAAGATTCATCAGAACTGAGTTAAGAGCTAGAAAGTCTGCTTCTACAGAAACTAACGAATTATTAAATTCTGAGTTTATTGCTGAAACAAGATTTCGTTCTATTTCTGTAGGAGCGGCAAGCAATATTGGGAAAAAATTTGGACTCATATAGAGTGAATCGATTAAGCTAATCAATTGATCTCGAGATAATGACTTATAATCTGTCGATGCAGTTAACTGAATTCCAATTAGTTTGACATCATTTCCATTTGCCTCAAGTTTTCTAATCTCTGAAAAATTTGCTGCTGAAGATTTGTTATATTCTTCTTTAGTTTTTAAAACAAATGAATCAGATGCTGGCTTCAAGTTGGCCATATTTAAATATGTATCTGTGAAAGTCACAGGCGCATAATTCACAGAAGTAAGAATGTCATTCATAACAATGGCCCATTCAGAGCTATATTCGATATTGCAAGTATCATTAAATCTGATACCAATATGTTTTGAAGATTTATTCTTTAAAAGTGATGTGAGGTGAGTTGAGACTCTGTCGTTAGAAAGATTGTATACCGCATCCCATGTTTTGTTTGTCACATGAGAGATGTCTTTTTGAAACTCTTCTAACGCAAAACCATCTGAAAAGATTTTATTTTTCTTATAAGTAAGAATCTTTTTTCTATCAATTGTACAGATTTCACAAAGACCTTTTAAGTTTAAAGCAGCTCTTTCAAATTCTTTTAGTACAAGAAGTGTGATTTTGATTTCAGGATACTTAGCGATGAACGATCTGATGATATGTCCTGAAGCAAAGATGTCGCCATTTCTTTTAAGATTAATTATTAAGAGTTCTTTCATCTTAAAATTCTCCGTTACTCAAGTGAGTATATGCAAGTAGTAAATGATCAAGATTGTTTGTGAGTCGAGGTTTTGTTAATACATTATCCTGGATAAAGCTTTCAAGACTCTCTGAGTTTAAATCTGTATAAAGATAAGACTTTAAATCTCTGTTTGTGAGATTCATTCCAATGTCTTTGATTTTTAATGAGGCTTCATAGTTTAAGAAACTCTTGAAGAAGTCTGCATATAAATTAAATGAAGGAGGATGACTAATCATAACAGGTTTTGTGATAAGAAATTTTGCTAAAGTTATATCACTGTAGACAACGTCTAAATCTTCACCAGAAAATACTTTAATATTTTTATTTGGGAAAAGATGATTCGCGACGCAATCTCTATAAACTTCTTCATTAGGTTCAATTATAACTACTTGGTAATCGTTACCATGATAAGACTCTAGTTTACGGCAGATCTCGTAGACGTGATAAGCAAAACCTAGTCCAAAAACAAGAACATGTTTATTGCTTTGAAGTTTTTCATCGTAACTTGATACTATTGCCTGCGCTTCTTTTGCCGGATTATATACAGAGTGTAGATGAACATTGTTCACAACAGGTACTTTAAGATTATTACGAGACGTCTTGATCTCATAAGAATCAATCTTAATAGTTTTCATTGTTTTTCCTTTACTGGAACTAGATAAATTACTTGCTTCCATATTTCCTCATCCTTAAGGTCTTTATGGTTAATAGGGGGAACCAATTCTTGGTTCCCTTTAGACTCTATTAATAATAACTTATTTTTGCTTCATCTTGCAATGAAGTTTTTTTATGGGCTTACTTTTTTACATTTGATAAGTCGTAGCCTTTGAATGACTGACGATTCTTGAATACTGATGCAATTTCTTGAGTAGTTTGCTCTTTTTGATCATTAAGTAATTCTGTAGTTTCTATGTCAAGTTTATCATTAACATAAACAATTTGATTTACTTCTTGTGACCAAGTCTTAAATATCTGAATATGTTCCGGAGTTACCGTCTTTAGATCAAGAGCGCCAATTTCTTCTTCTACATTCGTTTGCACTTTCTTAATAATGTTGATCAGTCTTTCTCTGTTGTCGATAATCTGATCAACAAGCTCAACTTTTCCATTTTGTGCGGCAAGCAGTAGGCCCTGACTAGAATTGGTAAGCGCTTCTAAGAGATCAAGATGCTGCATAATATTTTCGAATATTCTCATTTATGCTCCTTGTTTCGCTGGTCCCGAAACTTTTAATGATTTAATTGCTTCCTGCCAACCTTCATATAATGTCGTTAATACATTAAGACATCCTTCAAGTGGCTCTTTATCAATTTTAATATTTGCCTGTGTACTAGAGAATAGAATGAAGTCGTAAAGTGCTGAAAGCTCCTTTGCGATATCTCCCCCTACTTCAAAATCAAGACTATTATTAAGTTCAATAATAATGTCTTGCATCTTTCCAATAGCTTCACCTTTAAGAGCTATTTCTCTTTTGTCGATTGCTTCCATTGCCTTCTTACAGTTTTTAATTGCTGCTTGATAGAGCATGAGTAGAATCTGTTCCTTACTCGCTGTGTTCACATGTGTTTTCTTATAAGCGCCAAGACCGTAGCTCATGACTTCCTCCTAATTTACCCAAGTTGCTGAACGTCTGGAGCTCCTGCTCCTAAACCTGCTACGCCAGCTCCCTGTGCTCTAATTCTTGATATTGTTCCTTCTAACCTTGAAAACTTGTCTTTTAAATTCTTTTCTTTTTGTTCAAGCATTCTTTCTCTTTGCTTAATACGTCTATCGATCCCTTCAATATTTCCTTCAAGACTTTTCTTTCTCGATTGCAAAATTCCATCCGGAAAACGAAGTGAAGAGTTGGCAAGTTC
The DNA here is from genome assembly GCA_964593545.1 of uncultured Bacteriovorax sp. Classification (GTDB taxonomy): domain Bacteria; phylum Bdellovibrionota; class Bacteriovoracia; order Bacteriovoracales; family Bacteriovoracaceae; genus Halobacteriovorax_A. The sequence continues at coordinate 24,730 of CAZQJK010000022.1, read as the reverse complement.
ATTGAGGTTGTCAATGAAACCACTTGTCTTGATTCCGCCTTCTTTAAAGTGACCAGTTAGAATCTGAGAAACCTTGTCATAATTTCCTTCAAGTTCTGTCTTGAATTTTTCTTCATCAAATTTTACTGTTCCATCTCTTTGGAATGAAACACCGATATCACCAACTCTGAAATTACCAAATTGCGTTTCGATATCTTTGAAAATTGTACTTCTTATTCTTGACTCAAGAGTTTGAAGGATAATATCTCCTCCAAGCGTTCTTGAAGTATCAGTTTTTTCATCAAGTGTATTTTGAGTCTTAATAAAAGCTAGTACCGAATTGACTTGATCGATAACGGTTTTTACTTTTTCTCCAACGGCCATCGTGTCTTCACTGATGTTGATTGAGAATTCTTCACCTGGCTTAGCTTTTTTGATATCAATTGATACACCAGGAATAAGATCTGAAGTTTTATTTTCTGGTAGCTCAATTTCAAACCCATCGAGCTTTACTTTTGCATCTTGTGCTTCACGCTCAAATTCTACATAGAGATCATCAATACCATCTACGAAATAGAAGTATGGAAACTCAGCTTTATTCGTGTCTCCTGTATCTTTAAGACTTAGAATTAAGCGATGTGGATTTTCTGAACCACTTCCATCATTAACAACGCTTGCGCGTAATCCGCTTTCAGCGTCTTTATTAATCAATTTTGCTATTTTCGAAAGACTCGAGTTTTCAGAATCAACGTAGATTTCTTTTGTGTCACCATTAGGGAGCTTGTACTGTATAAAACCTACGCCAACATAACTTTCATCTGGGTCTTCAAAACCTGAAGTCATGGCAGATGATTTTTGGGCGAGCTGTACAACCTCAAATTGATAGTTCGCAGGCTCTGCAACATTCTTATCTGCAGTGATTCCGACGATATCTTTATTTGTTTCGATTTTTAATTCACGAAGAGATCTGGCATTACCAGCTTTGTTTAAAGTTCCACGCATTGATTCAACAAGGCCAGCAAGCTCTCCAACGAGACCTTTCTTGTCTTCAATCTTCCCTTTACGAGATTCCATATTCTTAATAGGAATTCTCTCAGCATTCATAATCTGCTGAACGATATCTTTTGGAAGACCTGTGTTAATGGAACCAAAGGCAATGCTCAACGTTTCCTCCTGAACCCATTATGCGCAATCCTCGCGCACTGGGGCATACTAAATTAGATTAGCATAATGAGTAACAAAAGCAATGTAGCGCGTAATTTAGGAAGATTTTGCAGGGATTAATACATAGGTAAAGCTTTTGCTCGGTAAGGCTTTTTGAATTACTATAGGGTTATATACCTGAAATAAAAAAGGCCCGCTGGGTAGGCGGGCCAATTCGAGGTAGTTTTGGGTAATGCTTTGTTTAAATGTACTAATTTTATCGGGTAATATTGTGGAAACTTTAGAAAATAAGTCGGGTATTTTATACCAAAAATCAAAATTCTTTTTATATCGAGTACTTACGTACTTCACTTTCTTGCTCTTACCTATCTATTTGCAAAAAGAAGTAAATATCTCGAGGCCGGTATCAGTAGTGGTTATGGTTCTCTATTGCATGTTTATTATGGGGCAGTGGTTCTTATTAGGAAAAGAAATTGATCATCGTCTCAAGATATATTTTAGAGTGAATTCTTCAATAGATAGAATTGTTTATCGATTGTTTATGGGAATGTTTTTCATGACGATCTACTTTAATATAATTAATCTTCTTCCAGGTAAGTGGGTTTATAATATCTTTTGGATAACTTGGGTCGTGCTAGGTTTATTTTATTCTTGGCCGACACGTGGAAAAATTATTCAAGAGTCGGTTAGTTCGAACTTCCATGAATATCGATACCTTGATCGTTTTGAAAAAACGATTTTATTTTTGATTGTTGCGATGTTTGTCGCATCTATTCCTGAATTTCCCAATCTTGCGACAGCAAATTCACTTAAGCTTTTCTTTGATCCAAGTGAGAGAATCTCAGGGGCATTTTGGAGTTTTCTACAAGTAAACTATTATCCATTTAAGAAGTATCCTGATTTATTTAAAATAGCCTGGTGTGTGCATTTCTACTTTTTGACGACATCAATGTATCTTATGACTTTCTATGCAATTTTGAGATACTTCGTTTCTAGAAGACTTGCTGTACTCGGTGTTTTCGCTTTAATTTCCTCTTGGTCATTCTCTAAAATTTTGGCATTAAATTTTGGAAATTCGTTATTAACGTCGTATTCGATTCTGTGGATCTGGACGCTTCTTTGGTGTACTAAAAGCTCGACATACCGATCAGGACTATTTGTTGGTCTCGTAGGAGCATGGGGAATAGTAATTGATAAGACAAATATTATACTGTTTGGAATGCAGCTATTTGCTTTACACACTCTCTTTTTGAAGAACAAAACGTATTGGTACCGAAGACAGTTTTTTAAATATAATACCTTTGGAGTGATACTTGGAGTATTGGTATTCTTGCTTTCAACGAGTACCTTAGAGTTTAAAATAGCTGAATCTTTTGCCAGTAGTTTTGTCGATATTTGGAGTTTAATTGAGAGGAAGGCTTTCTTTATTCTAAGCCTTTTTGGATTTTGCATCTTCTTTGGGAAAGTACTTTATCAAAAAAAAGACAGTACAAAGTTAATTAATCTTCCATCAGATAAGATGAATGAATTTGCATTTGGAGTTGGTTTGTTGTTTCTTTCTGGGCTTGTATTTGAAAGCCGTTTCTTTAAAGATTTTTCGATTTTGTGGCTACTGGCATTCTTGAGTGTTATCCCAATCGAACTTATATTTCAAAAAATACGAAGATTAAGATCGAGTAGAAATATGATCTATATGATCTATATTATCATATGCTTACTTGATTCCCACTTTGAAGGGCGTGTTAAGATTTTGTTAAGAATGTTTAACTGAGCCTGAAGTGTGTTACACTATTTATAGTAAACCTGATGAAAAGGAGTTCATCTGTTTAAGTCACATATCACAAGAACACTTTACGAAGACTTCCTTGAAACTTTTGAGCTTAAAGAGACAACTCTAGATTCCTCACCATTTGTACTCGTGGACCCTGAAAGTGGCAGTATTACGCTCCTTGCTGGTTCATATAGTAGTGCTGATGGAGACAACTATGATGCCATCTCAATAGCAAGTAAGGGTGATGTAGATCACATTTCGAGCAGAGAAGAGTAGAAAAGATTTTTGATCATTGAACTGTGAAAGCGATCATTGAAAATGGTCTGAGTGCCCTTTATGCTAAATCTTAATAAAACCCTAAAATTGATGTAAGAAAAATATTGACATGTAAGATGCTGTAATTTTTCTTGTGAGTAATTGTTACTTTGTTGATAACTCTGTGGAAAATGTCGCAAATGTTCGCAGCGAAGTGTCAACAAGAGAAACTTCTCTTCACGCACCTCGGTAAAACCTTGAAAAGACAGGTGTTTTTAACTTGATTTATTTACTAGGGTATGAAGTCGAGAAAATTTGTTAATTGTTGATAACTAGGCTGATTTTGTGGACAAAATAGTGGAATCAACAATTATTTTAACAAAAATGAAAATAATTAACAGAATTACTCTCTGCGTTCATGTAAGAATTATAGATTCTACTTACAATTGGTAGTCTTTTGCACCTACGTATTATAAGTAGTATTTTAAAAAAATATTCAAGAAAAAGTGGAAGATTATGAGTTTTAAAGTCCAAGATTTTTATTTTAAAAAAGCTAAGAAAGAAAACTTCCTTGCGAGAAGTATCTATAAGCTTGAGGAAATTGATCTAAAGTATGGAATTATCAAGAAGGGAGAGAATGTCCTGGATCTTGGTTACCATCCGGGTTCATGGATGCAATATACATCATCAAAAGTTGGTGAAGAAGGAAGTGTCGTCGGAATTGATATCCGCCCACTAAATAAAAAGCTTCTACCAATAAAAAATATTAAAATTTTTGAGATGGATATTTTTGACGTTACTGATTTGGCCATGCTTGGAGTAGATAAAGCTTTTGATACTGTGGTTTCTGATATGGCACCAAATACTACTGGAGTGAGATCTGTTGATCAGGCACGTAGTTTAAATCTTATCGAGCAGGTTTTTTATCATCTGCCCGTTTTTTTGAAAGATGGTGGAAACTTCGTCATCAAAGTATTTGATGGCCATGAGGCACAAGTCTTTCTAAAATCACAGAAACATCGATTTAAGGAATTCCATTTTTTAAAACCGAAGTCAACAAGATCGGTGAGTAAGGAGTTCTTTGCAATTGGAAAAGGTTTCAAGAGGGATGAAGAATAAAAAAATAAATATTTGGGTTGTGGCTGGCCTTTCTGTGCTGGCCGTAATCGGTTACTATGCTACCTATAAAGAAGAAACAACTAAAAGCCCACAGATTCAGAACAAAATTGAATTATCTACGCTAAAAAATCACGTCAACTATCACTTGAAAGAAAGTAACCTTTACGAAAGTAACTCGATAGATATCGATGGAGAGAAATACTCATTAGAGTTCTCTATAAATGATGAGCTTGATAAATTTGTTAAAAAGAGATTGAGGTATTACCGCCCCGACATGGCCGCGATTGTTGTACTTGAAAATAAGACAGGTAAAATTTTAACAGCTGTTGGTTACGATAGGAAAGAAAAGACTTTCAATGACTATCTTCCTTTTTCGGGAACGCATCCATCTGCATCAATTTTTAAAATCGTAACAACTGCTGAGCTCTTCGAAGACGGAGAGGTCTCACCAGATTCAGAATTTAAATTTAGAGGTAAGGGTACGACCCTATATAAATATCAGTTAAAAGAGAAGAAAGATGCACGCTGGGTAAGGCATATGAGCTTTCAAAAAGCATTTGCATACTCAAATAACGTCGTATTTGGAAAGGCTGCCATTGAAAATACAACACCTTTCGAATTGAAAGAAATGGCTGAAAGGTTAGGATTTAACCAGGAGCTAATGGAAGAGTTGAGCATTTCAAAATCTACATTCATTATGCCTGAAAGTGGTTATAACTTAGCAGAGATTGCTTCTGGATTTAATAAAGACACACAGATGAGCCCTGTTCACTGCGCTTTACTTTCATCGGTTGTGGCAAATGATGGAGCACTTACATATCCAAGATTAGTAACAAAAGTTATCGATAACAAGAGTCATATCGCATGGGAAAATGAGAAGCACACTAAGCAGGTTATCAAGAAGGAAGTGTCTGATGAGTTGAAGGAGCTGATGAGAGCTACTATCAATAAAGGAACTGCACGTAGAAAGTTTAGGAATTTAAAGAGCAGAATTAAGAAGAATTTAGACATTGGTGGAAAAACTGGTTCAATAACAGGTGGGTTCCCATTCGGAAAAAGAGACTGGTTTACCAGCTTTGCAGTTCCACTTGAAAGTCCAAATGATGGAATATCTGTTTGTGTAATGAATATCAATTTCAAAAAATGGTATGTTAAATCTGCTAGGCTTGCACAAGAAATTATCCAGTATTATTATAGTGATATAAAAAAATTGGAATAAAATGGAACTTGATCAAATAATAAATAAAAGAAAGATGAGGCTTAAGAAAGAAATTAGAAATATATTTCTAATAATTTTTAGTTTACTCATATTTAGATCAATATTCTATGAACCGTATAGAATACCTACAGGTTCAATGATTCCTACACTGAGAATAGGTGATTTTATTCTCGTTAATAAGTTTAAATATGGTTTTAAGTTACCTTTTAGTGATATTGCTATCTTTGAGATGAGCTTTAACCCTATCTATCTCTTTGGTAAATCTTCTCCTGAAAGAGGGGATGTCATCGTTTTCAAATATCCAAAAGATACGTCAGTGAACTATATAAAGCGTGTCATTGGCCTACCTGGAGATGCGATAGAGATTAGAGATAAAGTTGTCTATATTAACGATAAAGAAGTTGGCCAAGTTGAATTTGATGGTCATGAATTAATGAAAGATATGGACGAGAAATTCAAATCAACAAATCTAAAGTTTTTTAAAACACAAATAGAAAAGCATGATTTCATTATTCAACAAGATGTCGATAATATCTACTCTACGCATCTTGATAGAACCGTGATCCCAGAAGGGAAATACTTTGTTATGGGTGATAATCGAGACTTTTCTTACGATTCGAGATTTTGGGGCTTTGTTCCCCATGAGTACATTCGTGGCGAAGCGATTCTTGTATGGTTTTCAATGTCACTTCCAGATCAAAAAGATCAGCTAAGCGTACGTCTAAACAGAATTTTTAAAGAGATTGACTGACTTCTATCTTCGTACAGCCATCATTACCTTCTTCTGGTGACCAAGTAAGATCTTTCTCACGCTTTAAGTAGTCGCGTAACCACTTTTTCAAAACACCATCACCGTGCCCATGAACAACTAATAAGTACGGTAAATCGCCATTTTGTAATGATAAGATTGCACTCAAAACCTCACTTTGAAATTTTTCAAGACGCATTCCCCTTCCATTTACTGTGACTGAAGACACAGCGGTGGATTGAAAGATATTGATACGTACTTTCTCTGAAGGTTTTGTTTTGGGGGTATTATTAAGAGGTGTATACAGACTTGCTGTCGGAACAATAATCTGCTTTCCTTTGTAAGAAACTGTCGCTTTTGTGCGTGAGACTGATATTAGTACACAATCATTTTTTAAAAGTTCACTGAAATACGTCTTACCCTCAATCAATTCTTCAATTGGTTGAACATCGAAAACTTGTGTCTGATCCTGTATCGGAGATTGAGAATTGAAAATAGATTTAAACTCCGTTGCCTTTCTTTGCTTTTGCTTAACGGTAATGTCTTTATCTTCTTTCAATTCTTGAATTTTCCTAACCTGCTTCTCCATTTGAGATTTATATTGCTCATAGAGCTTTTGCTTTTCTAAGAAAAGAACCCCTTCCATTGATTTTCTTTGATTTTTCAGTTGATTATTTAAATCACGGTTATCAATAAGAAGCCCATCAAGTTCTGCTTTCTTCTGAGAGAGATCTTGAAGAAGTTTTTCATAAGTAATATATTTTTTGTCAAGGATCGACTTTGCATTTTGTAGTATATTCTTATCAAGATAATAATCATGACTAAGTCTTTCAAAAATCGTAAGGGCCATCGAACTTCCAGGGGTACCTACAATTAAATTAAAAGTTGGAATATTATTTTCAAAATCATAACCCACATGTGCAGAGATATAATTAGAGTTTTCCTGCATCGTTGTCTTTAACAATTGATGGTGAGTCGATATTAATATCATTGCCCCGAGATTTTGAGTTAAATGATTAATAATTGAAATTGCTAATGAAGAAGCTTCGTCAGAACCTGTTGAATTAAATATTTCATCAGCAGCAACTAGACTATTGGGTTTGATCTCTGCAAGCATCTGTAAAATAGCAGTAGTTTCGCCTGCAAAGGAGCTTAGACCATGAGAGAGATCTTGATAATCACTATCAAAATAAAAAATATCTTGGACTGGTCTAAGTTTTGCTCTTGTTGCTGGTACAAAAAAACCGAGCTTCATAAAAACATGACAAAGAACAATTGATTTAATACTAACAGTCTTCCCTCCAGTATTTGGACCAGAGATGATCATTCCATGATGAAAGGACTTGAAATCAATTGTATTAGGCCGACAGTTCTCTATTAGTGGGTGGAAGAAGTTTTCAATATACTCAGAGTTGTTTAGTGAGATCTCAGGTCTTACGAAATTTCGTTGATAACTAAATTTTGCTTGAGTGAGACAGTAATCAAGTTGAAGGAAAAAAGAGTATAAGTGAATCAAAATATCATTTTCTGACTTTAATTGATCTGTAAAATCCTGGCAGATTTTATTAATGATTTCATCAATGACAGCTATGATTTGCATACGCTTATTTGCGTACTCTCGAACGGATGTTGGTTCTACAAATAGAGTACTACCTGTACTGGAACGTGAAACAATAATACCAATACTTCCATTATAAGAGTCACTACGAATAGGAATGACATAACGATCATTGATAATATCAAAGGAGCTAAACTGAAGTCGCTTTTCAATATCTTCAGACTTTAAGATTTGGTGAACTTCTTCACGAATTTTAGCTTCTAAGTTATTTCTCTCCTGAATTTTAGCTGAGAGTAACGGATGTTTTTCAAGGTTAGCATGGCCATCTTTGTCAACAAAACCTCGAAAGCTCTTTACAAACTTTTGACGAAGTCTTTGCGTTTTTTCAATAAGAAAAAGAAGGTCTTCTCGATCATAAGTTTTTAAGGTGTTTTTCAACTCAGAGATATTTTCGATAAGAGCACATGCAAAATTAAGTTGCTTAAAATCGCCAGTTACATTCTTAACCAAATTATTGATAAAGAAATGATTTTCCGGAGTGTCAGATACATTCCCAAATGCAAGAGAGTTAATATCAATATCTTGAGATATTAAATTAAAAAGCTCATCAACCTTAGATAAGTGATTGTCTAAATTTGCTTCTTCAATTGGCAAGGGGTTTCGTGTAATATGTTCTTTAGTTATGTTGAACTTACTAAAGAAACAAATCTTTTGTGCAATGATTGGCCAATCGATATTCTTTAGTGTTTGATGCAATATATTGTAGGTATCCATGAATCTTAATTTCTCTGAATTACATAAAAGTATAGTTAATATTCGAAGTGAGTTTATTGTCGGCGACACATGGAAGTTTGGCAAGATTCAAAAGATCTTTTCTAGTGGAAATGTCGTCGTTTTAAATGTGAGAGTTCCTGGGAAAACTGTCTACTTGTGTATCGGGAGAGGAAATGAATATTGTGGAGCATGGACACTTGAAGCTCAAATACCCTCTCCATATCGTATTGTAAGGGATTCATTACTTGAATATCTTCGATCAAATGTTATTGGGTTATCAATTATCGATGTCAAAGCGGACCCCAAAGATAAATCAATCTATTTTGAACTATATGATAGTTCTAAAATTCTATTTTTTTGGAAAGGCAGAACACTACACTTTAGTCATGTGGTTAAAGAGAATGAAACCTATATGTGTTTCTCTCCCTGGATTTCACTGGATAAGTATGAAGTATCAAAAGAACATTTTGATATTTTTGATCAAGCAGGTCGAAAGCAGCTGGAGCACAAGGAAATTTGTGAAAGTAAGTTAAAGCTTGATGTTGATCTTTTATTCCCTCAAGCTAAATCAGATAAGCAGGTTACAAAGAAAAACAATCGCAAAATTCAAAATATACAAAAAGATCTACAGGCTTGTATGTTGTGGAATGAAATACAAGAACTTGCAGTTAATGATCTACTCGATTTAAATGATGATGTATTCAAGTATAAAGGGCTGAAGCTTAAGTTTGAGAGAGATCTAAGCTACTATCAGAAAAAAAACAAGATTTTTGAAAAAATTAAAAAACTTAAAATAGGTGAGAGTTTTTTAAAGCAGAGACTAGAAGAGTTTAAAGGTCAGCTTTCTAAAACTAATGAAGAGCATCTTGTACAACAAAATATAACTTTCCCTCTTTGGGTTAAAAAGTCTAAAGAAGTTGTCCCCAAAAAATATTCTAAAACTGGTATCGAAGAGTTTGTTATTAATAATCACAAATTTGCAGTGGGCACATCTGCTCAAGGCAATGATTATCTTAGAGTAAATTGGTCAAGTAAAAATGATTTATGGATTCATCTTGATGGATACACAAGCGCCCATGTTATTGTTAAAGGTAATGATCTCTCAAATATTGAAATAATATCCATCGCAGCTTCTATAACCGCATCGTACTCAAATTTTACAGCAGACGAAGTACCAATCATATTTACTCAGGTTTCTAACTTGAAGGGAATAAAAGGTAAGCCTGGAGCGGTAACCTACAAAAAAGAAAAACATCTTATTGTAAAGAATATAAAATGGAAGGAAATAATTTCAAGTAGTTGGTCGAAGTAAAACTAAGCGATAAAATATTCTAAAGCGAGGATATTTTATGAATAAGTATATTGTTGGTTTAGTTTTTGTCATAGTATTTGGTATTTCAAATGCAATTAGTAGTACGAGTACGATATTTGAAGATCATAAACTTCAAACATACTCGCCCATTGTTGCAGGTGCAAAAGATATTCTTTTCGAAATTAGAGTGGATGGATTGATTGATAATATCAAGAGAACAACAGCAATTTCAAATATAGAAGATCTGTATTTTCGATTTTATTGGGTTTATCCTGGTGAATATCGAATTGAGGTTGAAGGACTGCCAAAAGGTTTTGCAGTTTTAAAAAGTAATTTAAAGAATCAAGTAAAACCATATGTTGATATGATATTTTCAGAAGATTTTATTCGTCAGTTTGAAAGAACACCATTTGTAAATGATCCTAAGGAAAAAAACTCTTACATTAAAAAGGAAGATACTTCATCAACAGTTTCATCTGTAAGAATTAAGCTGAATGAGAAAAATCTATTGTCTGAAATATACTCAAAATCTCCATATTCAACAGTTTTAAGTCAATTTGAGTACAAGCTGAGATCTTGGTCTAATGGAAAAAATGTTCTTACAAAAATAGTGATAGAAGAAAAGGGAAGTGGGATTGTTAATATGAAAACTATCGACGTCGAGCGAGAAGTGTTTTCTGGAATTGGACTGCCTTCAGAAATCAAAATTGAAGAAACTGTAAGTCGAGATTCTAAAATAATAACAACAAGCAACCTAAAGCTTAATTTCTCGAATTACAATATAAATACAGGAAAAGCCGATCGCTTTATCAGAGATAGTAAATAAGATGAAATCTTTTATATTAGATGAAAAAAGACATTACTCGTGGATAAGTGGAGAAAATATTTTCAATGAAAAAGATCTCGATCAATCAATTAAATCATGTACACCAGGTGAGTGGATAAAAATAAAAATTGGGAGCTTTGAAACAATTGGCTTTGTTAATCCATATATTCAAGATTTTGGTAATGTAACCATATTGAAAACTATCGAAAAGGAACCAGAAAAATATATTAGGAATACAATATTAGCATCTATTTCAAAAAGAAAATTATTCTCATATAGTGGTGAACGATTGATCTATGGTTTTTCAGATGGACTTCCTGGCCTGGTGGTAGATTCGTATAAAGAATGTTCTTTAGCTCAGGTCAGCTCTGCTGGTCTAGATCGATATCGAGAAGAAATAAAGCAAATACTAGAATCTGAGACTGGAAAGAAAGTCTACTTTCTCGATAATAAAAAATATCGTGAAAAGGAAGGTTTACCTTTTTTTGAGAATGATAACCTACCGGAAACTATAAAAATATCTGATCTTGGAATTGAATATGAACTTAAGAAGCATGTTTTACAAAAAGTTGGATACTATTATGATCATCGTGAAAATCGACTGAAACTTGAAAATACAATTAAAAGATTTGACAAAGAATTTACAAAAGGTCTCGACCTTTTTTGTTATATTGGTTCATGGGGAATGCATATGCTCCGAGCAGGAGTTCAGAATGTAGACTTTGTAGATCAAGGTAATATGGCCGAGATTATTCAAAATAATTTAGCCTTAAATAATTTTGATAGTGATAATAAATTTTTCCGCGAGGATGTTTTCGCATTCTTAGACCAAAAAATTAAAGAAGATTTGAAATATGATGTTATCGTTTGCGATCCACCATCATTTACAAAGTCATCAAAAAATAAAAATGCGGCACTAAGTGGTTATGAAAAACTATATTTGAAGAGTTTAAAAATACTTAATAAAAATTCAATTCTTGTTGCTGCTTCATGCACTCAATACATTAGCATCGAAGAGCTCGATAAAGTTGTCGTCAAGTCTGCAATACGGGAAGGGCGTAAAATACAAGTGATGGATATTGGATTAAGCAGCTGGGATCACCCAGTGTCATCATTAAGTTCTAAATCAAATTACATTAAATATATATGCTACTTTGTGGAGTAAGAATGGAAAATAACTTAAGAGAAAAATTAAATGAAGATTTATCAAATGCCAAACAAGTCATCTATGGCCAAGATGATCTACTCGATTCAATCGTTGCTGCTTTGGTATGTGAAGGACACCTTCTTATTGAAGGGATGCCTGGACTTGGTAAAACGTTAAGTGTTTCAACAATGAGTAAACTGTGTGATCTTGCCTTTAAAAGGGTTCAGTTTACACCTGACTTGCTTCCATCTGATTTAATTGGAACCATGGTTTATAGTCAGAAGAATGAACAGTTTACGACGAAATTTGGTCCTATCTTTACCCAATTACTTCTCGCTGATGAAATCAATCGATCACCAGCAAAAGTACAGTCAGCACTACTTGAGGCCATGGCCGAAAAGCAAGTGACGATAGGTGATAATACACATAAGCTTTCAAGTCCATTTGTCGTACTCGCTACTCAAAACCCAATCGAGCAGGAAGGAACTTATCCGTTACCTGAAGCTCAGCTTGATCGTTTCATGATGAAAGTATCTGTTGAGTATCCAGATTTTGAAGCAGAGAAGAATATTCTTGATCTTGATGATAAGAAAAGACAAAACCTAGACTCTCTAATGACTACTGATGATATTCTAGAAATTAGAGATGAGGTTGATAAAATCTATGTTGATGAAAAGATCAAGAATTTGATTGTACGAATTGTTAGAGGAACAAGACCTGGGGATGAGTACTTTAGCCCAGAGTATGAAGGACTTATACAAGCAGGAGCTTCTCCAAGAGCAACTATCTGGCTACAAAAGCTTGGTCGTTTCATGGCATATCTAGCACAAAGAGACTATGTATCACCTGATGATATTATGAGAGTGATACCGAGTGTATTAGGACATCGTATGATTTTAACATATGAAGCAAGTATCGATAATATTAACGCAAGAGATGTCGCTCTTAAGATAGCGAGAAATTTAGTCTAATGATGAATACCAAAGAAATACAAAATATTGTATCTCAGATAAAAACAAGTTTGTTTAAGAATGCAAACTCGTATTCTATTGGTATGCTGAAATCGCATTTTAGGGGAACGGGCTTAAAGTTTAAAGAGCATCAGGTCTATTCACACGGAGATGATGTTCGATTTATCGATTGGAAAATGCTTGCCAAGACAAATAATCCATATATTAAAACATTTGAAGAAGAAAGAAATGTCATCATCTCAATTGTTATCGATTGCACTTCAAGCATGCTGATGGGGTATAAGGGTAAATCTAAGCTCGAAGCATCACTAGAGATTGTTTCCCTTCTTTATCTTCTTTGTGCTTCAACAAGTGACTATGTTGAGGTAATTCTGTGTACAGGTGAGAAGATAATTCGAATTCCTAAAAAACAGGGAGAGGCGGGAATTGTCGCGATTACGAACGCATTAAGACAAGAAAATATAATAAATGCAGAAGGTAAAATTGATTTCTCCTATAACTCTAAAGCTGAAATATCACAAGCTGTAACAAATGATCTTCTAAAAGAGTTTTATCGTAGAAGAGAACTTGTTATTTTGACAGACTTTTATAGCTTCTTGCAAGGACGAGATTTAAAGAAGCTAATGGCACGAAAGCACGTTCATGCATTTAGGATTCTAACTCCTTTAGATCATGCAAATAATTTTAACTACAATATTAAAGTAAAGAACCTTCAAAATCATAAATCATCAGTTTTAAATATATCTACTATTGCGAAAGAAAAAAGTCCTGAAGAGGTAGATTTTCAAGTAAGGGATCTTTTTTTAGAAAGAAGATATCTCGAAGATTTTATTAAGGAGATGCTATGATTATAAAATTAATCATCTCCTTATTATTATGTTCAATGTGTTTTTGTGCTGAAATTAATGGAAGATTATCAATTGTTGGTCAAGGTAGTAATTGGGTTGAGGGTGAGATCAAAGAAGTCGAGTTGTTAATTTGGCCTCTTTCTGAGATTAACGTAGAAAATGCACGAGAAGAGATTGAGGGAAAAGATTTTTGTGAATTCTTCTTCATCGGAAAAGTGAAAGAGATAGGTTTCTCAAAAAATAATCCAGAAGCACTTAAAGTTATTGCTGATGCGACCTTGAAAAAAGCATTTTCATCGAACAAATTAATTATATGGAGTCATTTGGCCTTGAATATACCTATCGACACCACTTCCTTTAAAACTATCCCTGATGAGCAGAGAATACAAGAATTTGTCACACTTAATGTCGATCGAGAGAAAAACTCTAATTATGCAATATATATAATTAGTGTGTTATTTTTGCTCGTGACGATATCCATATATTATATTCTAAAAAAGAATAGAAAATATAATAAGAAGATCCAAGTTAATTGGAAGGAGAGAATACTCGCAGCAAGTGAACGTAAGGAAATAGAGTCACTTTATCAAAATAAAAGTGATGTTATTGAATACCTTGGTGGGGAAAGCCCACGTGTCTTAGAATTATTTCAAGTGATAAATAAACATCAATACAAAAAAGAATGGAGTGAAGATTCATTGAGTGAAATCACATTTGTTTTGGATGAGATTAAAGAGAGCTTGCAATGATTTTAGGATATGATTTTGCAAACCCTTCTTTAACTGTATTTGGCCTCTTGGGATTTACTTTTTGGTTATTAGACTTTTTTAAGGTATTTAAAAAGGCGGAGCTTAAACTGCCTGCGGCTTTCTTTAGAGGTAGAACAGGATTTAGCAGTTCTGCTCTTCTGGCATTTATACTTGGTGTCCTTGCTTGGATATGTATTTCAATAAGTATAGGACAGCCAAGAAAACCATTGGGTCATGCTGAGGCTGAAAAAGAACTGAATGATATTTATTTTGTTGTTGATGTTTCACGCTCAATGTTGGCATCAGATTTTCCACCTAATCGACTTGAAGCCGCAAAAGATAGAATCCGTAACTTTGTTAGTCTATCTCCTGTAGATAGAATTGGTATTGTTATGTTTGCGGATAAAGTTTTTACTCTTATACCGGCGACAGTAGACTTAGAACTTGTTAAGCAGTCTGTAGATCAAATTAGAATCGGCTTCTTAGGTAATGGGACAAATATAGGTGATGCTTTAGGATTAGCGGTAGCCCGTTCAGTTACATCAATAGCAGAAAATAAAACAATAGTTCTCCTCACTGATGGGGCAAGTAATGTTGGATTACTATCTCCAGTTCAAGCAGCCGAAAAGGCAAGAGAGAAGAAGATTAAAGTTTATACGATTGGTATAGGTGGAGATAAGGATGCGAAGTTACCAACAGGAAGAGATATGTTTGGAAATCAACAATATCAAAATATCCCTGGTGGTAGTATGGATTTTGAAACTCTCAATAAGATTGCAGAAATCTCTGGTGGGAAGAGCTTTGTTGCTAGTAACTCAGAAGCCCTCGATAATGTTCTACAAGAAATAAATAAATTAGAACGGAAGAAAATTGAGATATCAGGTAGAGTAATCTATCAAGAATTCTATTGGTATTTCTTGTTGATGGGGGCTTTGTTTCTCGTCGTAAGCGAAAGTATTAGGGTATTTATCAAAAGGGAGGTCTACTAATGGGCTTCGAGAAAATACCTTATTTCATATTCAGCATAATTGTTATGAGTATATTCTTATATTTTAGAACAAATATTTACCGAGGATTTTTTCAAAAAGTTAAAGATTATTGGTTCTTTGAAACTACAATGTCTAAGAAAATATCACTTCTTATTTATATAGTCGCTTTTGCTGTTTTATCTGTCGGTCTTGGAGACTTGAGAGGGCGTGAAGAGATTATTGAAGGTAATATTCCTACGCAAAAAACACTCGTGTTAATTGATACATCTGCAAGTATGCTTGTTGAAGATATAAGGCCAAATAGAATAAAGAAAGCGGTACTACTCGCAAGACATTTTATTAGAAATTCATATGGGCATCAGGTTTCTCTAGGTGTCTTTTCTGATATTTTTAAACAAATTGTACCCTTTACTGATGATATTGAAATACTCGAAGCAAGATTACAAACAGTGAATGAGTCGGAACCAGAAGGCGGGTCTAATATTAAGTTTGCACTAAAAGAAGCGGTTCAGTATTTTCAATCGAAAAGTGGTTATATTAAAGGCAATATTCTACTCATTACAGATGGTGAAGAGCATGAAACGGTAGGTCTAGAAATTCCTGATGAGATAACACTCGCAGTTATTGGAGTAGGAAGTGAAAATGGTGGAAAAATACCACTTAGAAGAGATAATGGACAATTTATACGTTATAAAAAAAGTAGTAATATCGAAATAATTTCAAAAATATCAAAAGATTTTTTTGAGAAACTAACAACCACTGGAAAGAATATCAAAGTTTGGTATGCACAATCCTATAGTATGCCAACAAATGATATTTTAAGTTTTTTCTCTAAAATTCATGAAGAATCATTTTCTAAGGGAAATATGAGACAAAGACCAGTTCTTGGAATCCCCCTGATCCTCGCCTTTGTCGCTCTATATATTCTTTACGTTTTCTTCTCTCGTTTTAAAACGTTCGCTACCATTGGGATTGTTTTGTTATGCTTTTCGAACTCAAATATAAAAGCTCAAGAAGAAGAACAAGAGATTGCTCCAGAAGTACAGAACGAACTAAGTTTCCTGCTCGATAAATATAAGGCCGGGGAAATCTCCAAAGGCGAGAAGCTTAAGTTAGCCGAAATATTTAGTGGTATAAAAGATAACGAGAAAGCTAATAGTGTCTATCGAAATACAATGAAAGACTTAGATAAAGAAAAAATTGAAGATGTCTTTAACTTCGGAACCTCTCTATTAAAAGATAAAAAATTTGCAGATGGTATAGAAATGTATAAGTACCTTGATAAAAACAGAGAAATTCCAGACGATATGAGAGAGATCATTCGAAAGAATATACAGCTGGCGATGAAGAATCAAGACCAGAAGAGTAGCCAGTCAGAAGATAGTAAAGACAACAAAGAAAAGAAGCAAAAGAACGAAAAAAAGCAGATGGGTAACGAGAAAAAAGATAAAGAAAATAAGAAGGGTGGTAAGGGTCAAGGTGACGACTCTAAAGATGATGAAAACGATAGCAGTAAAAGCAATGATCAGGATGGAAAGCAGGGTGAAGATAAAAAAAATCAAAAGAAACAGCCTGAACAAGAAAAGAAAGATAAAGAAGAGAAGAGTGAGAATAGTGATAAAGAAAACGATGAAAAGAAGCAAGATGAAAGCAAGAAAAAGCCATCATCTTGGGAAGACATACAAAAAGAAGCAGAATTAAAAAAGAAAAAAGAAACAGTTAAAGGTGTTTTGAAACAGATAATGAATGATGATGGAAATCTTCAAAAGAAATTTATTAACTCCAAAACAAATCAAAATTCTAGAGAGGCTAAGGATTGGTAATGAAGATACTAAAGTTTATATTAATGACTATTTTTAGTATGTCTGCATACTGTATCGATGTAGATATCCAAATGACAGGAAAGGAAGTCGTTCTTGGTGAGAAATTTCAAATGATATTGAAATTTGAGTATAGTGGAGAAATTGAGCCGTTTGTTAGTTTTGAACCTGTAAATGCTGAATTAGTCGGGGATAATACAAATTCAAATAATCGAGTTGAGAGTAGAGTTTTTTTCTCAGCGGGAAAAGCGGTTCAAAAAAAGATTTATCAATTAATCTATGAATTTCAGCCAGTGAAAACAGGTTTTGTGCATATTCGCGATATCAAAGTTGATACGGGCGGTGAAATAACAAAATTACGTAGTCAGTCTCTTAAGGTTTTGGCTGAAGCAAAGGACTTAGGTGACTTTATTGTTAGAGCTGAAGTCTCAAAAGAAGAAGCTTATAAGAATGAAGGAATAAACTTAAATTATTACCTCTACTTTAAGACAGAGATCACACAGCCTGAAATAAGAAAATTTCCAACTTTGCCAAAATTTATAAAAAGATTTGAGCTTCCAAAAGGTGGCGTTGAAAGAATTAGTTTACAGGGCGAAATATATAAGCGTGTTCTACTGTATAAAGCGAAGATTTTTCCGGAAGATGATGGAGAACTTAAGATTGATCCAATTGAAGTAACCTTCCAGTATCCAGAGATGTCTCGCACTCGACGAGATGTATTTGGAATGTCTCTACTGATGGGTGGGGGCCGTTATAAATCGAAAACATTACGTTCAAAAACGCTTAAGATAAATGTATTACCACTTCCTGCCGAAAATGTGCCTGCTAATTTTACTGGTCTTGTCGGTGAACACAAATTCGCACTGAAGATAACAAAAGAAAGAATATTAGTTAATGATGTAATTGAGGCAAGACTTGAAGTGACTGGAGATGGAGCACTCGAGAAATTCGATCCACCAAAACTCATAAAAAGTGATAGCTTTGAAGAATTTGATCCTAAGACTGAAATAGTTGAGCTTGGAGAATTATCCTCAAAGAAAATTATAGATTATACATATTTAGGAAAACATTCAGTTGAATTATCTGCAAGCTCTCTAAAGTTGAGCATCTTTGATCCAGAGAAGAGAGCTTATGTTGAAAAAGAAATTCAGATACCTGCTCTTCAAGTTTTTGGCTCTGGAGCAAGTACAACAACGTTATCAAATTCTGTAAATGTTAGTGATAAGCCGAAGGAAATAGAGGTGAAAAATAATGAGACGATAGAGATCGTTGCACCCTTATTTAGTGTAGAAAAAGCAAAATTATTTAATTATAAATGGATAAATTATACAATAACTGCTCTTGTTTTATTGTTACTATTTTCGATGACTAAATTTAGTAATCTCATAAATTACAAATCTGATAATATAAAAATCTCGAAAAATTTAACATACAAAAATATCCATGAGTTTATAACTTCTTATGGACGTTCATCAGGAGGTTTAAGAGACCTCGTTAGAAATCAAGAAATAAGTGAAGAGGCTAAAAAGTATCTCATGGATATTATTGAAAATGCTGAGAAAAATGAATATAAAGGGAAACAAATTAAGTTAAACTTTAACCGTAAATACTTTGTAGAGTATGCTAAGGCGCAAGAAAATGAAAAAGTTTGATTCTTTAGGTGATATAAAAGAAGATTTTGTTCTGACTATAGGTAATTTCGATGGTGTTCATCGTGGTCATCAAAGAGTACTTAGCGAAATAAAGAAGTATTGTGAAAAAAATAAACTTAAACTTTGTGTATTAACTTTTGTTCCACATCCTGTTCAAATACTTTCTCCTCGAAAGAATTACCTTATCAACACTTATAAAGAAAGATGTGAATTACTCGAAAAAATAAATGTCGATTTTCTCGTCGAGGTCGATTTTAATAGGGATATTTCGACAATGTCTCCATCTGATTTCATGAAAAAATATATACTCAATTCTACAAAAGTTAAAAAGTTTTATGTTGGGCATGACTTTGCATTCGGTGCCAATAAATCAGGTGATTATAAATTTATTGAACAGTACTCTAAAGATAATGGGTTAGATGTGCAGCTTCTTCCAAGATTTGATGTTGAAAAATGTAATGTATCATCAAGTTTGATTAGGAAAAGTCTTTCGGGGGGGGAAGTTGAATATGCAAATGAACTCTTAGGGCGGGATTTTTTTCTTTCTGGACGGGTCGTTAAAGGAGCTGGGCGCGGCAAGAAAATAGGTATTCCAACCGCAAATTTGCAATTTGATGATGTTCGAATCACACCAAAGGTTGGGGTGTATATCTCGACTGTGAATATTGGGAGCCAAGTTTGGAATTCAATTACAAATATCGGAATAAACCCAACTTTTGATCAAGGGGATGCAATCAATATCGAAACACATATCTTTGACTTTGATAATGATATTTATGGTGATGAGCTCAAGGTGAATTTCAAAAAGAGGATACGTGACGAGAAGAAGTTCTCATCTGTCAATGAACTGATCTCTCAGATTAAGTCAGATATTCTAGTCGCAAAAGAATACTTAGAGTCATGATAAAGTTAGCTCTTGTTGGACGAAATATCTCTCATTCTAAATCGCAACAAATGTATGAAGAAATTTATGGGAAGTCTATTGATTATACATTACTAGATTTTCAAAATGCTTCAGAAATACCCACGCTCAAAGACCTATTTTTAAACTATATGGGGATTAGTATCACGGCGCCATATAAAGAACACTTCCTATCTCAAGTCGTCGTAAGTGAAGAAGTTTTGAAGCTAAAAGCGGTAAATTGTATCGCTCATCAAAATGGTAAATATTTTGCGACAAATACAGACTACCTAGCAGTTGAAGAGATTTTTAGAAAATCAAATTATGAAGAAAGAAATATTGTTGTTCTAGGTGATGGAGCGATGTCTCGAGTGACGATAGCCGTTTTAGAAAAACTTGGAAAAAATGCAAAATTTATAAATCGAAAGGAATATGGTGATTTAAATCAAGTTAATTACTCAAGTTTGTATGGTGAAAATCTACTCGTTATAAATGCTTGTGCACGTGCTTTCCAATTTAAAGCAGAGCTCCCAGAAGGAACGATTTTTTGGGATTATAATTACTCCCATCACGAGAACACGATATATCTTAAAGATAAGTGTCGATATGTTGATGGTATTAATCTGCTATTTATGCAAGCAAAGTTTGCTACTGAGTTTTGGCAATTGTGTAATAAATAAATTTAGATACTTAATGTTAAATTTATTTTAATCATACCGATAAGTAGCTGTGAATAGGTAAATTAATGTGTAAGGGAATATCGTGTTTCGAAAAGAATTCGCAGACGTCATTAGTAAAACAGGGATGGTTCCATTAAAGGATCTACGTCCTCTTCTAATGGATAAGGATAAAGACTCTGTATCAGAGCTTGGCTTACTTGATTTTGCCTTTTTTGATGATGTTAAATTTGCCAAACAAGTTGCAGGTAATTATAGCGTTCCATATATCGATCTTACAAAAGCAAGTGTCCCTGAAAGAATTTTAAAGCTTGTTAGACGTACAGATATTCTAAAGTACCGAGCTATTCCAATTCAAAAAACAGGTAAGTCAGTAAGTTTGGCAATTTATGATCCGTCATTAATTTCACTTCAAGCCGAACTGCAGTCTCTTTTTCAGCATCCTGTTGATTTTATCCTAACATCAATAAAAGCATGGAAGAGATTATTTGAAAAAATTGAAGTCTCTATTGACGAAGTTTTAGAGACAGTTCGAGAAGTGAAGCCTGACGCCGCAACTGCAGAAAACCTAGCAGAAGAAGATATTGGCGATGATGTTATTCGATTTGTTAATAGAATACTTGCAGATGCTTTTTTAAGAAAGTGTAGTGATATACATATTGAGCCATATGAGCATAACTTTAGAGTACGGTTTCGAATTGATGGGACCTTAATTGAGGTCGCGCAACCTCCAAAGTCTTTAATTGCACCAATTGTTTCTCGATTAAAAATTCTGGCTCAATTAGATATTTCAGAAAGAAGAAAGCCTCAAGATGGAAGAATCAAGTTATCCGTAGCTGGAAAACCTATTGATTATCGTGTTTCTACATTGCCAACCCTTTTTGGAGAAAAAGTTGTTTTACGACTTCTTGATCAATCTAACTTACAGTTAGATATGACAAAGCTTGGTTTCGAGCCAAAGCAGATTGAAGTTTTTCAAAACGGTATTCATCAACCATATGGTATGTGTCTTGTTACCGGTCCAACAGGATCAGGAAAGACGACTACTTTATATTCTGCTCTTGCGGAGTTGAATACAAATGATGTTAATATTTCTACTGCTGAAGATCCTTGTGAGTTCAACCTCGAAGGTATCAACCAAGTTAATATCAAGAAAGAAGTCGGTTTAACATTTCCAATGGCACTGAAGGCATTTCTTCGTCAAGACCCTGATATCATCATGGTTGGGGAAATTCGAGATTTTGAAGTTGGTGAAATTGCAGTTGAAGCCGCTTTAACTGGTCACTTGGTTCTTAGCACTCTTCATACAAATGATGCACCTTCAACAATTACACGCTTGCTAAATATGGGAATAGAACCTTTTTTAGTTACAGGTTCACTTAATGTTGTTGTTGCTCAAAGACTGTGTAGGAAAATTTGTGTTCATTGTAAGGTAGAGGATACAAAAATTACAAAAGAAGAGATAATAGCTTGTGGGATTGCTCCGGTGTCTGCTGAGAAGATAAAGATTTATCGAGGTAAGGGTTGTGAGCATTGTAATAATACAGGATATAAAGGACGTGTTGCCATCTATGAAGTACTAGATGTTAGCCCCGCAATTAAAGAATTAATTTTAAAGCATGGTTCTAGTGATGATATAAAACGGCAAGCTATTAAAGAGGGAATGAAGACTCTAAGAATGAGTGCTTTGACAAAAGTTGCCCTTGGTGAAACGTCAATAGAAGAAGCAATCAGTAACTCAAGTTCTGATAAGTTTTAAGGAGTGAGACAATGAGTGGTGATACTAAATCAACAAAATTACAGTCCGAAGCTACCGCTACAAAGAAGTTAGATATTGGTGATAATATTAAAATTCAGCAATTATTTAAGTTAATGGTTGATAATGGTGGATCAGATTTACACATCTCCCCTGGGACATCTCCGGCGATGCGAGTTAACGGAGAAGTTATTAGAGTTAAAGTTGCTGCACTTACACCACAGACGTCAAAGGAGCTTGTGTATCAAGTATTATCTGAAGAACAAAAAAATGAGTTTGAAAAAACACTCGACTTAGATTTCTCATTTGGAATTAAAGGTCTTGCAAGATTTAGAGGCAATGTCTTTTATTCTAAAGGCGGTGTGGCCGCAGTATTTAGACAAATTCCAAGTATAGTACCAGATTTTAAGTCATTAAACTTACCAAAAGTATTAATGGAAATGTGTGATGTTTCAAATGGATTGATTCTTGTAACAGGCCCAACAGGCTCTGGTAAGTCTACAACTCTTGCCGCCCTAATTGATCGTCTTAATGAAATTGAAGCGGGTCATATTATAACACTCGAAGATCCTATTGAATTTGTTCACCCACATAAAACTTGTATCATGAATCAAAGGGAGATCGGGCGTGATTCCCTTTCTTTTAAAAATGCTTTGAAAGGGCTTCTTAGACAAGATCCCGACATCGTTCTTGTTGGAGAGATGCGAGATGCTGAAACTATTGAAGCTGCTTTGACGATTGCTGAAACGGGCCACTTAGTTTTCGGAACTCTACATACAAACTCATGTGTGCAAACTATTAACAGAATGGTTAACGTATTTCCATCTGAACAGCAAGATCAAATTAGAACACTTCTTTCATTTGTTCTTCAAGGTGTTGTCTCTCAGCAGCTCCTGCCAAAGTCTTTTAGTCCTGGCCGAGTTTTAGGAATGGAAATTCTTAGGACAAACCCAGCAATAAAAAACTTAATTAGAGAAGATAAAATACATCAGATCTACTCTCAAATGCAGGTCGGACAAGAGAAGAGTGGGATGGTTACAATGAATCAGAGTATAAAAAGGCATTTTGATGCTGGCTTAATTGATACGGAAACAGCAATGTCTTACTCTACAAACCCTGAAGAATTAGGCCCACAATTAGGCATAAAAGAAAGGTAGGTTGATTTAGATGGGAATGTGGAAATGGGAAGGATTAGATAAGAACGGAAAAAGATCTTCTGGGCAGATAGAAGCGACTTCTGAAAAAGAAGTCCGAAGATTACTTCGTGGTCAAGGAAATCGTCCTAAGAAGATCACTCCTCCATCAATTCTCGAATTTGATCTTGGCCAGTGGATGGTCGAACAAGGTTTTGCAAGTGCTTTTGGTACAAAAGAGCTGTCAAACTTTACAAAACAAATGGCAATTATGATTAATGCGGGTGTTCCAATTTTGCAGGGATTAGAAATTATTTACAAGACTGAGAAGAACGCTGCTTTGAAAAATGCTATTCAAAGAATTGCTAAAGATGTCCAAGAAGGTAAGACTCTTGCTGAGAGTATGACGAGGCAAAAAGGTTTTGATAAATTATATTGTAATCTCGTTAAGGCCGGTGAAATTGGTGGGATTTTAGATGTTATTTTAAACAAGCTTTCTATCCACCTTGAAAAACAAGAAAAAACAAAATCTCAAATCAAATCAGCGATGACATACCCATTTATGGTTACCCTTATAGGGATTGGTGTTGTTTGGGGTCTTGTAACATTTGTTGTTCCTCAGTTTGTTGGAATGTTAAAGGACTCGGGTAAAGAGGTTCCTGGAATCACTCAGTTTGTAATGGATGTCAGTGATCTCTGTGTTAATTATTCTGCATATGCCGTACCTTTAATTATTATTTCATTAGTGTTGCTTTCAAGTTGGATTAAAACTCCTGCGGGGAAAATAATATACGATAAGATAATGATGAAAATCCCTGGTTTTGGGGTTGTTGTTATTAAGGGGAATTTAAGTTCATTCACGAGAACCTTAGGGACTTTACTTTCTGCTGGTGTTTCCTTGATTGATGCACTTGAAATTTGTATTGAGACAATTGATAACGGTGTGATTTCGCGAGATATCGCTACTGTAAAAAAATCAGTGATTGAGGGAAAAACTTTGACTGAACCTCTTCAGAAAATTGCTTACTTTCCCGAAATGGTTGCACAGATGATTAAAGTCGGTGAGCAAACAGGTTCAATTGATCAGATGCTTGATAAGATCGCAGTGGTGTTTGAAGATGAGGTTAATATGGCCGTTGAGTCAGCAACGAAGCTTATTGAGCCACTCATTTTAGTAGGTTTAGGTGGAACAATTGCCGTTGTACTTGTTGCCATTTACTTACCAATGTTTATGAGTGCTTAACTACAGAAGATGCCAATAAAAAATGGCTATAAATATGCTATTTTTTGCCTATGTAGTTGATAATAATGTTTGTTTTGTAAAAATTAATATTTACGATATTATAACATATACATTTTATT
>CAZQJK010000021.1:0-57447 GCA_964593545.1 uncultured Bacteriovorax sp. | reverse complement strand
GCTCTACATTTCAAAACCCAGTATCTTCAGGAAGAACTCCTGCAAGTTTTAGTGTTTCACGTTGTTTTAAATCAATAGGTTCATTCTTTAACGGGATTGGAAAATCGAAAGTTGCGGTGGCGTTGGAAAATTTAGAAAAAGGAAGCCTTACATCAAAGGACAGGCTAGTCTTAAAAGATCAAGCTTCACAAATTCCCTATCTTCAGGAACGAGAGAATTTTGTCAAAAATTTAAATTCATCAGACAATATTACAGCAGAGAATATCAATTTGATTAATCTCTATATTCGTCAAAACAATGCGAAAAAAAACTTTCTCCAAAAGGAATTATACAAACCAAGATTTTTTGGTGGCGATGAAAATTTCCCAATAACGTATGGACTCGAGTTTGAATTAAAAATTTCTGAAAATCCAAATATCATTAATGACTATCGAGTTACAACAATTACTGAAGACAAGTGGCTACAGATGTCTTTTGATCAAAGACAAAGAGCGGCCATCAATGCACAAAGAAATGCGACAGATATTGACCATATTCTCGTGAAATTATCATCAAGTGATCCTCGCCTACCAGAAGGACTCTTCATTGAGCCACACGGAACGATCGAAGGCAATGGGATGGTCTATGAGAATCTTGGAGAATTTAGAGAATTTCTAGATTTCTATGTTGAACGCTATGGAACATCTTCCTTCCAAGCACACTTAGTAACAAAATCACAGGCCGACTTAAAAGGAATGACTGGTTATACAATTTTTGAATATGAAAAGGCCCAACTAAAAACTTTGGAAAATGGATATGCTAGATATTTAAAAGATCAAAACAACATTCCCGCAGCGAATCTTGTTCATCATTCACTAGGACCTATTGATGAAACAATTAGAAAGAAACTACTCACCTATGAAACCGATATTAGTGCCGGAGATACCGACTTTTTAGCAAACGGTACGAAGTCCATTTATGCACCATCCTTTAGGAATAATTCTCCATATGGCGAAGGACTGATGGGATTTGAGTTACGTCAGTTTCACAAAAGATATAACGACATGTTTTCTTCTTTAAGAGAGCTAACAGATGAGTTTGAAACCTCGGGAAACCTCGAACGATACGATACTTGGAAAAATTTAGAGCAAGCATCACTACAAACAGCACGAAATATTCTCGAAGACGCGCAAGTCCCAAATGATCTCATCGACGATTTTGAAATATTTCAACTCTCACTTGGAGATGAAATATCTAAGCAAATTAAAATTGAAGGTGGAGCAAGAACAGGAGCAACACCTGAGAACAGACTGCTTCTTCCTCTTTTAAACTG
Organism: uncultured Bacteriovorax sp.; assembly: GCA_964593545.1. Classification (GTDB taxonomy): domain Bacteria; phylum Bdellovibrionota; class Bacteriovoracia; order Bacteriovoracales; family Bacteriovoracaceae; genus Halobacteriovorax_A. The sequence goes on along the minus strand of CAZQJK010000021.1, from coordinate 56,135 downwards.
GAAAAGTAATCCTATAACAAAGAACTTATCGACACAAGAAATTGAGAGAATCGAGCAGGCCCAAAAGCAATATATTAAAGAGATAATTGATTTAATAAAAGAGCGCGATGTTTCCAATGTTACCATCGAAGACCTGAACAAGGTGAGAACTTATATTGCAAAATTTGCTTACGAAATAAACCTCTCAAAAGAATACGAAAAGTTTATAAAAGAGTCCTCACAACAAACAAATACATTTCGTTACACAAAACTTCCAGAACTCGAAAATATTTTCACTAAAATAGAGGGTGAGATTGCGGATATTCCAGTGTATAAATTTTCGTCCTCAAGGAGTGAAACTTATAAGAATTATATTAGCAATACTGTCGAAATCCTCTACCGTGACCTCGGAAAGACAGGGCATATTGAATTAAGAGTTGGAGATACTTTCTATAGTGTTAATAATATTGCCGATGTAACAATCTCAAAAAACGTATCTCGCCCAAGTGGTTCAAAAGGAAGAGTATATCTCTTTGATAGAAATAAAATAATGAAATTACAGCAGCGAATTTCGGAGTATGTTGAATCGATTCAAAAAAATAATTTCCCTCCTTTTGATATGTACGGCTCATTAGAAAAGGTCGTCGCGGTAGGCGGAGGTTATAAGATGGTTGATTCAAAAAACAAAAATACAATCAAGGTGTTTATCAAGACCATAGATGATAAAAAGTTCTTCACAAATGCCCGTGGATCAATTTTAAAAGAAGTTGTAATTAAGGATGGAGACTACTATATTCAAACAACAAATTGTACAAGAGTGGCAAGCGATGTTTTTAAAGAACTTCTTGATTTTGATTTTGGAACCTACAATTCAGCAAGCTCACTTAATAAATCGTTCTCTAATGGTAGTGTAAAATTAAGACCTGATGCTGAAATTGTCTATTAAAACATCCATCTTACTTGCAAAGATAAAATCACTTTCAACGAGATCATTAATTTTATGAGTCCACATCTTTATTCTTAATCTTCCAAAAGAGATTTCTAGCTCAGGATGGTGCCACTGCTCATCAGCAAGAAGAGCAATTTGATTAGCAAGGGCCATTGGCTGACTAAAATCTGAAAATTGAATTTCTCGATATAACTTCTTTCCACTTTCAACAAGAATCCAGTGGTCATTTAGTTCCCGGAGTAGTTTTAACTTCTCCACTTCAACTAATGGTGGCACCCCACCTTTACAAGGAATACAATTTCTTTGTGATAAACTCATCTCGTCCTCCTACATACAGAATGGATCAATTTTATCACTTCTATTATACGCCTTTTTATCAAAGTCATAAGTATAAGAGCTAGTCCAATCAAAACAATGAATTGGAGTTGCAAAATCAATCTCTTCAGGTGTTGTCACAAGCGGAATATCAGATGATTTATAAATACAGGTTTTAAAGGCCAGACTAACATTCTTTGCATAGTCAGGCTCAGCAGAAGCTAGGGCCGGGTAGTCAGAAACATATAGTCGAGGAAAACTTGGTGTTTCATTGAAATAATAATGCTCTCCATTTTTTGAGAAGGATTTCTTATTATCATTCCAACGATAGTAACCATGACGATTCTTAGATGCATCATAACTATTGTAAAGAGGATCATGATCAATTGAATCAATAACCCATTTTGGATGATCAAATTTTTGATATTCACCATAGAATTCTCGTGCAACATTTTTTAAATTTTTAAAACTTCCATCTGCATTCTTATAGCGTGTATAAGCACAACCTTTGATAAATTGAACGACACCATACGACTCAAGATCAGAAACTGATTTTGTTTCGTAAGCAATATGTGCACTGGTCCCATACATTTTATCACTTCCAAAGCTTGTTATATAATCTTTAATTAAAATATTAAATTTTGTCAGATCACAGCTATTTGTTTTTTTACAATCTCGATTCTTATAAGTTTCATTCATCACCACTTTTGAAGTGACTCCAGCAAAAGTAAGTGATGACATTAGAAATAATGGTAGTGCAATTTTCAATTTAACCTCCATAAAAGTAAGGCCAAAGTACACCATTTTAAGAACTTGGTCTCAGAATCTGAAATCTTTACACGCGGCGTCAATGATTCACTATTCTATGATAATATTCCTAAAAAAAAGAGGTCCTTAATAATGAAACTTATACCTACCCTCGTAATTTCCTTGGTTTATATGAGTACTTTTGCAAATTCATATCATATGCAATCAGTTATTGATGGCAATAAGAAGGTCGTTTCAGATTTCAAATTCATCGACAAGGCTTCTTTAAAGTACCGTACAAGCATTGCGATCATTGGGGATTATATTCACCCAACAGCATTTGATTCAATAGAAATTAATCATCAAGAGATTCCAAATAATGGAATTGATGACGATCAAAACGGTTTCGTCGATGACTATTATGGAATGGATTTTGACTTAGCTCACGGCAGAACAAATGCACCAATCCAATCTGGACATGAAAATGGAATTGTCTCAACTCTTGATGCAATTATTAATCACTATGACATTCAGGATACGATTTCAATTATTCCAATTAATATTACAATGCATAAGTTAAACTTTGATGAACTTTATATTAAGAAATTAGCAGATGCTATCGACTATGCGAGAATTAGAGGTGCATCTGTTATATCGATGTCTTTAGGCGTTTCGACGGCTTATAAATCATTTTTTAAATTTATTGATAACGATTATGAAAAATCATATCAATATCTACAAGATGCAATTGATCGTGCTGTCGCAAAAAAAATCATTCTTTTTTCGGCGAGTTCAAATAATACAGCAAGAGACCATATTCTTGATCCTGAGGTCCCAACGAATAACCACGGCGTGATCTCCGTTGCCAATGTTGATTACAATGGAAAAATCCAAAGTGCTTATGGCGAAAATATTCACACGTCATATTTTGGAACAGGAATTTATGTATGGGCGGGAGAAAAAGAAGGTGACCAAATTCAAAAAGGAAGCTCTTACGCGACTCCACTCGTTGCACTTGCCATGACAATTTATAAATCTAAGTACCCCGAAATATCTTATGGAAATAAGTTAATTAGAAAAATTAAGAAATCATGTCAGTCAAAAATTAAGGCAAAAAAGAATGTCGCATCGAGATGTATCTTCTCCCCAAATCTTTAACCACTTGAAATAACATTAATACGTACTGGCCACTAAGTAAGTAATGGCCTTTATGATAAAATAGGTTTATTTTTAACCTATTTTAATGTATAAGCATGTAAATTATTGTATTTACGAAAATTTCGCTAATTTCCACTACTAAGGAGATGACACTTGTTAAAAGTGAATAAAAAAGTCGAGTACGCCCTCATGGCCCTAAAATTTATGGACCAAAGGCAAAACTGCGACGAAGCGAAGCTTACAACAGCACGTGAAATATGTGATCACTTCAAGACACCTTTTGATACTGTTGCAAAAGTAATGCAATCACTAAATGCCCATGACATTCTAAGTTCAGTTAAAGGGATCAAGGGTGGTTATGAACTCAAAGTCGATCTTGAGAAATTAACATATAAGCAAATAGAAAATATCATCGAAGGTAAAGACGTCAAACATTTTTGCCAAGGCAAGAAAGGGCTCTGTGACCTCTACAATACATGTAATATCATTGGACCTGTAGAGAAGCTAAACGCACACGTTAATAGCTTCCTTGAGAATTTAACATTAAGAGAATTATTAAAAGATAATGGAGAATACCACAATGAGCGAAACTGAATTTCCAAGCAGTGAATATAAGTATGGATTCTATACTGATATTGAAACTGAAGAGTTTCCAAAAGGTCTTAACGAAGATGTTATAAGACTAATCTCAGCGAAGAAAGAAGAGCCCGAATGGCTTTTAGACTATCGTTTGAAAGCATTTGCTCTTTGGAAGACAATGACTCCACCAAATTGGGCAAAACTTGAAATCCCTGAAATCGATTTTAACGATCTCTACTATTACGCAGCTCCAAAGAAGAAAGACACTCCAAAGAGCTTAGATGAAATAGACCCTGACCTACTTGCAACTTTTGAAAAACTTGGAATACCTCTTGGTGAGCAAAAGCGAATTACTGGTGTCGCCGTTGATGCTGTCTTTGATTCTGTTTCTGTTGCAACAACATACAAAGAAGATCTTGCAAAAGTGGGCGTCATCTTTTGTTCGATCTCAGAAGCTGTAAAAGAATATCCTGATCTCGTCAAAAAATACCTTGGAACAGTTGTTCCTGTATCAGATAACTTCTATGCCGCACTAAACTCGGCAGTATTCTCTGATGGATCATTTGTCTATATTCCAAAAGGTGTAACGTGCCCGTTAGATCTCTCTACATATTTTAGAATTAATGCTAAAGACACAGGTCAATTTGAAAGAACACTAATCATCGCTGACGAAGGTAGTTACGTGAACTATCTTGAAGGTTGTACTGCTCCTCAAAGAGACGAAAACCAACTTCACGCAGCGATTGTTGAACTTGTAACTTTAGATAATGCGGAAATAAAGTACTCGACTGTACAAAATTGGTATGCAGGAGATAAGGCCGGAAAAGGCGGAATTTATAACTTTGTTACAAAACGTGGAATGTGCGAAGGGAAGAATTCTAAAATTTCTTGGACACAGGTTGAAGCCGGTTCAGCAATTACATGGAAATATCCTAGTTGTATTTTAAAAGGTGAAAACTCTCAAGGTGCCTTCTATTCAGTGGCCTTAACAAATAATAGAATGCAGGCCGACACTGGGACAAAAATGATCCACATCGGTAAGAATACGAAGTCGACAATTATTTCAAAAGGAATATCAGCTGATCAATCTGAAAATAACTACCGAGGTCAAGTAAAAATAATGCCTTCGGCGACAGGTGCGAGAAACTATTCACAATGTGACTCGATGCTGGTTGGAAGTAATTGTTCAGCAAATACATTTCCATATATTGATGTGAAAAATAACACTGCTGTGGTCGAGCACGAGGCCTCAACATCAAAAATAAGCGCAGACCAACTCTTCTACCTACAACAGCGTGGTATGGATATGGAGAAATGTATATCAATGATCGTTAACGGATTTTGCAGCGACGTATTTAAAGAACTACCACTTGAGTTCTCAGTCGAAGCAGTGAAGTTAATTGAAATGAAATTAGAAAATTCTATTGGATAAGAAGGGTAAATAAAATGGCAAATTTAATTGAAGTTAAAAACCTACATGCAAAAGTTACAGATGAAAATGGTGTAGAAAAAGAAATCCTTAAGGGCATCAACCTAGAAATCAAGGCCGGTGAAGTACATGCGATCATGGGACCAAATGGTTCAGGAAAGAGTACACTTTCAAAAGTTATTGCTGGTCACCCATCATTTGAAGTTGTCTCAGGTGAAGTAAATTATAATATTAATGGAAAGCTCTCAAACCTTCTTGAACTTGAAGCAGATGAAAGAGCAAAAAATGGTATTTTCCTTGGGTTTCAATACCCTATTGAAATCCCTGGAGTTACAAACTTCAACTTTCTACACGAAGCATTCAACGAGGTATCAAAGTCTCAAGGTGCTGGAGAAATGGATGAAAAAGCATTTAGAGAGTTCTTAACTCCAAAACTCGAACTTCTCGAAATGAGAGAAGAGTTCCTAGCCCGTCCAGTTAACACAGGATTTTCTGGTGGAGAAAAGAAGAAAAATGAAATTCTACAAATGGCAGTTCTAAATCCAAGGCTTGCCCTTTTAGATGAAACAGACTCTGGTCTCGATATTGATGCACTAAAGATTGTATCAAAAGGTGTCAACGCACTTAAATCAAGATTTAACGCTGTTGTGCTAGTGACTCACTACCAAAGACTACTTGATTATATCATACCAGATCATGTCCATGTTCTTTACCAAGGGCAGATCATTAAATCTGGTGGAAAAGAACTTGCTCTTGAACTCGAAGAGAAAGGTTACGACTGGTTAATTAAACAATAATAAAGAATTGAGATAGATGATGAATATTGAAGAAACTTCAAAACAATACATAGCAGACCTCCAAAATGTTGCAAGCTCGACTCTTCAAATTGAGGCCCTCGAATTATTTAAAAAAAGAGGACTACCGACAACGAAGCAAGAGGACTGGCTCTATACAAAGCTAACCGACGTGCTTCCTGAAAAATTTGAAATCTGTAAGCAACCAGGCCAGCTTGAAAATGTAAAAGTCGCTGGGAAATATCAATTAGTATTTTTAAATGGTGTTTTAAATCTCGAAGAATCGTTCTTCCCAGAAGACCTTATTGTTGAGATCGCAAGTGCGAATGATACAAGCGCTGATGATTGTATTGATGATTCAAAAGATATTTTTGCTATGCTTAATGGTGCAGCGACGACGAAGATTTTAAATATTACAGTTCCAAAGAACGTCATCCTCGATGATATTATTAGCATTGTTCACTTGAGTAATTTTGAAAATTCTTTTGCGACTCCAAGAGTACACATTACCTGTGAGAATTTTTCAAATTCAAACTTTGTTGAAATCTTTAAGGGTCATGACGATCTCAAATACAACAATCTCTCAGTGACGAACTTCAAGGTACAAGATGGGGCGATAGCAACCCATACAAAAGTTCAAATAGAAGGGAATCAGGCATTTCACTTCTCAAGTGTAAATGCCGAGCTAGCGAAGGATTCAAGCTTTAAATCTTTTACTTTCACAACAGGTGCAAAGAAATCACGAAATAATATTGATGTGCGAATTAAAGGAACAGGAGCAACAACTTCGGTTGATGGTCTCTACGCTCTTAGAGGTACACAACACACAGACAATTTTTCTCTTATTGAACATATTGAGGCACATACTGAAAGCTCTCAGCTTTTCAAAGGAATTCTTGATGATTCATCTCGTGGAGTATTCACGGGAAAAATCTTAATTTGTAAGAATGCTCAAAAAGTTAATTCTGAGCAATTAAATAAGAATCTTCTTCTATCAAAGAAAGCTCAAGCTGATACAAGACCACAACTTGAAGTCTATGCTGATGACGTCAAGTGTGCTCATGGCGCAACCGTTGGTCAAATGAGTGACGAAGAAGCTTTCTACCTCATGTCTCGTGGGTTATCACGCGACAGAGTGCAAAAGCTTCTCATTCATGCATTCTGTGCCGATGCCATTTCAAAGATTGGTAATGAACAAGTCGAAAAATTTCTATCAGAGGTTTTATTTGAATCCTTTGAAAAAGATACCTTTAAAAATATGGAAAACGTATGAGCATCGATGTAAAAAGAGTTAGAAATGACTTTCCTGAATTAGAAATACTTATTCATGGTAAACCATTAATCTATCTGGACAATGCTGCGAGTACACTAAAATGCCTTCCTGTAATTAATGCTGTCAACAATCACTACTCTCATGAAGCAGCAAATATTCATCGTGGCGTCCACTTTCTAAGCGAGAGTGGAACAATGAAGTATGAAGAGACGAGAAATCGTATTCAAAACTTTATCAATGCAAAGCACGTTCATGAAGTTCTCTTTACTAAAGGAACGACAGAGTCTCTTAATCTTGTTGCTCAATCTTATGTTAGTGAATTTCTCACAAAGGGCGATGAAATTCTCGTATCAACAATGGAACACCACTCAAACATTGTTCCTTGGCAAATAGCTGCACTTAAAGTTGGTGCGGTCGTTAGAGAAATTCCAATCAATGATCAGGGAGAAATCATCCTTGAAGAATATGAGAAACTACTCTCTGAAAAGACTAAAATTGTTTCAATATGCCATATTTCAAATTCACTTGGAACAATTAATCCAATCAAAGAAATGATCGAGATGGCCCACAAAGCAGGGGCTATCTTTGTAGTTGACGCAGCTCAATCAATTTCACATGAGCCTATCGATGTTCAACTTCTCGACTGCGACTTCCTTGCCTTTTCTTCTCATAAAATGTTTGGTCCAACAGGACTTGGTGTTTTATACGGTAAGGAAGATTTATTAAATAAAATGCCTCCCTACCAAGGTGGCGGCGACATGATTGATGTGGTCTCTTTTGAAGGAACAACTTACAATGACCTTCCTCACAAATTTGAAGCAGGGACACCTCATATTGCTGGAGGTATCGCCTTAAAATATGCCATCGACTATATTGAATCCCTTAAGCTTGAATCAATCTATGCCCATGAAAAAATGCTCTTAGACTACGCAACTGAAGAGATATTGAAAATTGATGGAATCAAGATAATCGGAACAGCAAAGAAAAAGGCTTCGGTACTAGCTTTCTCGATGGCCGGTGCTCACCCACACGATATTGGAACACTCCTTGATCGACAAGGTGTCGCAGTACGAACAGGCCATCATTGCACTCAGCCGCTCATGAAGAGAATGGGTGTTCCAGCGACGACTCGAGCATCTTTTAGTGTTTACAATACATTTGAAGACGTAGATATTTTTATACAATCACTATTAAAAGCAAAAGAGCTTCTTTAAGAAGTATTAACAGGAAATAACGATGAGTGATCTTGATATTTTTATTCAACCAACTCCAAACCCAAATGCATTAAAGTTTATTCTTGATAAACCAGTTAAAGACAATGGTTCATCAACATACCGAACACCAATGGAGTGCGGAAATAATGAACTTGCCGTCAACCTCTTCACCGTAAGAGGCGTTGATCAGCTCCACTTCTTTGAAAATGTGATAACGATCACAAAGTTTAACTATGAGGCCTGGGATGAAATTGAGCCAAAGATAATGGAAACAATCAATACTTTCATGCCACTACATAATTCCTCTTACGAAGAATATGACCCTGAAGTTGACAGAAGAAAAAACCTCTCACCAGAACTTTTGGCCATTGAAGAAATTCTCGATCGCACAATAAGACCGGGTCTTCAGGGCGATGGTGGAGACGTGCAAACTCTTTCATACGAGGATAATGTTCTCCTTATTAAGTACCAAGGAGCATGTGGGACTTGTCCAAGTTCTACAACTGGAACACTTGAGGCGATGAAAGCAATTCTTAGAGATGAGTACAATCCCGACATTGATGTCTATATTGCACCGGAGTGGTAGGAGAGAAATCTCCTACTTAGCACTAACACATAGCTTGCCAGCGATCTGGTGAGCAAGCCTAACCATTTCAGGTAGGTCTTTAACGGTATTCCCTCTCACTCCAAAACTAACAAATAGAGAATTCTGATACGTTTGACATGAATCTTTACTATCAAAATCAACAAAGACTAAATCCTCCAAGGACTTTTCAAGTGTAATACTCTCTATCGAATAATTTTCAGAAGAGTTTATATTTTTTAGCTTTTGAACAAAACCTTTTAGTGATTCTTTCTTATTTCTTGCGCTAGATATCTCAGTCGCAAATTTTTTAATATCTTCTTTAAATTTTACATTCATCGCAAAAATATTCGCATAGAGAAGTAAGAGACTAATTAATTTCCACATTCTCGCCTCCCTCTCCCCTCTGTAAGGTCGAGATCACCATCGATTCCGCCCGTGCCTCCAGTACCAGGAACATAGGTAGCGACTTCATTACGACGAGATGAACTATCGCTACTGTATTGATATTTTAAATAATGACTAAAGTATCGTTTAAACTCATCGGCAGAAAGATCAGCAAGGGACTTGTTAGATAACTTCTTTCCTGTAACTCTTCCACTACTTGCAAGCTCTTCAACCCTATTGTGGCTTAAATTTTTTGCAAATAATTCAAAAACTGTGTAGATCCCATTCTCACCTCCATTATACATCCATCGACTTAGAATTTTTGAAAACTCATCTATTTTAGATTTTGGCATTTTTTTTCTTGATACTTTATTAATCTCATTCAATACATACATAGAATATTTTTTATTTTGCATATACATAATCATTGAGATAAAGAAATCCTCGCTTGGATTGCTTGGTGCACAGAGGCGTACATTTTCTTGCTTCACGACATCAGCGTGTGTCTTTCCAAGGTATGGTTCCTTGTACATCCGATTTAGACCTGCACAATTTGGATCAGAACTCTTAACTTTATCATGAACATGAGCAAGCATATAAGCTGTCAATCTTCTAACTGGCCGATTATTTTTTTCATAATCTTCATAATCTCTAGCATTACTAAGTTTCTGAATTTTCTTTGCCATCGAATGATTGCGATCAATATAGCTCTTACTCTGATTAAATGCTTGATAAAAATCATTATATGTTTTTGGAATAATCTGCCCTATTCCAGTTGCAAAAGTAGGACTAACTGCAGTTGGCTGAAAGTGAGACTCATGATTAATAACAGGAAAAAATTCCATTGGATCTAGTCCTAAGCAAGAGGCCGCGCTTAAGAAATTCTTGGCTAAATACTCAGCTGTTTTCTTATTAGCGCACGCGCGTGGTCTTCTATCTGCGAGACGATTATAAAATTTACCTTTACTATTTTTTACACGTTCCCGAATTTTTTGTGGGATAACATTTCCATCTTTGTCTTTCTTACAAGTTGGGGCAGCATTATTGGAAGTCCCTCTTAACATACTTTTTCCGATACATTCAGTATAACGTGCAACAAGAGAAGGGCTGTGTTGAGAAGACTCATTTCCAAAATCCAAAATCCCAAAGAGATAATTATTTGGCTTTAGTGTCGACTTCTTTCCTTTAATTGTTTTTTCTCTGCAACTCTCAAAGTCTTCATCATCAGCATAGGTATCAACAACTTCGTTGACATTATCTTGGCTACATTCAGGCTCTTCAGGCTGAACTGTTTGATTAAAAGAATCATTTCGAACAATATCACTCATTGTGCTACGAAAATTGATATTTAAGGCTCCAAGTTCATTTAACTCATCAAGTGTATTCTTATCAATTCGATACTCAAAGCGTTCACCATTTCTCTTTACGATATAACTTCCATTTGGATGGAGCCCAACAATTTCTACTTTATCAGATGAACTGAAGTTGTACGCTTTACCAGTGCGCCTACCGATAGCACGTACACTCGCACCTTCTGGGAGTTTAAATGAAACACCTTTTTCTAAATTAATAATATTAGTAGGGTCTTCAATTTCTTCAAGATTAAATTCTCCCATATTCGAAGGGTATGTTGCAGCGACACTTGGAAAGTTACTAATATTTAATTTGGAACCTTCAGGCAGTTTTTGAACACTCAAACGGCAAACACCTTTCTCAGTTCTTTTCGTTTTAACAATTGAGCCTTCTGGTATTGTGTCATACTTTCCAGGCACCCCGATAATCGATGTTGCCTTTTGGAGCTTGAACACCTTATCTTGTTCCGGACAATCTGTATTTACATAAATCGCCTCTTCAACTGGCTCAACGACATCCTCATCTTTTTCAGGAAAAGAAAATCTCTTAAAAAGTAAATCAAGCTCATCCTCTTGTTCAGCAATCACTCGAGGAGTTGTTGCGACCTTCGGACTAACAACATTTTCTAACTTATATTTTGAAAATGTTTGATCGCCAAGAACAGCTTCACTCTTATACCCACCTTTTGATGATATAATCGTAACTTTTCTTTTCCATCCATCTTTGGCACCGACAACGATCACATCACCGTCCTCAAGTATAACCTTTTTCTTATCTGGTAATTCAACTTCGATAGGCCCATTAACAACAAATGTGTTAGGAGCAACAGTGGTATTTCCCTGTACTTTCAAGTGTCCTTCATCAACGAGGGAGAGGTATTGATTATTTCCAATAACCGCTGGTCCTTTTGCAACAAGAGGATTAGTTGTTTTAATAATTTTTATATTTCTCTTCCAATTCTCAGGATCTAAAACCTCGATGACATCGCCACCATTGAGGTACTGCTCACTTCCATCAGCAAATCGAACAATTACAGAATTACTAGAGTCGACAACCATCTGTTGTGCAGAAAAAACAAAGGTAGAATAAAAGATAAATAGATAGAATTTAAGGGTTCTCATTAGCTCCCTATCGGCTAAATGGCCAATAGGGTTTAGATAAACTTGATGATTTTACTTACATTGTGGAACATATGAATAAAGAAGGCTTCCGCCCTTTAACTTATTAATAAAACGTTTAATTACTCCCTTGGCCACTGCAGGACAGCCCAAAGTCCTTCCCTGTCTCACGGCCTTGTCATAAACATATGACGCCTCATGAATAACAACAGCATTTCTTCTCACATCTGAAGAGCTCGCTTCTAGGCCATTTAACAATATCGCGTTATGTGCTTTTGTTTTCTTATATTCACCATATGCAAATTTTGAAGAATGGTAAGTTCCATCAACACGAATAAATCCCGGACGTGTCATACCCCAACGACGATGCTTCACAAGCCTTATTCTTCTGGAAAACTTAGAGTGCATACAACGGTCAAGCATCCCATTATGATTAATATCTGCGACAGGAAAACCAATACGATTCCTTCCCGAGCCATGAGCAACGTATTCTCTTTCGAGCTCACCTGTTTCCATATCCATAATATAGAAACGCTTATTTTTTGAATTTTGTGAATAGTCAATAATCGAAACATATTTCTTATTAGCGAATAAATCAACATTCGAATCGTAATAATTGAATGTCTCTTCTAGTGGAACAGAGGGAACACCTAGAGAAACAAAGTGATCAAACTTCTCTTCTAAGCTTAGGTTTGAAAAATTCTGAGAAAATGCAAAAACATTCATACTCAGGGCCATAATTGCTATTTTTAATTTTATTGTCATGCGTCAATTATGCCCAAGCACTTGATTTTAATCAAATATAGGAAAATTATTCGCCTCCTCATTAATTATTTCCTATTGATTCCGAAGATGGTTTGTGTAACAATACATATGTTTGACATTTCAAACAGGAGGCCAAATGATTATTCAAAACTGTAAAGAACTTCTTCAAGAGCTTGGACATATCGAAAAATATATTGAAGAAGTTGAGTCCCTACTAAGCTCTCTTGGTATCGATGCTAATCAAGAAGAAATAATTACTAAACTCGTCAAGTCCAAGTTTCACAATAACTGCTCCAGTAAAATGGGGACAGATATCGCTAAAAAATAACTTATTGCTCTGTGAGGTGGCCTCAATCTTCAAAGCAACTTACAGTTTTTCGAGCAGCGAGAAATTCAGGTCTTTAGATACAAGGAATCATAAGAAAAACGTTACAATTTATCCCCATTTTACTGGAGCAGTTTAGTTTACTTTCGATAAATAAACTGCGAATCTCTATAAATGAAAATTATTCTGACTCTTTTTCTCACGCTTAGCATCAGAGCTGCTGACTTCAATTACTTTGTGTCAAAAGTGCAAAATATCTGCAAGCTTGAAAATACACTTATTATCAAGAAAACATTCATCTCTTTAATGAAGGACTCTACAAATTGTAATAATACATTTGGCCAGTCTCTACTCTCTCAATGTGAAAACATTAAATGCGAAACCATTCTTAGCTCATATTTTGAGTCGTTAAGTCACGGCTCTGGAAATATTATTGGAGAAACCAATGAAAGTAACTAGCCTCATTCTATTTCTTTTCTCGCTCAATCTCTTTGCAGCAACGATGAATGATATTGATGAAAGATTGACTGACATCGAACTAAAGTTAGTTCAACGAAAAATAGATTTTAATCTCGAGCTCCAAATGTTTGGAGGCTATCTCGATAATGACAACTCCGCGATCTCTAATCAAAAGTATCATACGAAAATCTTTAAAAATAATATTCGTCTAAAAATGAAAGGTGAATTAAATCAAGATTTTCAGGCTTATGTATCATTGCAGATGGCACATACTTTCAACGATAATGTTCAAAGTGGAATTGATACAGATAATGACACTCTTACGCCAACAAATGGTTCTAAGCCTTATTTAAGGACAGCGTATTTCGATTGGAAACTGGCAGAGAAATTTGTTCTCTCAGCTGGTCGACTTCCAACAACTTTTGGACCACCAGAGCACCACAAAATAGGGAGAGGGCGCTTGGGAACTTATCCATTAACCTCATTTAACTTCCCTCTTGATGGTGTCTCACTCACTTATAATCCCATAATCGTTAATAACTACTCTTTAATTTCTCGCAGTATTTACGTACCAGCGGCTTTCACTGAGCCTTCTGCACCATATGAGGGATACTCGCTAAGCTCAAATAATCCTTCAAAAGCGGCCAAGGGCCATGAAGGCTTTACTCAAATGATAGAGCTTGATACAAAAAATGCTTCTGAATTCTTTGAAGCCTCAAATTCAATTTTTCAATTTTCATATCTTGAACTTGGATCATTTGTAGAGAAAACAGGTCCATTACAAATCCTTCCAAATACAGTTGATCGAAATATTTATCGCGTTTACGCTGATGGACCAATTCTCTCAAGGCTTAAGATTATTTCTTTCTACCAAGAATTTACGGGAATTTTTAAATCAAGATTTGATTTCTATTACTCCTATATGAAATCATGGTCCTCTCCTATTGCTCAAATAAAAGCCGAAGTGATTAGCGATGGTACGGGTGGTTCAACACCAGCAGGAACACAGTTTACAATTGGACAATTTATTTCAAATGGAAAAAATACGGGAACGCGGTCAATTTATGGTTTAAAGTATAGCTTTAAAGAGTCTTTTGTTGGCGGAGAATATTGGAAAACGACAGGCGTTCCAGTTCCAAATGACCTCTACTCAGATGATCCAATAGCCCTCGGCGGAATCTCAGGTGAGTCATACCATCTCTACTATACTCATCAGTTTTTTAGTAAGCAGCTCTCAGTAAGAACTGGTTATGTTCATGTAAAAACTAATAGAGAGTTTGAAACATTCTCATATATAACGAAAACACAGAATATAAATCTGGCCTATACTTCACTATTTGTGAGCTTCTAGACTACCAATCTTTTGGGAAGTAGTACTGATTCATTTTCTCATGTACGCTTCCTTTTTCTGGTTCAAAGCAATAAGTAAATTTACATCTCGCTGGTAGAGAAATTAGAATTGAGTCAGTTCTTCCATTTGATTTTAAACCAAAGTGAGTTCCTCTGTCATGTAGAAGATTGAATTCAACGTATCGTCCTCGACGGTGAAGCTGAAAATTTTCATCTTCATCAGTAAAACTCTCCTCTAATCTTTTTTCAGCGATAGGAAAATACGATGCGATAAAGTGGTTTGAAATATCGGTGAACATTTTAAAGTCAGCCTCAATATCACCCGAATTAAAATGGTCGTAGAATATTCCACCGATACCTCTCATCTCGTTGTTTCGATGCTTATTTACAAAGTATTCATCACAAGTCTTCTTCCACTGTGGATAGTGACCATATGGGGAACATGCTTCTTTCCAAATGTTGTGGAAGTAGGAGAAGTCTTCTTCATGAGGGTAGAAAGGAGTGAGATCTGCACCTCCACCAAACCAAAATTTTTCACCGGCACAAATCATTCTAAAATTTGCATGGACAGTCGGAATGCGTGGGTTTCGTGGGTGGATAATAAGAGAAATTCCCGTGGCCCACATCTCATTCTTAGTGGCACCAATTTGCTTAGCGAAGTCCTCTTTAATTGCACCGAAAACTTCTGAAGTGTTTACTCCTGCATTTTCAAAAATATCCCCCGAAAAAGCGCGTGTAATACCTCCGCCACCGGGCCGTCCTTCACTATCTTCTCGCTGCCAAATATCTTCTTTTATGTTAAGCGAGTTATCTATCTCCTGCATCTTTTTAGTAATTTGATCCTGTAGACCTTTAACATGAGCAGCAAAACGGCTCTTATATTCCTCTAGTGTATTTTTATCCATAAAAAATTGCCCTTTGTTATTAACTTCTTACATGTTGCATGATAAGAAAGGTCAAATTAGAAGAAATCCATGAAATATAAAAAAACCTTAAGTATCGCGATATTTATACAATTTTTGACTTGTTTTGTATATGCAAGTGAAACAGAATTGCGTCCTCTTGCACCAGAAACTCCAAAGAGACAAAATCAATTCTATTACACTTATGTGGATAGAGAACATACTCGAGAAGAAAATCTTAATAATATCGCAGGCGTTTATGCCGTCACATGGCTGGCCTATCCTTTAACTCAGCTAAAAACAGTTAAAGAAAACGGTTCACTCACAAAATATCGTCACAACTTCGGAAAAATAGTCTTTGATCAAGACGAACCTTTTTGGAATTGGTTTGTCCATCCAATCTCAGGTTCACAACTATTTCTCTTTTACCGTGCCCGTGGTTACTCGAGATCAGAGGCCTTAACGATGTCATTTATCTCGAGTTCACTCTTTGAGTTTACAGTTGAAATTTATACGGAGCCGGCCAGTGTGCAGGACTTATATCAAACACCAGTTCTTGGAGCGGTACTTGGCCTTGGTATTGAAAAACTCTCTCTCTATTTATTGAATACAGGAAATGTGATTGGAAAGTTTATTGGTCATGCGATCAATCCCTCAACTCTACTTTGGTATTATGAAGGCAAGGTTAGAGTTATTCCACAAGTCGCACCCAAACAAGTAGGATTAAATGTACAGATTGATCTCTAACCTACTAATTATCTCAGCCCTCCTTATTGGTGCCCATAAAGTATTGGCCTATGAGAATGACTTTGCCTTGAAGGCCGGTTTCATATTCGCTGAATCAAAATTTAATAAGCTTGATGACGACGCCCCAGAATATGAAGGAAGAGATGAGACCAAGGCATTTGGTGTTCATACTTCATTCTCATACACCTGGAAACGTGTAGAGACAGGATTTGAGTCTCGCTTAACTTTAGGAAAAGAGGCCCAATTAAGTTTCTCTTCACAGGGTGAACAAATTGAAGGAAAAGGTAGTATTCGTTCAGTTGATATTACTCCATTTATAAAAGTTAGATCTCGCACATTTCATTTTCCTGAGACTATTAAGTCATACATGGAAACAATTAATCTCACTCCCTGGTATGCCTACTTCAAACTAGGACCATCTTGGATGATTCAATCTGTTAACTTAGACGATTTTAATATTGATCAAGAACTTAGGAAAAATCATAAAATTTCTTATGAGTCAGTTGGTTTTTCGATGAGTATTGGAATTGAAGAAGATCTTGAATTTAAAACACTACATCCATGCTTCCTTGAAGTGAGTGTTAGTGCCTATGAGTCTTATAAAGTTTCACTTGTTGATACAAGCGACTCGAAGGAAATAAATATACTCACGCAAAGAGATGCAAAACAGGATATCAAAACATTTCAATTAATGTTTATTATTGGGATGACATTCTTCTAAGTAATTAGGTAATTAGCGATGACAAATTTTCTATATCATAATCCAAAATGCTCTAAGAGCCGCGCCGCAATTGAACTACTTAATGCTCAAGGTATCAAGTATAAAGTTAAAGAGTACTTAAAAACTGGTCTAACTCGCGAGGAAGTTCAAAGCCTCTTAAGAAAACTCGTACTCAATACCCCTCTTGATGGACTAATGAGAGTTAAAGAAATGCCAGAAGTTGACTTCGAAGGCCTTTCAAAAGATGAGCTTGTGGCCCTCTTAATCGCCCATCCCTTTTTGCTAGAGCGTCCAATATTTGAAACACCTGTGACTGCAGTTATTGCTCGTCCTACCAAAGTACTAGCAGATTTTCTTGCCATATAAAATAGGCCCTCTTTCAAGTATAAATGTGATTCTAGTCACTTGAAGCAATTCTAAAGAAAAAAGTTATAATGTCGAATAGCCAATGAATTTATTTCAACAGCCTAGGTATGACATGAAATCAATATTATTAAAAACTTACACTCTCATCTTATGCACTCTATTTTGTGCAAATTCCTTTGCCGCCGATGGCGTTGCCAAGATCATGATCGCCAAGGGAAAAGTCTTTGACCTCTCAAAGAAAAAAGAACTTAAGAAAGGCGACTGGGTAGATGAAGGGGCACAAATTCAAACCAAAGAAAGAAGTTTTGTGAAGCTTATCTTTATTGATAAATCGATCATGAGTTTAG
The DNA here is from genome assembly GCA_964593545.1 of uncultured Bacteriovorax sp. Classification (GTDB taxonomy): domain Bacteria; phylum Bdellovibrionota; class Bacteriovoracia; order Bacteriovoracales; family Bacteriovoracaceae; genus Halobacteriovorax_A. The sequence goes on along the minus strand of CAZQJK010000021.1, from coordinate 38,275 downwards.
GACCAGCTTCTCAGATGGAAGTTGCAAAATTTCCAAAAGATAAGGCCGGGGTTATCACACTCTTAAAAGGTCAGCTTAGATCACAAGTCACAAAAAACTATATGGAAATGGATAAGAGTAAGTCAAAACTCTTCATTAAGACTCGTACAGCAGCGATGGGAGTCAGAGGAACAGATTTTCAAGTAAACTATAACCCAGAAAATATGAATACATCCCTCATCACTTTTGAAGGGGCCGTAAGAATGGGTGCCATTAATAATTTAAAATCTAAATTCGTTAATCAAGATAGACTTGAAAGAATTGTTTCTGATTCAACATCAGTTATGGTCACAAGAGGAACATTCTCAGGGGTTATGCCTGGAATCGATTCAAAACCGGTTGCTCCTGTAAAAATCAATACGCTTCAATTAAAGGCCCTTGAAAAAAATGACGGGTCAATATTTAACGGTGGCACTAGTGATAAACCAAAAGAATCTAAACCAATATCAAAAAGAAGCATTATTCCTCCAGGAGTCAATAGCACTTCATTCCAAGGGGCTTCAAAAGCAGAAGTACTAAAAGAGATAGCCAAAATTGATCCAAAGACTGCTGGAACGATTCAGTCTGATATTAAGAAAGAAAATACCAAGTCACCTACAGAGGGACAAAAAGCATCAGCTCTTACTAATGCAAAATTTAAAGATGGTGGATTGGTAAATACCGAAGTCGTTGCCTACATTGCTCCTCCTAAAAATGCGGCAATAGACCCAATGACTAAAGAAGCAATTATCCCTGTAGCTATGGGTGGCTTTGATAGTGGAACAGGAAATTATAAGAATGATTATTTTACAATTGATAAAAATCTTAATTGGGTTCCAATCGAGCAAGTTGTAAAGACAGATCCGACTGGAAGGCTCCCTGCGAGTACAAATCCAGAACCAGCACCAGCACCAAATCCAGTAGCTCCACCTCCTCCAGTAATTGGAAGCTGTGACAACTGTGACGTCAAGCCACCAGAATACCCGATTGGTGAAGGACCAGAGATCAATCAAATTGATTCAGATAAAATTACTGAAGACGCAATTGGGAAAGTTGAAGACACAATTGACCAACAACAATCATCAAGTACTAAAACGAAAGTTATCTTTAAAGCTCAATAATAATATGCCCGGGCAAAGTTGCCCGGACAATGTTTCACAATTGTAAAATATCCCGTAACAGCTTAAAATTAAAATAACTATTATCGATTTTTAAACTAATCGAAACAGAGGAATGTTACTTTGAAGGGATTAATTTTTTCGGCCTTACTACTTACGAATCTTAGTGCTTATAGTGCAGATTTATCAAATGTTTATAATTCTTTAAAAGAAGGTCAATACGAAGATGTCATCACATCTTTAGACCAGATAAAAGATTCAACAAAGAATTTCTTGTCAACAAAACACTATCTAAAAGGGCTTAGTTATTCAAGACTTCAAAACTTCCCACTCGCCATCGATAATTATAAATTAGCAATTTCCTACGGCAATACATCAACTGATCTATGGTATGAACTAGGACAGGCCCTCTACGCAGAAAATGAGCTCCAGTTATCAAGAAAGGCCTTTCTACGTTCTGCTAAGAGCGACTACAATAGAGCGCAGTCTAATTACTATATTGGACATATCTCACAGCTTCTCGATGACCATAAGAATGCAAAGAAATACTTTGAAGAAATTCTAAAAGACCCTAAAGCAGAAGCTGAAATGTTACAAGTAGGACGATTTCAGCTTAGTGAGAGTCTTCTACAAATGGCCCGAATAAAAGATGATACTCAATCATACGTTGAAAAATACATCCTTCCACAGATGGAACTTTCAATCAAGACTCTTCCAAAGTCAGAAACAGCAAAGGATATTGAAAAACGAATCCTTGAAGTGCAAAGAGAATTTGGACTAGACCCTAGTCTCATGAGAAATGGACGAGCTAGGCCAGCAAGCAAGGCGCAATATACCTTCAGTCAAATTTTTACATACGATAATAATTTTACACTATCTAATGATCTACCTCAAAATGTTTCAACGAGTAAAGATACTTTTATTTTTGAAAGTGTACTGGGCCTATCGACATCATTTGATATCAAGAGAAGATTCATCATTAAGCCATCACTCACTCTAACAAACACATCTCACTCAGATAGGGATAGCTCACTTGTTTATGCAAGTGATGGTTACAATATAAATCCAAAACTTAGAACGTCTTATGAACATAAGGCTTTCTCAAATCCAGCTTCACTGCTTTTAAATTTTTCTTATGAATATCAGGCCGAAGACAGACTTGCTCAAAAAGAAGAAATATTTAACAATCGAACAACAAGTTTTACAATAGGAGAAAGATTTAAGTATTTCTCAAAGGGTGAAACCACTTTAAAATTTAAAAATAAATATTTTCGTTCGTATAGTGAGTCACTTCATAATGATTCAACATCATTTTCCATTGACCAAATTATCTTCCACGAGAAGAGTCTTTACGTTATCCTATTTCTTTACAATGACATTAAATACATAAATGCAGAAACAAATAACGTAACTTCAAATACGTTAAGATTTGACTATATTAGGCCAAATATTTTCTCTAAAACAACACTCAGTTTAGGGCTTTCTAACACCTGGCAAACTTATGAGGATACGACAAAAGATGCTCAAAGAGGTGTAGAAACTACCCTGTCATACAATATGAAATTATCTCGCCAGATTAGAGAATACTTTTCTGTAGACCTCGAGCATATTTATACAAAAAATAGCTCAGAACTTGAAACGAGTAATTATTCAAAGAATGAAACTAGTTTAAGTTTGAATTTAAGCTTATAAATTTTAAAGAGGCAGTATGAAAAGGTTGATCAAATATTGTGGAATATTTTTCATTGTAATGTTCTCAGTAGTCAGTGTTTACTTATCGATGATCTATCGAAGTATTCCAGAGCAAAGTAGTATCAAGGAGGTTTTCCTCTATACAACATTTTTTGAAGATCGTTTTTTTGATCTAAGAATGAAGCAAACTATTAGCGAGACAAAAAAGGACGAGAAAATTGTCCTTGCTGATATTGATGATTACTCGATTAGAAATTTAGGGAGTTGGCCAATTGATCGAAAGAATTGGGCGACACTAATTGAAAAATTAAAAATCTATGGAGCCAAGATTGTAGCTTTTGATGTTTTCTTTTCAGAAGAAAGTAAAACGTGTAATGGCTTTAATCCTGATGACGATCTTGCTAAAGCGATCGAAAGCTTTCATGAAATTCCAAACAATCGCATTATTCTTCCTTATAATCTAGAACTTGCCGGATCAGAAAATTTCGAAACAACTCCTGAAGACCTCTATGGCTTTAGCTTTACCAGTAAGACAGGAGGAGAAGCCTACGAACTCATGTCCACAACAGTTTCTACTTCCGTCTACCCTATCAGAAAGCTTATCGATTCAGAGCCTTCTCTTGGATTCATTGAGGCGCGAGCAGATAAAGACGGAATCATGAGGCACTACCGAGCGCTAGCAAATATTTACAAAGAAATTTATGTGCCGTCATTTGGACTCATTGTTTACCAACATACAACTGGTGAACTTGATGAAGGTGCAGCTAATAATGGAATCCAGGGGACATCTCTTAATCTCTTAACGCTAGATGAGCCGTATATTGAAACGAATCATGGAAAAGTCTATCTCAATGAGGTTGGTGAAACTAAAATGCGTTGGAGTGGAGGGATTGATAAATTTCAACGAGCATCGATATACGACATTATTTCAAAGAGTGATGACGATGCAGAGATGAATGAAATGTTTAAAGATAAAATTGTCTTTGTGGGAGCATCGGGCTTTGGGGCCTACGATCTTAGACATACTCCAATTGATCCAATGTTACCTGGAGTATATTTTCACATGAACTTCACAAAGATGTTACTCGATGGAAATTTTTTGCAACCATTTTCGGAGTCAGTAAAATACTCATGGGGCATTTTACTTCTTTCAGTTCTACTGCTTCTTTGCATCCAGCTAAAAGAAAATCCTGTCGTTGATATTATTGCAGTCATCGTCATTATTGGCTCTATTTACTACTATGATACCTACCACTTAATACCTCAGGGTTATGAGAATAGACTATTCTTTTGTTTTCTCGCAATTATTGGATGTTACTCGTGGAATACCTTCGTTCACTTCTATATGGCCAATCAAGATAAGGCATTCTTAAAGAACGCTTTTGGAAACTATATTTCCCCAGAGTTAATTGACGAAATGTACTCAACTGGAGAGCCACCAAAACTGGGTGGAGATAGTGGAATAAGAACAGCTTTCTTTACCGATATCCAAGGTTTTTCGACATTTTCTGAAAAACTGTCCCCTACTCAACTCGTTGAACTTCTAAATGAGTATTTAACAGTCATGACAGATATTTTACTTGAAGAAAAAGGAACACTTGATAAGTACGAGGGTGATGCGATCATCGCTTTCTTTGGTGCTCCAATGCCTCTTGAGGATCATGCCAGACGTGCATGTATTGTTGCTCACCGAATGCAAGTCGCTCTATTAAAGCTTCGGGAGAAGTGGACATCAGAAGGTGACAAGTGGCCAGTCATTGTCCACCAAATGAGAATGAGAATTGGGATTAATGCAGGAGAAATTGTTACAGGAAATATGGGTTCGGCCTCAAGAATGAACTATACGATGATGGGAGATTCAGTGAACCTTGCCGCCCGCCTTGAAGAATCGGCCAAGCAGTATGGAATTTTCACTCAAGTATCAAAAGATGCAGCAGACCTCGCTGGAACAGAGTTTATCTTTAGAGAACTCGACACAATCAAAGTTGTAGGAAAGTCTGTTCCGGTTACGACTTACGACCTCCTTGGTGTGAAAGGAGAAAGTGAAAGCTACCTTGAAGACCTGGCCCTTATATTCAAAGAGGCCATCGATAATTACAAGTCACAAAATTGGGATAAGGCCATTGAACTTTTCACTCAAACATTAGAGCTTGAGTACCAAAGATTTCCAGATTTAAAAGGAGTTAAGGCCAATCCATCAGAGATCTATATCAAAAGATGTGAGGATTATAAAGAGTTGCCACCACCACCAGAGTGGGATGGTGTATTCACGCTAACAAGTAAGTAAAAAAAAAGGCCAGTAAATCTGGCCTTAATTTTTATTAGTATTTTAAAATATCTCTCATGGCATTTAACACAAGGTCTGTATTTGGAAGAATTGCTCTTTCTAGAATTCTATTAAATCCAACAGGCGTATAAGTTGAACCTACTCTCTTAACAGGAGCGTCAAGATGCTCAAAACCTTTCTCATTAATAAGGGCCACGATTTCTCCACCAAAACCACCAAAGACCTTATCTTCATGAACAACAAGGCACTTATTTGTTTTTGCAATAGAAGTTAAAATAGCTTCTTCATCGAGTGGAACAAGAGATCTTAAGTCAATAACCTCAACACTTGCACCTGTTTCCGCCTGAAGTTTTTCGGCCGCCTCAAGTGAGTGATGAACAGTATTACCATAAGTAATAATAGTTAAGTCTGTCCCTTCTCTTCTAACTTTTGCTTTTCCAAATGGAACTTCAAAATCAGCAGGAACAACTGTCATTGCTTGTTTTGCATTATAGAGAGATTTTGGCTCAAGATATAAAGTAGGACCATCAGATCTCATTGATGTTCTAAGAAGACCTGCTGCATCGTCAGCAAAAGCTGGACATACAATTCTTACACCTGGAATACCGGCAAGGTTTCCTTCAAGGTTTTGTGAGTGATAAAGTCCACCACCAATATAACCACCAGATGCTAATCTGATTGTAATATTTGGTGCAAATGCACCATTTGATCTCCAATAGTCATGTGAACATTCAATATATTGTTCCATTGCAGGCCAAAAGTAATCTGCAAATTCTGCACCTTCGACAACAACTCTAATATCATTTCTAAAACGTGAGAAACCATTTGCTGTTCCTAGGATATAATCCTCAGCGATTGGCCCATTGAAAACTCTCTCTTTTCCAAACTCTTGTTGCATTCCTTTAGAAACATTGAAGATACCACCCTTGTCTTTATTGGCCATATCTTGTCCCCAGATAAAAGTATCTGGATTGTGTCTAAATTCAGCTTTTAATGTTTCATTAAGAGCATCGATGAACTTAATCTCTTCACCACTTTCGTTATGAAGACCTTCTGGATATTTTGTCGACTCGTAAGCTTTAGCATAAACAAAGTCGTAGATTGAAGCTGGATCTGGGTTTGGTGCCTTCATTGCAAGCTTATGCCCTTCAAGCATTTCTTCCTTTTTCTTCGCATCGATTGCATCAAGTTCTTTTGCTGTAAAAATCTTATTTTTAATAAGAAGTTTTCTAAAAGCAGCGATTGGATCTTGTGCAGCCGCCTCAGCTCTTTCGGCCTCATCTCGATAAAGCTCATGCTTGTCAGAGTTTGAGTGAGAGTGAATCCTTACACAACGAGCATGAACAATTACGGGCTCACTTCTTTCTAAAGCAATTTTCTTAGCTTCAGTCATTGCATTCATTGAATCAAACATATCTTTTCCATCGCAGTGAATGATGTGAAGATTTAAAAAACCCGTGAAGTTATTTGCAACGAATTCATTTGCTGTCTGATCGGCCTTAGGTACAGAAATACCATACCCATTCTCCTGGAAAACAAAGATAGCAGGCAGTTTTTCACGAGAAGCACCATTAATTGCTTCATAAACATAACCTTCAGATACTGACGACTCCCCTTGAGAAGAGATAGCAACACCTTTGTGCTTATATCTATCCATTGCACGAGCAACACCAACAGCATGAAGCGGATGGTTCCCTGTACAACTAGAAACGTTATGAATATTCCACTCTGGCTTTGCAAAGTGATTTGACATGTGACGTCCACCTGAGGCGAGGTCAGTTGCTTTAGAAATACCATTAAGAATAATTTCTTCTGGAGTAATACCGGCCGCAACAGCTGTCATCATATCTCGATAGTATGGAAAAAGGTGATCTGTCTTACGATCAAAAACTTGTCCAATAGCTAATTGAATCCCGTCATGACCAGCAAAGGGAGCATGGTATGACCAACCGATTGCTTGCTTTAAGTAATTAGGTGCTCTGTCATCAAGAAGTCTTCCAAGAGTTAGTAATTCATACCACTTCTTTAAAACTTTCTTGTCTGTACTTTTAATAGAATAAACATTCTTAGGCTTAACTATTTCTGCCATAAATACCTCAATATAATCATAAATTTATATTCAATTTTGAAGGGCCATCTTTACACATTCTTCACACTTTGAGAAGTACTTTACGAGCAAACAATGACCCTACGTGGCATAAGCGCAAAGCATCATAAACAGGTACTAACAATTGTTGTCAAAAAAAAATGACAGGAGTAGACTTACGCCATATTAATCTTGGAGTTTAAGTTGAAATTTTTGATAAGCCTTGTGCTTGTATTAAGTGCCTTTGCAAAAAATATTGAATATAAAATATCCTATCCCCATGGACTATTTAAATTTGCGCTAACTGTTGGCGGGAGCTCCCATGAATCTCAAACTCTTTATAAATTGGCCGACGAAAAGAAATTTTTCTCTTCTATTGATCAAAATGACCTCAAGGATCTCCAAGAAGCAATCTACTTTCTAGAAAAAAGTTATCCCGTCGAAATAGGTAATAATATTTCTCAAAACCTTATGGATCTCTATACTATTAGAAGTATCCAATCAATTGATCTCAATGACTTCTTCGAGCGTGCCATCGGCATACTCCCCCTACAAATTGAAAAAAGATTCTTCGATATCTTAAAGAAAATCGAACCATTCTATAAGAAAGAGATATGGAATAGTTCGATGTCTCCTCTATTAAGTATTAGACGCTCATTTGATCGTTCTTCTGAAGAACTAAATTTAGAGCAGTTTTTCAATACCATGAAAATATTCTATGGATCTGTTTGGCCAAGTTCTCAAAAATTCTATGTTGGTCTGCACCCTATTCCAGGTAAAGATGGCCACACAACCGCACAATCCATTGGTATCGTCGAATCGGTTGGACTCCTGACACAAGAGACAGATTTACATGGTCGTTTCGGCGTGATCATTCACGAAATGGCACACTCGATCTATCGTGAACAAACAGTTGAAACGATTGAGAACTGGAAAACTTGGTTAGAGTCGACAAATTCAAAGTACACAAGAGTCTTTAAGGCCAATGTGAATGAGGCTATCGCCACAGCTATAGGCAATGGATATGTCTACGAAAAATTATCTGGAATCATCGATATGACTCCTTGGTATAATGATGATGTTATTGAACCTATCGCTCGTACAATTTATCCACTTGTTAAAGAATATTTGAATCAGAATAAAGCTGTGGATCTTCAATTCTTTAAGAAATCATTAGCGAAAATTGAAAAGGAAGTTCCATTCATCGACAAGGCATACTCTTCATACTTCAAGCAAATCGCTGTTGTAAGTGAATTAAAAGATACAACTCCACCAAAACTTAGAAGTATCCTTCGACAAAATTTTCATTCAAATAGCATATATGGGCATGGTAGCATTTCAAAAGAATTCTTAAAAAATATCACAAAGTACAAGAATGAAGCTCACTCATTGATGCTAATTTCAAAAGGAAAAAGTTCTTTTAAGAAAATGAATTCTTTTTTAGAAAAAAAAGATAAGATTAAATTTCAAAAATATTTAAAGAATAAAGAAAAGACATTCTCTCTTGTCGATGCCAAAGGCAATGGGTACTTCTTTTTTGCAGTAAAAAATGAAAATGATTTTGAGACAGAATTAGTAAAACTAAAAGACCAAAAATATATCAAATAAGGAGTCGTCATGCCTATCGCGAATTATGAACAATACTGCCAAATGCTTGAAAAGGCCCACAAAGAAGGATACGCCTACCCTGCGATCAATGTCACTTCTACATCAACAGCAAATGCTGCTCTAAAAGCATTTGCCGATATGAAGTCAGATGGTATTATCCAGGTCTCAACAGGAGGCGGATCATTTGCTTCAGGGATGCTTAAAAGTGAAGTATTAGGAGCAATATCAATTGCTGAGCACGTCCATACAATGGCGAAACATTATGATGTTTGTATTGCTTTACACACAGATCATTGTCACCCTGAAAAAGTAGATAGTTTTCTAATTCCACTAATTGAGGAAACGGAAAGAAGAAGATCAATTGGTTTACCAAATCTCTTTAACTCTCACATGTTTGACGGGTCGGTCTTAGAAACATCAGAGAATATTAAAATAAGTAAAATGCTTCTTGAAAGATGTGCTAAGTCACAAATAATTCTCGAAATTGAAACTGGTGTTGTTGGTGGAGAAGAAGACGGTGTCAATAATGAAGGCGCGCCAGCTGATAAGCTCTACACATCCCCAGAAGAAATGGTTGAGGTCGCAAAAGTTCTAAACCCTATTGGAAAGTATATGTATGCTGCGACTTTTGGAAATGTTCACGGAGTCTACAAGCCAGGAAATGTTAAGCTTAGACCTGAAATCCTCAAAAAAGGACAAGAAGCCGTTGCCAAAGAAATTGGTGGTGGTTACCAGCACATGCTTGTTTTCCATGGTGGTTCAGGAAGTGAGCTGAGTGAAATTCATGAAACGCTAAACTATGGTGTGATTAAAATGAATATCGATACTGACACACAATATGCTTATTCACGTGAAATCGTCGACTACATGTTTACGAACTACGAGAGTATGCTAAAAATCGATGGTGAAGTTGGAAATAAGAAATTCTACGATCCACGTGCGTGGATGAAAAAAGGTGAAGAGGCGATGGCAAAGAGAATTGCAGATGCTTGTAAGGACCTTAAATCCGATGGAAAATCAATAATGCTATCGTAAGTAAATTATCATTCAGGCCAGAAAACTCTGGCCTGAGTTTCTACTCAGCTTCAGCAAGTTCCCAAATTCTTAAAATAATTTGTTCCAAGTCGTGGACAAAGAAAGGTTTCAAAAAAAAGTCCGTTACGATCCCTAACTCCGAATACCTCTTCTTATCAGCAGGGTTATCACTTGAAGTAAGGATAAAAACGGGATATTTCTTGAGCTCTAAAGTATTTTCAAGCAGAAAATTATAGGAAGTAACTCCAGAGAGACTTATATCAAAGACAAAAACACTCTTTGTATGATCACACTTACCTGAGTTTAACACTGACTCAGTGGAATTGTGTGTTACATATTCAATATCAATATTTTTCTTCGCATGTATATTTTCGATCGCTTTTTTAAATAAAAGTTGATCGAACTCATCATCCTCAACAAAATTATAGATTCTTATTTCTTTATTGCGATCCAAAAGCTTGCTCCCCCAAATGAATTATTAAAAAAACCGATTCGTGCATCATGTAATTCTGCGACTCTCTCAACAATTGCTAGTCCTACCCCAGTTGATTTTTCTCGTGTAAAGCTTTTGAAGATACCAAAGATCAGTGACTCATGTTCTGGAGCAACACCACGTCCATTATCTTCAATATAAACAACTCTCTCAGTCAAGTTTTCAACATAATTAATATGAATAAATTTTTCATTTCGTTCACTGCTTTGTAATACTCGAATTGCGTTATTAACATAATTCTCAAAAACTAGTGACATTTGAAATGGGATACATCTTACATTCTTCTCTGCTGGAATATTAAAAGAAAAATCAATTTCAGGATTTTCCATTTTTACTGTATTAATGAAAGTATAAAATAATTTATCTAAAGATGTTTCAAGAAAATTCTCTTTCTTTAAATTTGCAACTTTTAATATTCCTTCAACAAGTTCTCTCGCCCGGTGACAACTAGAATTGATAATATCCACATATTGTTTCTTCTCTTCGGGGACATCAAGATCTTTTAACAATAGAGTTGAAAAGCTAAGAATATGTCTTATCGGCGCTTGAAGGTCATGTGAGATGAAGAACACAAATTCTTCTAAATCTATTGTTAACGCTTCTAATTGGGCATTTTTCTCTAAGAGGGCACGTTCTTGAAGGGATTTCTCTGTATTATCAATGGCCATGGTAAAGAAACCTTCCACATTGCCATGAATAATATATGGAAGATACGAAACATTAAAACTGACTTCTTTGTCACCATCTCTGTAAGAAGTATCAAAAGAAACTGATTTACCTTCGAGGGCCATTTTTACATGAGGTTCAATCTTATCAAAAAGACTTCCTGGTAAAACCTCAGTTAATGAGTGGCCAACAATTTGCTCCATACTTCTTTCCCATTTTTTTTCATATTCTTTGTTTACAAGGAGATACTTAAGATCTTTTGAAACGATAGAAATTAAGGCAGGTACATTATTTAAAACAAGATTAATCATCGCTTCTTTTTGATCGTGATCATCTTGAAGCTTTTTAGATTTTGTAACAATTTTAAATAGAAAAATATTATCATTTTTACGCGTAATCAAATTCACTTTAATATATTCATTAATTGTTCTATTAGCGACCTTGTAAACATTATCATTTTCAAAGTCCCCGACTAGATCTTCAAACCTTTCTTTAATCGATGAAAGAGTTGAATTAAGATCAATCGTTCCAAATATCGTTTCAAAAGTCTCTGATAGCTTACGATGCTTAATAAACCCCTCTCTTGCTACAATAATATAACCGTCAACAATTTCATCAAGAATCATTGAAAGTTCATGCTCATCTTCTGCAGCGAGCAGGTTAAAATCTTTAACATCTCCTAGTCTTTTTAAAACCTTAGAAGCATAGACAGCTGTGGTAATTGAGATTAGAGCCGTTGCCATCTTTATGAGTCCAGTAGTGAAATAAATTGGAAACCAGATTGATATGACTTCTAGGAAGTGAGTAATCCCGCAAAAGACAATAAATAGTTGAAATAAGCGAAGAATTAAGAGATTAGGAATATCCGTTCTTTTGCCGATAAACTTTTGAATCGCTATAGGAATCAACATGTAAGCAATGAAAATCAAAGCATCCGATGTCGCGTGAAGCGCGAGCAGGTCCTGTCTCCATAGATAGCAAAATCCATGGGGCATAAAATTAGAGACATTGAACATAACAAACTTCCATATTAAAATAATATTAATTTATGATACCAACCCTTTTAAAAAATGAGAAGAGAGATGAATGTTCTACTAATAGAAGATGACAAAATTGACCAACTTCATCTGAGGAGTATCTTAACTGATGCTTATCCGGAAATTAGCCTCTCGATAGCAGAGAATATGGATGATGCCTATCGCTTCCTCGATAGCTCCAGCTTCGATCTCATCATGTCAGACTATTACCTAAATAATGAAAACCTTGATTACCCACTACTCACTAAATTAAACGCTCAAAATATACCTATTATAATTACATCAGGACGACTCGAATATGAATTTTCCAAGACCTTTAACAAACTTGATCATGTAACATTCATCGACAAAATTGATATTAATAATCGTACACTTCAAACACTATTCACAAAGCAACTCAATGGGGCGAATAAACAAACATCACTAAGAAGAGATGCCGACTTTCTAAAAAAGAAAATGGAGATTCTTGATCTTTTTACCAGTGGAATAAGTCACGACTTAAAGAATCCTTTGAATTCAATCATCGGTCTTATTGACTACCTTATGATTGAACTTGACCATGATGAAGAAAAAGGTGAAATATTGACGATGATTAAGAAGTCCGCAAAGGATATTGATGAAACATTAAACACATTACTTAACTATGTTAAGTTAGATTATACTTGTGAGCTTGATGATTCGATTGCTAGTAAGAAAGAAATTACTTCAATTTTTAATGAAGTGAAGAGACAGTTTAGTGACGATAATATTCATTTTAATGTCGATGGAAATTCTTTAATCTCTGCTCCTCTTGTTGCATTTGATATAATTTTTCGTAACCTCATCACAAATTCTATAAAGTATAAAAGTCCAAACAAAGAAATTAACATATCATTAGAAATTAAAGACTCAATCAACGATGAGATACTCATTTGCTATAGCGACAACGGCCTTGGTTTTAGTGAAGAGAACAAAGGGGATGTCTTTCTTGCTTTCAAGCGTCTTGATTCTTCTAAGGATATAAAAGGGCACGGAATTGGGATGACCCTTGTTAAAAAGAGTGTGGATCTTTGTCACGGTAAAATTGATTACGAATCAACTCCAGGAGTTGGAACGAGTTTCTTCATCAAGTTTAAGAAATAAAAAAGGGCACCATCAGTGCCCTCTTTATATTAAGCTAAAGTTTTTGAAACTATTTCATAAACATTCTTTGATAATCCATCTATTGCGATAATAACCTCTAGTTCCTGACGAGCAATTTTTTGAAGATTTGATGGCATCTTCTTCATCTCTCTAAAAGCACTAGCAAGTCTTGAAGCGACCTGAGGATTAATTTTATCAACCTCTTTTATTTGCGACGCTACAAATTGAATCCCTCTTCCACTCTCATGATTAAATTGAAATTCATTACGAGCAAAAGTACCAACAAGAGCACGAACAAGATTTGGAACTGTTTTATCATAGATATCACTCTTTAAAAGCTCTTGAACCGTTTGAAAAGTAGAATCTTCTTCACTTGTCGCCTGTACACTTAACCACTTTTGCATCACAAGAGTTTGATCTTTAAATCGATTATAGAATGACTGAAGACTCTCAGACTTCGATGCAAGGTCATTATGTACAATGACTTTCAGGGCGCCTAGAAGGTCAGTCATATTAGTTGCCGATTGATATTGAGCTGATGTAAACTTCTCAGCTTTTTCAGTTAATCCAATATAACTAAGACATAGATTTTTTAACTTTCTTTGTCCCATCGATTTAGCATCAACTTTAAACTCAGACTCTTTTGAAGTAATTGATTGATAAATTGCAATAAATTTATCTTGATAACGAAGTGCCAAATTCTTAGTCATCACATCAATAGCTAACTTAGTTTCTTTATAAGCATGAATTTCTTGATCTTGAACGATGTCACTAATACTAGGAAGAGTTAGACATAGAGTTTTAAAATCATCATCGATATTGTCGTCATCAAGTATTTTTCCAAAAGCTAATGCAAACTTCTCTTCCACTTCATTATTCTTAGATTGAATCATGTCCTGTAGTAATTCTTTAGAATAAGTGAGAAACGACTCATACCGATTAAATTCATTTGAATCGTTTGCCATTAAGAAAGCAAGATCGTCTTTAGTTGTGTTTGACTTTATTTTTACAGGGGCAGAGAAATCACGATTAAACGAAGGAACCACTTTCTCGTTAACGCCTGTGAAGACAAAGTCTTCTGTTGTATTTTTCAAATGGAGTATTCCACGAGAAACATCATCTTGATCACTTCGACCAGCTAAAGTTAACGTGTGATCGGACCCATCAGTTTTCACAAGTCCTAATTTAATAGGCATATGAAATGGTTTTTTCTCTATTTTTTCTCCACCAACATTTTGACAAGTTTGCTTCACTGAAATTTTAAACTCACCTCTTTCTATATCATGATGAAATGTCACATCAAGTTTAGGAGTACCGGCCTGGTCATACCATAGCTTGAATTGAGAGAAGTCATAATTTGCGTTGGCAACACTCATTGCATGAACAAAATCTTCAGTCGTTACGGCCTTTCCATCAAAAAGTTCAAAATACTTATCCATTCCTTTTCTAAAGCCTTCTGGACCAAGAATTGTATAAATCATTCTTATAACTTCAGAACCTTTTTCATAAATTGTACTTGTATAAAAATTATTCATCTCAATATAAGATTTTGGTTTGATTGGATGGGCAGTTGGACCAGCATCTTCCGCAAATTGAAAACCACGTAACCCCTTAACGTCATTAATTCGACATACTGCTCTTGAATTTAGATCCGCAGAAAACTCTTGATCTCTAAATACGGTTAAACCTTCTTTGAGAGTTAACTGGAACCAGTCACGACAAGTAACCCTATTTCCTGTCCAATTATGGAAATACTCATGCCCAATGACAGATTCAATCCCATAGAAATTATCATCAGTAGCTGTCTCTTTATCTGCAAGAACATAGGCGGAGTTAAAAATATTTAACCCTTTGTTTTCCATTGCTCCCATATTGAAAGAGTCAACTGCGACGACCATATAAATATCAAGATCATATTCAAGACCAAATCTTTCTTCATCCCACTTCATTGAGTTCTTTAAACTCTCCATTGCATGATGACACTTGCTTTCGTTACCTTTATCAACATAGATTCTTAAATCAATTTCTCTTCCTGACATTGTCTTAAAAGAATCTTGAACAAGGCCTAAGTCACCTGCAACAAGTGCGTAAAGATATGATGGTTTAGGAAACGGATCACTCCAAACAGCAAAGTGCTTTCCATCATCAAGATCACCGCTTTCAACGAGGTTTCCATTTGATAAAAGAATTGGGCATTGTTTCTTATCAGCGATAATTTTAGTTGTATAAATGGCCAAGTTATCAGGTCGATCAATAAAGTATGTGATTCTTCTAAAGCCCTCTGGCTCATTTTGAGTACAAAAAATTCCACTTGATTTATAAAGACCATCAAGAGCTGTGTTAGCTTTTGGATTAATCGTATTTTTGATCTCAAGCTTAAAGTTACTTGCTGGCAGATTTGAAATCGTAAGAGTCTCTTCTGTGAATATAAGGTTTGAAGAAGGAATTTCTACCCCATCAATTTTAGCTCCAACAAATACAAGTTCCTCGCCGTCAAGGACAAGCTTCTCACCAGGATTTTTAACTGTTACATCCATCGTGGATGTCACAAATGTATCCTCATCAGAGAGAGTAAATTCCAGATGAATTCTCTCAATTAAGTAATGCGGCGCCTGATAATCTTTTAGATATTTTATGATTGGTGATTCATTTTTCATGTTTTTCTCCTAAGTGTGGAGTTTTTATACCTAATTTGAGCAAATTTGTCACAACTTGATAGTAAAAAAAAATGGTATATCATATTAATTGAAGGATTATTTATGAATGATGCTAATAAGAAATACTATTTCACACAGATAGACCAAGATGAGGCCAAGAGCTTTCTTGCCAAGGCCGTCAAAGACAAGCAAGTTGCTGCGATTTGGCAAAAAGGTCAAGATAAAGATTCTGTAGAAGAGTTTGAGATACTCTCGTTTGAACCTGCTCAAATGAAACTTGAACTAAATTTCAAAGCAAACCTTCTTGCTAAAATTGCTGGATCAAAAAATAGAGATGCAGAAGTTCTCGTTAAAATAACATTTGGTTCACTTTATATTTTCACTAACTCGACTCTCATCTTCAATAAAGAAAAAGATAATTACAGTGTTTTAATTAATCGAGATATTTTTAAATCACAGCAACGATCAAACTATCGATTGATGGCCAATCGCTTTATCAAAATTCAATTTAAAGTCGACAATGAAGTATTTGATGCTCTTGATATCTCTGCCGGTGGAACAAGTTTTATTGTTCCTGCACAAATGAAAGAAAGGTTCGCAAAAGAATTAACGTTTCAAGGATGCGTGCTACGTTTAGCTGGCGTTAACTACACAATCCCAGAAGTTAAAATTGCTGGTACTTGGGATAGTGAGTACAAAGATGCTAGCGGCAATATAATGGAAGGTATTAAAATAGGTATTTCCTTTATCGATCTCCCAAAAAAGATTGAAGAAGACCTATTTCTTTCAATTAATACTGAAGCCAGAGGCGAAGAACTTAGAAAGAAAGCTGCTGCCGCAAAACAAGGCTAAATAGTATCAATTGGTCGATGGCACTTAGAATCCTCGATAAATTTCAACGAATCTAATTTTAACTCTTTTGCCAATTTATCAGTTGGCCCAAGAATATAGTATGCCTCTTCGATCGCAAGCTGTTGTGTCTGCTTAGATAATCCATTAACGACTTGATATATTTTTTCGGCCTTACGAGGACAGTCGATTCTCATTGTTTGGATAAAACTATCGATATGAGCAAGATTTTTTGAAGAAAGAATTTCAACATACTTTCGATCGTGCCATCCCGAATTATACCTCGACAAGTGAACTGCTGCTTTATCAATATTTTTTTGGCCAATAATTTTTAAATAGTATTTTTCAAGATATTTTCTTAATCTTGGATGATTTGGAATATACTCAACAAGAAAAATCATCATCGAGTATGCTTCATCTTTTTCAACAAGAAATAAAAATTCTTCGACATACTTGTTCTTAATTGACCATGGCTCATCTGATTTGATTTTTAAAAGAAGTCGAGAGCGAGGATCAATCTTATTTTCAAGTGTTGCAAGATTCGTCGTTGTAAAATCACGGCATTCACTATTAGAACACTGATAGAGTCCGAGAATAAAGGACTTTAAATCATTCTCACTCAATGAATTTATAAATTCTTGGTCATTTTCATTAGTCGTTTTTTTCGCCGTAAGTCCACGCAAGAAAGACGTATTAAATGCATCTTGAGAATAAAGCCCTTCACCGTAATTTCTCAAGTACTCTCTGGTAAGCCCTATTCTACTAGCTTCAAGAAAGAATGGATTCG
This sequence comes from uncultured Bacteriovorax sp., assembly GCA_964593545.1. GTDB lineage: Bacteria > Bdellovibrionota > Bacteriovoracia > Bacteriovoracales > Bacteriovoracaceae > Halobacteriovorax_A. Next base: position 20,820 of record CAZQJK010000021.1, on the reverse strand, counting down.
TTAATTCTAAGGCCGTACAACTTGTCTTCTTTATACATTCAAATTGAATATCTGAAATCTGGTCGATCTTATTAATTTGATTAACCGCCTCCATACGCTTGATTGCAGGCACCACAATCCATCGGCCGATAAGCCCAAGCAGTAACAATGTAAGGAAAATATTTTTATTGGCCATAATTCACTAGATAAATGTTTCATTGCCTCTTTAAATGGTTGACTACTTCCTGTCAAATGAGTAATTTTAACAGTCTGCCCAAATAGCAAATATTAACTTAATAAAATCGAGTGGTTACATGACTTTAGAATTTAGTGGTGCTGGAAGTAAAATATTAGATACTGCAAATATGCTTAAGGAGAAAAATCTCTATCCTTTCTTTAGAGCTATTGAAGACTCAGAAGGTACGGTCGTCAAAATTGGTGGAAAAGACCAAATTATGATCGGCTCAAATAACTACCTTGGTCTTACTCACCACCCGCATGTAAAAGAAGCTGCGATTAAGGCTATTGAAAAATTTGGTACAGGCTGTACAGGATCAAGATTTTTAAATGGAAACTTAAATATCCACGAAGAACTTGAAGATAAACTTGCAAAGTACCTTGGACACGAAAAAGCGATTTGTTTTTCAACAGGAATGCAAACAAACCTTGGTGCACTTTCAGCTATTTGTGGGCCGAAAGACTGTATGATCTTTGACTCAGAAAACCACGCTTCAATTATTGACGCTTCAAGATTAGCACTAGGTCCGACATTTAAGTATAAGCACAACGACATGGAGTCTCTTGAGGAGGCCCTCGTTTCAAATATCAATCGATTCAAAAAAGTATTCATCGTTGCTGACGGTGTTTTCTCGATGACTGGTGATATTGCAAAACTTCCAGAAATGACTGCTCTTGCCGAAAAATACGGGGCTTACGTCTATGTTGATGACGCTCACGGAATTGGCGTAATGGGAGAAAAAGGTCGTGGAACAATGCACCACTTTGGTGTCACTGATAAAGTAGATCTTAACATGGGTACTTTTTCAAAATCATTTGCTTCTATTGGTGGAGTTCTTTCAGGCTCTGCAGAGGCAATCGATTATATCAAGCATATGGCCAGATCATTCATGTTCTCTGCTTCGATGCCACCATCAGCTGTAGCAACAGTTAGTGCATGTCTTGATGTCATTGAGAGTGATGATACTATTCACCAAAGACTATGGAGAAATGTTGAATTCATGAGAAATGGATTTAAGGAAATTGGTTTCTATACATATAATTCACAAACTCCTATACTACCAATATTCATCGGCGATGATGTTAAAGCTATGATAGTGACAAAATTCCTTGCGGATAATGGTGTGTTTGCTACACCTGTTATTCCACCTGCAGTTCCAAAAGGTGAAGCACTTATCAGAACTAGTTATATGGCATCTCATAGTATTGAAGAGCTTACTAAAGTTCTTGATATTTTCGCCCTTGCTAAGAAGGAATTTGATATCCCATCACACATCGGAGAATAGATGACAATCATTGTAGAGAAAGTTGATGTACTAAATAATAAGCAACATAAGAAAAGGTTTATTGACCTACCTTTTAGCCTCTACAAGAATGATCAAAATTGGGTTCCACTCTTAAAGATGGAGTCCAATAAAATGTTCTCAGCAAAGCATCCTTTCTATGAAACATCTGAAGTAAGTTTTTGGATCGCAGTAAAAAATGGTGTTGATGTCGGTCGCATCATGGCCATCGTTAATAAGAACTATCTTGAATTTCACCAAGACAGTACTGGTCACTACGGCTTCTTTGAAGCAATTGATGACAAGGAAGTTTTTAACTCTTTATTTAAAGCATCAAGTGAATGGCTAAAATCACAAGGTCTAGCAAAAATGCAAGGACCATTTAATCCATCAACAAATTATGAAAGTGGAAACCTTGTTCGTGGAAATGGGCAACGTCCTGTTCTCATGATGCCTTATAATCCTTCTTTCTACGAAAAGCATATTGAAGAGCTAGGGTTTTCAAAAGTAAAAGATCTACTCGCTTATCATATTGCCAGCGAGTTTGAGATGCCAGAGATCATTACGAAAATTGCACACCGAGCAGAGAGTAAGAATAAAATCACATATCGAACAATCTCTAAAAAGAACTGGGCCAAAGAGGCCGAGTTAATGTTTGAGATATATAATGATGCTTGGGAAAAGAACTGGGGCTTCATTCCAATGACACGTGACGAGTTTATGGCAATGGCCATTGACCTTAAAACGGTTGCTGATGAGAAATTAATTCTCTTCGCTCTTGTTGATGGCGTAGCTGCAGGATTTATCGTTGCTCTTCCTGACTTTAATCAAGTACTTCATAAAATACCTAATGGAAAACTTCTTCCGACAGGAATTTTTAAAGTTCTTAATGCTAAGAAATATATGACCGCTGTTAGAGTTATTACAATGGGAGTAAAGAAAGAGTTTAGAAAGCTTGGTCTTGAAACAATTCTCTATCACCGTTGTCATGAAAATATAAAGAGTTATAAGCAGTATAAAGATATTGAAATGAGTTGGATTCTTGAAGATAATCTCAATATGAATAAGCCACTTATTAGAATGGGTGCAACTCCCTACAGGGCCTACAGAATCTTTGAAAAGGATATTTAGTGAAGATTCTTGTCACGGGGGCCACTGGTTTTGTCGGCTCTCACCTCACAGACCTTCTTTCAAGTGAAGGTCACGAGGTCTTCTCCCTAGTTCGTAATCCAAAAAAAGCTGAAGAATTTAACACTCAAGGTAATTTAATTATTGGAAACCTTGCTCCAGATGGTGAATTGACCTGGATAAATAGTCTTCCCAATGACCTCGACGCCGTCATCCATACAGCTGGTGTTGTACACTCGAGCATTGCTGATGACTTCTTTACCCTTAACACAAGAACGACGAATAACTTAATTGATCAGCTACATCGTAAATACCCAAAGCTTCACTTTACTTATATTTCTTCACTCGCGGCATCTGGTCCCTCAGTCCAAAAAGAAAAAGTAGAAGACGATTTAAAAACTCCAGTAAGTAGTTATGGTCGCTCCAAGCTTGAAAGTGAATATCATCTAAAAGAAATTAATGGCTGGACACATACAATTGTCATGCCCCCGATGGTCATTGGTCCTCGAGATCCCGCTGTTCTTGATATTTTCAAGATGGTCAAATCTCGTGTCATCATTGGCCCAGGCCTTAACTTTAAAAATAAGAGCTACAGCTTTATTAATGTGCTTGATCTTGTTCAGGCCATTTCCTACTTAACAGAGCAAAAAGGACCAGGTAGTTACTTCATCTCTCACCCTACAAGGGTAACCTTTGTTGAGTTAATCAAAATCATAAACGCAAATATGCATAATAAGACGCTTTTCTATATTCCAATTCCTCATTTCTTACTTCGAATGGTAGGAAAACTCTTAAGCATATTCCCTGTTGCTACAAGATTAACTTCAGATAAAGTTCATGAATTAGTCCAAGAAAATTGGATTTGTTCTTCCTCAAGATATTTAAATTTTTCGAAGAAAAATTTTGAGTATGACCTCGATACGACAATTAAAATGACTCAAAAAGATTACGAAGATCGAAAATGGTTATGATTTAGTAAATATTCTTTTAAGGACATATTCAAGGTCTTTTTTCTTAAGCGGTTTAGAGAGAACTTCATCAAATCTTTCATGAAATAGTTTTAAGTCTTCTACCGTTGTTGACGCCGACAAAGAAATAATTGGAGGTAAGGATGAAAACTTTGCCCTCAATTCAAGAACAACTTCAGATCCGTTAATTTGAGGCATCAACTGATCCATGAAAATAATATCAAATCCCTGCTCCCCTAAATGTTTTGCACAGTTTAGTGGATTTTGTTCAAGAACAACTTCAAATCCAACCTTCTCAAGCGTCGCTCTCATCATTTTTAGATTAATCATATTATCATCAACAACAAGAGCCTTTCTACCTTCAACAAGGGAATTATCGAAGGCCTCAACATTCTTAGTCACTAAATCTTCAAGTGTCTTGATACTTTTAAATTTCAACTTAAAGCTTGTCCCCTCGCCAACACGAGAATCTAATATAATTGTTCCCCCAAGAATTTTTGTGTAACTATCGACTATCGCCAAACCTAATCCAACACCTGATTCTGTAACAACATCACTATCTTCAACTTGTTTAAATGGGTTAAAAATTGTGAATAGTTTTTCCTCTGGTATCCCTCGGCCGGTATCAGAAATTTCAATTTCAAGATCACATACTGCTTCACCTGTCATGATTTGTTTCACAACTATAGAAATACTTCCAAAAGTCGTAAACTTAAAAGCATTTCCGACAAGGTTTGAAACAATTTGTCTCAGTTTAACTTTGTCAAAGAGTATTGTTTTCTTCGTTAGCTCTAATTCCATTGATAATTTAACAGAAGAAGTTTCCTTAATTTTATATAATCTAAAAATATCTGTAACAAGTAACTCAAGGTCGGTTTGGACGTCGTGAACCTTGACCTCCCCTTCTTCAATTCGCGAAAAATCTAAAATATCATTAATAATTTCAAGAAGGTTTTCACTCGCATCACAAACTGTTTCAATTTGCTCAAGAGTATTTTTTTCTTTTACATTTTCTTTGATAATATTCAAAAATCCGATGATCGCATTCAATGGAGTTCTCAGTTCATGGGAGACATTCGCAATAAAGTTTGATCTTATTTTTGCAAGTCTCTCTGCCTCCGTCTTCGATTTCGTTAATGCACGTTCGATTTCTTTAGCATTTGTTATATCTGTTCGAACTGCTACATATTCTTTAATTTTTCCATGATCATCTAATACCGGAGAAATTGTAGTATCAACCCAATAAGACGTCCCATCCTTTGCCTTATTCATAATTACACCATGCCAAATATGCTTGGCCTTTATCGTATCCCACAATTCTTTAAAAAACTCCTTTGGATGAAAGTCTGACTTAACGACATTATGATTCTTTCCAACCAATTCACTCTCTGTATATTTACTTACTTTTTCAAAGCGTTCATTAACAAAAGTGATTATCCCACGCATATCTGTCTTTGAAATCAAGACATGCTTATTAACGGCCTTAAAGAATTGTTCCATTTCAAAGTTCTTCTGCTCTAATAATTTATTTGATGCCTCTAAACTTCTTTGTAACTTAAACTCTTCATACTTATAATAGAAATAGAGAATCAAAAATACTCCAAGGAGTAAGAATACTTTAACAAAGCTTTCACTCAAAGATTTTGCCCCACTAAATGCTTCATCGACATCGATTTCTGCGGCAATACCAATTTCATATTCTTCATGCCAACGCCAAACGCCAACAACATCAACACCACGATAGTCCCTATATCCTTCAAAATTTTCTCCATCCCCTTCAGAAAGTGCCTTTTCAACCATCAGCGTAAATTGACTACGCTTAAAACTCTTATCACGTGCTTCAATCAAATTCTTATGAGGATCAAAGAGTCTAATTTTCAAGGCCGAAGATTCATTACTATTTAATAACTTTACATCCCGTAAATGATCCTCAAACCTCGATTCATTTAACATCACGCCACTGCCATCAAAGGCATACACTTCACCACTCACTCCCATCTTCGCAAGATCGAAAATCTTCTTAAATACTTTTGAAGGACTATAAACGAGAACCACAGCACCTCTAAAAGTACCTGTCTCATCTCTAATGGGACTAACAATAAACATTTGTCGATGTTTTCCACCGACTTTGAGCTTATTTATAAACGGTCTTTGATAAAATGGAACTTGAGTAGATAGACACTTATTCCAAAAGTCGATTGACTCTTCATAGAGAAAATTACCAATCAAATCATTATCAAAGGAATACAAAATCTTTCCATCGTCTCCAAGCACAATAGCATCAAGTAAGAATTCACTTACTGATGCACGCCTAATTTTTCCATCAATTAAGGCCTTTTGTTTATCCATAAAATTGTAAATATATTCAGATGAGGCAATCGATTTAACCTGAAAAAAAGATTTCTTAATCCAAATTTCAAGTGCTGCGATAGTAGAGTCAAGTTTAGATGTCGTGTTGAGACGAAGTTGATTCAATGATGATTTATTGACGTTTTCTATTGTTGAAAATGATATACTTAGAATTACAGTAACCAATACTGCCGGCAAAAGATATGTTAATATTGCGTTCTTAAACTTCACAAAATTCCTAAATGAGAGATATTTGATCTTCTCGGAATATTGAATAATTTAATAAATAAAAAGACTAGAGATTAAATGTAATTGCAGGTCCAACGACACCACGGTGGATAATGATTGACACTTTTGCTTCTCTTTCAAAAATAAATTTGTAGAAGGGGTGGTTCTTCTTATACTTACCAGCAGCACGAACTCCCTCACTAGCAAAGGCCGAAAGCCAAAATGCTCCAACGACGTCAGAAACATAGTGCCTTCCTTCTCGGACTCTTTGCATCGAGGCAAAGTAAGTTAGTACACCAGGAATAGTTGCCCAATAAGGTCCATAAAATTGAAGAGTTTTAAAAAAAAGGGCACTGTAAGGAACAATATGACCACTTGGAAAAGAATTCTTTCCGCGAAATGCCGTTTCCCAGAAGCTCTGCTCTTCTTTATATGGACGCTCGTGACTTGGGATATAACTTATCAAGCCTGTTTCAATAAGAGTTAAATACATCGTGGCCATATATTCTTTTGCAAACTGAATCGTTTTACTACCCGTTTCCTCTTGCTGACTTTTTCCAAGGTAGTAAATACTGATTGGAACAATTGGAAAGTTAAATGCAATTCCAAGATCTCCAGTAATATCATAAATCTTTCTAAGTTTTTTTGATCGTTGATGATCGCTCAATCTCTTGTCATGCTCGAATGAATAGACAGTTGTCGAAAGAGCAGGAAGAAGATAGTAAGCATTATTCACTTCTCCAAACTGCATATATGAACCTTGCCAAAGGTAGCTAATGCTCTCTTTTAGATCTTGATACTCGGCTTTAGCAAAACAGAGACAAGGAAGGATAAGAAGAAAAAGAAATCTCGACATCTTAATGTCCGGCCTCTTTCTCTCCAGTAACAGTTCTAAAGATATAATCCCAAAGAGGTGAACTTACTCCATACTTTGCCTTCTCATGTCTAAAGTGGTGTTGAAGGTGCCACTTCTTTAAGTAGCGCCCAACTTTTCCATTCATTTTGAAATGATGAGTTGCATAGTGGATATAGTCATAACATAAGTAACCAACAATGAAGAAGGCCATAAAGCTTTGATGATATTTAACAGGGGTAAACATCCCAAAGAAATAATAAAGAAGAGCAACAATCAATATCGCTGGAACAGGTGGCATCACAAGTCTTGTTGGATCATTTGGGTCATCGTGATGAAGTCCATGAAAAAGAAAAACAAATCTTTCTGTCAGTGGACCAATGGTTGGCATATGAAAGACAAAACGATGGAGTATATACTCAGTTAATGTCCAAATAACCATCCCGACCACAAAGCTTAGGACAAACTCAAATGCTGAAAGGCTAAAGTTAACATGAGACATGTATAACCAATATCCAATAACAGGAGTCCATAGTAATAATGGAACGATTGGGTGTACGTGAGTCGTTGCCTCAAGCACAGGATTCTTAAATATTCTAATCGATTGATATTGCTTCATAATTTTCACCTTTAATGTGAGGAAATTAATATAAAAATATCCACTTGTAAACGAATCAAAATCAGTTAGTAAAATGAGTGAAATTAATATATAACCGACACTCTTTTTTAAAGTTTAGGACGACCAAATGATTAAAATGATAATAGCACTACTTGCTCTCTCAACACTAACGCAAGCCAGCATTGAATTAAATATAAGTAAGAACCTCAACCAACTCGAACTTCAAAAGCTTGCCAATGGAGAAATGGTTATAAAAACAAAAGAGATCAAGGAAATGGTTTGGCCAGAACTTACTTTCTATGTCCTGATTCCTGCAACTCCACTTGAATCGGTATCAATTTTCTACGCCCTTGATCATCAAAAGAACTATATCCCAAATCTATTAAAATCTGATGTCGTGGCCCAAGATACTCCGTCGCAGGCTACTGTTGAGTATGAGCTAAAATTACCATGGCCCCTATCAAATAGTCGTTATACTCATGGCCACCAGCTAGAGGCCTCTAAGGACCTCTCAAGCTATAAGGTTTCTTGGTGGATGATCAAGTCTTCAAACACAGAAAAAGTTCAAGGAGATGCGACATTTCAAGCTTACCAGGGAAAGACGCTAATGATGTATCGTTCTCTTGTTGCGCCTAAGTCAATTTTTGCAAACTTTGTAGAATCAAAAATGGTCAAAGATGTTCAAAAGTCACTCGAAGCAACAAGTAATGAGATAAAAAGAGTAAAAAATAGCGATCGAAACTTACTTATTAAATACGTTTCATTTATTGAAGATGCACTCAGCGGTAAGTTTTCATATCTCTTGAAAAAAAAATAATTTTTTTTAATAGTTGAGTGATTTTTGCGTAGCCTATTAACACTCACTTTTGTGAGTATCCGACAAATCGGATCAACGTACTGATAGTTGCTGTAAGAAAATTATGCTTTGATATTTTAGAAAGATATCTTATGATTAATTTAAGCAGAGACACAGAAAACACAGTCGACGTTCAGGGAAAAGGATTTTTCAAGAACGTCGTTTTTTTTTAACTACTTACGCAGCCTTTTCAAAAAATAATCCCAAGAAAATGACTTCTCAAAAAAATCAATAACAATAAATTTTCAAAGTGTAAGACTAATTCGTTCCGATATCTTCAACAAACGGTTTCCACTCACCCTTCCACTCATTTACCGATGCATACACAAGCGTATTTGATTCGACATGAACATCAATAGCACAGTAAGTAAGATGCTTCGTATCTTGGTGCATTCCTGCATCGATTGATGGAATAGTATTCCAAGTACCAGTGTTAAAGTAATACTTCCCCTCTGGAAAACGTCTCCACTCCTGAAGATGAGTATGCCCCATTATAACGGTATGAATGCTGGAATCTCTTTTTAGTATTCGACGGGCCATTTTTTCATAGCGAGGATAAATCGTGATCTGCTTCAAAATTTTAAGGGATGTTTTAAAGTTTTTATTTTGCTTGGTATAGTAATCTCCATAAGTCATCAGAACATAATTCACACAAGTTGCGACGATCTTCCAAAAGAATGCTGTATCATGAAAAAGACACCACTTAATATAAGAGGTCATTGGCCGTACCTTATCAATATACGGTCGCTCTTTTTTTAGTTTTGGCAAAACATTGATACAAAATAATGATCCCCAAGGAAAATTTAAGATCTGCTTTCCTTGTGGTCCACGTAAAAAGAAATGACTCATTGGTACTGTATTAATGGCCTCAAAACGGTGACCATGCTCAATATGAACACCATGCCTTTTGAATGTATGGCAAAAGTGAACATCTCCATCAACAATTTCACTGAAGCGCTTTTGCGCCCCCTCAAAGGCCATTCCAGAATCATGATTGCCAATAACAAAAACGATTTCTTTATTTGGAGCTTTAAGAAATTTCTTCAAACCTTTAAAAAATCTTGGATGCCCAACTGCGACAGTATCAATTTGGTCGACAGTCATCTCTTCTGTAACAATATGAGTAAAAACACCTTTAGTATCAATTTGAATAAGATTTAAGATATCTCCATTTAAAACCAAACAAACAGGCTCTAAGAAATATTTCTCACTCGAAAAATAATCACAAAATTCATAAATGCGATCATCTTCAAAAAAATCTTCCAAAATATTAAATTGACCATTTTGAAGGAACTTCCCCTTCCCTAGATGCAGATCAGATATTACAACGTACTTCATTGAGTAAGCTCTTCATCAGAAAAAAGTTCACCAGCATGACAAACTTTTCCACGCCCCGATTGTTTTGCCTTATACATCATTTTATCTGCCATATTTATAATTTCTGTCTTCGTTTTAGCATCATGTGGAAAACTTGCGATCCCCACAGAAACACTTAATTTAAATTCACACGATCCGTTTATACCATCATTAACAAAGAATGTTTCTTCTTTTATATTTTTTAAAACACGGGCACCAACGACCTTAGCTTCTTTATAAGTCGAAAGTGGAATAATTAAAACAAATTCATCCCCGCCATAACGATAGCACAAATCTTCATCTCGAACTGTATCTTTAATAATACGTGCAACATCTTTTAAAAGTTGTGTTCCAACCAAATGTCCATGACCATCATTGACTTGTTTAAAATGATCAATATCGATGAATACGACCGAGAAAGGTTTTGTAAACTTATCATACTCTTCTATTGAAGCTTCAATATCAATGACAAATTTTCTCTGGTTATAAAGTCCCGTAACATCATCAACATGAATAAGAGATTTTAGCGTATCGGCTTCTTTATAACGACTAATTTTTGTCAGAGTCGTTTTTAAAAATTGAATAAGATAATTAATAATATGAGCTGTAATCTCTTCAGTGATTTTAAAACAAACAAAGAAATCCTGTCCCTTAAATTCACCACAATTAAGTACATAGTAAAGATCATCGCCTTCTTTTTGGAAAGAAAAACCATCATCATCTTTCGATGCAAGAACAAGACTAGAAAACAAAGAGAGCTCTTTCTTATCGTAATAAATTTTTTCTTTACCCTTATTCCAGTAATCCCTAAGTTGAGACTTTCTCTTCTTGTTTCTTGAATAAATGAGTACTGGAGCCGTTCCAAATTGGGTTTGCCAAAAATTATCGAGATACTCAAATAAGTGCGCGAGATCATCGACATCTTCTAATTTGCAGATGAACTCTAGTACCTTTTCATAATGATCTGTAATATTTGTCACTGTGTACCTATTATACGTCGATATCTTTTGTTAGTTCATCGATATCGATTTCTTCTTCTAAAAAGTTTAATGAATTTCTTAATGTCCCAACAACTTTATTCAACTTGTCTTCAAGAGCACTTTTATCATTAATCGACTGTCTCTCTCTTATCGAAATATTTTCCATGTTAAACTCAAGTGCATCGATTTTTCTTTTTAATTCAAGTATTTTTAAATCGCGACTCTTAACCTTTGAATCAGCATCCATATTTGCTAATTCAAGCTGGCTCTCAAGCTCTTTTTCTCGTTGCTTGATTTGATTGAAATCAACACGAACCTTATTTCCAAGTCGTTCAATTTCTCTTTGAAGACTCTTATTCTTAGCTTCAAGAACTTCCCTCTTTTGTAAAAGCATCTGATTTTGGTGCTTAAGTTCTTCAAGCTCTCCAAAATGTCTCTTCTTAAGGATGGAAACTTCAATCTTAAGCTCATCAATATCTGCTTTTAAAGACAGATTTGAGCGAGTTAATGTATCTTTTACTTCTTCTAACGAATTTATTTCATCAAGGAGATTTTTACGATCATCTTTTAATTCATGAATTGTAACTCGCAAGTCGAGAAGATCTGATGAATTTAATGAAGAAAGAGATGCTTGAATATTTTCATCCTCAACTCTCTCTCTTGACACCGAAGGCTTTTGTGATATCAAAGTCTCTACGGTATCATCAGAATTTCCAAGCAGTTCACTTACATCATACTCACCAGTCGAATTATCACTTTCAGCTGATAATGGCTCAGGCCTTTTAACTCCAAGCAAGGTATTAATTGAATGATTGAAAGTATCTGTTCCTATCGTTCCATTTGTCCCTTCGACGATATCTTCTTCATCTAAATCACCCATAATATCCTCAGGTAATTCTTCAGATAAGTTTAACGAATCGATTGACTGTAAGACCGTCTTCTCAGTAGTTTCTCCAATGTCATCATCTTCATCACTTGCGATTAAATCATCAGGCTCTCCAAGATCGTCCAGGTCATCCAAGTCACCCAGATCATCCAAGTCACCAAGGTCGTCAAGATCTCCCAAATCGTCCAAGTCACCAAGGTCGTCAAGCTCATCAAGATCGTCAGCGGCCAAAACCTCTTTAGGAGTTTCCTCTTCACTTACAGCATCGTCGTCGATAGATATATTTTCAATTTCAGAGGCATCCTTAACAAAATCAAAACCTGAGTTTGAGACATCGTCGAGATCAAGATCACCAGCGCTCGACGCTTCAGCAGGAGCATTTTCAAACTGATCCCCTTCTCCACTTAACGATAAATCTGCCGTATCTAACTCTCCAAAATCCATTCCCGAATCATCAGAAGCAGAAGCATGGTTTTCAATGGGAGTATCATCATCATGTAACTCGATACTAATATTTAGAGATGGCTCATCGCTATCGAGATCTAAATCTTCTTTAGCTGATGGAACATTGATTTTTAGGCCATCATTTTCATCATCACTCATTGCTAAATCCTCTGTTCCAAAAACACGATTCACGGCTTCTTGAATCTTATTATTTTCAGAAGTATTAAAATTAGTTTTTTCATTCAATAAAACATTACGATTGATGAGTGCTGTGCTTTCGGATGCACTCTTCATATTAACGAGCTCTTCTACTTTTGCGTAGCTCTTTACAAATGTATCTTTAGACCAAGACTCAACCGGAAAATCTTTGTAATGATCTTCGTGGATAAAAACTTTCCAAATATTATGAGCGATAAAATCTTGCAGACCATCAAGATTATCGCCATGACTTTCAGTTAAAATTAAAACATCAATATTTTCGGGATCAAGCATGAGCAAGCCCTCGATATTATCGACACAAGTGAGCTCGTAAGATAACTCAAACTTCTTTAAAACTTGCTGTGCGTCAACCATGACAACATTCATTATGCCCTCTCTTTCCACCTATAATGATACATTAACTCAGAAAAACAGCCAAGTATGGGAAATCATGTCTATATAATTAATTCTTTCCCTTGAACAGTTATGAGAAAATGGTCTAAAATAGTAATGGACTAATAATTAGGGAAAATTATGAAATTTTTAACAACGATAACACTGACATTACTAGCACTTAGCTCAAACGCTGAAGAGTTTTACCCAAAACCACTTCTTAGGCTTGGGACCCACTTCTCCCACCATGTGATCATCGCAGAGAAGTCGACTCATTCACTATACCTTTATGAGAATAAAAATGGGCTACCACACCTTCTTCAGAAATACCAAATGGCGACCGGAAAAAAAGCTGGGGACAAAAGCTTTCAAGGGGATTACAGAACGCCCGAAGGAATCTACCACTTCACTGAGTTCTTAACACATCAGCAATTACTCCAAAGAAATGGTACTCAAGGTGAAATTTATGGAGTTGGTGCTTTTGTCATGAACTACCCAAACCCAATTGATATGTACGATGGAAAAACGGGTGGCGGAATTTGGCTTCATAGTACTAATGACGAAACAAGAATCGACAAAGGCCTTGACTCTCGTGGTTGCATCGTTGCACATAACGAAAATCTAATTAAAATTTCAAACTACATTGAACTCGACAAAACTAATATCGTTGTGGTTCACGACCTACACTACTTATCAAAACAAACATGGCTTGCTGAAAAAGAAAAGCTCGAGTCAACTGTAGCGGACTGGCTCAATGCTTGGACGACAGAAGATTTTGATCGCTATATTTCATACTACTCTCCAAAAGAATTTAAAGACCCAACGAGAGGAAGCTATAGCAGCTACAAAAACTACAAGAGAGCTGTATTCTCCAATCCAGGTGCTCCTGAAATAAAGATGAATGAGCTATCAATCCTTCAGACTAATGACTATGCAATAGCAACATTCATCCAAGACTACACATCAAACACAATCCAAGACATTGGTAAGAAGATCCTTTATTTAAAAAAGGATCAATACTATAACTGGAAAATCGTGGCCGAAAGATGGAGTAAGGTAAATGACTTCGCCCCAAGTGAAGTCGCTTTCGAACCTTCAAAAAGATTTTTTGAATCAGAAGATCCAAAGCAAATTTTTACAAAGGCCTTGAATTTAACTCAAGATCAAAGTAACCACACTAAAAATTAAGAGTTAAATAATGTCGCAAAAACAATTAAGTAAGAAAGACGAGAAAATTTCCTTTATCGTCTACGAAGAAAACACCATTCCATACTTCAAGCAAGTTACCCCAAAGGTTTATAAATTCTTCGTTTACGGACCAACGATTTTAACATTTCTTGCAATTGCAGTCGTTGTGATTTCATTCTTCTATACAAAGAACGTTGAACACTTTATCCGTTCAAAAGAACCCGAGATAATAAAGTCGCTCAGAACAGAAAATAGTCTACTTGCTGAAAAAGGCCAAGAACTCAGTATTCTTAATAAGCAACTGACAAAGAAGCTCTCTCAGGGAATAGCTGACTCTCCACTTGCTGGGCAATTTCTCATTTCTCCTGTTGCCGGCCAACAGGACTTAACAAGTCCCGCAAAAGTTAATATTCAAGATATAAAAGTAGAGATCAATAGCGACAAAGTATTCTTCCGCTTCAATATCGTCAACGTCACTCAGGACGGTGCAAAACTTTCTGGCTACATCCATATCTTTACAACAGATGGAAATACTTACCAAAAATATCCTACTGCCCAGGAAGAACTTGATAACTTCTCACTAAAGTATAATGAAGGTGAATCATTTGCCACTTCAAGATTTAGACCTGTTGAGGCCATTTTCAAAAAGATGGACAGAAATACGCTAATTTTTAAAATTGTCATCTTCAACAGAGTTGGCGATCTTATTCACCAACAGCAGTATAAAGAGGTTACAAACTAATGAATATCAACGAACAAACTTTCTGTTTCCTCGGCAAGGACTCAATAATCAAAGGTGAATTAACTCTCTCTGGAGAGGTTCACCTCAGCGCACATGTCGAAGGAGATCTCACTCTTATTACTGATCACACTCTTTCAATTGAACCCCATGGCAAGGTTGTTGGAAAACTAAATGGTATTAATATCGATATTTATGGAACAGTGAATGGAGATATCAATGCTTCAGGTACCCTTCGCATTTTTCCTTCAGCTAAAGTTGAAGGGAAAATTAGTGCAAAAGCACTCATCATTCGCCCTGGAGCAATCGTCAATATGACAGGGCATACAAGAACAGATTCATGAGAATGGGGACTGAAAATGTCCCCATCATAAGAAATCAGACTATAGGAAATCCTTATAATCATGCACTTTAACATTTCCAAGCTTCTTAAGATCTTTTAACAGTTTCTTCTCTCCCAAAACAAGAATATCCATCTCATTAACAGGAAAAACTCTTTCAATTGTGTTCTTCACATCGGATGCAGAAATAGGATCAATATTTTTATTGAAATTAAATAAGCGAGTGTAACCCTTATCGAGATGATCGAGAAAAAGAATTTCAGAGAGAAAACGTGAGCTACTCTCAAACTGGAATGGGTAGGCACCCTTCATACTATTTTTAACCCTATTCACTTCTTCATCTGAAATATTTATCGTGGAAAGAACATCTTTAACAACTTTAATTAATTCAGCCGTTGTCTCTTCTTTAGTAAAAGTTCTAATTAATGAGCGACCATAATCTTTTTGACCACCGGCAAAGGCACTTACAGTGTATGTTAGTCCACGCTTAACTCTCAGCTCGTTCATCAAAAGAGATGTAAATCCACCACCTAAAAACTCGCTACTCACACTAAGCTTTTCAAATTCCTCAAACTCACCTCTTCCAAGGAATTTTCCAAGAACAATTTGCGCCTGGTTAGCTTTTGGAACAGTAACAAGGTGAATTGTGTGCTCCTTCTTTGGCGTTTCATAAGATACATCTCTTACGAACTTAGCCTCATTACTCCAACCACATTCAGTAAGAATAATATTCTTAATATTTAAAGTAGACTCTGGTCCAGTGATGTAGATCTTCTTTTTTACTTCTTTATTAAAGTAGTGAAGTTTATTTCTAAAATCATTTCTGTGAAGCTTAGAAATTGTTTTCATCTTCCCTTCAACTGGATAAACAAAAGGAGTTCCCGCCATGCTTACTTCTCTAAATGCGAGACCTGCAAGTGCACCATGATTACTCGTTACATTCTTCATGCTTGTAAGAATACTCTTCTTCGCCTTATCAATCTCAGCCTCAGGAAAAGTTGAGTCATTAAAGAGGTGGCACACTTTTTTAATTGTAGGCCCGAGATCTTTAGTTAAACCAGAAATCGAAAATGTTGAATATTCATGCACAACATGCGAGCCAGTTGTAACGCCATAGTATTCTAAATTATCAACGATCTCTTGTTTTGAAAATCGATTCGTTCCAGCGTCAAGAAGATTAAACATTAAAGATGTTAATCCTTTTTTTGTTCCATCTGATAAAGCTCCATCTGCAAAGTAGAAAGTTATATCGTAGGTTGGAAAGCGGTCATCGCTTAGCCAAGTAACATCGACATTATCCCATTTGTACTTATGGATTTGATCTTGAATATCTGAGGCACACGCAAACTTTGCCAATAATAGTATTAAAAATATTTTCTTCATTTAGTTATCCTTTTCGATTACTTTCTATGCTTTTTCCAAACAGAAATAAATAGCGACTTATTATTATCGATATACTTCTTACATGTTTCCTTTACTTTCTCTGCTGTAAGAGAGCTGTAGATTTCAAGTTCCCTCTTATAGCCATTGTAATCCCCGTAGAAGAACTGCTGATTTCCAACAAAACTAGCGAGACCATCGTTTGTCTCAAGCCCACTATACAGTTCAATTAAAATATTATTCTTTGTCTTTTGAACTGATCTTTCAGTAACGGCCTTATCACAAATTGCCTTTACTTCTCTCTTTAGACTATGCTGAAATCCACTTAGACTCACGCGATCAAGAAGACTACCTCCGATATAGAAAACGCCAGATTCTTTTAAGCTATAATTTGCAGCAGAGATTGATGATAGTTTTGGCTTTTTGCTAATTACAAATTCTTTAGATAGATATGAGCTATCTCCTGAGCCAATAATTTTAGCGAGTATATCCAGAGCAAAGCCATCTTCCTCTCCGGCCTTCAAAGAAGGGAAGGCCATCATAAACATTGGCGAAACACTTTCTCCGTGGAGGCTTACAACTTTTGGAAGTTTTGCTTGATGCTTGAAATGTTCAGGGTTGGCAAATTCTTTACGTAACTCTTCAAGTCCTTCTCCACGTGGAATTTTTCCATACTTTGACTCGACCATTGAAAATAATTTATCAGAGTCAATGTCACCAACAACGACCAGTACAGCATTATTTGGACGATAGAACTTGTGGTAAAACTCAAGCATTTTGTCTCGAGAAAGGTTTTGAACGTCTGAAGCTTCTCCAATTACCGAACCACCATATGGCGTGCCAGTGAAAATCTCCTTCATCATTCTCAGATAAAGTTGTCCACCTGCTCTATTTTCATAACGCATTTTTCTTTCTTCAAGTACTACTTGTCTTTCTTTTTCAAAAGCCTCTTCTTCGAGTTCGAGGTTCTCAAGACGTTCAGCTTCCAGAGAAAGAATTTCATCAAGAGAATCTACCGGAATATTTTCATAATAAACGGTGTTGTCAAAAGTTGTATAGGCATTTGAATTTCCACCGTTATTTTCAATGATTTTTGAAAAGTATTCAGCAGGGTGACTCTTTGTTTTCTTAAACATCATATGTTCAAGAAAATGTGTCGATCCAGTAACACCAGCGCTTTCCGATTTTCCACCAACATCAAAGAATGTATAGACAGAAACAATTGGAAGTTTCTTGTTTTCAAGGTGTAGAATAGTGAGGCCATTTGAAAGAACCTTCTTATTGATTTTCAAATTTAAGTCAATATCTGCAAGATTCTTATTCGGATGATGAGCATGGTTTTCTGTTTGCTGATGAGAACAGCCGTAGAAAAATAAACTCGCACTTACCAGTGCAGCAAAACTATATTTTTTAAGCATTTAAAAACTCCCGTGTTTGATAATAATTATACTGTGCGGGAACTTAAATTCAAGTGATTACGTATTTGATCTCTTTCTAAATAAAATTGGAGTATAATAGGATTATGACAATAACATCTTCAAAATTAACAATTCTTGGATCAGGCACTAGCACAGGTGTTCCTATGCTTGGTTGTCGTTGCGATGTATGCCTTTCGACTAATCCTAAAAACAAAAGATTGAGAACAAGTTTTTATCTTGAAACTAAGACAGGGAAAAAAGTTGTGATCGACACAACACCCGACTTCAGGACTCAAGCTTTGCGAGCCAATATTGAGCATGTTGATTACTGCATTATCACCCACGATCACGCGGATCACCTCCATGGCGTTGACGATCTTAGACCTTATTGCTTTGGTCCACCAGCGAGGTCAATACCCATATACACTCATCATGATTGTGTGGAGCGGATGGAAAAACGATTTCCATATATTTTTGAGAAAAACTTCTTCAATGATAAGAAACCAATACTTGGAGGAGGCATTCCAAAACTTGAACTTCATGAGATTTCGACATTTGGTAAAGAGATTGAAATAGAGGGAGATAAATTTACATTCTTCCTTCTTCCCCATGGACATGGGAAAACCCTCGGAGTCTTTCATGACAAGATAGCAATACTTATTGACTGTAACCATGTCCCACAAAATACTGTGACCTTTCTTAAAGAGAAGAAGCTTGAGCACCTCATTATAGACTGTGTGAAAATTGGAGAACACAAGACTCACCTCACCCTTGATAAGAGTTTAGAGTATATAAAAGAAATTGGTCCCAAGAATTCATACCTCATTCATATGGGCCACGGCCTAGATCATGATCAACTTGCAAATCTGTGCAAGGAAAGTGGTATTTCTCACTGTCAACCGTCTTTTGACACGATGCACATATATTTTTAACTTTTTGCTTTTAAAGTAGAATTAAAATGATTATATTGTCTGCAATTTCAAAAAATTTGCAGGAGAATGTTATGAAAATTGGTGTTCCTAAGGAAATTAAGAACAATGAAAATCGTGTTGGTTTAGTTCCAGGTGGAGTTAGACAATTAGTTCACGATGGCCACGAAGTATATGTAGAAACTAATGCGGGTTCAGGAATTGGTATTTCTGATGATCAGTATATTCAAGCTGGGGCAAAGATCCTTCCAAGCCTCGAAGCAGTTTTTGAAACAGCAACGATGATTATTAAGGTTAAAGAGCCTCAGCCACGTGAGATTGCTCAATTAAAGCCTCATCATATTCTTTATACGTACCTTCACCTTGCCGCAGACCTTCCACAGACTAAAGGTCTGATGGAGTCAGGGGCAACTTGTATTGCGTATGAAACAATTCAATTACCAGACAACTCACTTCCACTACTAACTCCAATGTCTGAAGTTGCAGGAAGAATGGCAACTCAAATTGGTGCCAGCTACCTTCAATTAGATCATGGTGGAAAAGGTGTTCTACTCGGTGGTGTACCGGGAACAAGAAGAGCAAAAGTTACAGTAATTGGCTGTGGAGTTGCTGGAACAAATGCAATTAAAATGGCAATGGGAATGGGAGCTGATGTTACAGCAATCGACCTTTCAACAAAAAGACTAGCTGAACTTGATGACTTATTCGATAACAGGATTACAACTCTATTCTCTAATATTGAAAATATTGAAAACTCAGTTATTACTTCAGACCTTGTTGTTGGGGCCGTTCTAGTTCCTGGCGCAAAAGCTCCAAAGCTAGTAACGAGAGAGATGATCTCTAAAATGGAAAATGGTTCCGTCGTTGTTGATATTGCAGTTGACCAAGGTGGTTGTATTGAAACTTGTAAGCCAACAACGCACGAAGAACCAACTTTCTTAGTTGATGGTGTTGTACACTACTGTGTTGCAAATATGCCTGGAGCTGTTGCAAGAACATCAACTTATGCTCTTACAAATGTAACTTTAAAATATGCAAGAATGATCGCGAAATTTGGCGTTGAAGAATCAGCAAAAATGGATGAACCATTCAAAAAAGGTATCAATATCTATAAGGGTGGACTTGTTTATGAACAAGTAGCTACGGATCTTGATCTACCTTACACTCCACTTAGTATTTAATTTTAAATCCCTCTCTTAATTCTTAAGAGAGGGCTATACCAAGTTCCATTAACAGAGTAGAATGAAAAAATGAAGATTTTCTTATTAACTCTCGTTTTATTTGTATGTTCTTGCTCAATATATCAGAAGCATTCGTACTCAAACTCCCCAGTACTTTCAAAGAACTACTTCCCTACAAAAGAGTATTTCATTGACGTGCAATCAAGTCAGAAAGACTTTGTGCAGTTATGGAGAAGTGAAAATAATATAAGAGAAGAAAACTACGATGCTTTTTCCCGAATAACAATTCAAGACCTACAAAGGGTTTTTAAAAATCTCCCTCAAGCACTTCAGAAGTTTCTTTCTAAGAATGTTGAGAAATTTATTATCGTCGATGACCTCGGTGTTTCTCAATTTGCCCATCAAATTAGCGGTACAGATAAATTTCTAATCTTTCTTGATTCTAAAATTAATTCTCTTGGAATAAATGATTGGTACAAACACCGTGAATATTCAGCACTTCAAAAAATGAAGTCTGACATCGTCATGGTTCCATATCTTAGTCATAAGAATCTACAATCAGATACATTACAATTTGTCTTCTCCCAATCAACTGCCCTGATTCTTTCTAACGATGAAAGCTTATTTCCGCAAAATCTTGAGTCAATCAAGTCCTTTAGTGAAGATAGTTTTATTAGCGAAAGCTGGACAATTGAAAACGGTGTTATCTCTTCAAAATGGCAGAAATATCTTTCAGAGATTAAGTTCATCTCATTCTATGGTCAATCCAGTCGAACTATTAACTTTGACAAGGTCTACGAATTCTATCAACTACTTGATCGGACAAATTTTGTTAATCTCTACGCAAGTAGCTCACCTCTTCGTGATTTTATCGAGTCAGTAGCTGT
>CAZQJK010000020.1:0-57455 GCA_964593545.1 uncultured Bacteriovorax sp. | reverse complement strand
CTTATCGTAAGCTTGCAATGAAATACCATCCAGATAGAAACCCTGATGATAAGGATGCTGAATCTAAGTTTAAGGAAGCATCTGAAGCGGCAGAAGTTTTATTAGATGAAAATAAGAAGAGAAGATATGACCAATTCGGACACGCAGGCGTTGATGGCCAGGCCGGTGGATTCGGCGGTGGCGGCGGATTTAGTGGTGGCGGTGACTTTGGTGACCTCGGTGATATCTTCGGCGATATATTTGGCGACATCTTAGGTGGTGGACGTGGAAGACGTGGTGGAGGTCGTAGACAGACTGGCCGCCCAGGAAATGACTTACAGATGGGTGTTCGTGTATCTTTTGAAGAAGCTGCATTTGGCGCCAAGAAAACAATTAGCGTAACAAAACTTTCAAAGTGTGGAACCTGTCATGGCTCTGGTGGTAAGGACGGATCTAAACCTACTACATGTGATATGTGTAATGGACATGGAGAAGTTAGAAGACAACAAGGTTTCTTCACAGTCGCTTCGAGTTGCCCAAAATGTAATGGTTCTGGTCAAATGATAAGTGATCCTTGTGGAACTTGTCATGGTGATGGAAGAGTAAAGAAAAAATCTGAACTTGAGGTTACAATTCCTGCTGGGATTGATCATGGTCAACGTCTTAAACTTTCTAATGAAGGTGACGCTGGTGCGCAAGGTGGACCAGACGGTGATCTCTACATCGTAATTGAAATTGAAAGACATCCAATCTTTGAAAGAGATGGCTTTGATGTCTATTACACAGTTCCTGTTAGTATCTCACAAGCGGCTCTCGGGGCTGAAGTTCAGGTGCCGACGCTGAATGGAAAAGTGATGGTTGAAATTCCAGCTGGAACTCAATCTGGAAAGAAAATGAGACTTCGTGGAAAAGGAATTCAAAAGCTTGGTGGTTATGGTAATGGAGATGCTATTTTAACTATCCATGTTGAAACCCCAACCAAATTATCTAGTGAACAAAAAGAACTTTTTGAGCAACTTTTAGCACTTGAAGACGGTGGAAAGAGTAATCCAATGAGTAAAGGTTTCTTTGATAAAGTAAAAGATCTATTTCAATAAGAATTTGGTGCTTCCTAAGTAAAATTAGGAAGCATTAATTTAATATCCAAGTAAAAAACTACTGTAAAGTCTGTACAGTTTCATTATCTTGAAAAATATATTAAAATACATTCATTGTTTTAAACGATTCAAGGAAGATCATGAAAAAGATTATCGTATATATTTCATTTTTATTATTGGCTAGTTGTGGTGGTATTTCACTCATAAGCAGAGGCAATGAAGACCTGTATACTCCAGAGTTTACAAAGTTAATTGAAAGAGCAAAGGGCGCCTATGCAGCGGGAAGCAAAGACACTGCAATAAAGCAATTAGAAGCTATTCAGGATGAACCATTGCTACCAACTGAAATTGCGATGAAGAAGAATTTGATTGGTGTAATAAAATTTTCTGAAAGTGATTTTGAACAAGCAATTTATAATTTTAATATGGCACTTACAACATCAAGTCTTGATGAGAAGCTTACGGCCCAAATACACTTGAACCTTGCCAGTTCATATTATCGACTAGGCGATACTGATAATACACTTTCAACACTTCTTCTTTGTAATTTTAAAAAACTCGAAGGTAAAGAATTTCAAAATTATCATAAATTGAGATTTAATGTAGCAAAGGATTTAGGGCGAAAAAAGATTTCTATAGAGTCGTTGTTTTGGATGCTTTCAAAAGAAAACGATCTTGTTGTTTTAAAATCAAGTCAGCAGTTTAGTGAACTTGTAACACTATATTTCTCACTCGAACAACAAGAAAGAATAAGATTTGTAAAAGACCTATCAGATGAAAAGACTTTGATTGCAGGCTACTTAACATATCTTGAAGTCGAACAACTTTATAATCAGGCAAAAAGAGAAGAGGCAACTAACTTAGCTCAGTGGATAACAAGAACATATCAAGATGTTCCAGGAATCGTTGATTTGGCAAATAACTTTCTCTCAAGAATAGAAAATTTTGCATCTTTAAATCAAAGATCAATTGGAATTGTGCTTCCTCTAAGTGCCGATGGACAAAAGGGTATATTTGCTAAACGTGCACTTGCTGGTATTGATCACGCAATTAGAACTTTAAATGAAAAAAATGCCAACACAGAAGGTTGGGTTCCACTCGTACTAGAGATCGCAGATAGTGTGGGAAGTGCAGTTGTTGGGAAGAGAAGAGTCGCAGAGTTAATTGAAAGTAAAAATGTTTCACTTTTAATTGGTGGATTATTTTCTAATGAAGCGGTAGCAGAATATGAGATGGCAAAGAAATATGGAACTTTCTTTATCTCTTTATCTCAAGTCTTTATCGATAAATTACAAAAGAATCACTTGTTAATTGAAGTTCCTGGATCTGTGGAGTCTCAGATTTCAGTTTTATTTGAAGAAAAATTCTTAAGTTCTTTTGGTAAGAAATCGGCAATTATTTTTCCAGATACTGAAAGGGGCCGTGCCTATGTTGATGAGTTTTGGAGAAAGGCGTCTGAATCGGGAGCTTCTGTTGTTGGAGTCCATGTCTATGATAGTAAGAACACCGATCAAAGAGATACGGTACAAAAACTTTTAGGGCTTAAATATAAGAGAGAAAGACAGGAGGAACTTGAGATCCTCGAAGAATTACATGAGTTAGAAGGAGCAACCAGTATTCGCAGAATTCAGACATTGAAACCAGAGGTTGATTTTGACTGGGCCTTTATCCCTTCAACTCCTGACGATGCTTTACAAATCATCCCTTCATTCGGCTATTTCGATGCGTTTAACGTGCCTCTAATAGGAGACCCAAGTTGGAGATCAACAAATATATCAAAAGAAAGCTACAAGCTTGGTAGGCTTTATTTTGTTGATGGAGATGTACCAAAAGGTGAATCAGATTTCGTGAATGGATTTAAAAGAAGAAATCAAGAAAGTCCAAGAATTGTTGAGTTATTAGGGTATGAAGCTTTTGAGATAGCAAATAATATTCTGGGCAGTGGTGAATTTAAATCGAGAGGAGATCTTGAGCAATCATTAATATCTGCAAACCATGTAACCGGTTTAACAGGTGACTGGATATTAAAAGAAAATGTTTGGCTTAAAAAAATGAATCTTATGAATCTTTACAGAGGAAAAACTTCTAAGATGAGATTAGAAGAAGTAAAAGCTGAATAACAGCTTTTTACTTCTTAGCGTTAATTTTTTTAAGAATTCTCGCTTTTTTCTTAGCTTGACCGTTTTTTCTCTTCATTTTTAGTTCTGATCTTTTTCTTCCTGCACCCATGGTATATTCCTTTTGCTTGGTGTTAAAATGATTAGTTATACTAGAAAAAAAGCTTGGAAATGGCAAGTGGTAGATTGGTAATAAAGATTATTTAAGGGCAATAAATAGTTGTCAAAAAAAATACGTAAATGGTACATTTTATAGAGTTAAATGCAAAGGATGCATAAAATAAAGGTGTAATGGAATGCGCAGCGCAAAAAAGAAAGTAACTAAGAAAGTTGCTTCTAAAAATAATACAGTAAAGAAGAAAGTAGCAAAGAAAGCTACTAAAAAAGTTTCAACAAAGAAAGTTGTCAACAATAAGCCAAGTATCGATACTGCTTTTGTAGACGATTTAGCTTTTCAACAGATTAATCTTGTTAAGAAAACGACGAAGAAATTAGCGACTGATCTCGAATTAAAAAGAGCTGCATTAAGAGCTCGTAGAATTCATTGGAATACTGACAAGAAGCAAATCGCTATTGATATGCTAGAGAGGTATACAGGTCATGATTTTGGAGATTTTCAACAGCAGATTATTTTAACAAATTTTCACTACTATATTGAAAGGTTCAATATACTTCTTGAAGATAGTCACTACACAGAAGGGTCAGCATTTAAGGCTGCATCTTCTAAGAAAGCGAAAGTAACAATTATCGAATTTGGAGTTGGTGCTGCTATGGCCGCGCTGATTGGAGAATTGATTTCAGTTGTTCAACCAAAGGCTGTTTTATTTTTGGGTATGGCCGGAGCTGTTCACCCATCTCTTAAAGTTGGTGACTTTGTTCTACCTATTGCTTCTATTAGAGCAGAGGGTGTAACAGAACACTTCTTACCAAAACAAGTTCCAGCTTTACCAACATTTAAGGTTCAAAAATTTGTATCTCAAATTCTTGTTGAAAATGGATGCGATTACAGAACGGGAACTATTCATTCAACTGATTATCGCTTTTGGGAATTTGATGAAAGATTCAAAGAGAAGCTAATTGAAGAAAGAGTACTTGCTGTTGAAATGGAAACGGCAGCATTATTTGTTTCATGTTTTGTTTCAAAGGTTAATATTGGAGCTTTACTTTTAATCTCTGATTGTCCGATGACTAAAGATGGAATCAAGACTAAGAAGTCAGCGAAGAGCGTATTTAGAAATTATACGGATAGGCACATTGAATTAGGAATTGAGGCGATGGCCGATATTGCTGACAGAGGTGAAAACGTAAGACACTATCACTGGTAAAATAATTTAAATTTAAAAAGGATATACAGATGTTTAAAAAAATTTTTGATTGGTTTTCAAATGATCTAGCGATCGATTTAGGTACTGCTAATATATTAGTATATGCAAAAGATAGAGGGATCATTGTAAATGAACCGTCTGTAGTAGCAGTTCACCAGGGTTACAAGGGACAGAGTAAAGTTCTTGCTGTTGGTATCGAAGCTAAGCAAATGCTTGGGAGAACACCGGGATCGATTAAAGCAATTAGACCAATGAAAGATGGCGTTATTGCTGACTTTGAAGTTACTGGGGCTATGCTTAAGTACTTCATTCAGAAATCACTTTCTGGTTCTAAGCTTGTTAAGCCAAGAATCATTATTTGTATTCCATTTGGAATCACTCAGGTTGAAAAAAGAGCTGTTAAAGAATCTGCTGAGCAAGCAGGTGCTAGAGAAGTATATTTAATTGAAGAACCAATGGCCGCTGCAATTGGAGCTGGCCTTCCGATTACTGAGCCATCTGGGAATATGATTGTCGATATCGGAGGGGGAACTACTGAAGTTGCAGTCATTTCTCTTGGTGGTATTGTTTATTCTCAATCTGTTAGAGTTGCCGGTGATAAATTTGATGAAGCAATCGCTTCTTATATTAAGAAAAAATACTCGTTATTAATTGGTGAGAGAACTGCAGAAGCAATTAAAATTTCAATTGGTAATGCATACCCATTTGATGATGAGGTAAAAACATTTGAAGTTAAGGGTCGTGACTTGATCGCGGGTGCACCTAAAATTATTGAAGTTACTTCAGATGAGATTAGAGATGCATTAGCTGATCCAATTGCAGAAGTCGTTGAAGCAATTAAGACATCTCTTGAAAAAACTCCACCGGAACTAGCGGCTGATATCGTTGACAACGGAATTATTCTTGCTGGTGGTGGGTCTTTACTTGCAAACCTTGATATTTTAATCAAGGAGAAAACAGGTTTACCAGTAGCCCTTGCAGAGGATCCATTAACTTGTGTTGTTCGTGGTTGTGGTAAAGCATTAGAAGAAATTGAACTTTTAAAGCAGGTTGCAACACTTTCATAAAAAAATAATTTTGAGGTATGAATGAATCAGGATGATTTATTTCTAAAATTAGAGCTCTCGGATATAGAAAATAAACTAAGAGAGCTCCTCTTTTCTAGACACCCATTGAAAGTATGGGAAGATGTTAATCAGTACGCTCGAGTCGAGCTTAAGTCTCTTGAAAGTAATAATCTTAAAATAGATAAGTTTGACTTCTATAGTGAAGAAAAAGTTTATTTTGTCTCATTTAATTTACGTGGAATGAATTACTACTTTAGGGCCACTACTGAGATAAGTGGATCAGATGTAGTCTTAACTCCTCTTGGCGATATTTATCGAGTCGAGAGAAGAAGAGAGATTAGGCTACGGATGCATCCTAAGGTTCAAACACACCTCTATTTGAAAATTGAGCAGGAAGAAAAAATTCAAGAAGGTAATGTCCTCTCGATTAATCGTGTTGATAATAAAGAGAGAGAGCTTTTTCAAGCCTTTCAAAATGAACTAAAAGGAATGCCTGAAATTGGTGGAGTTCGTGTTTTAGATCTCTCTGAAAAAGGTTTGTCTGCAGTTTGTAGTTCGAGTGAAGCAAAGCTTATAGCCTATTCAAAACCTAGTTCTGCAATTTTGATTATCGAAAAGGATAATGTTGTTGTTGAAGATATCGAAGTCGTCTATGAAGTCGACTATCTTGATGTTCGGCTTGAAGGTGTTGGAATGAAAAAACTTGGGATGAGTTTTTCTCAAAGCGAGAAGCTAAGTGGTATTATAAATTCATTGAATGATAACTCCATTGTACTTACATCTTTAGACGAAGAATTTGCAAAGTTTATAGAAGAGTTAGAGGGGTAGGGCATATCAGGTTTCATAATTTAATATTCCTATTTATATTTACAAGTTGTGCATATCTAAATATCGATAAAATTGAGGTAAAGCCTGAAGAGGCCAGCTTTATTCAAACAGAAGAAGCAGGCTCATTTAAAGTTCAGCGTAGTATCGGCTATGGAAAGAATAAAGCATTTATAAGTAAGACAATTATAACAGACATGGAAAAACCTGACCTTGTTGTTGAGAAGTCAGTTACATTTTCTGAAGTTGTTGCATTACAAAATGGTTCAAAAATATTTCGTCCTCAAAAATCAGAAGCAATCTATTTTTTAAATGAGCAAAAATATATTAGTAAACTTACATTCGATTATAAGAAAGAAGTTGTTCGGATCCAGATGGATTCGCCGGAAGAACAATGGAGGGGAACTAAGGAATATTCGCTTCCAAAAGGAAATGGAGCAGTTTGTTTTTATTCAATTATTACAGAGTGTGCTGTAATCTCAGAGTTCTTTGCAAATGCAGTAAAAAACAACTCTGGTACGATGAATTTTATTCTTGTGTGGGAAGGTTATCCGTACTTCCAAGAACAATTTCTAAATCTTCCACCTACGCCAGTTACAGAAGCGACCTTAACATATGATGGAAGAAATAATTCTGGCTTTTATCGGTTCTCATTAAGTGCTGGGGGACAAAGTCAATTCTATTTCATTAATAAAGACGGACAGCTTATTAATCACTATTGGTCATCTCAAGCATATACAAGGGTTCGAAGATAATGAAATTCTTAATCAAAACTCTTTTTACACTATTGATGGCGATTACTATTATATTCTTTGCTCTTAGGATGACTCCTGGAGACCCTGTTGAGAGACTCCTCGGGCCTGAAGCAAAGCAAGAGGAAATCAACAAGTATCGAACAGAGTTAGGATTGGATAAAACTCTAACTTTGCAATATGTCGACTTTGTCAAAGGTGTATTCTCTCTCGATCTTGGAATGTCATTTTTTAATAAAGCCACTGTCGTTACGCTACTTAAAGAAAGAATGAAGCCTACGTTAACTTTGGCATTGATTTCGATTTTTCTATCGACCCCGATAGGATTATTTTTGGGGACTTTTGCCGCTGTAAATCAAGGAAATATGAAGGATTATGGAGTTCGCTTTGGTAGTTTAATTCTTCTATCATTTCCAATATTTTCACTGGCTCCGCTCCTTGTTTTAATTTTTGCTGTAAAGGCTGGTGTTTTACCCGTTTCTGAGTGGACGAGTCTATCTCATATGGTTCTCCCAATTTTAACTTTAGTTCTACCACTATCTTCAGTCATCATTCGCGTGATGAGAAATAAGTACCTCGAAGAAGTAAATAATCTATGGGTTCTTGTACTGCAAGCAAAAGGATTATTTAACAAGGCAATACTAGTTCGAATTATTAAAGTTTGTATGCCAACAATTTTAAATGTTGTTGCAATTCAATTGTCAGTTGTTATGGCCGGTACAATGATTACGGAAACGATTTTTGATATACCTGGAGTAGGTTCTCTTCTTTTTGAAGCAATTGGAAATAGAGATTATCCTGTCGTTCAAGGTGTAATTGCTTACTCAACGATTGTTTACATGGTCGTATACTTCGTTATAGATTTTCTTAATTCAAAACTTGACCCTAGGATTGAACAATGAAAATTAATAAAGAAATAAAAATTGGTGGTCTAATTTTAGTGATTTATTTTTTTTGGGCAATGATTTGGATCTGCTTAAATGGAAATAATTATTCACCAGCAATGAATATTGAAAAAGAATTAATCTCTCCAAGCCTAAATGGGTTTCTTTTTGGTGCAGATGTTCTTGGAAGAAGTTTATTTGAAGTTTTGAGTGTTGGACTCGTTTATACGTTCTCTATTTCATTTGTCGTAAGTTTATCAGCATGCCTTATAGGTATCTTTATTGGTTATCTCTCTGCAATGAAAATTAAATATGTTTCAGAATTCATGGATTTATTTACGAATATTATTTTTATATTCCCAAGTATTTTACTTGCGATCCTTGTCATGTCGATGTCAGGAGCTTCGGTAACAGGACTAGTTCTTTGTCTGATCTTTACATCTTGGCCAGGTTACGCTCGAATCGCGAGAGGAGAAACTTTAAGAGTTATGAATCTCGGTTTTGTTGAATCAGCACGGGCCATAGGAGTCTCGAACTTTAGATTATTTTATAAATCAATTCTGCCATCAATTTTACCAGTTATTTCAATACATTTTGTACTCGGACTTAGTGGTGTTGTTATAAGTGAGGCCAGTCTTGGCTTCTTAGGTCTAGGAGCAAGTGAGTATTCATGGGGAGCAATTCTTGCAATGGCAAAAGTCGTATTATTAGAAGCACCTCATGTTGTTTTGGTTACAAGTGTTTTAATGACAGGACTTATTGTTTCACTAAATTTATTTAGTGATGGATTAAGAGATGCATTAGATCCAAAGAATCAAAATTAAAAAAAATAAGATTAAATCCGATGAGAGAATATTGGAGAATATATGAAAGAATTAGGTCAATTATTTATTACAGGTATATCTGGATCAGTATTAACTGAAGACGAAATTAAATTTATATCGGAAGAGAATATTGGTGGAGTTATTCTTTTTGCAAACAACTACGAAAGCCCTGCACAGCTAGCAGAGCTCGTAAATTCAATACAAGCATTACGTGATCACTATCCACTTTTTATCGCAGTTGATCATGAGGGCGGGAGAGTTATACGCTTTAAGCAGCATTTTACACACTTTCCATCAATGCTTGATATCGTCAAAACAGACTCACCAAAACTATGTTTCTCTGTTCATGATGTTGCAGGTAAAGAACTTGAAGCTTGTGGTATAAATTTAAATCTAGCACCAGTTTGTGATATTTTTAATAATCCAAATAATAAAGTGATTGGGGACAGAGCATTTGGAGACAATCCTGAGACCGTGTCTCTTTTTGTATCTTCTGCAATTAGAGGGCTTCAAACAAATAATATCATGGCATGTGCTAAGCACTTTCCTGGCCATGGTTGCACAACAAAAGACAGCCATTATGATTTACCAATTGTTAAGAAGACAATTGATGAATTACGAAATGAAGAATTTATCCCTTTTGTAAAAGCTGTGAAGTCGAGAGTCGAAATGGTAATGATGGCACACCTTCAAGTCGACTCTATTGATGAAGAATACCCATGTACACTTTCAAAAAATGCTTATGAGCTCTTAAGATCGGAATTGAAATTCAAAAAAGTTATCATTACTGATGATATGGAGATGAAAGCAATTGCTGATCGTTATTCATATGGAGAAGCAGCGCTAATGGCACTTAATGCAGGTGCTGATATAGTTGAGTATCGGAGTATGGATACATGTAAGGAAGCTTACTACTCAGTCAAAGAAGCATACAAGAAGAAGCTAATTTCAAATGAAGATGTTGAAGAGAAACTAGCAAGAATCAATGAGCTCAAGAAACAATATTTATCAGAATACACCCCAAAATATATACCAGATGTGACAAAAAAAATTGGTACAACAGAGGCTAAAGAACTCTTGAGTGAAATCGTCGGAAAAAATACTGATAAAGTATAAAATTCAGTGACTTAAATAAGGACTTTCTTGCCCTAGTGCTAAATGAATCGAAAAGATTTGGTATTCTAGGGTAATGATATCATTGCGAAATAAATATTCATTTCTCATTCTATTTATATTCTTCACGAATATAGCCAGCGTTTTTGCACAGGAAGAAAAGCCTGGGTCATATGATATTTATGATAAGCGGCAACACGCATATATTTTAGAGGAATCGTGTAAGAAAAATTATCAAGCAAGTTGTTTTGAACTTGGTCTTTTATACTTAAAATTTACAGAATCAAAATTTAAGCAAGATAAGTTTAACTATCAAAAAGAAGGTAAGAAACTTATAGGTGATGCATGTAAAAATGGTGAGAAAGCAGCATGTGATTATCTTAAAGGTGATGATCTCTATAAGGGATCACAAATTATTTTTTGGTCTGGAATACTTCTTATGGGTGCTGCAGTTTTAATTGTAACACTCATGATGTTTCAAGATAATGAGCAATTTCAGGCCCAGCAAAAACTTGAAGATGGGGAAGATGCAAAGTTAAATAAAGTTAAAAATCACGGTTTTGTTCTTCAGTATTCAAGACCATTTTTTAAAAGATATCTATCTCCAGTCGTCTCTAGCATGAAGAGTAAGAAGAAGATTAAAGAAAAATATCGGCGCAAACTTGCAAGTGCTGGATTAACTGATGTTTTAACAACTGAAGATTTTTATGCATTTAAATTATTTTTGATTGTTGGATTTCCAGTTGCATTTATCGCAGTCAGATATTTCTTAGAGGCAACATGGCCACTGACACTTGTTCCATTAAGCGGTTTGATTGGTTTTGTATATCCTGATATTTGGATCAAGGGGAAAATTGAAACGAGGCAGAAAGACTTAATTAGGGGAATGCCATTTAGTGTTGATATGCTAGCTCTCTCTGTTGAGGCTGGATTAGATTTTGTTGCTGCAATGACAAAGGTTGTTGAGAAGGCGAGGCCTGGACCTTTGACCGATGAATTTGAAATACTCATTAAAGAGATCAAGATCGGAGCATCAAGAGCAGAAGCATTAAGAAATATGGCATGGAGAGTTGATCTCGTGCAAATTTCATCATTCTGTGCCACGTTGATTGCAGCCGATTCTGTTGGTGCTTCAATTGGTCCAATATTGAAGTCATTATCTATTGAAATTAGGCAGAAAAAATCTGCAGATATTGAGAAAGAAGGTGCTACTGCAGCAACTAAAATCTTATTTCCGATGATGATGTTTATTTTGCCAGCCGTTTTACTCATGGTTTTTGCACCAATCGCTGTTGATATGGTTACAGGTGGTAAGTAATGAAATTGAAAAATAGTCAAGGTCACCTTATTGCAGAGAATATAAAACTTGCAGATAGTTTCTTCTCAAGATTGATAGGTCTTATGTTTAAAGAACCTTTGAGTGAGTTTGATTCGTTACTCATCAAGAAATGTAATTCAATCCATACATTTTTTATGAAGTATCCAATTGATGTCATTTTTATGAATAAGAATTTTAAAGTTATAAGAATATATAGAAATATAAAACCTTGGCGTATGACACGAATTGTTTTTGGTGCAACTCAAGTTATTGAGTTTGAAGCTGGAAAACTACTGTCAGAGATAGCAGTCGGGGAAGAGTTAGAGTTATGTATAAATTAGTCGTTGTAGCAGGAAAGTTAAGAGGAACGGAGTACGAACTCGTTGATGGAGAGAATACTCTCGGACGATCTGATGAATGTACTGTTCATTTTCCTGTCGAGGGAGTCTCAAAAAAACACCTGTCAATATCCGTAACTGGTGATGTTGCCTATATAAAAGATCTTGGCAGTGCGAATGGAACATTTGTAAACGGTAAAATTATTAAAAGAACTACTGTTAAGAATGGGGATAAAATAGCTCTTCCAGATACCATTTTACAAGTTGTCCAAGTTAAAGAAAAAAAGAAAATAATAAAGAAGAAAATAAAAAATGAAGAGGATGATGAACCAGACTTTTTAACAGGTGGGGATATGCCTGATAATATTGCTGGTAAGGCAATATGGCTATTCAAGTATCGATTCATGTCTATTATCCATGGGATTAATAGTGAATATGAGTGGAGAATACTAATTGCTATTCTACTTTTTATATTTGTTGTTGTGAATGTTACCTTAACAATTCTACCAGTTATGAAAACGAGTAAAGCTCTTCTTCTTTATGAAGTCGCTAAGCGTGGTGAACATTACGCTGATCAGATAAAGCGAATGAATCGTAAAGCACTCTCAATTAAAGATCTTGATCGAGTTGATACGTCATTTCTTGAAGCCAATAATATGGGAATAGTATCTTACGACCTATTTGATATAAGTGGTCGTATTGTACGTCCGTTGAGTCGATTGAATCAGTATATTGATGATCCGTTCTCAGCACAAATCAGACAGTGGGCTGAGGCAAATCCAAAGAGTATTGATAATGGTTTTGTCGTTCGACTTGAAAATAATGAAATTGGTATTGGACAGGTTATTAAAGCACCAAATATGAAGACAGGAGAGTCTGATATTGTTGGTGTCATTGCAATACGTTTTAAACCAACATCGATAACCGAAGAAGCGACAAAAAGTCAGGTTGCTTACTTTGAAGCACTGATAACTTCATTCATTGCCTCGATTATATTCTTTGCTATCTTATACTATCTGACCTTAAGACCTTTAGAAGAGATGAAGTATCAAATAGAGGAGTCTTTAAGAGGAAAGAGAAGAGCGCTGGAAAGTCAGTTCTTGTGGGGAGAGCTTTCACCACTTCGGTCTTCAGTGAACACGATTCTCCAAAGATTGAGAGAACTACAAAAAGATGCTCTTGATGATGATTTTACTGAATTAGAAAATGATGAAACATATGTAGCTTCTCTTTACGAGTTTATGCAAGGGGCAACGGGACCAGTACTCGTCTTAAACTCTGAAAAGAATCTCTCTCATATCAATCCTATGGCCGAAGATATAACAGGAATACGTGAATCCTCATCGCTTGGAATGAGTTTGCTAGATGTTGCAAGAGAGAAGGGATTTGCAGCAACTGTTATGGAGCTTTGTGATTCATCTGGTGAAAATGGTGGAACATCTCAGCAAGGCGAATATGAGTTAGCTGGGCATCCTTATAATATTTATGCAGTTAGTTTAATAGGAAAAGATAATTTTCCAAAAGCTTTCTATGTAACATTTGTTCAAGAGGGTTAGTAATAAATGAGTAAAGCGCCTGTTAAAATTACAAAGGACTTAACACTGCCGGAAACTGCGGGAGTGTATCATCGTGTCGTGTGCATGACTGGTAAGAATAAAGGACTTTGTTATTATTTAAATGGCAGCCGTATGGTGATGGGGCGATCGAATAAAGCAGATATACAAATTCTCGATACACAAGCATCACGTGAACATATTGAATTGTCTCGGGTTGGGAAAGATATTGTTCTAACTGATCTCGGTTCTCAAAATGGTGTTGTTGTTAATGATTTAGATGTCAAGCAACACAAGCTTAGAACTGGTGATAAAATTATCATTGGCTCTACAGTTTTCAAATACTCAATTCTCGATATTATGCCATTAGCGCTAGTCGAGGATGATGATGAGGATGAAGAAGACGAAGAAATTGAAGAAATAAAAGCTAAACCAAAGAAATCTAAGTCTAAGCCAAAAAAGAAGAATAATCTCATGATGATTATATTGATCCTCGGTGGGATTTTCTTGTTTCTTCCTGCTGATGAAGCTACTGATCAAAATGAACAGCCTGTTGAAAAAAAATCAGCGACCCCTTTTATTGATGGAACTAAAAAGACTGCTGTGAAAAAGAGTGAAGTTGAAAAAGAAGTTGAAGTTAAAGTTGAAGCTTATATTCATCGTGGGCGAAGAGAAGCTCGTGAAGGAAACTACTTTCGTGCAATGGAAGAGTTTGGCGTAGCCTTAATGCTTGATCCAAATAGTGGAGATGCGGCATTTCATATGAATAGAGCTAAGCAAAGACTGGACGAGAAAATCGAGGTCATGTTTCTACAAGCGACAAAATATAAGGATTCTCTAAAATTTCATCAGGCTCTAATGACGTACTGTAGCGTTGTTAAGTTATTAAAAGATTATCCTGATGACGAGAGATTTAAAGAAGCTGATAAGAATGTAAAAGATATGGCCGCTAAGCTTGGAAAGGATGAACGTGATAATCACTGTTTCTAAAAATGGAAATATTTTAAATACTGTTGAGTTGGCTTCATTTGTTGTTAAAGGTCAATCATCAACATTTTATATAGGACGATCTGCTGATTGTCATGTCATCTTAGATGATCAAAAAATTTCAAGACAACAGTGTCAGATAAATTTCGATGGAAAGCTTTGGAAAATTAAAAACCTTTCAGACTATGTTGACGTTACTGTTAATAATTCTCAAATATATTCTGAAGTTTTGTTGAGTAGTGGTGATCTCCTAAAAATAGATGACTACACAATGGTGTTTGAGTTTAATTCTGAGTATGGAGATACTGTTTTAGATGATTCTAGCACTAATGTAGTTGAAGATAGTCAGGATCAAACAGCAGTTGTTAATGAAAATACTGAAACAATGCATGAGAACTTTGATGAAATTGATAATGGCACTCAAACTGTTATGGAAGAAAATACAGAAACAGAAACAGAAGCTGTTGAGGTTGAAACTGAAGATGAGCCAGACACTATTGATGATTTTGATCAATCTTTTGATGAAAGTGAATTAACAGAAAACGGTTTTGAAGCACAAGAAGAAGGCGGCTTAGTTGATGCTGAAATGCTTGATGAGTATGATGATAACTACGAAGATGATTACGCCGTAGATTCTTATGACGATGATGAAGGAACAAAGGTATTAAGTGGATTTGCCAAGTTTTCATTAGAATTATTTGGAGAGTTTGCACCGTATGATACTTTTAATCTGGAGGACTCAGAAGTCTTTATAGGAAGAGATGCACAGAAATGTAAAATTGTGCTAGCTGACCCTGAAGTTTCATCTGTTCATGCAGTTTTAAGAAAGAATAATATTACATGTACATTGGAAGATCTCCAGTCTGGTAATGGAACGATACTAAACGGGAAAAGAATAAATAAGAAAGACATCACAAATGGTGATGAATTTATTATTGGTGGAACAACATTCACGGTCCGTAT
Organism: uncultured Bacteriovorax sp.; assembly: GCA_964593545.1. Classification (GTDB taxonomy): domain Bacteria; phylum Bdellovibrionota; class Bacteriovoracia; order Bacteriovoracales; family Bacteriovoracaceae; genus Halobacteriovorax_A. The sequence goes on along the minus strand of CAZQJK010000020.1, from coordinate 42,313 downwards.
TGGAAGTGAATTTATCGACAGTCAAAAAGGTATGTTAATGCCTGTCGAAGAAAATCAAATCATGGAAGTTGAAGAAATCGTCGAAGTTATGGATGGAGATGATGAAGATTTTGAGGGAGACGGGTCCTTAGAGTCTAGTACAATGAGCAAGGGTGGTTCGTTGTTCTCAAAAGAGTCCTTAAAAGATCCAGAAAAAAGAAAGAAATTAATTATCTATGCAGCGGTGCTGGTTGCTCTTTGGGTCTTCCTCGATGATGGTGAGTCTGCCAGTGATAGTGCGAGTAAGAAAAAATCAACTACTAAAGTAGAAAAAGTGAAAGAAGCAGTAAAAGCAGGGGAGGCGAAATTGACTCCAGAGCAAGCGGCTCAAGCTGAATCTCTCTATCAATTGGGTCAGGCCTTCTTAATTGAAGGGAAATACCCAGAGGCAATAAGCGAATTTGAAAAATTATTTGTAATAAAGAAAGATTATAAAGAAGCGATACAGCTAAATCAACTTGCGAAAGAAAAATTAGCACAACTCGAAAAGGCTGAACTCGAGCGTCGAGCAGAGGAAGAAAGAGCTCTTCGTAAGAAAAAAGTAAAAGAATTGTTAGAGAAAGCAGAAATCGCAGTTAAAGAAAGAAGTGTCACTTCAGCTGAAAATCTTTTTGTTAAGATTCGTGAGATTGATCCAGATAATTATGATGTAACAAATTTAGAGATTGACCTTAATGCTTGGAAGAAAGAAAAAGCAGAGAAGGAACTAGCTGAAACGCAAAAAATCGCTGAAAGAAAGCGCATGGTTGATTCACTAGCTCCTGGAAAAGCGTTATTTCTCAAGGAAGAATGGTATCGTGCGATTGGTGAACTTGAAAAGTTCTTAGCAATTAAAAGTATGGATGAAGACTTAATTAAAGATGGAACTGATATGCTTAAGCAAGCAAAAGCGAAACTTGGTGAAGTCGTCGAACCTCTTCTTGGAAAAGCAAGATCGTTGAAAGAAGGCGAGGATTTAAAAGGAGCTTATAACGTATATAACGAAATACTAAAATATGATCCGACATCCGTAGAGGCTTTAAACGAAATGGATGATATTAAGTTTACGTTAACGTCTCGAGCGCAAAAAATTTACAGAGAAGCAATTATCGCAGAATCACTTGGACTCTTCGAAAAAGCGAAAGAAAAGTTCCAGGAAATCCAACAAATTACACCAGAAGATAATGAGTACTATATTAAGTCTACAGATAGATTGAGGAATTTATGATCGAGATCGAAAGTTACTACGCTAAAACATTTCAGGGACCATATCTCAATATAAATGAAGATGACATTCTTGTTGACTTGGAAAATAGATTATTTGCTGTATTCGATGGTTTTGGTGGGGGCTCTGTAGGGGATGCTGCAGTTGATTTAGCAAAAGAAAAAATAGGATCTTTTTTTTCAAAAGTTAGCGTTGATCCTGATGCAACAATGCCGTACTTTTTTAGCCCTAATTATCTTCTCGAAACAAACTGCCTAATAAATGCTTTAGAGATTGCACATGCTGGACTTATCGCTAATAACAAAAATCGTCCAATGAGTGAAAGGGCCGGAGTTAGTTGTCTCGTCGGTATTGTAAGTGATAATATTCTGAGTTTAGCTTCGACAGGAAACTGTGCAGGTTTTCTTTATCGAGGTAATAGGGTATCTGTAATTTCACCACCAGATTCAATTACTCCAATTGGGTCAATAGAAAATAATATGACTAATAGAACATTTCCTCTTTCCGCGCTTGGGTTATTTGACTCTCTAATGCCGAAAGTATGGGAAATGAGTGTTCGAAAGGGTGATAAGATTTGTCTTTTCACAGATGGTGTTTATTCAAGACTATCTGTTGATGATATTAAAACAATTATTGAATCAACTATTACAGATGAACTTAGTATAGTTAAACGATTATTCAGTGTTTCCAATGATCGAGGTAACCTAGATAATCAGTCGGCTATTGTCATAAGTCTCTAATTCTTTGTTGATTAGACGTCTATTTTAGGCAACAATAATAACTGGAGTTATTAATTTATGACAAAAAAAATAATCGTTGCTGATGACAGCCAAACAATTCAAAAAGTAATTAAAATCACATTCGCTAATAAAGAATTTGAATTAATATCTGTTTTGAGTGAATCAGATCTCTATAACAAAATTGTTGGCGATGCTGACCTTTTGTTACTTGATTTTAGTCTTTCTGAGACTAAGTCAGGCTATGAGCTGGCGAGAGCTGTTAGAGAAAAAAATAAAACAATTCCAATGATGGCCCTACTAGGAACTTTCGACACAATTGATGAATCTCAATTTCTCGAATCTGGTTTTTCTGATAAAGTCGTTAAACCATTTGAGACAGATAAGTTTATTCGTAAATGTGATGCCCTATTGGATGCGGGGTCAGAATCGATACTAGAAGAAACAACAGAAGAAGAGGAAGCAGACTTTTCTGATTGGGATATTAATTCACCAGATGTTGAAGAGAGTGAAGTTTTAGAAGATGAGATCGAAGAGTTTCAAGCTGAAGAGTCAGACTCAGATGACTTGTCTAGTGAGCTTGGAGGTTGGGGATTTAGTAAGGATGATCTCGCTGCACGAGATTTAACAAATGATTACCCTGTTTATCCACCAGTAATTGAAGAATCAAAGAATATCGCTTCTAAATTTTTATCAGCAAATACCCTCGTTGATGAAGACGAAGAAGAGGATTATGCAGATACAGAAGATGAAGTTACGAAAGAAATTTCTCTGGAAGAGCTAGAATCTTTAGAAACATTAGGAGATCTAACTGAGGATGATGTTGAGTCGTCTGATTTTTGGTCTGTTGATGAAGTTCTATCTGATTCAGAAGAAGTTCATTTCTCAAATGATGAAGAAGAGCCAGAAGTTGAAGAAGAAGAAGAGATTCAGTATAAAGTTTCTGAGGATGAGAGCTACTCAATGCCTGGTCTTTCAACAGAAGAGCTTAAGGCAGCTCTAAGAGAAGATCTGTCTCCAATCGTTCACAAGTATGTTGACCAGTATTGTAGAGAAAATATTGAAAAAATTATGTGGGATATTATTCCAGACTTAGCTGAAAATATTATTAAAAAAGAGCTTAAAAATATTAGTAAAGAAGTTTTAAGTTCAATTGATAATTAAAGAGCCTGAGAAAATTTTAATTTCTTTAGTATCAATTTCTAAAATGGCCTCGCCTGCGGGGCCAATTCCTTTAAAAAGACCTTTTTGTTCATCTTTACCGTCAATTATTGAAACTTGTTTTCCAAGGTGAACACAGTTTTCATTCCATTGATTGATAATTTCTAAAGAAGACATCCTATGACTTAAAATATAATTATAAATATTCATTGGAAGATCTTCGAAATCAGTATCTGTTAGTTTCAATTCGCTACTAAGCACGCCTTTTTGAGTTTTATACGCTTGATCTGTTCTATCAGCGCTTTTTCCCCAGTTTAATCCTACGCCTACGATGGCAGTATTATTTATTAGCTGGATTAAGATTCCTCCACATTTTTTATAGTCTGAAGTTAAAATGTCGTTAGGCCACTTGAGCTTAATAGAGTCATTTTTAACGTACTTGATGATTAGTAGAGCAATCTCTAAAGAGGTTAAAGTTAGAACTTCTGCTGGTTTTAGAGTGAATGAAAAAGCCAGAGAGTTTTCGTAAGAATCCCATTTATTGATTGAGCGACCACGACCATGGCTTTGATGTTTTGCACTAACTAGAAAATCTTTTGTGTAGTCATTACAATTTTCAATGAGATGGTCTTGAGTGGAGCTTATCGTGTCAAAATGTATATGTTTCATGGAGACTCTGTTTATGTTAGAATTTCTTGTCTTTAATAATTATCAGTCAGAGGAATTTATGTCACTAATTAAAAGATCAGTTCCAAGAGAAATAAAATTTCAAAAAAATATCAACCCATATGCACTCGGTAGTGTTATCGCTGAATTTGGGAATACAAAAGTCCATATAACGGCAACGATGGAAGAAAGTGTTCCTCCTTGGTTACGTGGTCAAGGAAAAGGATGGGTTACTGCTGAATATTCAATGCTTCCAGGATCAACTCATACAAGAAGCAGAAGAGAAGTTGGAAAACTTGGTGGTAGAACTCAGGAAATTCAAAGATTAATTGCTCGAAGCTTACGCGCTGTTATCGATTTAGAAAAGTTAGGAGAGAGGATTATCACTCTTGATTGTGACGTTTTAGTAGCAGATGGTGGAACGAGAACAACATCAATTTCTGGCGCTTATGTAGCACTTGAAATTGCGATCAAAAAACTTATGAATGATGGTCTTATTACAGAAAACCCAATTAAGGATAGTCTTGCAGCACTTAGTATTGGGATAAGTAAGAAAGGCGAAATTATTGCTGACTTAAACTATGAGGAAGACTCAAGTTGCGAAACAGATATGAATATTGTCATGACAGGCACTGGAAAATTTGTAGAGATTCAAGGTACAGCCGAAGGTGAGCCATTCTCTAGTGAAGAGCTCACGGCGTTAATTGACTGTGCTAAAACATCGCTAGTTCATGTCTTTAATGCTCAGAAAAAGGTTCTTAGTGAATAAGTTTATTCTAGCGACTGGAAATGCACATAAGGCCGAAGAGTTTTCAAAGATTTTCGATATGAATATTCTTGAAATTTCGGCAGCGCCTGAAAAACTTGAAGTGATTGAAGATGGTCTAACTTTTCATGAAAATGCATTAAAGAAAGCTGAGGCATTCTATCGTAAGTATAAAATGCCAATCTTATCTGATGACTCTGGAATATGTGTCCAAGCTTTACCTCATGAGCTTGGTATTTATTCGGCAAGATTTGGTGGCGAAGGTTTAACTGATAAAGATCGTGCCATGCTTCTCTTGGAAAAGCTTGAAGATCAAAAAGACCGTTCGGCTTACTTTGTCTGCGTGCTTTGCTTCTATATCGATGAAAATAATATTTATTTCTTTGAGGGGAGAATGGATGGAGAGGTTTCCAAGGCCTATGTTGGTGAGCAAGGATTCGGTTATGATCCAGTTTTCAAGCCTTTAGCTCATGATAGTGACAAAACAATAGCTGAGCTTGCACAGTGGAAAGATGATAATTCCCATCGTGCCAAGGCATGTAAGCAAGCAGAGATATTTTTTAGAGAAAGAAATTGCCAAAGTGAAAAAGATAAATTATAAACTAATCTCATTATCTTAATGTCGGAGCGTAGCGCAGTTTGGTAGCGCACTTGCTTTGGGAGCAAGGGGTCGGAGGTTCAAATCCTCTCGCTCCGACCATTTTCAAAAATCCCAACTTTCTAATTTCACGAATAAAAATGGTCTTAAAAATATAGCGCTAACGCTTATATTTTTAATATTTCAAGAGCATTTAGTTCCATCTTATACGCTATATTCATCTTGGAATTCTCTATGACCTGAGCAGAGTTTGTCATAGTCAACTGAAGGAATGAGAATATTGAAAAATAAAAAAAGCACTCTTGCGAGTGCTTAAGTATCTTATTCTTGATTCTTTTTCTTATTTTTTTTCATGCCTTTCTTGTGCTCTTTTCTTTTTTCTTTGAGACCTTTCATTTTTTCTCTCATTTTTGCTCGACAGGCTTTGAGATCATCTTGATTTTTTGAAGCACTAATACAAGTTTTTCCTTCTGTGAGATTGGAAATTCTTTCATCCATCCCCGCAAGGATTTTAGTTTTTGCCGCTTCAAACTTTTCAGCTTTTTTTGCTTCTTTAGTGCCTTCTGCAAATGTGTTTAAAGAAAAAATAGTTGCTAGAATCAATAAGTATTTCATCAAATTCTCCTTTTTATCGAATGACTCGATATTGTTAATTATTATACGAAGATGCACAGTAAAAGTTTCTATATAGGAATTTATCGTCATAAACTAGTTATAAGTATAGAGAAAATGGTTTCGGGATAATTTTTAAGGGGGGGCAATTGAAAAAGTATAAAATAGGGATTAGTACTTTGATGGCGTAAGTAATTTTCACCAATCAATTCAGCTTATCCCCAGAACGATATCAAACATCAGAAATTAATTAGCTTTTTTAACAGTTGATTTTTCTGGTTTCGTGAAGTCACTGCTCAGCTTTTTCGCTTGTGTTTTTCGAAGAGGGAGTACGTTATGTGCCCTCTCGGTATCAAAATCTTCTGGAAGTTCGATATTTGATTTGCCGTTTAGTATTGTTTTTGAAACCTTCTCCACAAAAAAAGAAAATATCTTTGGATCGAGTTTCTTGCCAACAGTTTTCTCCATTACAGCTAAAGCATCTTCTATTGGAAGTACATCTGAGTATGATCTCTTCGTTGTTATCGCATCAAAAAAATCAGCGATAGCACAAACTCTGGAGAAAATATGATGATCTTTTCCATGCATTTTATTGGGATAGCCTGTTCCATCCCAATTTTCGTGATGTTCAAGAATAACGCATTTAATGGCCTCTTTATCTGCACCTGGAAGCTCTGGAGACGAGGCAATAAATAATTCAGCTCCAACTTCTGGGTGTGTCTTTATAACCGCAAAGTCTTCGTCAGAAAGCTTTCCTGTATTATTTAGAATGTCTGTAGGGATTTTCGTTTTTCCAAGGTCATGTAACAGACCACCAAGGCCCGCACTGATAAGATCTTCCTCTTTGGCATTCGGTTTTAAGGTCTTGTAGATCAGTACTGTGTACATGCTAACATTAATTGAATGATCATAAGTATAGAAGTCATGAAAAGATAAATCTGCGATAAGGTCTTTAAGCTTATTAATGTCATAATCTCTGATAACGGTAACCATTGACTTCATTGATTCATGACAACCTTCGAGTGCAGAACTTAGTATCTCGGTATTAAATTCTTTACCTGGGCTAAATATGTCATCGAGGTACTTGATAGCACAATTTTTGATGACTCCAACTTTTTCAATATCAGGAGCTAGGGTTGAATAAACAAGGCTTTTAAGATATTTTTTACGATCATTTTCACTCACATAAACACGAAGGTACTTCTTAAATCCTTCGACTAAAAGACTATTAAGCACCTCTCCTTCGCTGACGATTTTAACAAATTTTTCAACCGACTCTCTTGAAGATGAATTGACATAGACAGGGTAAGTAATAGGTTGATCGACAGTGATGAGATCAAAAGGTATTGTGAAATAACTTGATAATAGGTCTTTAGTGTGAATATTCATACAATCATTTCGACCAATAAAGATCATTTCTTTAGGTTCTGGTGCAACTTTTCCTTAACTCGAGCAATCTCTTTAAGGAATAAAAAAATTAGAGGTTTAATCAAGTATTACTCTTTTTCGGATATAAGCTGTACTCTTTATTTATTTTCCTCGTAATTTTCGATGAGGCTTTGAAGTAGCCGGATGCATATTGAGTACACCAGAAGTGCTAATCGACACAAAAAAGGATGTAGCAAATTTGCTACACTTTAAATTAAGAAAAATTGGTAATAAAGTAAATTATTTCTGAAACTTGCAACATGAAAGAAATATTTGAATATAACGATTTACTCATTTTCCTAACTGACCTACTGGAGCATAAAAAGGAGCTGAATAAGAATTTTTCGATGAGAGCATGGTCTAAATTGCTTGGATATAACTTCCCATCTTATTTGTCACAATGCTTAAAGGGAGATCGAACTGCTAACTACGGTCTAATTTCTAAAATAATTGAGAGGGAGCATTTCTCGAAAGATGAGGTCGATTATTTAAAGTTTCTTTACTTAAAACTCCTCGTCCGTGGAGAAACGGAAATTTGTTTAAATAATTTATCGAATATTGTAAGGACTTCAATAAGTAGTTAAAGAAACCGTAACTATATGTAAATTGGCAGCCTAGTTGACGATAAAACTTCCCGGTCAGTACAGGTATCAGGCCATTTTCTTTTCTAGGATAGTGTTGTATAAAGCGCACTATGCTAAAATCATTTATACTTTTCTATGCTAGTTTTTACATAAGTGCAGCCACTCTTTGTTCTGAGGCAAAGCTTAATCCTGCCGATGAGATCATTATGGAAAAATCCTGTGAGTCGATTTGTATTATTAAGGCCCTCGGATCAGATGCGCGTGAGTACTTGAGAGTAAAAAACATGAAAGGTACTAATTTGGTACAGTTGGTGAAATATCTCGATACGCCAAATACACTTCAAGAGGCTGCCTGGGAGGCTTCAGAAGTTGTTAAGCTCTACAGTAGCAATAAGGATCAGCAAAATAAGGCAACAATTGTTAAGTTTTATAAAGTTAAGCAAGTTGTTGAAATTATACAAAAAGAATACGGAAAAAGCGAAGATTCAACTTCTTCAGTCTATAAATGTAAATAACCTTCCAAATGTAAGTTTTTTTTATTACCTAACCTATTGAAATCTTAAAAGCTCCGTAGGGGCAAAAAACTATTTTAAGTGTACGAATCCCTTTTATTAATGGTAGATTGAACGTCTAACACACAACACTAATTTTATTTTATTTATTTTGAGACGACGGAGTAAATGTGCAACTGAAAAGATTGATTATTCAGGGATTTAAATCATTTAAAGATAGAACAGTTATCAATTTCGACGATGGTATTACAGGAATCGTAGGACCAAACGGATGTGGTAAATCAAATATCGTTGATGCCTTATTTTGGGTTATGGGTGAGCAGTCGGCCAAGCACTTAAGAGGAAGTTCAATGAAGGATCTTATCTTTGCTGGTTCTTCAAAATATTCTCCAGGTTCATTTGCTGAAGCAACACTTGTTTTAGAAAATACGGCCGGCAAGCATATTCATATTGGTAATAAAGTTGCTAGTCCTTCAGAGATTCAATTAACAAGAAAATTATATAAGAACGGTGATACGGAATATCGAATTAACGGTGAGCCTGCTCGTCTAAAAGACATCCAAGAAGTATTCATGGATACAGGGGCAGGAGCAAAATCATATTCAATTATTGCACAGGGTGAAATCAATAAGCTCGTTCAAATGAAGCCAGTTGAGCGCCGTACAATGATTGAAGAAGTTGCTGGAATCACAAAATTTAAAATTAGAAAGAAAGAATCATTAAAAAAGATTGAAGCTACTGAACAAAACCTTACTCGTCTAGCTGACCTTAAGATAGAAATTGAAAAGAATTTAAGATCGCTTCAAAAGCAAGCTGAGAAGGCAGAAAGAGCGAGAAGTTTAAAAGACAAAATTCAAAGAACTGAAATTTCAGTTAATGCTCATCGTATGTTTGATATGCTTAAAGAGCTTCGTGATGGAAGTAGTGAGCTTATTGAAAAGAAAATGCAGCTACAGTCTTGGATCAACGAAAAAGAGCAATTAGAAATTTCTTTAGAAGAAGAAAGATATACTAGAGAAGAAAAAGCTGAAGGAATTGAGAATCTTCAAAAAGAAAGAAATGAGATTTCAAATAAGCTAGCTAAATCCGAAGAGAGACTTAATTCTCTTTGTACGAGCTTAACAGATAAAGAAAAACAATTAGAGACAAGACAACAGGAAACAGAAGATCTTAAGAATGAAATTCTTGAGAGGAAAGATAAGCGTGATGCTCTATCGGAAGAGAAAGATAATGTTGTTGCTTCTGCTAAAGAAGAATTTGATTACGAAGCTGAAGAAGAGAGAATTGAAGAATTAAAGGGTGAGCTTGAATTAAAGAAAGAAGCCCTGACAGATCTAAGAGACACACTATCTGAAAAGAAAGATGCAGTTTCTAAAATGGATCAGTTAGCTTTTCAAAACAACTCGAAACTCGAAGAATATGCGCGTTCATTACAAGACTTAGCGACAGAGATTGAAGCACTAGAGAAACAATATTCAGGTGTGTCGACTGAGATTGCAAAAGAGAGAGATGAAGTTAATGCTGCAGAAAAGCTTGTAGAAGAATTAACATTTAAAGAGTCTGTTTCAAAAAGAGAGCTTGAAGAGTTAACTCGCTTTGATCGAGATCTTGAAGCTTCCCTAAAAACAAAATCTAAAGAACAAATTACTACTGAATCTCGTTTTAATTCACTTAAAGAAGTTGCCTCGTCACTTGAGGGAGCAAAAGAGGGAATCACTGAGTTTCTAAAAAACAATGATACTGAAGCATACAAGCTCTTAGGAAACCTTGTTAAATGTGATGATAAGTATACTCCAGCCGTTGAGGCATTACTTGGAGAGTTCTTTGATACTCTCGTGACGACAGAAGACGACCTTAGTTTACTAAAGACTTGGGTTACTGAAAACTCGAACAAGGCACTTGAGATCCTTTTAGGTGATAAGGCTGCCGATCTCGTTTCTGCGGAAACGAAAGAGAGAATGTCGGTTAAGCTAGGTCAAGAAATTACTAGCCTGGCTTCAATTGTTCAAATTCCAGAAGAATTTAAATCAAGATTAACTCCATATTTAGATGGCTTATTCATCGTTGAAAACTTGGACCTTGATAAAGCAAAAACGATATCAAGTGGAATTAACTTTATTGGTCTAACTGATATGGCCGGTAAGAAAATTCTAAGAAATAGAAATAAAGCGACAGTTCTTGCCGTTAAGTCTGCAGAAAATGAAGCTCAAAGTGCAGTTGCAAGAAATAATAAAATTGAGGAGCTTGAAGCATCTCTAGCAGTTTTAAATACTGAAGTTGCAAAACTTGAGGCTCAAGTCGAAGAAAGTAATAATCTTGTTTCAGCGAAGGTTATTGAGCATGAAGAACTTAGAGAAAAGCTTGCGAATTCAAAAGCTGATTTTGCTTCAAAGAAATCTGCTCTTGATTCAAAACTTTCTGGAATGGAAAATGGAAATACGAGACTTGATATTTTAAAAGCTCGTCGTGATGAAACTTCAATGCTGAGACTTGATATTCTTGAAAAGGAAGAATCATTCTCAAAAAATAAATCAACAATTGATGAAGAGCTCGAAGAGATTTCATCTCTTATTGAAGAAAGAGAATCTGAATTCGAAGACGTTCGCTCAAGTTACGAGGCTGATCGAGAAGTCTTAATGGCCAAGCAAGTTGAGGCTAAGACTTTTGATCAAAGAGTAAAGTCTTTAGAAGCGCAGATTTCTGATATTGAAGTACAATTAGAAAAGCAAGAGTTACGTATTCAAACGAATACAGAGCTTGTTGAGAAATTATCTGATGAAATGACGACTGTTGAAGAAGAGCTACAGACGCTTGAACTTAGTAATAAGGAAACTGCGGAAGTTCTTTCAGACAAGGATGAAGTTCTTTCTCATCTTAAGGATGAGCTATCAGAGCTTCTTCTTAGTATGCAAGAAAGAGAAGATAGAGTTAAAGGACTTGGGAAAGATATTTCTAAGACAGATAAAGAAGTTACTGAGAAAGAAGTTCGCTTTGAACAATATCTTAGCGAAGAAGAAGAAATTGTTAAAAATATCTTTGAAAAATATAGAGTTGATCTACGTGCGTCTATTGGACGCTTCTTAGAATATACTAACGATGATTTTGAAAGGTTGAATGATGTTTCACGTATGTATTTTATGGAAACAGAAAATGGAGTTATCGAAGTTGAGTCTGTTTCTTATGACTTTGTAAGAAAGTATGGACAAGAACTAAAAGAACTTTCTAATAAGCTTAAAAATTACAAGAATGAATATGTAAGGCTTGGGGAAATCAACTGGCAAGCTATCGAAGATTACGATAGACAAAAACTTCGTCACGATTTCTTAAAGGTTCAAGAAGAAGAACTTAGAAAATCTCTAGAAGATCTTCAAACAGCAATTAATCATATTGATGAAAAATCGAAAGAAAGATTTGCTATCGCATTTGAAGAAGTAAATATGAGATTTCAGAAGGTTTTCCCAATTATTTTTGGTGGTGGTAGCGCGACTTTAAAAATTGTTGGAAATATTGATGATCCAGAATGTGGTCTTGATATTATTGCTCAGCCACCTGGTAAGAAAATGCAGAATATCAACCTAATGTCAGGTGGTGAAAAGGCCATGACAGCGGTTTCTCTCATCTTCTCTATCTATCTTGTTAAGCCAGCTCCATTCTGTCTTCTTGATGAGGTTGATGCTCCTCTTGATGATGCGAACGTTGGTCGTTTCAATGAACTTCTAAGAGAGATGAGTAAAGAATCTCAATTCATTTTAATTACACACAATAAGAAAACAATGGAGTTAAATGATACACTTTATGGTGTAACAATGCAGGAGCCAGGTGTTTCTAAAGCTGTCTCTGTACAACTTCACTAATTTCAAAAAACAAATTATACTATTGGGGTCCATTAATCGGAGACCCCAGTATGTATAAAATTCTAATAATTCTTTTTTCGTTTTCAGCGTTAGCATTCATTCCAGATTCATTTAGAATGAACTACATTCAAGAGTTTAAATCACAAGTTAGCCAAAAAAATAGAAGAGCCACTGGTGTTTTTGAATATAAGTATCCTAGTAATCTTAAAGTCGATCAAGATCAACCTGAGAAGCTTACTTATGTTTCTAATTCGAAGACGACTTGGATTTTTAGGGCACCTTTATTTGATGATGAACCTGCCGAAGTTACAGTGCATAAGGGACAAGAGGCAAGTCTTTCAAACTTCTTTGATATCCTAAAAGATGGTTTAAAAACTAATGGAAACTACTCAGTAGTATTAACTGATGCAGAGGCACTTTTAACTTTCAATAAGTCCGCTGCTAAATCGACAGGGATAAAAACTGCAATGTTGAAGTTCTCAAATAAGAAAAATCTATCTTTTGAAGGACTAAGTGGAATTGATATTAGTTATCTCGATGGGAGAATGGTTGAATTAAAACTTTCTAATATCGCAACTAAGGTAAAATTCCCAAAGAAGCACTTCGTCTTTGACATACCAAAGGGAGCAAAAGTACTAAAGCAATAATTTAGTACTTTCCAAGAGAAAAGAACTGGTCATTTATTGTGAAAGGTTCTTTACTTAGCAATCTCTTGTAGACAAGATAATTTCTTGTCACTAGCTTTACGTAGTTTCTCGTTTCACTATATGGTATTTGCTCAATGAATTCGATATCGCTAAGGTCTTGGTTCCTTTTTCTCCATCGATGAACAGGGCTTTCACCAGCATTATAGCTTGCAACAAAATTAATGAAATTAAAATGTTGTCGCTTCATAAGTTCTTCTAGCAATAGAGATGAGAGTGAAATATTTTTCTCAATATCATAGAGATCATTAAAGTCAGAAAATTTAATTCCTGCTTTCTTCGAAAGCCTTGCTCCTTGAGCAGGTATCAATTGTAGAAGCCCAAAGGCATCAGCAGGACTTCTTGCGAAGGGATTAAAGGCTGATTCCTGTCTTGCAATTGACATAAGTAGTGGGGCTGAGACGTGCTCTGATTTGTTTGCATTTATAAACTCATCACTAAAAGCAAGGGGATATGAATATAGAGGTGTTTGATTAAGTAGAGAGTCCCTTTTTTCTTTCGGTGTCGCAAAGTACTTAAATATCATTTTATGATAATAAGAAGCTTGATAGTACTTGGCGAGACTTGTGTTAGGATCACTGTCTAAAATCGCTTGGGCAAGTTTGTCGATATTACAGTAAAGGGCCCACGATAGTGGATCATTTGAATATTTAATTTTATCAACATCACTTGAAAGAGTTGTCAGTTGATCAGAATAAATAAATGAGAGTTGTCCATAATAGCCGTAAGGATCCATTTTACGTATAAAGCTTAATACTTCATTAAATTCAGAAATTTGACCAAGCTTTTTAAAGATAGTCGCCTTCCAAAAATAAAATTTGAAGTCTGGACTTTCTTCCTCACTATACTTAGAGAGCCACTCAAGACTAAGTTTGTACTCCTTCTCTTTGTAGTAGTACCAAGATATATTCCAAAGAGCATCTTCCTTTAAGGATTTGAGTTCCTTCTCATCAATATCCTTAGCTAGAGTATAAGCTTTCTTATAGTAATTGATTGCGGTTTCAAACTTATTTTCATCCTCACTAATGCCGCCTAGATAAAAATAAACCTGAGCGAGGTGTTTATCTGCTAATTCTTTAAGTTTTAACAGGCGATTAAGTCTTACTTTGGCCTTTGGGAACTGATCATCAGTCCAGTAAATTCGAGCTAACGCAATTGAGTATTCAACATATTTATCAAGACCAAAAGAATCATTCTTTTTAAAGCTCAAGAATTTAACTAATCTTTGAGTTTGAATGAGATAAGTTTCCTTGTCCCTTTGGAGTTTGTAACTCATACGAACTCTTTCCCAGGCCTTGATTTGGTCTTCGAGAGACACATCTTTACTACGTACTATTTTGCGATAGAGTTCTCTTGCGTGTTTAAAGTTTCGATTACGCTCAAAGTCTCGTGCGACATCATAAATATTCTCTTTGGTAATTTCCTTTGTATGAAGAGGAGAAACTGTTTCTCGAAGAGTTTCCATTTCATCGGTAGCAAGTTTACTTTTTCTGGCAATGGAAATTGCTTCATTAATGAGATCAACTTTTGCTTTCTGTGTTTTTTGAAAATCAACGAGCACGAGTTTAGCATTTATAATCTCTTGGGAATTTTGCGATTTTAAAATAATACTCTCGCTTAAATCTACTTTTGCCCAGTCCTGATACGTATTGAGTTCTTGAGATACCTTTGTGATAAGTTCATTTGAAACATCGCAAAGCTGAATTGATTGTGCTATTAGCCAAGGTTGTAAAGGATGTTCACCTTCTTGGATAAGGGTGGTGAGATCATTACAGTTTTTAAAATCACTCTGAGACTTTGCCTGATTAATCTTTTCTATTAAGAGTGCACTTCGTTGTTCATCATTTAAATTGCCACCATTTCTGATTTCACTCAGTGGTTTATTTGGTGGTACTCCATGGCGTGAGCATGAAGCGATAATCAATAAAATTAATAGTTTTGTTAGCTTTTTCATCTCTATATAGGATAGATGAACAAAGTTTAAGTATCAAGTCATTGAAAATACGTACTGTTGACAGTGAAAAAATTGCATAAGCAGTTGAAAAAACATTAGTTTGATTATAAAAGAGTCTAATTTTCTTACCGGAGCATTAATTTATATGGAAACCACTTCTAATAGCATTGATAAAAAGTTTATCGATAGAACAGTATTTTTTACGTCTCTAGGTTGTTCAAAAAACCTTGTCGATGCTCAAGTTATGCTTGGTCATATGGGACTGAATGGCTTCCAGGTTGTTTTTGAACCAAATGAAGCAGAAGTTATTGTTGTTAATACTTGCTCATTTATTGAAGCTGCTAAGCAAGAGTCTGTAGATACAATTTTAGAGCTTGCTGATTTCAAAGAAGAAGATAATGGTGTTTGTAAGGCCCTTGTTGTTTCTGGATGTATGGCACAGAGATATGCAAAAGAACTTGAAGAGAACTTACCTGAAGTTGATATGTTTATTGGTACAGGTGAATATCATAAAATAGTACCACTGTTAAAAGCGCTCGAAGAAAATAAGCTTGAGAAAAAGTCATTTGTTGAGATTCCACGCTTTATTCATACAGAATTTGATCCACGTATGAATACATCTCCATTTTATACAGCATGGTTGAAAATTTCAGAAGGATGTAATCGTAATTGTACATTTTGTATCATACCAACACTTAGAGGTAGGCTGAGATCTCGAACTGTTGAATCTCTTGTTAAGGAAGCAAATACGCTAGCAGAGACAGGGGTAAGGGAATTAAACTTAATCTCTCAAGACTTGTCTGATTACGGAGTTGACTTAGATGAAAATAATAACTTATTTAATCTTCTCTCTGGCCTAGAGACAGTTGAGGGCGTTGATTGGGTAAGATTATTTTATTTCTACCCAGATGAGTTAACAGATGAAGTTATTGAGAAAATGGCAACTTCATCGAAGGTTTGTAAATATCTTGATATGCCAGTTCAGCATTTTTCTGATTATGTTCTTAAGAGAATGAATCGAAAAATTACTGGTGAAAAAATAATGGAAAGAATTCAACGAATCAGAAGTCGAATTCCTGGAATTGTTCTTAGAACTTCAATTATTGTAGGTTTTCCTGGTGAGAGTGAAGCTGATTTTGAAAAACTTCTTGAGGGGATTAAGCTTGCGAGATTTAATCACCTTGGTATTTTTAGATATTCAGATGAAGAGGGGACACCAGCATTTAAATTAAAAGAAAAAGTTGATCAGGCGACTATTGATGAGAGATTCGATCGTCTTTTTGAAGTACAAAAAGAAATTGCTAGAGAGTTGAATGAGGAATTCTTAGGTCAAACAATTGATGTTCTTGTTGAAGGTTCTCACGAAGATACAGAGCTTCTTATTGTTGGGCGCCACTTTGGTCAGGCTCCAGATATTGATGGAAAAGTAATCATAAATGATCTTGATGATGTTGAATTAAAAGAAGGTGATCTCGTAAAAGTCGAAATCACCGATGTTTTAGATTTTGATTTAGTTGGTAAGGTGGTGAAGATTAATTAAAGTTCTTCACCAGGGAATGAGTAAGCACCACTTCTTGTCAGTGCAGCACCTACGTGTGTTGCCTGAATATAGTTCACTGTAGTAAATTCGGTATCAGAGATAACTTCTTTGACAACCACGTCTTCACCACCGATATTAACGGTTTCTCCTGGCATAATTTCTGTTAAAAAACTAGTCGCTGCACCTGTAACTGTGAAGTAATACTGAGTTGCACTTGCTGTTCCAGATAGTGCAACAGCATTAATTGATGGCGTTGTCGAAGCATCACAGCCTGTAAAGCTTGGTGCAATAGTGTCTGCCCAATCATTAACTTGATTGAAAGAATCACCATAAAGGTCAAGGCTTGAATCATCCATCATGTCAGCAAAGATCGAATCAATATTTTCACTTTGGCTGAACGATCGATCAAAATCTCTAATATTTAATCTAATCCTTGCCTTTGTGTCATAAGCAGCATCAAGACAAGTGAATGTGTAGTAAGGGCTTCCGCCTTTAAACGGGTCTGTATATTCAGACATATCTTTTAGTACAGATAAGTTCTTATATGCATCCCAGCTTGTCGAGTAAGTGATCGTTTCAGTTGCAGGAGTGTCAGTGTGACAAGAGTTATTAAGTGCAAAGTTTGCAATACCTAAGTTTGTTTTGTAACCATTGTCCATCGGAGAAGTAATTGTATACTCTGTAGAAAGCCCATCGGTTGAGGCACTGATAATGCCCTTGATGCCACTTTCAATATTTGAAGCAGATATCGTATCTCTAATTGGGCCAGTGAGGCATTTGTTTCTATTTCCTCCACAGTCGATGTCCTCATCTTCGTAAGAATAGACACATGCTGTACTGTCATCATTATTGGAGATTGTCCACTTTCTGATCGTGTGGCTACCTTCATCGCAATTTGGTGTATCGGTACTATCGGTTGGATATGCACAGAGATTGTTCACATCATAGTCTAAGATTTCAGTACTTCCTGCGTAGAATGCAGCATCGTTAGTAGCTCCAGCAGCTAATCCAGATGATAAATAAACAGCACCAGTTGGTATCGAACTATTATCACAGCTAGATGAAACTATTGTAGAGTAAATAGCTTGAGAGTCAGTTTCTGCAGGTTTTCTACTATAGAAAGCATATGGTCGGTAACTCATAAACTCACACATTCCTTTACCTACGAGTGGCTTTAATTTTGCCCCGAGATTGTAAAGATCTGATTCTCCAGCGTCAAGCATACAGTCGATGTCGACAATTTTAGTATCTTGAACAGTCGCAAAAGATAGAATGTCTTCTTTGTTAATACGACATTTCTTATTCTTATTTGCTTGCCCAGTTTTATGTAGAATATAGCTTGAAGCTCCAGTTGAGTCTGTAAGTTGAAAATAGTCATAGACTTGAATCGCCATCGTCACAGACTGTGCACCAATAATATTAGTTCCAGTAATTGTATACGTCGTTTTAGGATAAGCCTTTGTTGGTGTCCCCGTGATCGAACCATCTGTTGAACTTAGTGTCAGTCCTTCTGGAAGTGAAGGTGTAATAGTATAAACTATATCGTCACCTTTGATTTTAAAAGGAGAAATAATCGTACTTTGTCCAACCTCTAATTCTAGTTTTAAGTTTGAGGCAACTTGGCTAATTATTGTACCTGCATCATATGGTTTTACTGGATCAAGCGTATCCCCGTTGTTTAGTGAAACCTGGGTGTTTAATTGAATTTCTAAATCATTTCCACTCAACGCACTAACATAACCAGAGGCACTTTGATCAGAAATAATGTCATAACCTTTTTTAAAGCCTGATGCTGTAGCATCAGCCGCTAGTGTCGCTGTTTCATTCGGTGTCCAGATACTAACAACAGTCTGTGTTGTTGTTCCAGAGGAAGGATTGTTAGAGTCACATGCACTTGTGTTGAAAATAGTTTGCGCTCCATCATCTTCAAAGTTTCCAGTTAGTCCACCAGAGCCTTTTGATTGAAGATAGTAAATTGTATTTCCATCAATTTTTGTAATTGTCGCTTTGGCATTACCTGACTGACAAATAATATACCCACGCGAAGTTCCACCAGGAGTAGGATTATTGTAATCGGTAAATAATGAAGCATCTGCCACATTAATGAGACCTGATATTGATTCAGGAGTTTCTTCAATTTTTGCTTCTGAAGCTACGAATGTTGAAGCGTTATCAACAAATTGTCCATCAGAAAAATCTGTATTTGAAGTAACTTCAACAACGACATAATTTGTCGTTTTGTACTTCACAATCCCTTTTCCAAATGTTGTTAATGGAGAAATCGGAGAAGAAGAAATATTGCTTCCTACTCTAAATTTTGAAGTGTCATCTAATTTAAGAATTTTAAGATTTGAAAATGCTAACATCTCAGGAGCTTCAATTACACCAAGTCCGAAAAGATATGATTGGGTGTAAGTTTGATTTGCAACCGTTAATGCGTATGTCTTCTTGGTTTGAGCAGAAGTCACAATACCGGAAATCACTCCTGTTGTAGCATCAAGAGCTAGTCCAGTTGGAAGTGCTGGAGAAATTGTGAATGTCACACCATTATTTGTGACAAGTGCAGTAGCACTAGAAGAAAATGCATTTAATTCAATAGTTGAATTTGTTGGAAAGTAAAAATTCACACCAGTCACTGAAGTTTCAGTCGACACGTATGAGCTACCATCATCAACTTCGTCACCAAGAACAAATTTAGATCCGGCCAGAACGTCAACAAAAACATTATTTGAACTATCGACGAGTGTTATATTTCCAAGCCCACTCGTTTTTGAGACGACTTGAGTCGCTCCACTTGAGAAAGCTGAATTGTCATCAAGCTTTAATCCCATTTTTCTCGTTGCAGAGGTTGCTCCGAATCCAACATAGAAATCAGAAGGAATATCAGCTTCTACACCGATATCAACTGCTACAGGACCAAGTGTTACATCGACTAAAGAAGTCGGATCTCTGTAAATTAATGTAATATAAAAAGTTGATGAAACAACAGGTGTTGATGTGTTTGAAGTTATTATACCTGTCGTCGTATTTAGTGATAACCCTGAAGGTAGAGCAGGCACAATTGAGTAACGCGGTAAGAAATTTGTAGCCGCATTATTTGTAAGCGAGCCATCCACAGGAAGAAGATCGTTAAGGTCTCCAGCCGGACTTAAAGTTAAAATAGTACCTGCTGTGAAAATGGTATCAGTATAAGAAAGTGATGTTGGTACATTAAGAGTCGATGAACTTATTTCATTTCCATCTCCATCAGTAAAGACAACCTCAGGGGTTTCAACAACCTCTTCCTTTACCTTCTTTACCGAATCTTCCTTAAATTTAGTTAAGCTATCAGGCATGCAGCCTTGAAACAAAACCAGTAAAATAATAAATGTGCTAATTCCTTTTAACGTTCTCATACTTCTATTATCGACAAGAAAATGGAAAAAGTTTAAATTTTACGAAAAGTCCTGTGTTTATAGGCTTGTAGGCAATTTCTATCTACTTTCAGTAAAGAGAAATTGACAAAAAACGTTGGCTTTTCAATATAAAATATTTCTATCTATCTAATATTATGTAATGACCTATAATTTATGGAGAAACAGGTAAAGTTATGAAGATATTGATATTAGAAGATGATGAATTGGCGCGAATGGGGTTATCTCTCATGCTGGGGAGGTATGGGCGTACATTTGAGTTCAGTCAGGCTCACCTTCTTTTAAAAGAGATTGATGAACTCGAAGCGGACTTGGCATTTATTGATCTCGACCTCGAAGAAGATCTTATTGGTCTTGAGGTCATTAGCCGATTGAGTGCAAAAGGTATAAATACAATTGCTCTGACTGGGCATGAGGAAGACAGTATTATTGCCAAAGCCTATGAATTTGGAGCATCTGATTTCCTTGTTAAACCAGCTACAGATGAGCAAATTGAATTTGTCATTAATAAGCAGCGCTTGGGAAGAATATCGACTAACGAGTTTAATATCTCCAAGCAAAACCTGGCGAAACTTAAAAATATTTTTTTAAAAAATCAAAACCTTATTCTTACAGGAGATACTGGTACAGGAAAAACGTTCTTGGCCAAAGAAGTTCATCGCTACCTATGTGAACTGAGAGATCGAGCTGATCTACCTTTTGTCAGTGTTAATTGTGCTGAGCTTTCAAAGTCTCTCATCGAGTCAGAGCTTTTTGGTCATAAAAAGGGAGCTTTTACTGGGGCTAGTGATGATCGCAAAGGAAGAATTGAAGCGGCTAACGGTGGTGTTCTCTTTATCGATGAAGTTGGATCATTGGATGTTGAGACTCAAGTGAAGCTATTGAAGGTCATCGATGAACGCATCGTTTATCGTGTAGGTGAAATAATACCGAGAAAAGTTGAGTTCTTATTAATTACTGCGACCTGTGAGAACTTAGAAAAAAATATCGATGAAGGATTTTTTAGAAATGATCTCTATCAAAGAATCTCTGATATTCATATCAGGCTACCTTCTTTCTGTGAGTATAGCTCTATTGAAAAACTCGAATTTATTAGAATGACTTTAAAGTCTCAGCCTCGAAGAGTTGTTATTTCAAACGAAGCAATGGATTATCTATGTTCGAGAAACTGGACAGGGAACCTTAGAGAAATTAGTAAGGCTCTGCGAGAAATCTCCGCTACTTGTAGTGGGGTCATTGGACTCGAATTTGTCTATGACTATTTTAACGACGGTGAGAAAGAAGAACTATTTGAAAGAAGTTTTAGTGAGTTTGAAGCTGATATTTTAAAATTTGGGCTTCCTGCCTTTGTTGATAACTTAGAAAAATATATTATTAAAAGTCGATACGAAGCAAATGGAAAGAAGGCTAGAACAACAATACAAGAATTAAAAATATCAAATAATATGTTTTATAAATTTATAAAGAAATAATAGGAGTAAGAGTGAAGAATATACTAATTGCATTGGCTATTTTATTGAGTGTTAATTCACATGCATTAGATATGGATGAAATTAAAATGACGCTTAAAAATATTACAGTAAAGGTCATTGGAAAGGATTTTGCAGCAAAATTCTTTGGTGAGGAATCACCAAGTATGGATTTGCCTGCGATACCAAAAATTGTCGCAGATGCTACGTCGACAGAAATTTACAAAAAGAAAAAAGAGAAGGTAACGCTAAACCTAACAGAAGAGCAAAAAAGTGAGTATAACGTCAGCTATATTAATGAATTAATTATGGCAACAAGAGAAGTTAAGGCCAATAGAGATGAGCTTGGTAAATGGTATAATACTCTATCGCAAGGTGCGACAAGAGAAGGTGTGTATCGTGCGATGGTTTTAGATGATTATTATCGTAGATTAGAAAACTACAATGATTCACCATCTCGTGCGGTTGTTGATTTTGCAATACCTTTCATGGACCGTTACGTGAATCAAAAAGTTTCTGAAAAAACATTAGCAGCGCTAAATTTATACTCAATTAAAAGACTTATTACTGAGAAGGCCTTGGATATCGCTGATACCTATTTGGTTGAAGATAAGGATGAGGACTTCTATCGCTGGTATTCTGTTCTTTCATCTGATCTCGCTAAGAACTATCCAATTTGGTCTAATAAATTAAGGGCCCAAGTGAATCCCCAAGCTCATCTTGCATGGGCGAAGAAAGTTCCAAATCAGTATGTAAAATCTGAGATTATCATTAAAATGCATACGCTCTTTAATAATCTTCAAAAAAGATCGACGAACTAATCCCAAAAAGGATCTTCATTCTTTGCTAGAGACATGAGGAGTCTTTCAACACCAAGTGCGATACCTGCGCTTGGTGGTAGTCCTTTTGATAAGGCATCGTAGAGAATATTGGCTTCTGGCAATTCGTAATTATAGAGTTCTTTCTTTTCTGCCGCTTGAGATTTAAATCTTTTTCTTTGTTCTTGCTCATCTGTCAGTTCATTAAAACAATTACAGATTTCAACACCTCTGGAGTAAATCTCAAAGCGCTCACAAACACGAGGGTCACTTTCCTTAATTGTTGAAAGTGCTTTTAAAGGAGCAGGGAACTCATACAGGAGTAAGAAATCAAACTCAACAAAGCGAGGTTCAACTTCGTTTAGCATAAGAAGAAAAAATAAATCGTCCCAACTTAACTGATCCTTGTCTGCAAGATGAATACTTTTAAATTCATTCTTTATTAAATCATATAGATCATTCTTATCTAAAAAATTTAATATTTCGATATCAAGAAATTTTCTAAATACTTCAGATACGGTCATGCAAGTAAACTTTATTTTTTCAAAATTAGTGTCAATACTGCTGTCTTGTAAGGAAGCTAGACAATGTGAAAATAGCCTCTCACAATCTTTCATTATTTGTTCGTAGCGATTATTGGCGCGATACCACTCAAGCATAAGAAATTGTTTTCGGTGAGTTGAGCTATTAGGCTCATCTCTAAAGGCATAACTTAGGGTAAAAATATTTTCATAACCTTCGCTCAAGAGAGATTTCATATGAAATTCTGGAGAGGTATGAAGGTAGAGATCCCTTTTCTTGTTTTCATGGGGACTGAAAATCTGAAATGGGTGAATATGGGTCTCCATTCCTGGATTCGTTACGATTGGAGGTGTAATGACTTCGAGAAATTTCAATGAATTAAAATATTCTTTGATTGAATTTTGTATGATAAATAGTGGCTCATATTTTTTCATCAGATAACTCGTACTTAACGCTTTGCGCTCTTTGTTTTTGTAGATGAATATGACATAACAAGAGAAATATTAAAAGGGTAAATAATGGTTGAATTGATTTCTACGTTACAATCTTGGGTTGATGGAGCGGGCCTCCATCTTGTTGTTACTGATATGCACGCTTACGCGGCTCTTGGAGCAATAGGCATCATATTTTTAGTTGGTTTGTTTTTAATTTTTAGAACGACTTCTACTGACACTGAAGAGAAGATTGAAGAAATTACAGAGGCCGTCAAAGCTGAAGTTTTAAAGGCTCCGGAGGTTTTTGAAGCTACTGAGCCAGTAAAAACGGCAGTTCAGAAAATTTCATGGAAGGATCGGTTATCAAAAGGACTGACTCAGTCTCGAAATGACGTATGGGGAAGACTTGGATCACTTTTTGGGAAAGGCGCTATCTCTGAAGACATACTTGATGAAATCGAAGAAATTCTCTACGGAGCGGATCTTGGTCCGACTGTGACATCTGAATTAATTGAAGCGATTGAAAGTGAAGTTAAGAAAGGTGAGATGCAGGAATCTGAATTTAAAAACTTCATTAAGAAATTTTTAACCGAGCAGATGGGTTCAGTACAAGAAAAGAATAATTCAGACTTATTTGAATTCAATCCTGAAGATAAGAAATTAAAAGTTATTATGATTGTCGGAGTAAATGGTGCAGGTAAAACGACAACAATAGGAAAGCTTGCAACGAAGTTAACGGGGCAAGGAGCTAAGGTTGTTGTTGGAGCATGTGATACATTTCGCGCTGCAGCTGTCGATCAGCTTCAAGTATGGTGTGACCGCGCAAATGCAACGATGATTCGTGCAAAAGAAGGGGCTAACCCAAGTGGTGTAGGGTACGATGCACTGCAAACAGCAATGAATGAAAATGCAAATTATTGTATTCTTGATACAGCTGGTAGACTTCATACAGCTGGAAACTTAATGGAAGAGCTTACAAAGAGTAAGAATGTTTTAAAGAAACTCGATGACTCGGCGCCTCACCATACACTATTAGTTATTGATGCCATTACCGGACAAAATGCTCTTAGACAGGCCGAAGAATTTAATAAGGCCTTAGCGCTAACGGGGCTTATTTTTACCAAGTGTGATGGCTCTTCAAAAGCTGGAAGTGCTGTATCGATAGTTAAAAACCTCCAAGTGCCTATAACTTATATTGGGGTTGGGGAAAATGTTGAGGATTTAAACCAGTTTACGTTAAATGAGTATCTTGACGCCCTCGTAGGGAATTAAAAGCTTAATTGATACGTTGACGGTAGTGGTGCATAATATTAGAATCTTTATAGGACGGATATAAAGATGGAAGTTAAAGAATTTAATATTTTAGGGCATAGTATAAGACTCAAAGAAGTTGAAGACGACGCAGCTGTTACGCCTGATGAAATTGTTTCTTATGTAAATAATGAAGCTATTAAAATGAAACAGGGAAACCCTAATTTAAAAGATTCACAAATCGCAGTATTACTAGCGCTGAAATATGCGACAGATAAGGTAACACTCGAAAGAGAATATAAAGAAAGTATTACAGAATTTGAAAGAATGGCTGAAGATGCTTTTAAACTAATTGAGGAAGTAACTCCTTCTACTCACTGATGAAGACTAAAAGTGAACTTAGAAAAGAGATAAGAGAAAAGCTTAAACAAATTTGTCATAATCAAGTTTTGTTAAGTTCTAAATCTTTGGAAATTACGACTCGAATATATTCACTACTTCTATCCAATAAAATTATCCACCTAAATTTAGGAGCTTATTATCCACTTGATGATGAGCCTGAAATTACTGATCTTTTTGTAAATAAAGAATTGGGAAGAATTTCATTTCCAAGTTTTACAGAAGAGATGAGTGACATGGTCTTTAAAGTTGGCCAAGGTCATGAGTTAAAAAAGAAGAACTTATTTGGACGAAGTTTCTTTGTTCCAAACGAGGGAAGCGAGGAAGTAGTGCCCGACATTCTTTTGATACCTGGTTTAGCTTTTAGCAGAGACGGAGCAAGGTTAGGAAGAGGGAAAGGTTATTATGATCGTTACCTTGAAAATAAAAATATAATAAAAATAGGCATCTGCTTTCATGAGCAATTAGTAGATGAAGTCCCAATGGAAGAGCAAGACGTGAAGATGGACTTCGTCATAACTGATAAATTGCAATTGAAAGTTGAGAATAGAAAATAGGGAGAGAGAATGAATACTGAAGTAATACTAGCTTCTGTACTGTTTTTAATCGTAGGCGTAATCGGTGGATTTGTTGTACGTGCGGGACAAGCTAAGAAAGAAGTTGCAGAGAGAGAGAAGAAAGGTGATGAGATCATCGAAAAAGCAAAAGAGCAGGCCAAGGATATTAATTACAAGGCCCGCAAAGAAGCAAAAGAGCTAGCTGTTGAAATTAAAGAGGAAGCAGAGAAAGTTGCTGATAAGATGAAGAAAGAGCTTAATGAAGCTGAGAAAGATCTTAATAAGAAACAAGCTAAATTAGAAACTAAGCTCGATGAAATTGAAGAATCGAAGAAGAAAGTTGATAAGAGAGAAGAAGAGCTAAAGACTAAAGAATTAGAAATCTTTAAAGAGAAAGAAAGATACATCGTTAGACAAGAAGAGTATGCAACGAAGCTTTCTGAAGTTGCAATGATGACTAAAGACCAAGCAAAAGAAGAGCTTATTAAGACGATGGAAGAAGAAGCCAAAGTTGAGTTCTCTAAGATGCTTATTAAAATGGAAGAAGAAGCAAAAGAAAATGCAGAAGATAAGTCAAAGAGAATTATTGGAATTGCAATTCAAAGATTTGCTGGAGAATATGTAGCGGAGAGAACAATTACTACTGTTGATTTACCATCTGATGATGTTAAAGGGCGCTTAATTGGTAGAGAAGGTCGAAACATTCGTGCCTTCGAACAAATTTGTGGTGTTGATTTAATTATTGATGATACACCAGAACTCGTTGTTATTTCTTCTTTCAACGTTGTGAGACGTGAAATTGCAAAGAGAACAATCGAAAAACTAATTGCTGATGGTCGTATTCACCCAGCAAAAGTTGAAGAGTTTCATGAAAAATCAAAAGCAGAATTTGAAAAGCACTTATTGACTCTTGGTGAAAAGGCTCAGATGGAAATTGGTGTTCACGGTATTCACCCAGAAATTTTAAAACTAGTTGGTGCTCTAAATTATAGAACTTCCTATACACAAAACCAGTATCAGCATGCGATTGAAGCAGCATTTGTTGCTGGAGCAATGGCATCTGAAATGGGTCTAAATGTTAAGCAAGCAAGAAGAGCTGGTTTACTACACGACATTGGAAAAGTTCTTGATGCATCTGCAGAAGGTTCACACGCTGTTATCGGTGCTGACTTTGCTAAGAAGTATGGAGAGTCTCCAGATATCGTTCATGCCATTAGAGCTCACCATGATGATGAAAAGCCAGAGTCAATTCTTGCTCACATTGTTGCTGCTTCTGATGCACTTTCAGGTGCTCGTCCAGGTGCACGTAAGGCACTTACTGAATCATATGTATCTCGTCTTACAGATATCGAAGAAATTGTTAACTCTTTTGAAGGTGTATCAAAATCATATGCAATCTCTGGTGGACGTGAAGTTAGAGTTTTCGTTGAAAACGATAAGGTTAACGATGAGCAAACAGTTATGTTATCTCGTGAAATCGCTAGAAAAATTGAAGATGAAATGTCTTATCCAGGTACAATTAAAATTACAGTTGTGCGTGAGACAAAGTCTGTTGGTGTCGCTAAATAATTAATGGGTGCTTAGGCACCCCTTTTTTTATGGATAAGAAAAAATATTATATCTCACTATTCATTTTGTTCATCATTCAAGGTCTCGTGGACTATTTCTTTGATATTCCCCTTGAGTACCATCTCTCTTACTTAGTTCCCCTCGTTTTCTCACTCTACTTAACTCACCCAAACATTGAAGAGTATAAGAAAAATCCGCGTCGCTTTTATAGTTTCTCAAGAGCTCTATTTGCTTACCACGACTTATTGTCGAAGAAATTTGAGAATCATAAGCATCGTGATGTCATTGTGACTTTTGTGCCAAGCCTTACATTCTTTTGTTTATTGTTGTTATTGCAATTGAATTTCTTTTTGGTTTTTGCCTATCTTTTAGGTCTCGCTGTCTTCATTGGATTTGAAAAATTATTTAATAAGATCAGCTAGGTGATGTTTAAAGTGAGATAACTTTTCACTACGAAGAAATCTTCCTCTAACTGTTTCAAAATCTGGAAAGTCATCAAAGAGGTAACGTGAAAAAGACTTAAACCTCTTCAGTATAATCTCTTCGCTAATTTCATCAATTCTAAACTCTTTTTCAAGCTCGTAAAAATATGTATCAAGGTGATGTTTTCTTTCTTCAAGTAGGAACTCGTCACTAAGAAAATGGCTGTTATTCTTATGTTGTTCAAATAGAGTCGCGAGCCACGGCGTTTTTAGGGCACTTCTTCCAAGCATTACTGCGTAGGGGTCGCACTCATCAAAAATTCTGATGACGTCGTCAACGGTCCAAATATCTCCATTTCCAATTATCGGAATACTGGTTGCCTTTACAGCTTCCTTTATATATTTCCAGTCAGCAATGCCTTGATAGAGTTGATCTCTTGTTCTTGCGTGAATTGTAATGGCCTCAACACCTTCATCCTCAAGCATCTTTAAAATATTTAAGAAGTTTAAATCGTCTTTGTATCCCACACGAATTTTTGCAGTGAATACTCCTTTGAAAGTCTCGCGAATCTCTTTGATAATCTTTCTTAGGACTTCGATATCAGACAAGAGATATGCGCCTCCATGATGGGCGTTTACTTTCTTTGAAGGACAGCCGAGATTGAGGTCAAGGTGATGAAAACCAAGCTCATTAATAATCGCGACAGTCTCTTTCGTTTGGGCCCGCGCAGAAGTGAGTATTTGATATGAAGTTTTCTTATCAAGAGATGTATTGAGAAGAGCGCGTTTTCCATAGTGGTTCTTTAGTGCTTCAGGATAGATATTTCCAACCGTCGGAACGCGAAAGAAATCAGTACTAAAGTAGTCCCATTCACTAAATGCACGGGCAATCGCCAAGCGGTAAGCACCGTCAGTGACTCCCTCCATTGGGGCGAAGAGAAGTGAATGTTTTTTAAAGGGTAATCTACTCATGGAAGATTCTTATAGACTATGCGCAACAAACTGGCCAATTTTTTAAAAAATGTGTAGAAATACCCATGCGAAAATATATCTCATTTGCCATGCCTGTCACGGTCACTAATCAAGGTGTTACCTTCTACTTTCAAGAAAGAAAGGAAGAGGGAGAGCTAAATGGTAAGCTTGAATTCCCTGGTGGGAAAATTGAACCCGGAGAAACTCCACTTGGCGCCTGTGTAAGAGAGTTTAGTGAAGAGGTTGGGGTTGAGCTTTCGGCCGCACGTTTTTCTCAGTTTGCAATTGATCAATTTGATTACGAAGATCGGAAGGTACAGTTATATTCATTTTATTTAGAACTTGGCGATGAAGATGTTTTCAAGCAGGGACTAATCACAAAATTCATCCCTTTTGAAATGATGAAAAATGAGGTATCTAAATTGAATCTTCTCGATGCAAATTTTAGTATTGTGATGAAATTCTTAGAGTTTAAGAAGATTAATCTAATAGGTGTTCAATGAACTATATTTTAGAATTAGCAAAATTTTACTTTCTGTCAGTTGGCTTTGGTGTGTTTATTTTTGCACCAGTTGCAAATTCAAAAATGACTGGTGGTGGTTTTCAAAAACTCTTAACTACGGTTTGTTTGAGCTCAGTGTTTGGTGCAATAATTTGTCACGCCGTTTTAGGGCATTCTCTTTCGAGTATCGAAGGTGTCATTTTAATCGTTTCGAGTATCTGTTTATTATTTCACCGGCAACTGCATAGTACTTATGATGAAAAAAATGGCGCGCTATGGATGCTCTATGCTGTGCCAGCAATTCTCGGTGTTGTAGAGTTTTACTTCTATCAAAAATTTAATCTCAAAAATTATATCTTTATTCTAAGCTCGGCTTACTATCTTGGAGCCATTACATATGCAATGATACTGGGGCACTGGTATCTTGTAACTCCGAAGCTTAGTGAAAAACCTCTTAAAGTTGCAACACTAATTATGTGGGCCATTATGATTCCTAAAATCATATGGAGTTTCTATGAAGCTTCTAATGCGAGTGCTTATCTTGAGTTAGGAACGATGCTTGGTGGTGGCTATTCATTTAATTGGATAATGTTTATCATGAGGGGAGTTTGGGGCTATCTTGTAATAGGTGTCATGAGTTACTTCGGGTGGCGATTAGTTTGTATGAGAAGTATTCAAAGTGCTACTGGTATCTACTATTCGATGACGATATTTGTATTTATTGGAGAGTTGATCTCGAGTTACTTATTCTTTAAATTTGGATTACTAATATGATGGAAATAACGATAACGTGTACTGAATGTGGCTCAGCAGTTTCTGTTGTACCAACAAAAGATGCGAAAACTTGTGAATGTAAAATATGTGGAAAAGAGCAAAATATATATTTTACTCCAGAACATTTTGATGGGATCTTAAAAGACTGCCCATGTTGTCAAAGACAAGATTTCTATAAGCAAAAAGACTTCAATAGAAAATTAGGGGTATCGCTATTTGTGATGGCCGCACTGCTTTCTGTTTGGATTTTTATGAGTGAATATGCGCCATATTCAGTTGCCCCATTCTTGATTCTCTATGTGTTTGACTTCATTCTTTTTAGAAAGCTCAAGCCAATAGCAATTTGCTACAAATGCAATACGATCTTTAGAAATGTTTCTAATATTACTGATATTCATGATTTTAACCATGAGATGAATGATAGAATTGTCTATTCAGACCATGACTTTAAAGGTGAGCATCTCGACCACTAAATAGAATTTACAATAAACTACTGAAAACTCGTTGATAGTAGACTAAAATCTTGAAATAGTGTAAAATATTGCTAAACTTAATTAATTTAAAATTAATTAATGATTAGGTTAAATAACAAGGAATTTAACATAGAACCTCCGCAGAAGCGTTTTAACGTTTTATCAAAAACCCCAGGACATTATTAATGGACATAGACAGTTTTGAGATAGTCTCATTAACGGTATGCTTTTGTCTTTCAGGATTCTTTTCAGGATCTGAAGCAGTTTTACTTTCTGTAAGTCATGATCGAGCAAGACAATTAATTGAAGAGGGGGGACCGAAAGGGAAGGCCCTAAGCTTTATGGTTGAAAAACCAAGTGAGCTACTTACAACAATTCTCGTTGGTAATAATATTGTAAATATTTTTGCCTCGTCTTTAACAACTGTTATTGCGCAGAGGATGTTTGCAACTGATGCAATTAGTATTGCAGTAGGAGTGACGACTTTAATTATTCTTATCTTTGGTGAAATTATGCCAAAGACATTTGCAAGAACACATGCTGAATCATTATCTGTTTTCACGATTCGTATTCTTCAGGTTTTCTACTACCTCACGTATCCGGTTATTAAATTAATGGTATGGGTAATCAATACAGTACTAGGAGAAAACGCACAACTGACGGGACGAGTTGTCACGAAAGACGATATTGAGTACATGATCCAAAAAGCAGAAAAAGAAAATACAATGGATGCTAAGCAGATTGATATGATTAACTCAATTTTGGAATTTCCAAAAATTAAAGTTAAAGACATCATGATTCCAAGAAAGGAAGTTAAGTATATCCAAGTTGGCATGAAATTTAACGAAATTATTAGTATTGTAAATTTAGATACACATAGTCGCTATCCTGTTTGTGATGGAGATATCGAAAATATCAAAGGTTTTCTTCACGTTAAGTCTTTGGCGTTTGTTAAGGATGAAGATAAGAAGGATTTTGATTTAGTAAACTATCTGAAAGAACCATTCTTTGTTTTTGAACATATGAAAATACAGGCCGTATTTGATCATATGAATAGAAAGAAAGTTCATCTCGCTCTAGTTAAAGATGAAAATGGACTTATTGTTGGAATCATTACGCTTGAAGACATTATTGAAGAGATTCTTGGCGAAATTCAAGATGAGCATGATCTTGATGAAGAAGAAGTGCTGAAAGAGTACATGGAAGTCGATTCGGAGGATGGAATTATCGTTGATGGTTCTATCTCACTTCGTGAATTATACAACGATTACGATATCAAAATCCCTCTAAATGATCACTATTCAACTCTTGCTGGATTTGTTCTTGATATGCTTGGAAATAATTTTCCAGAAGAAGGCCAAATTATTGTTTGGGAAGGCTTAAGCTTTAATCTTCTTAAAGTAGATGATTATGAAATTAGGGAAGTCAGAATAAAAGATGTTGATGGGGAAAAGCATCTTTACTCAAAGAGAGAAGTTATTGAGTCATCTTCACCAGACTCTGAGGAACCTGAAGTTACTGGTTAAGGATTTAAGAAATTAAAGACATCCTTACTAAAAATTTTTGGTATCCAAACTTCAAGACAAAAGTATTTCCCATTAAATTCAAGAGGTATTTTCATCACCACACAATTTTTAAAGTGGTGATGACTTTGATCTTTAAGTGTGATTTTCTCTGTCGGGAAATCAGCATAAGGATGTGCCATGTAGTCATGGACTTTAACGGCTTCAAAGTACTTCTCAGGGATATTCTTAACAATAGTGCTAAAGATTGGAGCGAGTTCTGTTTCGCCCATTTCGCTAACAAATTCCTCAAAGAAAGCTTCACTACCTCCAATGACAAATGAAAAGAATGAGCTTTCCAATTCAAATGTTTGAAAGTAGTTCATTTGATTAAGGAAGTTCGAAGGAGAGTCTTCGAGTGTGAGTTCCCCACGTTTTAAAATTATTCCTTTTTTGGTAAAGAAATACTTCATCGTCTCATCAACGTAACATTTAAGTAAACTTTCAACTCTAAGTTCTCTTTCAATACTATCAAGTAGCGATATGTATTTGATCATATCACTGGCCGGTAGAATATTTCTGTAGCGATGGTTTTGTAACTTACTTAATACACTCGACGGAGCATCAAAAATCTGTAGGGAGTATGATGAACTTTTTAAAATGGTAGAAACAAAATTGATAAGGTCGAGTAGTTCCTCAGTTGGTGACTCCAGTGGTGCAAGATTGAGTAAAAGATGCTTGGGGTCTTGTAGGTAGATTGATAATGCCTTGGTTATGTCGGTATGATTTTCCCTAAAAAAAGTGAGTGAATCAAATTTCGAGTGAGAGATCTTAAGTAGGGCATCATTCATTTTTCTTTAACCTTGAAGCAGCAATTTTTCCAAGAATTATAAATGCTTTCTTCTGTTTAGATGATTTGGCGATATCAAGTGCTGTTTTTCCTCTGAAGTTTTTCTCTAATGGATCGAGGCCAAGCATGATTAAGAGTTTGATGGAGTTTAACGCTCCAACGCTAGCAGCCTGCATTAGTAGTGAGTTACCTTTAATTTTTGTTTCAACACTTGCCGTATTATCAATAAGAATTTTTGCACATTCTGATTGATCAGCTTCAATTGCCAGAGAGAGTGCTGTATGACCATCGGTTCGCTTCTCATCCACATTTCGAACTTTGTGGGCAAGATAGTCGACAATTTCAAGATGTCCATTAGAAGCAGCAATCATTAAGCATGAATAGCCTTTGATATCTTTGATTTCATAATCGGCACCTTGGAGGATAAGTTTCTTTAAAAGGGCGCTTTGACCTTTCTCTGAAGCTATCCAACACAGAGTTTGTCCCTTCGAATTTTTTTGATTTGGATCAACAACATCATTGAGTGTTTTTTGTTCCTGTTCAGTCAATTGCTCTTCAGTCTTGTTATTTTCGAGTTCTTCATTATTTTCATCTTCTCCATTTTTAAGATGTTTAATTTCCATAATGTCATTTTCGTCACTGTCATGTTTAGAGCTTTTGACAACATAGGATTCACTATTATTATCTTCATTTGAAGATTCTATTTTTTTGAGTTTTGCAAAAGATTCTTCTCCTGAATCACTTGTGTTTATAGATTCAGGTCTCTTGAACTCGTAATCTTGAGAATTAGAATCCGGAGTTAGAAGCTTTGGACGTTTAATCTTTTCTACATGAGTGAACTCGTGTTGTGATTCACTGATTGTCATCTTTTCAACTTCTTGCGTTGGATGATTGCCTTTTACAATTTTAGCCTTATTGTCTTCAGGCGACGCTTCGTGCCTGCGTAGTTCTTTAGTTTCGTATGAAGGTTCTACTTCTTTGTTTACAGTTGTAATTTCTCCATACTCATCTTTAATAACACGATCGCCAGATTTTAAAGTTCCAAATGTGTCATCTTCCAAGGTTTTGTCGACGGTACGGATTTTTCCAAACTCATCTTTATACTCATCTTTATATCCATCACGTAAATAAGTAACATTCTTTTTTCTCTCAAGTATTACTTTGTCGGAGTCATTTTTATCTCGGCCATCCGCACTTAAATCTAAGCTATCATCATCGTCTTCATTGGTTGAACCTGGAAGATGCTTGATCTTCATGAAGTCATCTTCTTCTGCTTGATCTTGTTCAGAGAGTTTTAGTTTTTGAACGATATTATCTGGTTGATACTCATCTCCTGAAATTATTGAACGCTCTTCGACGATCCGATCAGTTCCCGAAAGTTTAGAAGTAGACCAAGACTTTTCACGTTCACCTGTAACCGTCGTCACTTCTTCGGCGTCTTGGGCTTCTGCGTCTTCGTGACCTTTTATTGTTGCTTTATCTTTTTCTTCAGTAAAAATATTTTCTGTTGATACTGGACGATTAATACTTTCATTTTCTTTTACATTAATTTGATACTCACCAACATGAATTTTTTCCTGCTTTGTTGTTTTTATATCAACATCGGATATGGTGATTTTGTCATCGATAGGTTCTTTGGCCTCTCTTTCTGAAGATACCGTGATGTATTCATTACTTTCTTCTTCTGATTTTGGAGACGCGTTGACGCGATAGAGATCATCGCCGCTTATTTCTTCTTTCTTCTCTTTTCCATCAAAAGGCTTAGAAATTGAATAAGAAGCATTTTCAATTTCTACTTTTTCAGAATTGAGGTCATTGTCGTATATTGAACCATCCTCAGAAACGATTTTTTCAGCATCTTCTGAAGATTCGTGAATGATTTGATAATCAAAACCATCTTTCTCGGCCTTCTCTCTAAGGTTTTGAAGATGTTCTTTGATCGAGTAGCTCGCAAGCTTTTCGATACTTGGAATTTTCTCTCGTATAACATCTGGGATATCAGTTATTTCTGTATCTTTTTGATCTTCATCCTCGACATTATGAGAAATGGCACTAACTATTTCATCACATATTTTTACTTCTTTATCTTTTACCGCCTCGAATGTTTGTTCCATTTTCTCTGAGATATCATCATCAGTGCTTGCACTCATCATTTCTTTGAGCTCTTCAGGGCTAAGATGCATTACGGCCCACATTAGAGAATTAAAGCCATTATTGTCTTCAATATCACTGT
This sequence comes from uncultured Bacteriovorax sp., assembly GCA_964593545.1. Taxonomy (GTDB): domain Bacteria; phylum Bdellovibrionota; class Bacteriovoracia; order Bacteriovoracales; family Bacteriovoracaceae; genus Halobacteriovorax_A. The sequence goes on along the minus strand of CAZQJK010000020.1, from coordinate 7,794 downwards.
CACTACCTTTACTCATCAGAAGTTTTACTAATGGCATTTGTTTAAACTTGATAGCGTGCATGAGGGGAATTCTTCCTTTGTGATCTTGAAGATTAAGATTAGCGCTAAGAAGTGTGAGTAGTTTTGCTCCTTCATAGAATCCTGAAATACAAGCGTAGTGAAGAGGTGAACGCGAACGAGAGTCTACAATATTGATATTTGCACCAAGGAGAATAAGCTGTTGAGTAGAGTGATATTTACGATGTAGGAATGCTCTGTGAAGAAGAGTGTCTTCACTTGAAAGCTTTTCGTCAATGTTAAGCCCCTGCTTGAAGTAGTCTATTAAGACAGATATTTCGTCTCTTTCGATAGCCTCAATCAAGATCTCTTGGGTTTGTGTATCAATTGTCATGATTTACTCTTGTAAATAAAATCGGTATCTTAAGGTGTTTTGTTTATCAGGCCATAGATATAATTGATTGGCGGCAAGTATTTCCACCGAATATACTATTAAGAGCTAAAGGAGCGAGAAATGGAAAAAACTTATGAGATTGCAGTTATCGGTGGTGGAGCAGCTGGAGTTATGGCGACACTTAGAGGTGTACTAAATAATGACGAGGTTGTGCTCTTTCCTGGTGATGGACGAGATAAGAAACGCTCACGAGCTTTTTGGGTAGCAAAAGTAGAAAATATGCCAGGATTTCACGACTATAAGAAGGGAATTGATAATCCAAATAAATCAACGATCGAGTGGATTGAACAAAGTGAATTCAAGGAGAAGCTAACTCAAGTAAAGAATGTTGGAATCAAATCGATCACTAAAGACGGAAATATATTTCAATTAATCGACAGTAAAGATCAAGTTTACTGTGCAAAATATGTTGTCCTATGCACTGGGATTATGGATGTGCAACCGCATTTTAATGAATCTATTCAGCCAATACTTCCTTTTGCTAATGCTCAGACTGTTGATTATTGTCTTCGTTGCGATGGGCACCATGTTTTAGGAAAGCACACTTCTGTTATTGGTCATACGAGTGGTGCAGCTTGGGTTGCAGTGATGCTCAAGGAGAGATATCAAACACCTAGTATGAGTATTTTGCTAAATGGAGAAAAAGCTGATTTTGATAATGATGTAAAAGAATTGATTGAGCTTTATAAAATTGAAGTCTTTGATAGTGAGATCATTGATGTACTTGGAGATAAGAAGTCTGGAAAGCTTGAAGGATATAAGTTTAAAAGTGGTCGCCAACTTCAAAGTGAATTTACGTTTGTGTCGCTTGGAACTATTGTTTATAATGAATTAGCAAAGAGTATAGGCGCAGAAGTTGATGGACGAGGTTATGTTCCTACCGACTCTAAAGGGATGACTAATATTGAAAATTTCTACGTCGCCGGGGATATTCGTGCAGGTTTTAAGAAACAAATCTATACAGCTTGGGATATGGCCGTAGATTCTTTAGATGATATAAATCGTAAAATTAGGGCAGAAAAGAGAAATCTTCTTTTGCAAAAGAAAAGGAATTCCGTTTGAAACTACTCATCACTGTAATATTTAGCATAAGTTCATTTGGAGTTTTTACTGGAGACTGGACAGGTGAGGGGTATTTTTATTCAAATCGTAAAGAAGGAAAGTGTAGTGAAGTATTCTTTCAATTGAAAGAATCCAAAAATAGATTTGAAATCGTGACTGGTGGTTATAATTGCTCAACACTATCTGCAGAATACCCAAACTCTGTTTTTGAGCGAGTTGGGGATAAGCTTTTCTATGAAGGAGAGGAAGTTGGCTATTTAACGAAGAGTGAGCTTCACCTTTCTTACTATGATAATTTATATCAAATTGATTTAATTCTTGATGGTGAAAATTTAATTTTTAAAGAACAATGGAAAGATGCAACATCTTCTCTAGTGATCAAATCAAGCTTGAGTAGGCTTAATGATTAAAAAAATGATGCTTCTTTTTTGCATCATTCAATATAGCTTCTCAGCAGACTTAACAAAAGAATACATAAATCAATTAGCAAAAGATAGCGATCAAAACATTCAAGCTCTCAAGAAAAAGATTGGAGAGAGGACCATCGTTTTTATTCCAGGGATTTTATCTGAGACAGTCATCGAGTCTTCTTCCCAATTGATAAATATTTCTTTTTTAATGGGCGATTATTTCCTCGATCAACTTGATTGGTGTAAGAAAAATGACATTAAGTGTGTAAGGCCAATCTTAGAGTCGGAAGCTAGTGTTGATGAAAATAGTGAACGACTAAAGAAAATTTTAGAGAAGGTCGCTGGTGAAATAATTGTTGTTTCACACTCTAAAGGTAGTCTCGAGTTTTTGAATATACTTATAAAAGATAAAGCTATTCGAGAGCGAACTCATGCATGGATTGCAATGCAATCACCATTCTTTGGTGCTGTCGCAACGAAAATTTTTCTTGATAATAGTGTATTGAAAAAAAGTGTAGGGTGGATTTTTTCTTTTCTTGGTGGAAGTGCTGGTGGTGTCGAGTCTATTTCGATAGATGATCGAATGAGATATCAGAAGGCACATCGTTTGGAAATTGATAAATTACTTAAGTCGAAGAGAATTTTACATTATGGTTCATATATTGAGGATGTAAATGGGGTTGAAACAATCTTGGAGCTTACACGGGACTATATAAAGAAGGAACGTGGACAAAATGATGGGCTGGTGGAATTGTCATCAACTAAACTTGCGATCGGCGATTATATCAACGAAGAAGGTGTTGATCACTTGATGCCTGTTTTAAACCTGAGAAGATTACGTAAGATTACACCTTTTGTTATCGATAATAAGAATTGGTCAATAAATCGTGCTATAATGTTGAAATCCCTTCTCTTTATGGTTTTAAAATGAAAAAGAATATATCTGTTTTTTTTATCATTTTTACATCTGTTTATCTTTTGTTCGCACAAAAATATTCAACTCTTAATTTATTTAAATATTTTGAATATGATTATTTTAACTTAAACCAAAATTGGTTTTCTTTTTGGAGAGGAATATCTATCGAGGATTTTCCATTTTTAAATAGTTATGCACTAATCGATTTAACTTATATAAGAAATCAGATCTATAATAATAATGGAGGACCAGTTTCTCTTCTCTATTCAGTTTTAGGAAGTTTTGCTTTTGGACCATTGATACTAGTGACAGTTATCTCACTACATCTTCTTAGTATAAAAAAAATTGCTGAATATTTGAAAGTCTGTTGGGTGAGCACATTAGCAATTTATATCTTATTCATACCTATTGTGGACCTTTTCTATACAAAATTGTTTACTTCTGAAATTGCGACATGGTTTGCACTAAGTTTTTTATCTTGGGGCTATCTCTACATATTAAAAGGAAGGTATTTTTTTGCAAGTTTTCTACTACTATTAACGGTACTTACAAGATCTGAATATATTGTGATTTCAAGTCTACTGATACTTCAAAATTTTAGAAAAGATCGAAGATCTTTACCATTGTTCTTTGGGGGAGTCCTCTTAATGTTCTATCGAAATTATCTTTGGACAGGGGAGTTTCCTTCATTTGGAGATGGATACGGAAGACTTCATGATGCCTTAATATCATATAATGAAATGAGTCTCTTGTGGAGCCCTTTTGAACTATTCGCAAGAGTATGGTTTCATCTTAAGTCACTTTTAATCTTTGACCCAAGTGTTAAAGTCTTTTCTTTTACGCGAGAGGGTCACCTATATCTAGGTACACCCCTAGCATCTCTTTTATTTTATTCTTGGATTCCTGTTCTTTACTTTAAAAAAATTAGAACGATGTTTCATGATTACAGGTATGAGCTCTCTTTTTGTGGGATTCAATTTTTAGCGATATCAATTGTATCCGAGAGCTTTTTTCTTCGTTATGCATTGTCATATTTATTTCTATTTTGGTTATTTGTGTCACTTCGCTTATCTGATCTTAGTAGGAAATCTAAAGGATTGCTCATTGTCGGTCAGCTCTTGGCAATAGTTTTTTATTCGATCACATTTAAGCCAATTATATTCGAAAATGAAGCGCTAAGAAGTGAAAGCTTATTTGCTAAATTGAAAGAAGGTCATTTTACTGAAAAACCGTGGGGAGCACAGATTAAGAATTCACTTAATTGCGAAAAAAATGAGATGAGCGATCGTCTTGTGAAAGGTCTTTCGCTCGTTGATGGCCACTGCTTTGTCGATAAGAGGTGGGTATCAATTAGCAAGTCTGATGAATCAAGCTGTAGCTATAAAGTCAGGTTCCAATCACCAACGTTATGTTCAAAAATTAGCTTTAGTAATAATAATGGCCAAAAAGGAAAGTTAGTTCAGTTAGATGCAAATTCTTGTGAATATGAAGGCCTTTTTAGAAAATCTGTGGTCATTTCAGAGTTTTACTTTCCAGAAGATGGAGCTAATGAATTAGCTGAAATTTCATTTTCTTGTTTATAGATATTATTCATTGCGAGAGTTACTTTTTTAATATCTTGAGGTGTTGAGAATTCATTTAGAGGAATAAATAAAGTTTGATTCTTTATCTCTTCAGTTATTGTTAATTTTTGATTAGCAAAATACGAATGGCACATCGGAAGTCCGTACGATGAGATGTCGACACCTTGTTCAAAAAACTTATTTTGTATTTCAAGCTTTCTACCGTTTGTTTTAATTGGAATATGATAGTAGGTGTTGTTTGTGTTTTTAGTGAACCCTTTTGGAATCGAGTCTTTCGCTACTTGAGTTAATCCATTGAGAAAATCATTAAATACTTCCGCTCTCTTCGTATTTCCGACTCTTAGTCTTTCAAGCATCTGACGATAAAGCTTTAATTGACCTCTTGATAGCTTAAAAAAGAAAAAGTCAGGAAATTGATCACGTTTAGTGAATGAGTTTTCAAAAAAACGATCTTGATTAATTGCGCGAGTGATTGTTCTTGCCTGTTCTAATTTAGAATAGGAAGACGGAAATATTCTTTTAAATACCATGAGGGCATAATATGTAAGAGTGGAAAATATGTAGCGATTACAGAGGAAGTTTATTTTTAAGCTATCAATAATCTGGAAAAAAATCATTGATCTTTGGATACTATTTTGTTTTTCATTTATCTTTTTAAACTTCGAAACCCCATCGATAAATGTTATGTTAGAGGAGGTGATGATTCCTCCGACCAATGTCGATACGGTCTTACCGGTTGAAAGTGATCCAATTGAGATGTCTGCATACTTTAGTGATTGGGAATTGCCAAAGGCTTGAGAGAAGTCTTCGATGACAATAATGCCAAGTTGTTGGCATTTCTTATATATAATTTCATACTCATCACTTATATGGCCACTTAGATGGGTAAGTACAACGGCTAGAGTGTTTCCACTCAGTGCACTTTCTAGTTCCCCTATATTAACACCGTGACTTTCTTCATCCATCTCAATAAATCTAGCTTCAAGACCATTTAGTTTTATTGCATTGATTGCATCAGGAATAGTAATTGACGTCGTAAGAACTTGAGTTCTGCTTGAATCTCGAGCTGAAAGAAATTTTAATGTATAAAAGAGGCCAATTCGAAATGATGGAACAAATATAAATGGTTGTCCGTGAGTCAATTCACTCATTGTACTATCGAGTAATTCGCTTTCCATTTCATGTATATCTCTGTTGAAGAAAAATGCTGTATCAACAAGTAATCTCAGTAACTCTGATGTTGTTGCAAAATATCTTCCCCTTGGAATTTTCATATTAATACTCGTTTTTATTTTAAAAATGATTTAGTCTAATTATATGATGTTTCTACAACAGTATTCAAGACCAATCTATTTCTTCCTTTCTAAGGCGTATGGAATATTTTTGCGTGTAACTGGAAATGTATTAAATCTCGCACCACTTAGAATTACACTACACCCTACATCTCGGTGTAATTTCAAATGCTCTTATTGTCATGTGGCCACGGGTCTTAATCAGGATGTCGATACACTCGAATTTGATGAGTGGAAAAAAATGGTTGAAAAAATAAGACCACTTTCCGTTGTCAGTTTTACTGGTGGTGAGCCACTATTATTTAAAAATATTGATGTTCTTATTAGAAAGGCTAAGAAGAGACTATGTATTGCTACACTTGTAACGAATGGAAGTTTGTTAACGGATTCAAAAATAGATGATCTTTACAACTCAGGTCTGGATTACCTTATGATTTCTATCGACGGTTTTGAAGATGTGCATGATCGTAGTCGTGGTGTACAAGGTTCATTTGCAAAGATAAAAAAGGCCCTTGATTATATTGAAGCTAAGTATGAAAAACGCTTTAGTGTGGGACTCAAAGTTGTTCTCAGCGAAGAATCGATCTATGGTGTTGAGAAATTAATTGAATTTAGTAAGCACTATCAATGTGTAACTGATATCGCATTTAATTTAATCTACGATAATATTCCAAATGGAGCACTTTATACATTTGAAAGTTTGGATGATGAAAGTTTCTATGTTGGAAATACATTTGAATATAGTGAAGATGCAAAAAAATCACTGCTCGCTTTTATTCAAAATCATAAAGAACGTCGCCATAAAAATCTCTCGTTTACTTTAAAGTTAAAGCAACATAGTGACTTAGTTAAGTATATTACTACTCCAAGATCTTACGGGGTCAAAAAATGTACTCTTCCATGGACAGATATTTCTATTCTTCCAAATGGTGACATCACATCTTGTCTTAATTTCAAGCTCGAAAACATAAGAAACCTCGATTACAAGGTCTCTTCAGTCGTTAAGTCTAAGCGAACAAAGTACTTTCAAAAATTCATGAAGCAGAATCAGTTTCTTCCTGCTTGCGAAGGGTGTCCACTTGCTCATTGTCATCAGGCCAAGAGATGAAAGCTTTTGCCTAAGGATACAAAACCACTTTTTTTCGATAAAATAGGTTGATAATGACCATAATAAGTTGGCAGGGTTGCAAATACCACTAATATCTAAGGTATTGAAATCTTGTATATTACAATTAAAATTGTTATTTTATTTTGTTTACTCGGTCTTTAAAATATAATGGAAAGACATTGATAATTTAGGAAAACCTATGAAAAAATTAAACTTATTAAAATCTTCAAGTGGTTTCACACTGGCCGAAGTAATGATCTCAGCTGGTATCGTAGGGGTTATCTCAGTGGCTGTGATGCAGTTAACAGGGAACCTTTTCAGATCGACGAGAGCTACAAATCAGTCGATGACAGCAAATACGCTAAGAGCGACAGTGTACACTTCACTTAGATCTAAGAACGCCTGTCAAACCACATTTGCGGGACAGGTGATTACGGCAAATGCAGCAATACCAACAATTACTGGTCCTAGTGGGGCTGCAGTGATTACATCTGGAGCTGTTTTCGGAGATCCTAATTTAACAGACGCTTCTGGACGTATTACTGTTACTGATATCCATACTGAAAATTATCAAGCAAATGGTCCTGCATATCGAAGTGATCCAACACTTGGTGCAACAGATAGACAAAATGCTACTGTCGAGCTTGTTATCGTTTACAAGCGTGGTGACTTTGAGAATAAGGCGACGACAGATGCAATTGAAAAAACTAAGACTCTAGGTTCTGTTACTAACGAGTTGAGAGTTCCTATTCAACTCGTTCACGATGCAGCAGGGGCAGCGGTAACATGTGATACTGAATCAAATACTTATACGAAAGCAATGTGTGACTCTTTACAGGGTGAACTAAACACTGATGGTTTTTGTCGTCACATTACAGTTGAAGATGATCTTCCGGCCAATAGTGATTACGCAGCGACTTTTAAAGGTAATGTAAATATTGAAGCAAGTAATATTACACCAACAAATAAAGA
>CAZQJK010000019.1:0-58014 GCA_964593545.1 uncultured Bacteriovorax sp. | reverse complement strand
CAGGTAATGGGGTTTGGGCGAAGAGTGGAAGTGATATTTCTTATTCGTCAGGGAAAGTTGGGATTGGGACGAGTAGTCCAGATGATACTTTAAATATAAATGGGGTATTACGTTTTGATAACTCGACAACAAATAATATCAAGTCCCCAACAGTAGGTGCAGCAGAAAGCTTTAGAGTTTTTATGCAAGATGATACAAACAATGGTAATCCATATGGTACAAGTAATAATAGTGCTATTATTTTTGAAAATCAGGACGGAAATAATCCAGACCCTGACGATGGTGTGTATTTTATTAATACTGGTAATGATGATATCCCATCTATTGCAATGTCTATCTCTGGGGCCGGGAAAGTTGGCGTCGGAAAAGCACTCGGTGTAGAAGCTCTTGACGTCGTAGGTAATATCAATGTTACAGGTGCTCTTAGTGTTGCAGCAGGTGATTCTAAGCTTGTGTTAAACGGAGGTGGTGGTAGCTTAAATTCATATTCTCCAAAAATATCCTTAATTGGTGGCACAGCGGCTTTAAACCCTGGAGTTTCAGAGATTAGTATGGGGGAGAATGCGGGCTCTTTCTTTAGAGTAGTAAAAGAAATCGGAGGATCGTCCGTTACTGAGTTTTTGAGAGTTAACTCGCTTGGAAACCTTGGGGTTGGGGCTACAGCTCCTGCTGAAAAACTTGATGTTGCAGGAAATGTAATTGCAACGGCATATCTCTATTCTTCTGATTATCGATTTAAAACTAATATTGTAACCATTGATGATTCTTTGGATAAGGTTAATCAATTAAGAGGTGTTACTTTTGATTGGAGAAACGACGAGTTCCCTGAAAGAAATTTTCCAAAGGAAAAAACCATTGGATTTATTGCACAGGAAGTTGAGGAAGTTGCACCTGAATTAGTAAAAACAGCAAGTGACGGATATAAATCTGTTCAATACGGAAATATCACAGCTCTTCTTGTTGAAGCGGTAAAAACGATTACTTCGAAAATTGATGACTTATTTTCTGGCCAAAGTGAAAATAGTCGAGAAATAGCTTCTCTTAAAGCTCAAAATGAGCAACTTAGAAAAGATATGGAAGAGATGAAAAAGTCTCTCAATGAATTGAGAAAAGAAAAATAATCATGAGAGCTCATATAATATATTCAAAGAAGGTGAGCATCTTGTTTACCTTTTTATCAACGATACTATTGACGACTAATAGTTTTGCCTTGAATACTGTTTCAACAGGCTATCAATTAGCTACAAATGAATTAAGAACGATAGTTGCACATAATACCTGTAAGAAAGTTTGGAATACTTCCGCCACAAGCCCTCAATTTGTTTCAACAAAAAGTAGTATGGAGTGGACAAATTTCTACGTTAATCATCCTTCTGATATTGTCGTTCGAGATTGTAATGTTAGTTGTTCTAATCTTAAGAAAGCTGGAGATTATACTAGCGGTTTTTATTCAGTTGACCTTGATGGGGCTGGCCCACTGACCGCATTGAGTGTTTACTGTGATCTCACAAATGATGGTGGTGGTTGGACTAAGGTATATAATCATTATACAGCTGGGGGATTTTTTCCAACTATCAATGATGCTAAATTATACAATCAGGCAACACCGACATCGGATCTCTATTCGATACTTCAGTACATTGATAATCTTGAAAATTTAAATAGATTAACTTTTAAATTATACTATCCAGAACTTGGAAAGAAAAATATATGGTCTCAATTTAATAATCCTATTTATGATACGAGAGTTCTTGGATATCGTGATATTACCCTGGATATGAAAGATCAGAAATGGGGAGGGCTTGAATATGGAAATGGCTCCTACTCATCAAAAAATGGAAATTCAGCTCTTATTGATGGCGCAGTAGAACACTCAAATTGGTACTATGCAATTGGAACGACAGCTATTTATAAGGGGGGAATTCCTGGCCCTCATAATAATGATACAGGTTTGACGCAAGTCGAGCTCTATGTTCACGATGGCGGCTATCATCCGATGTCATGCGAGCATATCCTGGAACTCGGAGAGAGTAAGGGGTCTGGCGTTTATACGATTTACCCTGATCAAGTAAATCCTGTTTCGGTTTATTGTGAGATGGATATTGATAATGGGGGCTGGAGTCTCTTCTATGCAAATGCAGCCGCAACAACAATGACAGACAAGCGTTCATATAATAGTCACCTTGCAGACTTAAGTGGTATCCCGATAACTTCTTCAAATTTTTCAGATGCAAATACTGTTGGAATGATTGATTTTAAGAAGTTCAATTCGACGCAAATGATGGCCAGAGATATCACAAATTGGGGTGCAAGCGATTATTCTACAGTTGAATTTTTTAATCCAAAAGATTTTAACTCTATTGTCTCTCTTAGTTTTTCTCCAGTCACAACAACAGTTGGAGATTGTGATGATCTTACTGGTGGTCTACAGTTTAAATTTCGTAATAGCAATGGTGCAAATTACTATATGGATAAAGCTGCAAACTGGATAGGATTTGGATGGGGAGACTGTACCGCAGGTTACACACAAACTTCTGGATCAGATGTTCACGATGCTCCTCGCCACTATATTTATGACTCGAGCTCTGCTGCTGATGCAAATAGAGTTCGTGGTGTTGGTGGTTTCAATACAGGAGACCTCACTGTTAAAGGTCGCTATTTTTTAAGAGAGAAATATGATCGTCCAAAAAACTGCATGGATATTCTTTTAAATGGAAAATCAAAAGGAAGTGGTTCATACACTATCTATCCCGAAGGGAACGCTGTTACTGTTGACTGTGATATGACTTCCCAAGGTGGGGGATGGACAAAAGTATGGCATGGCTATCCAACTCATGCGGCAGTCGGACATACTGCGACAGAGACCTATTCGAAATCAAATTCGATAGCATTTAATCAAATGAAAATGGAAGGGGTAAATCTAGGCTTTAGTATTGTTGATAATACTTGGAAGACAGCTTATCTTGATAAGACAATTCCAAATTACTTTGCACAAGTTATTGCTCAAGATGACGCTACTTCTCCACGAGTCAAATTTGCTGATATGGATGGAGTTGAAAATGTTGGCCTCGTTGGAAATTACTTCCTCCATGGATATAGTAATAATTGGCGAGTTTTTTATAGCTGTGTGAATGTTGATTCTAATACTGCTGATCGAGTCTTTGTTGGCGGTACTTATGGAAAATACTGTGCTCCTCGTACAAATTTTGTACCATCCTCGATCACAACTTGTACTTCATCTTTAAATAATTACTGCACAAATGCTTATAGCAGTACAGAGGTTGATACAGGCCTTAGTTTAACATTAAAGAAGTATCAAGAGACGCGTGTTTGGGTTCGCTCTCTTCCATCGATGAAAAGTTGTCGAGAAATATTAGATCAAGGATTTTCTACTGGAAGTGGAACTTACCTTATTGATCCCGATGGACCAAGTGGCGCGACTGTCCCTTTCCCAACTTATTGTGACATGACGACCAATGGTGGCGGGTGGACTCTTGTTTGGGGAAATACCAAAGGAGGAACAAACAAGCCTGTCACAGCAATTACGATGGCAAATGCTATTTCTACTCTTCCTCGTTGTTCTCTTGGTGGAGGAGCAACAAGTGATGTAAGCGGTCAATGTAATAATATGTACAGCACCACGATTGGAAGTACTTCCCAAGCAGCTCTTGAAAAGTTTAATTACTTTGTGGGACTTAAGCACTGGGACACAATGGCAAAAGGAAAAGACTTTCAAATGCTCTATCAATGGTCTTATGCAAATGGAAGTGGTGTTGATCAGGAAGTCATTATGAATGTTAAAAATTTTGATCCTGCGCTCGATTATCAATTAGATATTGATTCTTATACACAAACTATTGGAGCAGTTCTTCCTGGGATTGTTGGGACACATAATCATCAGAAATTTACAACCTTTGATGACGATAATGATAATCATGCTTCTAACTGTGGAGATCTCTACAGTGATACACCTTTTTGGTACAATGCTTGTTGGAGCGGTAACTTCAATGGAGGAGGAGAAGCGGAACAAGATGGATATTTTAATGGAGCCTATTGGGTGGGATCAGCGAAGCAAGATGGCGATCAAATAACTGCTGCTGGCGCGGGGAATGGTTGGTTCTTTATAAGAGAGAAAGTGAGTACGGCAAGACTTAAGTCTTCATGCAAGGATATTCTTGATGAAGATCCTAGTGCACCTTCTGGAGTCTATACAATCGACTATCTCGTAGGACTTGATAATAATCAATTTGATGTTTACTGTGATATGACAACGGATGGTGGAGGATGGACACTTGTTACATTTTCCAATGGGACAGCGACTGCGACAATTCCAGATAATGTCTTTGTAGAAGGATATAATTCACAATTTGCATATGATTATACGCGTGCAAATTATTCTTCGAGTATTAATCCAGAGGCCTTTTCAAGAGCTGTTGGAACGACGGATGCCATGCTTATTTCTCCTTCCTATAATGCAGGAACAGCAATAATCGATAATGGATTTGGAATTTGGGACTATAATAATACTAAATGTACAGGATCTCTATTTCACACGAGTCGTACTGCAGGATGTACAGGGCAAAATGCTAATGATAATTTCGATGGAGCAGATGCATTTAATATTGCTATAAGTTCTGGAAACGAAGGGATTGTTCCGGCCTACAAAGCAACAGAAGTCTGCTACAGCGGAAAGGGAAGTTGTTCCTTTCAATTCTTTCTTCGTTAACCTGTCGTCATCATTCCACATGCAATCGCTGTTACAGTCTCTCTTAGAAGCTGATAGTCTTGATTCTTAAGAGCTCTAATTTGTAATAGGTTTATAGGATGAATCATGCGAGATCGTAGCTCAATACTCTCTCCAAGCCATGGTCTAAAAAAGAGAAGATCTTTTTGACCTGACACTTCTTCAAAGAATTTCTGTGCCAATTCAAGTTCGTTTGCGACGATAGTATAGACTTCATCAGCGTGAGATTTTTCCATGAATTCGTTTAGGTAAGTTCTAAAAACTTCGATTTCAATTTTCGCCAAACTAAAGCCAAGAGTGTTTATAAAAGAGCGCAAGTAGTCAGATGTCTTGTAGGAGTTTAAAATGGTCTCTCTGTGTTCAGAAGAAATTTCTTTCCAGGCCGTTCCAACTCCAAACCAATTAGGTAAAAGACCTCTTGTCTGTGTCCAGCAAAGAATCCATGGGATTGCTCGAAGCTTTAACTCTGTCGATGTTGTTTTCTGTCTCTTTGAAGGCCTTGAACCAATTTTGAGATGATCAAGATAGAGATAAGGTGTTGCGGCCTTGATGGCGTCAACAAACTTATCATTATCAAAGAGATTCTTATAGACTGCTGTTGAAAGTATCGCCATCTCATCCATCGTAGCGATAAACTTAGCGTCCATTTTTTGATTTTTTATTTCATTGAGTTCTTTAGTTATTTTAGAAACCTGACTTTGTAATATGAGAGAATCACCAAAATTTCTGGCGACCATTTCTCCTTGAATCGTCACTTTATAGATATTAAGTGCACTTTTTGGCCACCATCTAATTTGCTCTTTTAGAGAGCCTCCGCCACGAGCAACACTTCCTCCTGAACCGTGAAAGAAAACAGGGATTAATTTCTTTGCCAGTAGGTATTCATCAATTGAATTGATCGCTTTGGCAATTAGCCACTTTCCAGAGAACACCCCACTTTCTTTTGATGAATCTGAGTATCCAAGCATGACTTCAAAGCGTGAGTGCCACTTTTTTTGATGATGTTTTAAGAGCATCGGATTCTTCTTGAAAACTTCCGTTAAAATACCTTGGGCATTTGATAATGCTTTCTGTGTTTCAAATAATGGAACAACGGGAATGTATAATTCTTTTAATGCTTTCTTAACAAGATCAAGTCCGGCCTGATAATCAGAAGCTTCTTCACACATACTTAAAATGAATCCTCGAACATACCACTTACTTCTTTCGCCAATTGATATTTCTTGTAAATACTTAAGCATCTTATAAATTTCATAGTCTTTATCTTTTAAAGCTTCGTGAACAAGAGAAGAGTCTTCTCTTACCTCTAGAGGTAGAACTAAAGTCGGGTAGAGCCAGACAATACTCTTTATCTTTTCTAAGTGTGGAGACTGGTTTTTAATCTCTTTTTCAAAAAGAGTGCAATACTTAATGAAGCTTTCTTTTAGGAGTGCAATTCGTCGCCCATCTAATTTCTTTATCTCTTTAACACTCGCAAATAGTTTTGAAAGTTTTAGTGCTTCTCGATCCAGATCTTTAAGAGGGAAGTCTGTTTGTTTTAATAATTTAACATGTTTACCATAGTGACCAGAAATATAACGTAAGATGATATCTCGTGAAAGTTGAAGTGATTCTTTCATTGTTTGATGATTTACAAAAGGATGTCCGTCTTTATCTCCACCAACCCAACTTCTAAAGTGCACGGTAATGCCTTTTTGATGCATTTTAACTTGTAGGTCGAGTATTTTCTTTTCCAAAACAATATTGTAAATATGAGAAGCTTCATCAAAAACAGTAGGCTTCTTTGAGGAAGACATTGAAGATCTTAGAATTAGATTTAGATGAAATTTAAGTTCTGATTTAAATGTATCTCTCACATCGTTTAAATAGGCAATAAGGAGCGCCTCAGTACTATTAAATAACTTCATTAGCTTTTCAGAGCGTGCTTCAGTAGGGTGTGCTGTAAAGACATAAATAATCGCATACGGAGAACTATCAAGGGAAGGTCTTTGTTTCTGGCTGGCCAATCTAAAGTGGCGGTAAGCGTTTTCGGCACGATTTACAAGCTCGAGGTAGACACCGTAAGCGTGACATAGGTTAATAGCTTCACTATCGCTTAATTTATAGATTTTCTTTAAGCTCTCTTTGAGGTGTTTGCTCTTATCGGAACTTGTAAAATTTTGAGAATCTTTAAATTCAACTCTAAGTTTTTCAACAAGTGTATATATTTTATTACCATAGACATTTTTAATTTCTTCACCAAGTGAAGCACCGATATTTTTGACGAGATCTTTTAATTCTTGAGGCAGGTTTTGCACATAAACTCCGTAAATAGATTTATTCTATTCTACGAAGTTTTACTGATTTTAGTTAGGGGGAAATTTATTTAAAACGATCTTTCTTCCAAATAATGAGTTGTTCTTGAATTTCTTGATCAAGATTTCGATAGAGTGATTGAATATCGCTACCACTTAGTTTAGCGGAGAACGTTTTAACTGAGCTTTCGACGATGAGAGCACCATCGAAGGATTCAAAATTTTTGTTGAAGGTAAGGTTAATAATGGCATCAATAGGGCATAGTTGATATAAATCGTTTATTTGACGATTGATATGACCCATTTCACTTGGAATAATATCAAAGCCTACTGCTTCAATATTGATACAGTCATCATTTTCCATATAACCCCATGAAGCTCTCTGCCTTTAATGAAGCTCCACCAACGAGACCACCATCGATATCGGCACAAGAAAATAATTCTTTCGCGTTATCTGGTTTTACACTACCACCGTATAGAATAAGAGTTGCTTCAGCATTTAATGCCGTTTCTTTTGCTAGAAAACTTCTGACAAACTCATGAGTTTCTTGGGCCTGTGCAGGAGTTGCTGTTACTCCTGTTCCAATTGCCCACACTGGTTCATAAGCAATTATCACATCAGAAGAATTGACTCCTTCAAGTCCTTTCTTAAGTTGTTCACCAAGGACAGCTTCAATTTTTCCTGATTCTCTCTCTTCTAAAGTCTCACCAATGCAGAAAATTACTTTAAGATGACTTTCGAGGGCCTTCTTAACTTTCAGGTTAAGCTCATCATGAGTTTCTTTGAAAATTGCTCTTCTCTCACTATGACCAATGATAACAAATTCACATCCAAGTTCCTTCAAAGAACTAGGTGAGATCTCACCTGTAAATGCACCTGTATTTTCGTATGAACAATTTTGAGCACCAGTCTTGAAGTTCTTTGGAGCTACTTCAATTAGCTTTGAAAGATGAAGAGCTTGAGGAGCAATCCATGCTTCATCGCTAAAACCAGATTCTTTTACTGAATTAAAGAAGTTCGTGATGTCACTAAGTGACTGATTCATTTTCCAATTTCCAACGACGAGTGTTTTTCTCATAATTATTCCAATCCAAATCTCAGGGCAGCAATCCCTGGAAGGTTTCCTTTTTCAATAAACTCTAAACTTGCTCCGCCACCAGTTGAGACGTGTCCCATCTTGCTAGCAAGACCTGCTTTGTTTACAGCACTTACTGAGTCTCCACCACCAACGAGTGTGAAACAGTCAGAAGAAGCTTCACTAAGAATCTTCGCGATTCCAAAAGTTCCTTTACTGTAATTTTCGTTTTCAAATAGCCCCATTGGACCGTTCCAAAGAACAGTTTTTGCGCCACTTAATTTATCTTTGTAAATATCGAGAGTCTTTGGACCAATATCAAGACCCATCAGTCCATCTGGGATATTTCTATTTTCTACGGCCTGTGGCTCTCCACCAAATTCTTTTGAACAAAGGTGATCAACTGGCAAAACGATTTTATGACCAGATTTCTCTCTAAGAATTTTCTTAGCTAATGCGATATCCTCGTCATTGCAAAGAGAAGTTCCAATGTCATATCCACTTGCTTTAAGAAATGGGTAGGCCATTGCTCCACCAATCAGAAGGTGAGTAACATTTGAAAGTAGCCTTTCAATAATTTTGATCTTATCACTTACTTTTGCTCCTCCAACGATGGCAACAAAAGGAGTTTTGGGAGATTCAACAATTTTAGAAAGAGCAGTGATTTCTCTTTTTAAAAGTAGACCCCCATAGGCTCTATTTTTAAAGAATGCATTGATTTCATAAGTTGAAGCATGTTTTCGATGAGCAGCGCCAAAGGCATCGTTCACATAAATATCGCCATACTCAGATAACTTCTTTGCAAATTCTCTATCATTCTTTTCTTCTTCTTCATGAAATCTAACATTTTGAAGAAGTAGTACTTTTGTTTCAGAAAGTCCAAGTAGCGTTTTAATCGATCGATCAAGAGCAGATTCAGATAAGATGACATCGGTATCTAATTTCTCTGCAAGATACTTTGCTACTGGCTCGAGAGAGTATTTTTCAACAGGCTTTCCATCAGGACGACCAAGATGTGACATAAGAACTAGCTTTGAAGCGCCACCATCAAGAATATATTTGATTGTATCAAGTGCTTCATCAATTCTTGTTGTGTCAGTAATGATCGATGGATCATTCTTATCAAGTGGAACGTTGAAGTCGAATCTTGCGATGACTTTTTTATCTGTTAGATCTACTTGATCAATGAATTTAAGTGCCATTACTATTTTGCTCCCATAAGAATTGCAAGGTCGATTACTCTATTTGAGAAACCAGCTTCATTATCATACCACGCAACAACTTTAACATTTGTTCCGCCAATTACATTTGTAAGTTTAGCATCAACGCAAGATGACTCTCTCATTCCCATAAAGTCTACAGAAACTAATTCTTCTTCTTCGTAAGCTAAAATTCCTTTAAGTGCACCATTACTTGCTTCAAGCATAGCTTGGTTTACTTCTTCGATAGTTGTTGGAGTTTTAACAGTTACGTTTAAATCTACAAGTGAAACGTTTGGTGTTGGAACACGAACTGCGAACCCATCAAGTTTTCCTTTAAGCTCTGGAATAACAAGACCAACTGCTTTAGCGGCTCCCGTTGTTGTTGGAATCATTGAAACAGCTGCTGCACGTGCTCTTCGATAGTCTTTGTGAGAAGCATCAAGGATTCTTTGATCTCCAGTATATGAATGAACAGTTGTCATAAAGCCAGATTCAATTCCAAATTTATCATTGAGAATTTTTGCTACAGGAGCAAGACAGTTTGTTGTACATGAAGCATTTGAAACAATATTGTGCTCAGTTGGATTATAAAGATTATCATTAATTCCCATTACAATTGTTTCATCAACATCTTTTCCTGGGCAACAAAGAATAACTTTTTTTACTGTTCCTCTTAAATGCTTTGAAAGAGATTTCTTATCTTTGAAAATACCTGTTGAATCAATTACGAGATCAACCTCATCTTTTGACCAAGGAATTTCTGCAGGATCACGATACTTATGAAATGTAATTTTGTGACCATCGATATCAAGGGTGTCACCATCATCAATGGATACACTTTTTTCAAAACGTCCAAATACTGAATCATATTTTAGCAGATGAACGTATCCATCTGGTTCTCCAGGTGAGTTAACAGCAACTACTTCGAGTTCACTGATGTTACGACTAAAAATTTCTCTTAGAACTGTTCTACCAATTCTTCCAAGGCCGTTGATTCCGACTCTGATTTTCTGAGACATACTTGACTCCATTAGGTGATTATTAAACTGAAATTAGGCATAATATGACATAATTGAGCTAGTTTGCCTACCCAATGGTTGAGATTTACCATCTGCAAAAAATTATTTTTAAGTCGTATAATATTAGAATGGAAACGGCTTCAACTGTTAAACATTATAAGACTAAAGACGACTACCTGCAAAAGAGGGTGGCGAAGTCAGTATTGCCAGTTAGTGAAGAGGCCACTCAATTAAAGGTACCTTTAGAGGCCGAAAAAGTTGATATTTCAAATAAGGCCAAAGACCTTAAAAAATCACTCAAAGAAGATGGAAAAGAAATCAAGCAGGCGTCAAAGCATCTGCTAAAAGACGCCGGCATATCCTTGGCCAAGGCTCTAGTGAGCCCAATTCCTCTACCAAGTCTTGGCTCAACTTCTCCTGCTAAGGTTGCTAAGCCATCAGAAATAAAAGAGAAATCAGATATCCCAGTTAATAAGCCGGGGATATTTTTAATTTCAGGGCTAGAGCTGGGTGCCTTTAGCAGTGATGATCATGGACTACCTGAGCTTACTGAAGCCATTACGGGTGCAGAACATTTTTCGTGGAAAGATGAAGATAAGGTAATGGAAGCGATACTAAAGAGAACTAAGGATCAGCCAATAATCCTTATTGGTCATTCTCTAGGCGGTGATGCGGCCGTGAATATTACGAATAATCTTAATACGCTTAAAGGCGGGTTTCGCAAAGTGAATCTTCTGGTGACACTTGATAGTGTCGGCTTTGGAAATGATATTATTCCTCAAAATGTCGGAAAGAATTTGAACTTCATTTCAGATGACGATTATTTCTTCAATGATGGCCCAAATATAGCTAGAGATTCTAAGCGAACAAATGTCGAAAATATTCTACGAAACGAAAATCACACTTCAATTGATGATTCTGCTGATGTTCATTTTGAAATTATGGAAAATGTGAATTCTGTAATGAATGAGTTTAAGAAAAATAAGAAATTTCAACAACTTAGTGCTTTGTATGAATCATTTTCAAAGCCTGAAAAAAATAGTGAAGCTATTGAGCCTAAAGTTTAGCCATGCTATAGATTGTCTCTTCTAAGTTATTGAAAGAGAGCAATTTGAAAAAAGCATCACTTCTTCTATTCATGATTTTGGCCTTGCACTCATGTGGACCCAAAGAAAATCAAACAACGTCAATAATTGAAAAACCAATTTCGATTGTCGGTGGTGCACTTGTGCAAAAAAATGAATTCGATGCAGTTGTTGCTCTCGTTCGAAATGGAGACTTTCATTGTTCAGGTGTTTTAATAGCTAGTGATATTGTTTTGACTGCGGCCCATTGCCTAGGTGGTTTCGAAGCACCTTCATTTAGAGTCTATGTTGGTCCAGGGTTTAAAAAACCTGAGGATCGAACTTTTGTACGAGGACAATATGAAGTAAAGAAAATTTCCTATCATCCAAGTTTAGAGTGGAATGACCGACATGGTTTTTTAAACTTTGGTCATTACAATGCCAATGATGTTGGTCTTGTTTTCTTAGAAAGAAATATTGAAGACGTGAAACCAATAAAAATTTTAAATAACCTTAATTCTATCAAGACTATTTTAAAGAGAGATCAGATCACGACAATTGTTGGTTATGGCTATATTGGTGAGGACAGACCTTTTTCATCAACAGTATTTTTAAATGAGTACGGATTAAAGCGTAAAGTGGATATATCAATTAAAGGCTTTAATAATCATGAGGTCGATATCAGAGATGAAGGAAAAGATTCTTGTTATGTCGATAGTGGTGGTCCGGCACTCGTTAATGTCGATGGTGAATACCAAATCCTTGGTTTAGTTAGTGGCTCCAATGGTCTTTGTGGAGAGAATGAATTCCCTGTGTACTACTCGTTAGTTTTTGACTCAATTTGCTGGATGGCAAAGGAAACAGGGGTGGAGTTTGAAGATACATATCGCAATTGTGATCGAACTCAACTAATAAAGAATAAGTGTGAGGATCTTCCTTTAAAGACCGCAAGCAAGTGTGCTGCTGATCTTTCTGAGCTTATTTTTGAAACCCAAATACTTGATTAGCATTCTGTTTCGTCACACTTAGAACTTCTTCTATGCTCATGTTTTTTATTTCAGCAATCGCCTGCGCGATGAATGGAAGATAAAATGGTGCATTCTCTTTGCCACGATAAGGGATAGGCGTTAGAAATGGTGCATCTGTTTCAATTAAAATTCTCTCTAATGGAGTCATTCGCAAAACATCTCGAACATTTTCGGCATTCTTAAAAGTAATAATACCATTAAAGCCAAGATGAAAACCTTGGTCGAGACAAAATTTTGCTAATTCAATCGAAGAAGTGAAACTATGAATAACGCCTTTTTTCCTAAGTTTTGAAGAAAATTTAAGAAGTGTATTCTTTGTATCTTCATCAGCATCCCTTGTGTGAATGACAACGGGAAGATCTCTTTCACTTGCAAGATTTAAAAAGGCTTCAAAAGCTTCAATCTGTATCTCCTTTGGAGATTTGTTATAGTGATAATCAAGTCCAATTTCGCCAACAGCGACAATCTTAGGTTCTTTAAGGTTATTTGCAACTTTTTGAAGGACTTCTTGGTTAAAGAATTTTGCATCGTGAGGATGAATTCCTTGAGTTCCAAATACACAGTCATGCTCTTGAGTTAGAGCGATGACTGCATCAAGATTATCTGGGGAAACGGCAATCGTGATAATTTTTTCGACATGATATTCTTTGGACTTATTAACAATTTCCTCAGTTGATAAGTCTTTTAAATAATCAAGGTGACAGTGAGTCTCAATGAGACCCTCTGAAAACTTTGGAATATCTTTTGATTTTTTATCACTCATATTTTTACTTATTTGCTCTCTTTAAAATTTCATCCATGATTGCATAGTAATCGCTTAGTGGTCTTACACCTTCAATTTTAACACCATTTAGTAAAGTTGTAGGGGTCGATCTTACACTAAATGTATCTGCTTGATTTATCATTTTTACAACATTTTCTTTAGTCTCTGGCTTTGCCATACACTCTGTTACACCCAGTTTGTTGGCATAATCATTAATCCATGCTGTTGAAAGTTTTTCCTGGTTTGCGAAAATATCATCATGAATAGGTCCAAACTTTGCTGGGTCCGCACAAGAAGCCATATATGCTGCCTGACAAGCATAATTATGAAGAGGTCTTTCCATGTTAGGATTACAATTATGATCTAGTGGATAAAAGAAATATTGAATATTAATTTTTCCATGATACTTCTCTGCAATTTTCTCAACAACAGTTGTTAGTGCCTTACATGCAGGACACTGGAAATCTGAAAAAATCGAAAATTGAATAGGAGCACCTTCAAAAGATTCTGTTGCGCTTGCAAGTCTAAATGGTGACGCTGTCGTAGGACTTCCAAGGTTTGGAAGTTGGTAGTACATTTTCACTAAACTTTGACTAAGTTGAATTTTCTTAGTTTCCCAATTTTGTACCATTGCATATGTTGATCCTGCTACTATTACAGTTACAACACCATAGATACAAATAAACTTAATATTGAGTCCTCTCGTTTCACCAATTTTAAAGAGCATATAGAGAGCTCCAAAAGATGCTAAGTAGTAGAGTGTACAAAATGGACAAAGATGACCAAGTCCAATCAATGAATAGAGAAAGAGGATGATACATCCAACAGCATTTACACCTAAGATTGTAAGTAGTGCACTTTCAACTTCATCACTATTATATAGGAAAGAAAGCATTACAAATGCTCCCATCAGCGCACCAAAGATAGAAATTGGAATACCGGCAATATTTCCAAGCGGTGAAAGTGTCGTTGCATCACAATTAAAGAATGAATTGATATTACAGATTGAGCCGGCCTCGAAGCCTGTTGGGTATTTAGCATCAAAGTAATGTGATGTGAGGTAAATCGAAAAAATCGCCATGAGCGCACCCAAGACGAAGAAGAGCATCTTCTGATTTAATGTCGCTTTTTCAAAAAAAGTTTTTTTCATAATTTTATCCTTTCCTTAGAATATTCCAGTTTCTTTGTTCAGTTTTATTTCTTCGATAACTATTATACCTATGATCTAAAAAAGTGCACGCATTTGAGCACTTTATCAAGGACTCTGGATACATTTCCAGTATTTGTTGTTTAGCCTCTTTCTCCATCGAGAAGTGGTACTTCCCATCAGCAATCTCAAACTTATCTCGATCAAAATACTCGAGAAATTCCTCGGATACTTCATATGATTTACAACTAATGTGAGGACCAATAAAAAAATGGGTAGGGTTAATTTTTTCTATTTCAGAATTCTTTAAAATATTATTTTCTAGTCCTCTCCATCCTGCATGAATAAGGGCGTGACCATCCTTTCCAATAATTGCAATCGGTAGGCAATCAGCAGTTCTTATGGCCAAAATACATTTTCCACAGAGGCAAATAAGGCCGTCGGCCTCGAGAAGTTTAGATTTGCAATCAAGAACAATATTACCGTGCACTTGATTGACCGACTTTAAACTTAATTCCTCTGGTTTATCTGAATAAACTTCAAAAATACATGAATCAATATTTTCAAGAATTATTTTCATTTCTTTGCTCACATGCCATTTTTAGTACATCTCTAAATATTTTTGGCGCTTCAACTTCAAAGTATAGTTTTTCACCAGTAATGGGATGAACTAGTCCTAGTACTTTGGCATGGAGAAATGGATATTCATACTCACCAATCAGCTTGCTAAGTTCTGGCGAGAGTCTTTGAAGGTTTTCTTTTGGATTTCCATATAATGGATCGCAGAGAATAGGGCGGTGTAGTAGTGATGAAAGATGAACTCTTATTTGATGCGTTCTTCCAGTTTCAAGTTTTAATTGAACATGGGAGATTTTTTCAAAAGTATCAAGAACCTTATAATGAGTAATTGCATCTTTTCCGTTACGTACATTCGCGGCCATCTTTAAGCGATTAGTGGGATGTCTGCCAATCGTTGATTCAAGCTTTCCACCAACAGGAATCTTTGTACCCATGACTAGGGCTTCATAGTAGCGATCGATATCATGAGTCGAAAATAAAGTAACTAGTCCTTCATGGCATTTCTGTGTTTTTGCCACAACCATGATTCCACTTGTTCCCTTGTCGAGGCGATGAACAATACCTGGTCTTTTCTGATCTCCAACGCCTTTTATATCTTTGCAGTGATGAAGTATCGCATTAACAAGTGTGCCATCATAATTACCTGGTGCGGGATGAGTTACCATTCCCGCTGGTTTATTTACAAAAACGAGATGTTCATCTTCAAAAATTATTTCAAGAGGAATATTTTGTGCGATGGCCTCTGCTGGTCTCGGTGGCGGAATAACAATTGTTATTGTTACTGGGCTCTTTGGCATTTTCTTGAGTTCAAGATTTATTGAGCTCGTAATTTGCCCTTTTTCGAACAGATCTTTTAAAAAAGTTCGGCTAATATCTGTAACTTTGTCTGAAAGGAATTGATCGAGTCTTTTGTAATTCTTAGTATCTTCATCGGTGATTGAAAGTTCAATCACCTTAGAGTTTTCATTTAAAGACATGGTTTATAAACTTTCCTTTAACTTTTTTATACGGTTGAGGAAAGAGTTTGCAACTAGTTCTGGATTAAGCTTTAAACACTTTGCGTATTGATAAACAAATCCTCTGATATAAACAGTTGCAGGCATTTTTGCAACATCCTCATCTTCTATATATTGTAGATAAGTTTTAGAGATTTTAGTCATTTCAGCAAGTCTTTGAATATCAACATTCTTATACTCTCTAACTCTTTTAAGAAATTCTCCAGTGAACTCTTCACATTGTTCAATTTCTTTTTCAAACTCTGAGTTTTCTGTAAATTCTAAACCGTAGCGTTTCTTTGCGACAATCTTATTAATTTCCCCAGAGTTTTTATTTTGTTTAAACTCTTCAACTTTATCAGCACTCATTCCAGGGGAAAGGTTTACTGAGTCAGCGCTTATTCCTCGAACGTTATTGTATTGTTTTCTTTTTTCTGGGTCAGAAAGAATATTATAGGCCTCTTCAATGAGTTCAAGAATTTTAGTCGCTTCATCATGAGAAAGAAGCGAATAAAGTGCAAGGCTGTCACCTGAGTAAGCATTCTTGGCCCTCGTATATGCTTGGTAGATTTCTTCGCCATTTGCATTAATACTAACTTCAAGAACTTCGTAGTAATTTTTTATCTGCTCATTCATCCTACAAACTCCTTAAATATTTTTCTTCGAAAGATTCAGTACTCGATGAATAATGCTTTCAAAGTTCTTCACTAGTGAAGAACCTGGAAATTCTAAGATTAGTGGTCTTTTCTTCTTCACACTCTGCCAAACTGTTGCATCGTATTCAAGAAAGCCGACGTAGTCGAGGTTTAGTCCAAAGTACTTCTTAGATATAATCTTCATTGAGAATCCAATATCGATATCTGCTTGAGTTCGACATTGGTTAATAATTAGTTTTGGCGAGTACGCTTCAATTTCATTCTTAAGGCGTTGTCCCATGACTGGATCAATCTTCATGGCCTTTTCAATAATTTCAGACGGCGTATTTTTCTCAGATAATTTACTGTTGAGTACTTTATCAACAATTGGAGAGATCTCAAGAAAGTCTTCCATTAACGCTAATTTACGATGAAATACTGATTTAATGAATCGGTAAGTATTTTCAATCGATGTAGGCTCTGGCAGCGTAACTAAAATGCCCTGATCAGCTGATAGGAAGAAATCAAGAGTGTTACTTGTAGTCCCTGCTCCAAGATCGAGAAGAATATAATCTGCATCGAGCTCTCTGAGGTGTGAAATAAGCTTGCTCTTGTGAACCTGTCTTAGGTTTGCAATTCCAAGTTCATCTTGGGCACCACTGATCAGTTTGAGATTTGGAAGTAGCGTCGGTGTAAGAAGCTCTTCTAATTTTGTGTGAGATTTTGAAAAATAATCACTCAGTGTTTTTTCTGGAATTGGTACACCTAAACATGTGTGAAGGTTTGCTCCACCAAGGTCCATGTCAATGATGACAACTTTCATTCCGAGTAGGGATAAGCAAATGGCGAGATTAGAAGTTACTAAACTCTTTCCAACTCCACCTTTTCCTCCACCGATGGCCCAGATTTTCTGAGATCCATTTTGTGTACCCATGAGGTCACTGGCCTGCTTTATATATGAACTTGTATTATCCGTCACAAGTAGTACTCCTTAATTATATAAGTTAGCTATATTATAGACTTATTTAAAAGGCCTCGAAAACCTTTTTCATTGGTTTTTTTGCCGAGCGCAATGACGAATCACGCCAAAAATAAGAAAAGATTATAGTTTTACTAAAGTATTGGAAGAAGTTATGGAAATTAAAGAAGTTTTATTGAAAAGAAGTGATTTGCATCTGCTTAGAAAAGCGTGGCATATCATCACTGGTCTGACTGGACTTGCGATTTATTTCTCTTTGGAAATCCCTGCGAAAGAAGTCGGTCAAATTCTTCTTGTCTTTGGACTCTTAAGCATCATTTTTGAACTTCTTCGTCTGAAGGTAGAATCAGTTAATAAATTCGTTTTAAATTATATGGGAATGTTCATGAGAGAGAGTGAGAAAAACTCAATCAGTGGTCTCCCTTTTTATGCTCTTGGTGTTGGTTTATCTCTAACATTCTTCGAAGAGCCAATTGCAATTATTTCAACTTTGTTTCTTGTTTTTTCAGATCCTATTTCATCAGCTTTTGGAATTAAATTTGGTACACAGAAAATTTATGGGAACAAATCACTGGAAGGAAGTGTTGCTGGTTTTATCACATGCTTCATTGTTGTGATGGTTTATGGATTGTTATTTTTTCCTGTGAATATAAATCTTTTCGCTTTCGCACTCATCGCTTCAACTGCGGGATGTTTTGCTGAACTTCTATCGACGAAGATTGACGATAACCTGATGATTCCTGTCGTTTCAGGCATTGCGATGACAATTACAAATTGGATTATTCCGATTGTTTAATTTGCAATTCGCTCATTATCAAAATTATCCATTGAATTGAAATCTTTAATCGCATCAGTGATAAGTTGATTCTCTTGAAATGGATTTTCTTTTTCAAAAATTAAGCTTAATAGATTCAAAACATCATTCTTGTCTTCCATTTCAAGTAGAAGTTGCTTTGTTGCAATATCTTTAATTAGGAAAGTGCAGATATAATCGATGATGGTATCTGGCCTATTTAGAGAGAGTATAAATTGTTCTTTTTCTCCAACATCCTTTATCGCATCTTCAAGCCAGTCGTAGAGCATCCCTTTAAAAAATTTAAATTTAGCTTGGTCAAAGACAAGAGAATCCACCTCATTCACAAACTCAATTTCAGCAGAATAAACCTGATAAGGAATATTAAATTTCGCTTCAAGTAACTTGGCCCGACCAATTCCCCTGAGTAAAACCTTGAGGCTTCCATCTTCAAGTCGATCAAGTACAATCGGCATTCCTACAGAGCATATTTCGGTTGGGATAGGCCGCCCATCAAGCATTTGCCCGTCCTTGCTCAAGGCTACAGCAATAGGGGTTTGTTCCTTTAGTGACCTTTCAATCATCAACTCAAGCTCTTTATCAAGAAAATAGAGAGGTAAGGATGTCGAAGGATAGAAAACGACATTTGAAAGTGTGATGACTGGTATATCAGCGATCTGTTTCATAAATACCATCTTAAATGAGATCACGTGAATTTTAGAAAAGCTCCTTATTTAGGGCGTTTAGCATATAGACTTGTGCTTTGGATGCTAAGTTTCTAAAATAAGAGAGATAAGAAATAGATATTTTAGGAGAAGTACTTGAAATTATATCCATTGAGACCATATCTGACCCATAAAATCTGGGGTGGAAAACGTTTGCAAGGGCTCAAGAAGCCTGATTTATTAGGCATTATGAGCTCTTCAGATCCTCTTGGTGAGACTTGGGAAGTTTCAAGACATCGTGATGGCATCAGTGAAACCCTTGATGGTCACAAGCTTGATACTCTTTTCTCCGCCGAGGAACTACCATATCTCGTGAAATTTATCGATACCTCTGACAATCTCTCTATTCAGGTACACCCTGGTGATGAATATGCAAAAGCACATGAGGGTGACAGTGGAAAGAGTGAGTGCTGGCTTATTCTTGATGCTCCTAAGGGCGAAGGCATCTATCTTGGTCTTAAAGATGGGGTGAATAAGAATAAGCTTGAGGAAGAAATCAGGGTTTCTGGCAACGTGAATGAATTATTAAATTTCTACCCAGTGAAAGCTGGAGACTTTTTCTTTGTTCGCTCTGGATCTATTCACGCTATTGGAAAAGATGTTTTGATGTGCGAAATTCAACAAAGCTCAGGTGTGACATATCGAGTTTGGGATTGGAATAGACTCGATAATAAAGGCAATCCAAGAGAACTGCATATCGATAAGGCCCTCGACGTTATTAATTTTGATAAGAATAAAAATACTCTTAGCTCATTTGACTTTAGCGAAGGAGCTTTTGAAAAAAAACACGTGACTCTCACTGAACATCGCGACTTTAAAGTTGAATTGATAAATTCAGATGGAGGCAGTGAGAATACTGTCCAAGCAAATGGCAAACGAGCATTGTCAGTTATTGTCCTTAAGGGGAAAATTACAACTAATGAAGTAGAAATCAATAGCTATGAGAGTATGATAGTAAAAGACTGTAAGAATTTAAAAATAAAAAATTTAGAAAAAACATCGTACTTACTTATCTCTTAAGCTCGAGGATTGTTATGAAAACTATTGTCTTAGTATTATTCTCTTTTCTTTTATTCTCATGCTCGAAAGAAGCGGAAATTAAATTTAAAGGCAGCAGTTATTACTTAGACATGGAAATGGCGAAGCTTAATAGTACAAAAGTAGATAAGTGGCGTGTTGGACCTCTTAGAAAACAACTCGTTTCAAAGGGGGTCACAACGAATATCAGTTTCCCACAAATTGACCGCGAAAGTCTCGATCGCTTAATTACTGAGTTTGGTGTAAATGCCTGGCTTATAAGAGTGAGAAGAAGAGCTTACTCTGTTAACACCACTGTCGGATATATCTATATTCCACTTGTTGTTCCTGGTACCCAGTCAGAAAACAAGTATCGACGACATCAAATAAAAGGCGGCGTTTTCTCGCTCTTCTTCTCTGCCGCAGCTGTATCAAAACGTTTTGAAAATTTTGAATGTCCAGCATTTAATCATGATCGCCTTATCACAAGTGTCGATATCTCAACATCTGGAAACAGCAACGAAGTTTTATATAACGGGGTAACTGATAATGTTGCCGTTCAAGCTCCAGTTGTTGAATTTAATTATGCCGGAAATATTTTGAATGCTGGAGAGTCTCTTGTTGGTGATTACGATGTGGACCTTGCGCTATATAACTTTAAGCTAAAAGAGCGTAAGAGTAATTTTGTGACATTGAATACCTCTGTTGCAATCAAGAAAGAGTCTCGAATCACTATCAATGGTTGTGAAGGATTTAAAATTCCTCCTAAAGAAGAAGATGTCGATCGCGCTAAGCTTTTTCGTTGGTCTAAGTAAAACTTGATGCTCAGCCAAGGTCGACTGAGCATGGGATGATCTTAAAGATTGCTACAATTAAGTGGAAATGTAACTTCATGTCCTCTTCGAGACTTGATAGAGATGAAGTCATTAAGCTCATTGAACTTACTCTTATCGCTGATATGGATAGTGTGCTTCTCTCCCGAAAGATAAAATATCTTCTCAACTCCTTTTCCAAGATCTCGAGTTCTTTGAGCAGTTGTTTGAGCAGGATATCTCCCGTCAATTGTTAAGTTATTATCTCTTATTTTTACAATAAAATTCTCTCTTGCTGTTTTACATTCGACCTTCATCGGCGATGCCGCAAAAGTAGAAATGCTTGCAAATAGTGTCAGTATAATTAATTTCATCTTTCCCCCAATTTAATCTGGATTCAGTTATATATAAGCAAGGGGCGTGCCAAATTTATCTACGACTAATTAGATATTTAGCTTATAAAAGCTGTCTATTTATTATACAGTATAAAAAATCTACACATTTTTGAGGGGTCCCAGGGGATGAAGAAATTCAAAATTACTGAGTTAAAGTTAGCGATAATTACTTCTGCTTTATTCTTTCTTTTTTTTAATTATTCATTTTTCAAAAATATACTTAAGATCTATCCAGTAACTGGCGAGAACTCGTTCTTTTTACTGAGCATTTGTTTTGTCTTATTTTTTGTACTTCTATTATTTTTTAATCTTGTGAGAGTTTTTAAGTGGGTACGTCCTCTTTATGGGATTATTCTACTTATTAGTGCGTTGGCCTCATACTCAATGTTCTTTTCTAATGCCTATATTGATAATGTTATGATTTTAAACCTTCTTCATTCAAATGCGAATGAGCTTGGTGATTTGATCCATGGATCATTCTTTATCTATGCAGTTTTCTTTATTCTATTACCCTTATTTCTACTTTATAAAGTTGAAGTGGTGGCACAGCCTTTCTTTACAAGAATTAAATCAATTTTAAAAATTCTCGCTCTTTGCATTTCGATGATACTTTTAGGCGTAGTTGTGGAGAGTAAGCACTATGCAAGTTTTTTTAGACAGCACAAGTATGTGAGATACTTTATCAATCCAATTGGCTGGGTCTATGCAACTGATAAGTATTTCAAAAAGAATGTCATGGCAAAAAGTAGCGAGTTTATAAAGATTGCTGAAGATGCTGTTATTAATAATCATGATGGAAAGAGAAAAATCGTTATACTTGTTGTTGGAGAAACAGTAAGAGGCGATCATATTTCATTAAATGGTTACGGCCGTGAAACATTTGGTTTAATGGCCAAAGAGGATGTGATTAGTTTTCCTCAATTTACTTCTTGTGGAACATCGACTGCGATCTCTGTTCCATGTATGTTCTCTGCTAGTTCACGAACTGATTTTGATATTGCAAATGCAAAAAATACAGAGAATCTTTTAGATGTTCTTCATAAAACTGGTCAAATACATGTTCTTTGGAGAGATAATAATTCGGACTCTAAGGGAGTTGCTGCAAGAGTGAAGTTTGAAGATTACAAATCAGCAAACACAAACAAAGTGTGCACAAAAGATGAGTGCCGCGATGTTGGAATGTTAGAAGGGATTGAAGAATTAGTTAATAATTCTGATAATGCCCAGAAATCAATCTTGATTGTTCTCCATCAAATGGGAAATCACGGACCAGCTTACTATAAGAGATATCCTGATGAATTTGAAAAATTCAAACCGGCGTGCTTAACGAGTGAGCTACAAAAGTGTAGTCAACAAGATATTATTAATACCTATGACAATGCCTTAGTTTATACTGACTATTTTTTGAAAGAAACTCTTGAGGTTCTTAAAAAGTTTCCAAATGATGATACGGCGCTAATTTATGTTAGTGACCATGGAGAATCACTTGGAGAAAATGGGGTTTATCTTCATGGGATGCCGTATATGTTTGCACCAGAGGCACAGACCAACGCTGCGATGATCCTCTGGTTTGGAGGAGAGCTTAGACCCAAAGTTGATATGGAAAAGCTGAGTACGAAGGTCAAGGATCAGCTTTCACACGATAATTTATATCATAGTATTCTCGGCCTATTTAATGTTGAGACTAGTACATACGTTCCTGAGCTTGATGTACTTAAAGATGCTATTAAGCAATAATGAGACTAAAGAAAAAAAGTTTGTAGACGAAAAGTCATAAACATATGAAATATTTAAATAAACAATCTCTTAAGCATAAAATATTAGTCTATACGATTGTGATTAGTTCAATTATGTCGACAATTTTTACCTTGAGTTCTCTCTTTTTGGACTATCGTCTTGGCGTTGGTAAAATGGATGAGAGAATTAAGAATATTGAGATCACGACTCTCGGCTCACTCAAGGGTTCTCTTTGGGATTTAAATATTAACCTTATTAAAGTTCAGTTAAATGATCTCTTTCAACTCGAAGGGATAACTGAAATTCAGCTTGTTGATGAAAATAATATCGATCTTGTACATTTGAAAAAAGAAGTTAAAGAAAGGGAGTTGATTGACTCAAGCTTTTTGAATAAATATCCTCTCTACTTTGATGTCGATGGAGAGCAGGTTTATGGAGGAACATTTTTTCTTCGATTTACTCGAAACCATATTCTCGAAGAAATTCTTCATCGTGCTTTCATTGTATTTTTAACACAAGCGGCTAAGACATTTGTTGTATCATTCTTATTGCTACTTCTTTATGAGAAGTTAATTACTCATGATCTTGTCTATATTTCTCGTTATCTAAAGCGACTCGATATCACAACAACTTCAACAGTCGATGAATTTAAAAATAAGAGAAAGAATGAAGATGAAATCTCTCTTATTCAAAATCAGATTGAGAATATTTCAAAAAAACTCGTTGACCTTAATATTGAAAATAAGAAATTATTAGACCAGGCCAATACTGAAAAGAAACTTCAAGAAGCAAAAGCTTTAAATGCCGCAAGACTTGCATCTCTTGGGGAGATGGCCGCAGGAATTGCTCACGAAATCAATAATCCGCTAACAATTATCAAGTCAGGAATTTATGCGGTTGAAAAACGCATAAAGCGGGAACATGAAAATGATCCCAATCACCAAGATGATTTAAATTTTGAAAGAATTAATAATGGTGTTAATAGAATTACTAAAATCATTAAGAATATGAAGAAAATTTCTCGCGATGGAAGTCACGAGGAACTTGTAAGTATAAAGCTAAAAGATGCTGTTGCTGATTCTTTTGATTACTTCTTTGAAAAACTAAGAAGTCTCGATATTCAGTTTAATGTTGCGCAGATTCCTGTTGTTGATATATCTGTGAGTGAAGTTGAGTTTGCCCAGGTTTTAATGAATTTGTTAAATAATAGTTTGGACGCCCTCAATGACAAGAGTGAGAAGTGGATTAGAATTAGTTTTCAGCAGGTCGAAGACTTTATGCAAATACGAATTTCTGATTCTGGTAATGGCATCGATGAAGTCACTGCCCAAAAGATTTTCGCGCCTTTTTTTACGACCAAAGAAATTGGAAAAGGCACTGGTCTAGGCTTGAGTATTTCTAAAGAGTCGATGGAGAAGATGGGTGGAAAGCTTACTTACGATAGTGAAGATGAGCATACGACATTCATCTTATTTGTAAAACTTAGTCCTCAATAAAATCTGAATACTTCCAAAGTATATCTTCTGCTGATAAATCACTTAGATTGAGATCACTTTTATTTATTGATAATTCAGTAGGAGAATTTTCATCAATGCTTTTTCCAAAGCCAAAAGGGCAATGTCGGCAACCACTCTTGCAGCAAAATCCTCTTTTACGGTGATAAATTTCCGTGAAGACAAGATTGCCATCAGGGTCAGTGTAAAAGTCTTCTGAAGTTAGATTAGTTGACAATATTAGTCCTCTAAAAAAATTTAGGCCCTTCATTCAAAGGGCCTTTCGTGTGTGTGTGAATGTTTTTATCCTAAAAACGAAGCAGGTTATATCCCCAGAGGATGTAAAAAACAAGAAATAAAACTTATTTTTGTCGGTTTTTGCAGTGTGGTAGATATCTCTGTCTTGTAACTAGTTAGAAACTTTAATATCATAGATATTATTTATTATGAAAATTCTTACAGAAGAGAGGAAACCTTATGGAAAAGCCTTGGTTAGCACATTACCAGGACGGGGTACCAGCTGAAATTAATGCAGATGCATATAATTCGATCCCAGAGTTACTAGAACAATGTTTTGAGAAATTCTCAGCGAGTGATGCATTTCATTGCATGGGGAAATCTCTAACATATAGTGATATGGATTATCTGTCTCGCAAGTTCGCCTCTTACCTACAAAATAACTTAGGATTAAAGAGAGGCGATAGAGTAGCGATCATGATGCCAAATATACTTCAGTATCCAGTGGCCATGTTTGGTATTTTAAGAGCAGGAATGGTTTGTGTTAACGTAAACCCTCTCTACACAGCAAGAGAATTAGAACACCAGCTAAAAGACTCTGGAGCTCGTGCCATCATTATTTTTGAAAACTCAGCAACAGTTCTGCAAGAAGTTTTAGATAAAACTCCGATTGAGTTTGTTCTTGTTACACAGATTGGAGATATGCTTAAATTTCCAAAATCGCTTTTAGTTAATTTCGTTATCAAACATGTTAAGAAAATGGTTCCAAAGTGGACGATCAAAGGTTCAATACCTTTTCTAAAAGCATTAGATGAAGGAGATGAGTCAAAATTTGTTCGTGCAGATATTAAGAATGACGAGACAGCATTCTTGCAATATACAGGTGGGACAACTGGTGTATCAAAAGGTGCGGATCTTACTCATCGAAATATCGTGGCAAATTTAAAACAAGCAAAAGCATGGATCTCTCCAATTACGACAGAAGGAAAAGAAGTTATTATAACTCCACTTCCGCTTTATCATATTTTTTCACTGACTGCGAATTGCTTTACGTTTTCAACTCTTGGTGGAAAGAATATCTTGATTACAAATCCTCGAGATATTCCAGGATTTATCAAAGAATTGAAAAAACATAAATTTACGGCGTTCACAGGAGTTAACACACTCTTTAATGGTCTATTAAATAATCCTGAATTCTCTTCAATTGATTTTTCTTCGTTGAAGTTAACTCTTGGAGGAGGAATGGCCGTTCAAAAAGCTGTTGCTGAAAAATGGAAGAAGGTAACTGGAACACCACTAATTGAAGCTTATGGATTAACTGAAACTTCTCCAGCTGCTTGTATTAATCCAATGGATCTCAAAGATTATAACGGAAATATTGGACTCCCTGTTTCTTCAACAGATGTTTGTATTAAAGATGATGATGAAAATACTTTAGGTGTTGGTGAGATCGGAGAAATCTGTATCAAGGGACCACAAGTAATGAGAGGGTATTGGAATCGTCCAGAAGAAACTGTTAAGGTGATGACAAAAGACGGTTTTTTCAAGTCAGGAGATATTGGTCTCATGAATGAGGAAGGATTTTTCAAAATAGTCGATAGAAAGAAAGATATGATTCTTGTTTCTGGATTCAATGTTTATCCAAACGAAATTGAAGATGTTATCGTTCAACATCCAAAAGTTTTTGAATGTGCTGCTGTTGGTGTACCTGATCCAAGAAGTGGTGAGATTGTTAAAATCTTCATTGTAAAAAATGACGAGTCTCTAACTGAAGAAGAGCTTAAAGCTTTCTGTAAAGAAAATCTTACAGGATACAAAGTTCCTAAACTATATGAATTCAGAAAAGAGCTACCAAAATCAAATGTCGGAAAAATTCTTCGAAAAGATTTAAGAAATCAGTAAAAATTACATTAAAAGGCCTCTGTTTGAGGCCTTTTTTTTAGGATATTGTTAGTAAATCCATTTCAGCTGGACCTTTCTAGAAAAAATTCATATGAAGTACTCATCAATCTTTGGGGGGCTTATGAAAACTTTAATATTAGTACTTTTTACTTCTTCACTACTTGCTGCTGGTTTAGATCTCGAAGTAGCAAAACTATCAATATCACAAAAATACAATGAGGCTAGAGAGCTTTCTCATTATGGATATTCTGAGTATACAATTTATTCTAGTGAACTGACGGATTCCAAAGAAGAGTCAGTTTATGAAGCAATTTCTAAAGAGTACACTGGTTATAATGCTCCAATTAAATACATCGATGTAAAAGAAGTTTCTGGTGCAGAATTTGATTCTACAATTGAAGCAAGTTTTTCTAATCTGTCTAAGAAAAATGGAGCAGGAGCAGCGCTTGAATCTCTCAAGCAAGAATTAGTGGATCTCGCTTTAAATAGCAAACTGACAGTATTTAAAATAGAACACGAAGGTGGATTTTCGGGATGTAAAGAAACAGCTCTCGTTGATTCACAGGCCAAGAAAGTTCTCGTTTTTGGATCTTGTTGGTCAGAATAATTTTTTTAATTCATCTAATGTTTGCTGGTTATACAAATTTACTCTTAAGCTTGTATAAGCAGCATTCTTGACTACATCGTTAACAAATTCTTTCTTAGTCGCTCCCGAAATTGCATCAACCATCTCCGTGGGATGGACAACTTTTTTAAAAACAACTGGATTAAGGGCGAGTATTAGGTCTAACTTCTGATAGTCTTTATCTGTAAATCGCGCATGATATTTCTTTGTCAGACCTGGTGTGGATTTAAGTTTAACCAGGGTTTTAGCGCTATTGTAGTAGAGCGTAAAGATAACTGGTAGACATTCACTATTACAGCCCGTTGACGTTGTGACTTCTCTGATAAACCCAATTATTTTTCCAGCACTATTTTTTGCAATTAATAACTCGGTGTTAATAGGGTTATCACTTATTGGATCAGGTACTTTCTGAGAATCAATGGATTTGAGATCAAAGAAAACACTCTTGTACGATTGAATTTTCTCTGCACTTGGTGAGGCAAAAATAGCGAAGGTAAATAAGGTAACGATCATAGTTTTCATGGATTTTATGATAACCCCAAATGGATCAACTAGGCCAATAGGTAAAAGTTTTATGAGTGTCTAAAGTCTATACAGTGTCTAAAGTTTTCATCTATTTAGTCTATCTGTCATAGACATTTCAATAGTTTAGATCATTTGATGAACCTAAGTACTTGGCCTAATTCTTGCTTATATATAACTACTTGGGGGAAGTATGTTTATTAGCAAAATCTGCACAGCAATTTTTATTTTCATCTGTTCATTTGAGATGGCCTTTGCTGGACCTATTAGAGAATTAAGTTCAATTAATAGCGCTGACTCTGAAGAAGTTATCGCAAGGCTTGTTGAATTTAAAAACTCTGTAAGAGGAAACCCAAGCTGTGAAGTAAGTGATGAGGAGGAAAGTGACTCAGTAGAATCTTTAAATACTGAAGCTCCAACATACTATAGTTACCTTGAAAATTTTAAGCAAAATTCATGTACAGCAACTTCAAGCTCAGTAGTTGAGCCAGTGGCATCAATTCAAAAAAAGTGTAAGAGTGAACCAAGTTTTGTAGAAAGACTCGTTAAAGACATCTCTAAATTAGATCTTGAAGATGATAATGCAAAAATCAATATTAGTAAGTTTAGACCATTAATTCAGACAGTAGTTGAAAGAGCTAATAAGTATAAGAGAATGGTTGAAGATTTTTTAATTTCAAATGCTGATGATCAAGAAAAACGTGATGTTATTCTCGCTTATATGGACAGCGTCGTTGTTGCAATGAGAGATGTGTTTGTTGTTCTAAGACCACACAGTGCTCTTTCTGGTTACTTTGCTGCTAATTTCTTCGTTAAGATTCCATCGGGACTTTTTGAAGAGTATACTGATGATTATGACTTTTTAAAACTAGGTAAGAATCCATCAACTGATCCATACTTCTTCAATGTGAATGATAACGGTGACTATTTAGAAATCTCTTTTGACCAACACTCAATGGCAAGAAGAGATATTCAAACTATCGTTCAATATCCAATGGCAAAGAATTATTTATATGCACTAAGATTAATGACAATCCAGATGATGGCATCTCAAATCAAAACTTATGATGTATTAGCAGGTAATAAGAATCTTCCTATTCAGATGCCAAAGTCATGTTCGGTAAATAAAGCAAATGGTTTTTGGCCAAGTGAGCTTAACCTTGAAGTCCGTGACGATATTAGTGAAGGTTATTTGGATTCGGTACTTGAAAATCATGGTCTTATTTATAACGGAAGTAATGATCTTGTAATGAATTACTATATCGAAGATTCTAAGATCAATCCTTTGAAAGATGCTATGTATGGTGCTGTTGAGTTCAATAATTATACAAATGCAAATAAAGCGGAAAAATCTAATACAATGTATACGCCATACTTAAAGCCAAGTTTTGATGACATTTCTGTATTTGCAAAATTTATGGATCTAAAAAAAGGAATCGCAACTTGGGAGTATTCTTTTGAGTCTCAGGCGACGAGAAAATCTAAATCAGAAATAAAGCAATATAAAGATGTTCTTCTTTTAAATGAAATCATTTCTGAGGAGAGTCCATATAAATTTATCGAAGTTGGAAGTGGAGATAAGAAAGTTCAGGTAAGGCCATTTACATTAAATGCATCTCCATATATTTCTCACAAAATGCAGGAACTTGGAGCAACAAATATCGCTGACATTATTCCAAATGACGTGAAGGCTGAGCTACAAGCGCATAAGATGAAACTAGATATTCCTTCACTATACGCACCGAGCGCATATAGAAACTGGGGTATTAATAAAATTCATCAAGTAGTCAAAGGTTTAGTCGCTGAGAAAGATACAAAATCACCATTTGTTAGAAGTTTTATCAAGGCATGTACGATTTCTTATCATCCATTTTGTGGACAGAATAAGAATCAAGACCTTTATAAGCACCTTGACGATTATCTTTCTAAGTTCAATGTCGATGGAAAAATTTTACCAATTTCAAAGCTAAATGAACTTGGTCTTGAAAAGGATTATAGACTTCTACATTATCTTTGGAATGAACTTAGAGATGTTCACGGACTTATTCCTGAAGCGAATATTAATGAATATGATTACCTAGTCGATCAAATGAATGTTTTAAATCCAATCGCACGAGTTAGATTGAGCTACCTTTTAGCAAGAAGAGATCTTGTAGGGCTACTAAATGGAAAGAAGCCTACATATAACAAAACTTCACGTGGATCGAGAATAACAAACGATTATCAGTGTCATCGCAATAATGTTTCTGGGCAAATTGCTCGTTTAGATAAGGCTGCAGCAACACTACTTTTAAATAAACCTTTAAGACCAGACTTCTACACATCGTATTTGAATTCAGATGATTCAAAAGAGCTATGGGCAAAAACAGTTGAAGAAGTTGATAGCAATAGCTCTCAACTTTTCACAGCTAAACTAGATGAGAAGAAAGTGTATAGCTACCTTCAAGATATCTCGTATAAAACAATACTTGATAGCTCAGATGTTAGAAATGCTGTGAGTGATATTATGAATGGAGATATTAAATCTGAAAATGAAGATGCCCTTGATGAATCACTTGACTCTCAAGAGGTTGATAGAATCGCATTCTTTAGAGACCTAATGAAAGAACAGAAACATGAGGATAGAATTGCAATGTATCTTGATAGAGCAAGTGAATTTGGAATTCAAGATGATCTTTCATTAAAAGAACAAATCCTAGCAGTTGATATGACTTTAAAGAGACACCTTTATAGAGATGTTATGCAAAGAGCAGCTGTTGAGAGAAAAATGCAAACTTATAAGAAGTTAGAAGATATTTGTAACACTAATGAAAATGATCATGAAGGTCTAAAAGAACACTTCTATGCAACGATGAAGGTTCAAGATAACTTAAACCAAATGATTGGATTAAATGCTGCACCTGCTGATATTTTAGAAAAAATTAATTCGATGTCAGATGAAGAGTGGCAAAATACAGGACTTGCAATCGGTGGTTTCTTAGTTGGGATGGCCGGGGTTATGCTTGCTGGTTCATGTGCGGTTCTTACTGGTGGATTATGTGGTATCGCAGTCGCTGGTCTTGTTACTGCCGGGATGGGAGCTCAGACTTATGTTTTTAAAAGTGAAGTCGACATGAAGCTAAGAGCGAACGAATCAGTTCGTCATGTAGAGTCGATGGCCGACCTTGGTTATACAGGAGCACTGGCATCGGACAATGTTTCAAGAAGTTGGGCATGGGCCGTGATTGAAGGAGTGAGTATTATTCCTTTGGTTGGATTATTTGCACGTGGTGTGAATATGGGAACAAAAATGACAAAAGAAAGTATTAAGGCGATTGTTCTTAATGCTGGAAAAGATAACCTATCAAATGTTTTTAAGCATGCAGGAAAATCGGCGAGAACAATTGTTGAGGAAGCGGATGTAAGTTTAGCTAAAGTTGTCCTTGGATTTGATTCTTACTCAGATAAGGTAAGACACTTATTTACGGGAAAAACTTTAGAAGATGCTTCGCTAGCTGTTAAGAATGCATCACTTAATGGGGAGCAAGCAGTATCGCTTCAAAATAAAATTTCGAAGATTCAAAGACTACATACTTCAGGAAGAATTAGTGCAGCAAAAATGAAGGAATTAACAAAACGAATCCTAGCTGAAGTTCAAGAATTAGCTATTAAAAATAGTGATGGTCTCTATAAGTACACAAGTAATGTTGTGACAGATATGTCTTTTAAGTCAATTGATAAGCAAATGGCCGTGACAGTAGGAAAGTATTTTGGTGGAAATCCAAGTGAACTTAGAGGCTTCATGGGAAGTTACATGAAGAAGTTTCTTCCTAAGAGATCAGGTGTTTCTAAAGTGGCTAAGGCCAAAGCTGGTTATGAGGCCGCAAAAGAAGGAAAATTTCTAACTGGAACAAATTGGATTAGACAAGCATGGTATGAAAA
This sequence comes from uncultured Bacteriovorax sp., assembly GCA_964593545.1. Taxonomy (GTDB): domain Bacteria; phylum Bdellovibrionota; class Bacteriovoracia; order Bacteriovoracales; family Bacteriovoracaceae; genus Halobacteriovorax_A. The sequence goes on along the minus strand of CAZQJK010000019.1, from coordinate 26,310 downwards.
TACATATAATCTTGCAAAGAATGAAACTTCATTCTTAAGAATTTATGATGAATTATCAAAGCTATCAAAAGCTGATTTTGAAAATTACTTAGTAAGAAATGCTGATGAATTAACTGATATCTTCGTTAAGGCTCCGCTTAGAAAAAGAGACCTACCTTACTTGTTTATTCAAGGTGGACCTCATATGGGTGGAATTTTAAATGGTCGAAGACTTCCAGGAATTCAAGACATTGGAGAAGCGGTAGTTGTAAGAAAAATATTTAATGCAAGAGCAAGACTAATCTCGGAGAGCGCAAAAGCGACAGCGAGAGAAGTTCTAGGAGCTAATAAGGTTCTTGCCGCTGATACTTTATCACAAGTCTTCAAGGCCTTTTATGCAACAACAAGAGAGAATGCTGTGAAGCTTGGTGGGGCAGAAGGTCAAGGTTTACTAAAAGAATTAGCAGGAGTTAGAAAAATTGTTCTTGATTCTATGTTTGAGGGTCTTACTAAGCATCCTAAATATATCGATCTTTTAAAGAAGAATGGAGTGAATGTGTTTGTTGAAGGTAAGTTGAATAAGAAACTTTTAAATAACTTACTTTATGAAAGCAATAATATGAAGTCTGAAGTGTATGCTGATCTTTTATGGGGAGTAGTAGACACTCAAAATATTTTCAAAATGAAAGAGTTTGAATTCATTGCATATAAAGTAATGAGAGAAACAGTAAAAGATACAAGTGTAATAGGAGTTCAGAAATACTTAGCAATGGTTAAGGTTCTTTTGATGAAAGAAAACTTAGGCGTTGTAGAGTTATTCTAAAAATATCTTCGCCACTAACTAAAAGTGGCGAAAATTTTATTGTTGTTTTTCGCCATCTTTTTCAAGTGGTGTTCTTTGTTTATAAACACTGATTATAGTCTTGAATAACTAAATCTCTTTGTCTAAATATGTTTCACCGAAACAATTTAAAGGAGATTTAAAATGAAAAAAATTGCTATGCTTGCACTATCTTTACTTACTGTAACTGCTTCTGCTCATACTTACAAAACAACTGTAGTTCCAACAATGCTTATGGAAAACGGATTTGAATTTGAAAGTGTAAAAGTAACAAACATTTGTCAACAAGCTGACGGATCTTTCAAAACAGTTAAAAAAGCAAAAAATAAATGTGTTAAATATTCTAGAAAATTTAGAAGTGCATTCGAATATAGAGAAGCAAGCAATGGTTGTTTCAAAACAGGTGACCTTCACTTATTCTCAGCAGAAACTAAGCAAAAAGGTTACTGTGCAGAGTACGGAAGACAAGATGGAGAGTACGGATGTATCAGAATCGCTTATAACACAGTTGTAAAGCCACTTGATTATACAATTCAAGAAGTAATCATGGATACGAGAGGTGGATTAAACCACGAAACTCTAGTAATCAAAGAAGTTCTTTCAGAAGAGGCATTTACAATTCCTTCATGTAACTAGTTAATATCTAGTCCCTTATTATGAAGTGTAATGAAAATTACACTTCATAATCCCTGTTAAATTTACAAATTTATATCGAAATTTCAAGAAGTAAGATACAAAGAATTTTCTTTATATAAAGGATTTTTCTTATGAAACTACAGCTCTCGATAGCTATTATTTTCTCAACTCTTGTCTTTGCAGAAGTCCCAACTATTGATCTAAATGGTAACCCTATTGAAATCGAAAAACTATGTTTTGATAGTGGTTATATAAGAGAAATTAATGATCTTCAGGCCTTGAATATCTCACCTGTAATTAAGAGAGTGAATCTTAATCTTGGTCACGGAGAGGTTTTTAAGAAGAATGAGATCATTCAGTCCCAACAACGTTTTTATAACCGTGATAACCAACAGTATGAAATAGCGCAATTAAAAGAGTGTGATATTTCTGTGGTCTCAGATTATTCTGGACTTGAAGAAGTCGAACGTAGGGCCTCTACTGCAGAAGCTATTGTCTACGGTAACTTAAAAAATTATGGAATAGATGATATTTTCAGGGAAAATTGGAAGTTATATGAAAGTTTTGAAGGATATCTTAAAAGAGGTGGAGATAAAGCACGTATCAGCTTAGAGAAAAACCTTTCTTTTGAAATTCAAAATATTGATATTAGCTCTTACTCTGATTGGAATAACTTTTCTAAGAAGTATATTGGTGGTGAACAAAGTGGAGGTGGTGGCTCAGGTAAAATTAGAGTTTCCTTCAATATGAACTCTGGTTTGTTAGTAAGATCTCGCAAGGAAAAGCAGTTTCTAGAGAAAGTACTAAATCTAAATACAACTTATGAGAATGTGATTTTATCTAAGGAGAAATTACCTCGAGCTCAGATGTTTATTAAAGAGGTTAAGTAGAGTGCAAGAGGTTGTTGAACTTTCCACATTGCTTGAAAACTTTCTTCTTGAAAATAAGAATGTAAGTATTAATGCTCTTTCGATGAGAATGGGGGTAGCGGAGACAACTCTGCGCCGCGTGCGAAGTGGAAACCTTAAGCGATTACCTAATAATGATAATCTTTTAAAAATTATATTCTATCTCTTTAAGTCAACAGACCTTGGAGTTATCAAGAATCTTCTTCCGCCTGGTTTGAAAAACTTCTTTGTTAGAGAATACGTCATTGTTGAAAATAGTATCAATAACCCGGTTACTGTAATTGACCCGTCAATTATCGATAGTCAGATAACTTACTTAGTACTTAAGCTTGCTTCAAATCATTCTGGAGTTAAGAAAGAGGAGGTTCTGCGTCTCTTTGGTGAGCTTGGTCTCATGTCAGCTAAGCATTTAGAGCGAGAAGATATCGTTTATGAAGAAGAGAATATCTTCAAATGTAAACTTTCAGCTTTTCGTCTTGACGATAATTCATTTATTAGAAACTTCAAAACGACGGCTGAATTTATTACGACTGAACCGGAAAAGAGGATTGGTCCTAATCTCTATCATAATCTTTCTGAATCATTAAACTTAGAAGGCCTCACTCGAATACAAGAGATTCAAAAAAAGGCTGTGAAAGAAATTTGTGAAATATTGAATGATGAAAAATTTAAAGGCGAATTACCTGTTTTTGCCTTGGTGGCAGTCGATACTTTAAATTAAAAAAAAAGCTCCTTTCGGAGCTTCTTTTATTTCTTAGAGAAACAACCTTCTCTTTTAATATAATCTAACTTGGCCATAAGATCATGCTTCTCAGCTTGATCGCTTACACCCTCTGCTCTTTTTTCTAATGTTCTGTAGAAGGCATCCATTGTCGACATCTCTTCTTCTTTCATTGTCTTTGCAGTGTCTTCTAAGAGATCTTCCCAAAGGTTAAGCTCACTCGGTGTTAAGCTATCAGAAAAAATATTATAAAGCTTGTGTCCATTGTCAGCATCAAAGATATCTGTGCTTCCACCTTTTGTGCGAGAGACTTTTATAATTGCATCATAAACTCTTTTTTGTTCTTCTGTTCCATGTCTAGGAATCATTAGAAAGTAGATAAATGCTTCTTCATCAGTTGCACTTAAGCTTGGAGCAGTTCCAATCTTAGATTTTGTAACTTCTGAATTTATAAATTTTGCTGCTGTGATTGGATCTTTAGCTTTCTTATTCATTTCTTTAAAAATTCTTTGTGATGCAGGGTCTTTAAGTTCATTTAGAGTGAAGTTAAAACCTGTTTCTGCAAGCTCTTTATTTACACAAGGAGCACAAGCGAGAATTGATTTACTTCTAACTCCGTATCGTTGAGAAAGTAGAACAAGACTATTGATTGTTGTTACAAGTTCATCTCTGGTGATTTCTTTTGAATCCTTTGACATTACTTTCATCAGGTCTGCGTACTTTGCTTTATCATCTGGATTAGTAATACTTTTTGCCATGGCCTTTAGCTCTTTCATTGATGCTGTCTGGCTAGAGCTAGAGATATCTTGAAGTGAGTAACGAACGTTCTTTCCAACTTGTCCAATAACTCCACGATCAAATATTCCTCTTGAAGTCAGAAGTGTTTCTAGTTGGGCCTTATCTAAAAGAGCATCAAAAACCTTAACAACTGATGCCTGAGTTAGAGAACTCGTCATTAGAAGGGATACTAGGGCTATTGTTTTAAAACACTTCATTATATATTCTCCTTAAAAACATTATATGCTTTGAGTCATATCGGGTAATGATTTCAATTTCTTAAGTAAATAGTCGTGAATGTAAGGAAAAAACTGACAAAATACAAATATTTCTAACGTGTAATCAGCCACTTAAGTGGCTATGATATTTTGATTATCTCTAGTGAAAAGGGTATGCTCATCAAGCAAAAAATAATTGACCCTTTGGCTTGGAGAAGCTTTTGCAAATTAGAAAATTTTTAAAGATTTTTATAATTTTATCTCTAGCGAACTTTGCTTTTGCTGAAGATTCTGAGCTATCGACATGTCTTGAACTTAAGGGATTTTCCCTGGAAAAAGACTTTGGGGAAATCGAATGCCTTGGCCAATATCACCACTATAATAGTGACGCTACCAGTTCTTATTATTCATACAGTGAAGCTCGAAAGAAAAAAGGTATAAAGATTGGTTCGTTTAATCTCTACCAATCAGGCTCTTCAAGAACTGAATATAAAGACTATTCAGTTATCGCAAAAATTATAAATAATTTTGATATTGTTGGGGCAGTTGAACTTGTTTCAATTATTGGAGTTTATAAATCTCATAATGAAGCCCTCGTTGAATATTACAAGCAAGAACTTTCAAACTTTCAAAATGCTGTTAGTGAAGGTGATGAGCAAAAGAAGTTTGAGCTTTCTAATAAGTTAAAGTTCATCAAAGAGCAGTATGAGCTTCCTGGTTATGTAAAAATACTAAAAGAGCTTAGGGATCTCGATCCAAGTTGGGCGCTTCTTTTAACTCCAAACGAAGAAGGTTCTGAAAATGCTACGATTAAGGAACTTGGTGGTTTCTTCTATCGTTCAAGATTCGTGAAACCAGTTGTAAATGAATACTGTGCTGCGGCCTACTCACTGGGAAGTGAGAGTTATGCTTGTTATCCAAAGTTTGATACTAGTTTTTACGGAAAAGATGTCGCTGACCTTGTTTCACGCCGACCTTTCATGGCTTCATTTAGAAGTGGAAGTTTTGACTTTACTTCGCTTGCTGTCCATACAATTTATAATGCTCCAAGTGATGAAGAATTTAGAAAGAGACTTACTCTTGCAGCTTTTGGTGTTGAAAATTACTCCGAAGTAGAAGGCCTTAAGTATGATACATATGCCCGCTTTGCTGAGCTAACTCATATCATTGGTTTTACGGAAAAGCTTAGAAAGTCATTCTCTGAAAAAGATATTATCATCATGGGAGACTTTAACCTCGAAAGCGATGAGGCTTATTGGAAGAAATTATTTTCTTCAAATAATAAACTTGATTTAAAAATTCATGAGCCTACATCTCTTGCTCTCTCTCGCTTTAAGTCAGATGGAAGTGAGTCTGGTGGTACTTCACGTAATTTTGATCACTTTATTATTGATAAAGAATTTAGTGTTGAGTGTGAAGGTAAAGATAGCGCAAAAGTTTTTAATTTTCTTGAAGGTGAAATTAGAAATATTATTGATTCGAAATTTTTAGTTAGATCAGATGAGTCATACACAGATCAAGAAACGGATCTCGTAATGTATAAGAAAGCAGCAGGGGCTGATCAGATTATGCTCGATCTCGAAGCAAATTATGTTGAGAGAATTTCTGAGATGTACACGGTTAAAAGAGGCGAAGTCGTAAAGAGATTCGATATCGATGAGAAGCTAGAAGATTTTAGAAGAAAATTATTTGAGCCACAATTATTTGAAAGATCATATTATCGCTATATGCAGGAAACGATCAGTGATCATATTCCTGTTTCATTAAGCTGTTCAAACACATTCGATAGAGATTAGGCAGAATAATTTTTTAGGTTGCTGTCATTATCAATGACGGCCCATCCATATTTTTTTCCATTTTGAATTGGTGAGATACTTTGAATATCTCCTTTTATTGTTGTTGTGAGGATAACTTTGCGAAGGGCTGCATGGGCTTGCTTTGTCGCGTCGTATCTGTCCTTGTCACCAGGGATTTGGTTGCGCTTGTACTTCTTCATCATTTCTTCAAGGCCTTTGCAAACCTCTTCAAGTACTTCAAGTTTAATCATTTAATCTCCACTGAAAGCTAGCCTAGAGTATAGTGTATATCGGGCTGAAAGCATTTTTCTTAAGTAAAGTTAAGAAAATTTAATTTAACCTATTGTTTATAAATGCTTATTAATTAGCTTTATTTAGAGTTTTGTGGGCAGTGTTCATGAATATTGTCGAGAATTGTTGGTAATTGAAAGGGGCCAGTTGAGTGTTGGCCCCGGTGAAAAATATATTCTAAGCTTCAATTTTTGGAAAGAGTGCAATAGGTTCAGTTAACTTGAATGTTGATTTTCCAAACTCAAGTGAGTTGATTGTGTTGTCAGAGCTTCCGATAAAAGTCAGGGCACTTGCCGCTGTTGCTGGCATAAATGCTTGTAGCATGAAAGTTACCGACTGCATTCCGTAGAGACAATTATAAACAATGTGCTTAAATTGCTTAAGATCTTCTTTGTGCTTCCATGGCTCTTTGTCATTTACGTATTGATTAAGAGAATAGATAAATTCCCAGATCGTTTCGATTGCTTTGTTGTGCTCCCTTTCATCCATATACGCCTTGGCCTTCTTGAATGTTTCAGCAGAGTTTATTTCTTGAGTAACATCAGTTGAATCGATTTCAATATCGCCAAGTGTTTTCATTGAAAGTTTAATAACTCTCATGAGAAGATTTCCATAATCATTTCCAAGCTCTGTATTGTGCTTAGAAACTAGCTCTGCTTCAGAAAATTTTCCATCACTTGAAGCTGAAATATTTCTGATAAGGTAGTATCTGAATGTATCACATGGATACTTTGCGAGCATGTCCATTGGGTCAACAACGTTGCCAAGTGACTTACTCATTTTCTTACCATCCTCAGCAAGAACCATTCCATGAACGTAGACTTGCTTTGGAAGTGGAAGATCACATGCCTTTAAGATACATGGCCAAATCACAGAGTGAAACCAAAGAATATCTTTTCCTATTACATGCATATCAGCAGGCCATAGTGATTTTTGAGATTCATCAAGGGCTGAGTAGTAGTTAATGAGTGCATCAAACCAAGTGTACATCACAAATTTGGAGTTACCTGGAACTTCAACTCCCCAGCCTTGATTCGGTCTGGAGATTGAGAGATCCATTAAATCATCGCCTTCAAGACGACTTAATATTTCATTATACTTTGTTTTTGGAGTGATAAATGTTGGGTTTGCCTTGAGAAAGTCAATGATCCAAGTTTGGAAGCTTGATAGTTTGAAAAAGAAACCTTCTTCTTCTCTCGTATCTAGTGGCTTATGATGTTCAGGGCAATTTCCATCTGGTGCCTGAGATTCTGTATAAAATGATTCACATGAAAGACAGTACTTTCCACTATAGTGACCGTGGTGGATTAAGCCCTTGTCTTCAATCTTTTTCCAAAGTTCGTGACAAACGTCATGGTGTCTTTTTTCAGTTGTTCTGATGAAGTCGTCGTACTTAACATCAGCTTTTGCACATAGCTCTTTAAAGAAGATAACATTTTCGTCGACATAAACTTGAGTATCTTTACCCGCAGCTTTTGCAGATTCAATTAGCTTTTGACCGTTCTCATCTGTTCCAGTGAGGTAGTGAGTTTGGTAGCCTAGAAGTTTATACCAACGGTTGTAGCTATCAGTAATAATCTTTTCATAGGCATGCCCAATATGTGGCTTACCGTTTGGATAATCAATTGCTGTTGTACAATAGAACTTTGTCATTTATTTATTCCTTATTTACTTTACTACAATGTTACAAATCTTACCGGGAACATAAATCTCTTTAACGATATTTCCAGTAAGGTACTTTGCTACTTTCTCATCTTCCTTAGCCATTTTTAAGAAATCTTCTTTTGAGATATCAGCAGGAACATCAAGAGTCGTTCTCGTTTTACCATTTACTTGAACGGCCATAGTAATAAGATCGTCTTTGGCTAGGGCCTCATCAAAAGATGGCCACTGAGCATAAGTAATTGATTCATTATTTCCATGGATATTCCAAAGCTCTTCTGAAGTGTGTGGAGCATATGGAGCTAATAGCTTCGCAAATGTTGTCGCAGTTTCTTTTGAGACCTTTTTCTTTCCAATGATTTCATTATTCATTACCATCATTGCCGAGATACCAGTGTTAAATCTCATATTCTCAATATCTTCAGTTACTTTCTTAATTGTTTTGTGAAGAATTTTTAAAACGCTATCATCACTTTCTTTGTCGCCAGAGATATTTGCTGCGTCACCATAGAATGAAAAAGATTTTCTAAGGAAGTTGTGAACACCCTTAACTCCATTTGTTTGCCATGGTTTTACTTTTTCAAGTGGACCCATGAACATTTCATAAAGTCTAAGTGAGTCTGCACCAAACTCTTGAACGATATCATCAGGGTTAATAACATTTCCACGAGACTTACTCATTTTTTCGCCATCTTCACCAAGAATCATTCCTTGGTTAACAAGTTTTTGGAATGGCTCTTTTGAATTAACAAATCCAAGATCAAAAAGTACTTTATGCCAGAATCTTGCGTAGAGTAGGTGAAGAACAGCATGTTCAACACCACCAACGTAGAGGTCTACTGGTAACCAATATTTTTCAAGATCCTTATCCCAAGCTTTAGCTTCATTTCTTGGATCAATGAAACGAAGGTAGTACCAACAACTTCCTGCCCAGTTTGGCATTGTATTTGTTTCTCGCTTTGCTTTCTTTCCTGTTTTTGGATCAGTGATATAGAGCCATTCATCAATTGTTGCTAGTGGAGATTCTCCAGTTCCTGATGGCTCATATTTTTCAACTTGTGGAAGAGTTACTGGAAGTTCATCTTCTTCAAGACATCTTACCGTTCCATCTTCGTATTTAATAATTGGAAATGGTTCTCCCCAATATCTTTGACGAGAAAATAACCAATCTCTTAATTTATAATTAATTTTCTTTGTTCCAAGTTTTTTCTCTTCAAGCCACGAGATCATTTTTGTAATGGCTTCAGATTTTCCAAGACCATTTAGGAAATCAGAGTTTACATGCTCACCATCGCCCGAGTAAGCTGCTTCATTCACATCTCCGCCTTTTAAAACTTCGATGATTGGAAGATCAAATTTCTTTGCAAATTCCCAGTCTCTTTCATCATGACCAGGAACGGCCATGATAGCTCCTGTCCCATAAGAAATTAAAACGTAGTCAGCAATCCAAATTGGAGTCTTTGCACCATTTGCAGGATTGATTGCATATGAACCTGAGAATACACCAGACTTGTCTTTATTGAGGTCTGTTCTTTCAAGGTCAGATTTCTTTGCAGTGGCTTCGATATAAGATTTTACAGCTTCTTTGTGTTCGTCGGTAACAATTTTAGAAATCAGGTCATGCTCTGGAGCGATAACCATATACGTTGCACCAAAGAGAGTATCTGGTCTAGTTGTAAACACTTCAAGAGAGCCGTGTCCACCTTCAATTTCAAATTTTACTGTGGCACCTTCACTTTTCCCAATCCAGTTTCTTTGAAGTTCTTTAATGCTATCTGGCCAATCAAGATCATCAAGATCGGTTAAAAGTCTTTCTGCATATTCAGTGATTTTTAGCATCCACTGCTTCATTGGTTTTCTAATTACTGGGTGACCACCAACTTCAGATTTTCCATCAACAACTTCTTCGTTTGCAAGAACTGTCTTGAGGTGTGGACACCAGTTAACAGAAATTTCATCTTCGTATGCCAGTCCTTTATTATAAAGTTGTACGAAGATCCATTGAGTCCACTTGTAGTAATCTTTGTGAGATGTTGCTATTTCACGATTCCAGTCATAACTCATTCCGAGCGACTTAAGTTGTGTTTTAAAAGTTTCGATATTTTTCTTTGTCGTGACTTCTGGGTGTGTTCCCGTTTTTACTGCGTAGTTTTCTGCAGGTAGACCAAAGCTGTCCCATCCCATTGGATGAAGAACATTGAAACCTTTCATTCTCTTGTAACGAGACATGATATCCGTTGCAGTATAACCTTCTGGGTGACCAACATGTAGTCCTTGTCCAGATGGAAATGGGAACATATCTAGTGCATAGAATTTTGGTTTTGAGTGGTCGTAGACATCTGTCTTAAAAGTATCTTGCTCATCCCAAAATTTCTGCCATTTGTTTTCGATTTCGCCAAAGTTGTACTGCATCATATCCTCTCTAAAAAGTCTTTATTTGATCATTGATTTAATAAGAGAGATACTATCAAAACTTAATCTTTTTAAAAAGTTTTAGCTTCATTTATATAGGGGTAATCGTGAATCTTTTTTGTTGCGCAGTGCTAGCGCTTTTCTTTTCTTTGAGTTCATTTTCGTCTGAGCTCAAAATTACTAAGAATATCGGACCATTAGTTATCGTTGAGCTCGATGGATTAAATTATCTGCTCGATACTGGCTCAAATGCTAATTTTATTGATTCAAGCTCAATAGCAAAGTTACAAGAAAATTTAAAGAGAAGACCCGAGCTTGATAAATTTGTGAATACCTTTGCCGGAAGAGCTAAGAGTGAGGGATATGATCTTTCAATCAAAATAGGGGACCTTGATTTCTCAGGAATGGAAACCTACGTTATGGATACTCAAAAATTTAGTGAAAAGCTTGATGGGATTAATTGTTGTGCAGGTATTCTCGGCATGCCTTTTTTAAAAAAGTATCCAATCGAAGTTGATATTGCCCAGAAGAAAGTAATCCTTCATAAGAAGCTTACGAAGTCACCAGAGCTAAAAAAATTCATGGTTGATATCGTAGGAAAAGATACGATTGTTTTTAAGTGCGATAATTTTCTTTATCGGCTCGATAGTGGGAGCGAAGTGCCTGCAATTTTCCATCGCCATATTGTTGATAAGTACTATTTGCGAGAGCAGATGTTTGAGCAAGGTTTCTCTGGCAGTGGACTGCCTTTCTTTGAAGTACCAAATTTTAAATGCGGTGGTTTAGAGTTTAAAAATATCTTGGGGACGTACTTCTATGGCTCGTCTGGTGCTTTGACACATGAAGAAGTCGCAGGAAATGTTGGTGGCTATATTTTGGGAAATAAGTATATTTTAAACTTAAAGAAAAAAGAAATTTATATTTCTCCAAAGCCGATAGATTTCCCGAGTGGTAGTAAGAGATATAATGTTAAGTTCGAACTGAAAAAGCATACACCTGGTCACGCTTCTCTTAATTCTCAAGCTAAAACTTTGATTGTTAATTCCTGTGCAGAGGCATCTGATCTTGAAGTTTGTATGGCAAAAGTTTGTGAGCTTGAGAAATCTAAAATTTGCGCATTTAAGAAAACAGGAAGCACTCTTGATGATTTTGTAAATTATTACTTTCCGCTTAAAACTGCTGATTGTTCATTGTCTCGTGTCGTCAATGAGTTAAGAGAGAGACCAATTAGATATAACTTTTGTTGGTATAAGTTATTCGAAGTTAATCATAAAGAGGCCTATGGAAATGATACTGTCATCGCAATTCCTAAACTTTTTGACTCCTTAAAAGATGAAGTGATCGTGAGAGAAGTTCAAAATATTATTCACGTTGCTCCAGACTATTATTGCCTAGCTAAGCATAACCACTTATTTAAAGAAAAGGATCTTAATGCAGCATTATTTCCACTTTCCATTCGTGGTATGTCTTTTAGTCGAGTGAGTCTTGAAACCTATTTTGAATGGCTCAAAACTGCGGACGGAATGAAATGTGAAGCGGAGTTAGTTGATACCTACGGAATTGGTGTGAACAAAGAAATTTCAAAGAAATTTACAAAGAATAATCTTGTTGTTTTAAACCCATGGACGATTTTAGGTGATGGAGTGGAAAAATATGACCAAAACTATGGTAGGACCCTTCAACATGAACTCTTACATGCACTTTATTCGAATAATTTAAGGATTAGAGAACTAGTAAGAAAAGAATGGAGCACCTCGTCACAGAAAGAGCAAGAATCTTTTAAGAAAGCGCACCCATCGTATAATTTTAAGAACGAAGATATTTTAATGAGGGAATATTTCTCCTACAAGTATGAGGGCTCAACAAATTTACCGAAGTAATAATGCATGACACAACAAAAGACTTACCTCTTTTGTTGCCAATTTTAAGGCAAGAGCTTATACTTGGACTTAAATTTTGGCATAATATATTGTGGAGAAGCGATGACACGTCTTGTGATTTTCTGTCTATTTTTAAGTGGTTTAGCAATCGTTATGAATTTTTCAAGTTATAACGACATTAAATTAGATAGCGACAGATTTAATATGGAAACTGCAGAGAAGGCTCACGAGGCCCATGTTGCTGAGTTAGTTGAATTAGCAAAAATTCATAAAGAGGCGACAACGCCAAAAGTTATATCTGATGATTTAATAGTTGAAGAGAAACCTCTCGTTGAGTTAGTAACACCATCGCTTGTTAGAGCAGATAAGCTATATAAGCAGTGTATTGCGTGTCACGGAAAAGGTGGAGAAGGTAAGTCTGCTAATAAGGCACCAGGTATTGGTGGACAAATGGACTGGTATATTTCAAAACAACTTACAGATATGAGAGAAGGCGTAAGGGTTAACCAGAATATGCTTTCAATTGTAAGAAAGCTTTCTGATGAAGATATCGCAGATCTCGCAGCTTACGTCTCAAAACTCCCATGGGGTTATAAGAAATAGTTAATTATTGGCCTCCTGTTGGAGGCTTTTTTATTTCTGTAGTATAATGACATTTATAAAAGGATGGTCATTATGAAAAAAATAATATTACTTCTAAGCGTTCTTACATTGGCGTCTTGTTCTTCAAAGCCAGTTCTTTATCCTAATCAAAAATTAAAAACTGTCGGTAAAGAAAAATCACAAAAAGATATTGATAAGTGTATGGCCGAGGCCGATAAGTTTCTCGACTCAGAGAAGGGAAAGAAGATGGTGAAGTCTGCTGGTTCGGGAGCTTTCATGGGAGCAGCCGTTGGCGCAGTTTCGGGTTTACTCTTTGGTGATGTCAAGCGTGCTGTAACGTCTGGGGCTGCGATAGGTGGAACGGCCGGAGCTGCTGGTGCTGCAATCTCTCCCGATCAACTAAAGCAACGCTATGTAAATCGCTGTTTAGGAAATCAAGGTTATGATGTAATGGGTTGGGATTAATGAGTCTTTACAGTTACAAGAATATTTCTCCTAGAGTCGAAGAAGGTTGTTATATCGCTGATAGTGCTGATGTGATAGGTAAAGTCTTCATGGGAGAAAACTCAAATCTTTGGTTTCAAGTTGTTGCTCGAGGAGATGTTAATGAAATCCATATTGGAGAAAATACGAATATTCAAGACTTGTCCATGCTTCATGTTATTGATGAACTTCCACTTATTATAGGAAAGAATGTAAGCGTAGGTCACAAAGTGACCTTACATGCTTGTACCATTGGAGATGGTTGCCTCATCGGAATGGGCTCGACCATCTTAGATGGTGCAGTGATTGGTGAGAACTCTTTAGTCGCTGCAGGAAGTGTAGTACCTCCCGGCAAGGTTTATCCAGCTGGAAGTTTTATTATCGGTTCGCCTGCGGTTGTTAGAAGACCGCTAACGAGTGAAGAGATTGATAAATACTCCAATCACTATAAGAGTTATATCGTTACAAAAAATGAATTTTTAAAGGAAGTAAAATGTTTAATTGGTTAAAATCAAAAAAAAATAGAAATGATAATTTAAATAATAAAGTAGAAATTGTTGAAGAAGAAGCGAGGCATGAGGTTGTTTCAGAGCAGCTTGTAGATGAAGAGAATTTGAAGGATAAAGTTTATCTTTTAGAGGAGGAGAATAGATACTTAAAAGCAGCGTTGGCTGATATTCAAGGATTTTTAGTTGACTCAGTTGGAATGAGCCAGACTGCAGTAAACTCATTTTTAGGAAATGAAGAAAAGTTCAAAGGGATTATACAAGATTCTGGAGCAATAGAAAAAAATGTGAGTCAATTAAGTGATTTGATTTCAAGTACTAATAAGTTAGTAGACCTTGTTAATGAAAAAACTGACTTTGTACTAGATATTGTTAAGACGATCGAAGAAATAGCTCTTCAAAGTAAGCTTCTATCTTTTAATGCTTCAGTAGAGGCTGCAAGAGCGGGAGAAGCAGGAAAAGGATTTTCCGTTGTTGCCTTAGAAGTTCAGAAGATGTCGAATCAGACTTCGAAAAGTTTAGCGCAAATAAAAACTGGTGCTACTGAAATTCTAAATTCGGCAAAAGAGCTAGGAAGCTCAATGGTAAAAACAAAGACTGAAACGGATGATATTGTTCAAAAGCTAAACCATTTTATTGATGAATTAGAACAAGCAATTGTGACAAACTCGAGCTCGCTTAAAAATGTATATAGTGTTAATGATAGAATCTTTGTCTCTCTTGCTAAGATTGATCATATTATCTGGAAAATAAATACTTATCTTACTCTACTCACTAAAGAGAAGGTTTTCGATTTTGTTGATCATCATAACTGTAGGTTAGGAAAGTGGTATGAAGAAGGACTTGGAAAGGTAAATTTTTCAAATGTTTCGGGATACGCTGATATTGTAGGCCCACATGGAAATGTACACCAAAGTACAAGAGTTGTGTTTGATTATGTAAATCAAGAAGCTAGTCTTGACGAAGCAATTAAAGCAATCACAGAGATGGAGAGAGCTAGCTCTGAGCTATTTTCACATTTAAATCATTTGATTCAGACAAAAGAAAATCAAAGATAATAAAAAAAGACCCCTGGAGAAGGGGTCTTTTGCGTATAAGCTTTCAAACGTTATAGTTGTTCGTTTTCAAAAAGCTTATTAATTGATTTTCCATTTAGGCTTCTGATATGGAGGAGAACTTTTTCTCTGTCAATATCATTTGGAACTTGTACTTCCATTTCAAAAGGAACCATTTTCATTGGGCAGAAATCAGAAACTTTTTTCATCTTCGCCGCAATAGAGTAGGCATCTTTATCATTTGATTCAACATCGACTCTTTCTTCAACTAAGCAGTCTGAAGGGTTTTGCCCTTGAAGTTTTAAAATTCTACTGCCTTCGATAACTTGTGCATTTTCAACATTGGCAAGAACTTCGTCTTCCATACCATCTGAAGAAAATTCATCAACGTAGAGATCAGATCTTTGTTCACCGTTGATCATAACCCTGTACCAGCCTTTGTCGAGTAGTCCAATTTGAGCACTTGATAGGAATGGGACAACCATCTCAGCACAACCAACCGCGCTTTCTCGGCGCTCAGCTTGAATGGCTATTTCGATATCTTTGCCAACAACTTTTACCTCTGAACCAGGATTGAAGTAACAAAGATTTGGAAGGAGACCTTCAACAACAACCTCGACATTATCGTTGGAATTGTATCCTTTAGGTGAGTAGACATGTAGAGCTGGTACAGCTTCTAAATGCATTGCATTCGCCCCTAGGGCCATAAGTATTATTACTGCTAATTTATTAAATGATTTCATAACTTCCTCCGTGTTATCTTTACAAGTTGATATTGCTCCCTCTGATATGCTCTGTAATGCTTCTAAAACATAAATAAATTTGATTATCGATGGTTAAAAATATGATCTATATCATGCACTTATTATCGTATTTTTGAGAGATTCAGAATGTGTAATAAAGGAGAGGTATGAAGAAATATTTCATGATTTTTTTAATGCTAAATTCAACGGCAGATGTTGTTAACTGTTTTCCTGAATCGCAGATGATGATCGGAGAAAAGAAGCATGATCAAAAAGCCTTTCTAGCAAAAGGTTTTGAGAGTGGATTGAGTGAAATCGAATTTCATCAGACTATTGATTTGTTTGAAAAAATTTGGAAGCCAATCATTCATGATAAGTATGGAAAAGACTTAAAGATTGAAAGAGATTGGAGTAATCCTCGTGTTAATGCCCACGCAACACGCGATGATGATAATAATCCTGTTATCGTCGTAAGAGGAGGACTTGGAAGACACCCTGATATTACAGAAGACGGCTTGCTTTTAATTCTTTGCCATGAATTAGGTCATCACTATGGGGGAGCTCCTAAGACTTTTAGAGGAAATACTGACATTCGTTCTTGGTCATCTGCAGAAGGGCAATCTGATTATTTTGCCACAAGTAAGTGTATGCCAAAGATTGTTGAACAAGATAATTTTCAGGTTCCAGAAATGATGCAAAAGAAAGTTGATGAAGTATGCTTCACTGGTAGTTGTAATCGATTAGTCATGGCCGCAATGAGCGTTGGGAAAGTTTTTGCTTCTCTAAGAACTGATTGGTCTGCTCCTGAGATTGGTAAGAAGGTTGATGTAAAGCCTGAACAGACAATTTACTCTCATCCAAATCCCCAATGTCGATTCAACACTTTTATCGCGGGTATTAATTGTGACAAAGAATTATATCAGGATTTTGATAATGAAGACTATTCAGTAGGAGCCTGTCTTGAAGACGAAAAATCTTCGAGACCAAAATGTTGGTTTAGTGAAAGTAATTACTAATTAATGAAGCATTTTTTTAGATCTTCAATGACTAAATGAAGAACTTTCTTATCATGTTTGATGTAGAGGTGTTGGAAAATATCCATTATCTTTACATCAACATTCATTTCATTGAGCTTAATAAGTTCAATAGCAAAGTCCTCACAAATTCGATAGATGATCGTAAGCTTATTTAGAGAAGTTCCAATTTGTTCACTAAAGCCGACTCCATTTTTATTTCCGTGATGTTCAAGAATAAGGAGATCAGCTTCTAAAGGTCGATCCTTATATGCTTGAATCATATGAAAAGCATCTCTTGCATGTGTCCAGACATGACTCTTATCAACTTCATTCAAAGATGACTCTTCAAGACTTTTCTTATCTGTTAGAAAGAGCATTTCTTCCTGTTCGAGTGATATGTCGGCCATGATTGATACAAAAGTAAGAAGGTTTTGATGGGTATGTGTTCCCCAGTCCATATTCTGTATTATCTTCCCACTAAGCATCGAGACAAGGTGTGCTTTTTTAAAATATCGCGATGTTTTTGAGTTGAGTAAATCCTTAATTGCTAAAAGATCTTTGCCTTTTGCACTGGAGAGTTTTGCGTTCATTGCCTCGACAACTCCTTCAATGAGTTGAGTTGAAGTCGAGTTAAATCCAATGTCTTTGAGTAAAATTAGAGCGGTGTCGAGAGCCTTTCCTACAATATTATCAGTAGGAGTTAGGATCATCTCTGTATACATTTGATTTGAAATATAATTTAAAAACTGTGCTTTATCTGAACTTTTTACGGAGGCATTTCGAACACCTTTGTCGAGATACTTCTCTACAGTTGGTTGTTCAATATTCTCTCCCGCATGAAATAATTTTACTCGATGAGGAAGTCCATTTTTACTTATTTGGAGATAGATATCACAAATAGAAGAGTCAATTTTCTTTAATAAATGAAAGGGGACATCAGAATATTCTTCTGTTTCGAGATTCTCGCCAAGTGAAGAGAAGAAGTCTTCACATGCTTTTTCCCAGTTTTTTTTATAAAAACATCGATAGCCATCAATTTCTTTTTCTTCATTGGTGACACATATTTTTTGAGATATTTGATCGAGACTTTGTTGAAGATCGTTGGTGATAAATGCTTCCTCGATAAAGAGGGCATCTGGAAAACCGATAAAGCTCAGGTCATTAGAGAATGAAGTTGCATCGTTTTGTACAAATACTTGAATTCCCTTGTACCCATTAAGGTAGACTTGAATCATAGGTAGTGCGGAATCATTTTTTAAAAAGAGGAATACTTTTTTCATATTCCTCTATATCGGTAAAATTATTAGAATTAATAGTTTTTTTGAAAAAAATCAAACCTGATCTTTTCGATCAGTTTCTCTGGCGACTCATTACCAAGAAGATTCTTTGATTCAAGTTGGGCCTTAATAAGAATTTCTCTTGTTTGCTCATCCGCAAGAAACTCGAGATGAGTTTTATTTAACTTAAGATGAAGATATTTTTCTGTTTTATCGAGAACTTGAACTTCGTATTTCTTAGCTGCACTATTGATCATTTCAATATTTTCGCTTGGTGTTTGGGCCAAGAATTTGAAAGGTAAGCTTGAAGTGCAATTTTCTTTACTTTGGCAGTCCATGTCACCGATGCTTGAAACGGCATTAATTTTATAATCTTTTACACATGAACTAAGTAAGATTGCGAGTATTAAAAATTTCATTAATCCATTTCCTCGCGTTTGATTTGAATGAGTACATACGGTTGCACAATCAAATATCTAAAGTAGACATCAGCTTCTTTCCAAGTCGTAATAAGTTCTTCTGTTGGCTGAAGAATTTTTTCTTCGCTTAACCATGTTCTGATATATTCGACTTGATCCTTTGCCATGGCAACACCAACTGCAACAAGATCAAGTGAGTCATCAACGAGAAATGCTGAACCACGATCGTGATGGTCCTTAATTAACTCCCACTTCGCTTCATCAATATCGTTCGTTAGTTTTTCAATTAATTCCTTTGAAGTTTCTTCACTCATTCTTGTACTCCTAAAATTTTCAAGTCGGCTTCAAGTTTTTGTTTTATAAAACTCTCATCTGTTGAATGAAAATACTTTTGTAATAACTCTTTAAGCTCACTATAAATTTCATCCACACTTTTTGCTTGTTTAACTAGTAAATTAACTCTCTCGAAATATTCAATTTCGTTAGCATTGTTAATAACTTCTCTCTTTCTCCACGCACCCACAAATACAAAGAGGATGATAAGAATAATAATCATTGAAGAGACGATATAATAGACTTTCATTAGATTTCTCCATAAGCATTTAACTTTTACTAATTTTTACCATATATTATTGTAAAAATCTTTACGTGGAGAGAAATATGTTTGCATTAAGACTAGTGGTGTCAATTGTTCTAGTAACTACGGTATTTGCACAACCTGTCTCTCTGACTTTATTTGCAGGATATGCAAATCAACTGGCCTATAAAGGGGCTCCAACTTGGACTGGACCATCACTAATAGTAGGGCCGTTCCTCGCTTTCTTTGATAATCGTCTAAAGCTGATGGGGCCAGGGTTAGCGTGGTCATTCTTTGACCGAGAAGATGCTCATCAGTTTGAAATCGGGGCAGGTTACTCAGATGGTTCTAATAAACCAATGATAAGATTAAATGATACCGTCGAATCTTTTAGAAATAAGAGAAGAAGTACAATAAATACGAATTTTAAGTATGCTTACCGCTTTGGTGAGCGCAACCGCTTTGGCCTTGGAATTGATATTGATCGAGAGATCCATCGTTTCCAAGGAATCTCCACTAACTTATCGTTTACCGCTCCAATAATTCCACTTTTCTCATTTAAGTATAATATTACAATTGCTGATAAATTGTCTAATCAATATGCCTATGGACCAGAAGCTAGTGGTGGTGTTGGTTACCATAGCTATACGATTTCTAATTTTATTCCGTTTGTTCCTTGGACAGGGCGTATCATTAATACATTAACATATTCAGTGATTACACAAGGGAGCGCTCGTCATGGAGACCTTGTTAGGGGAGACTATAAGAATTGGATTTTTATAACTCGCTGGATGTGGAGTATTTTCTAAACTGCTCCAGTTAAATGGGGATAAAATCTAGGTCTTACTTAGTGATCTATTGAAGTTTACTGCTGAAATTTCTGGCTGCCCAAAAGCCAGCGTCATTTAAGCTTTTAATAGGAAGATTTTACTACGTGAGTAGCTAACTTATTGTAATTTCTGTCCCCATTTAACTGGAGCAGTTAATAAACTCTTTATCGATTATTTCTGTTAATTCACTTGGAAGTGGACTTTGAATTCTTACCCACTTATTTTCGATTGGGTGGTGAAAACTCAATTCATATGAGTGAAGGAAGAGGCGATAGAAATTATATCTTTGTCGATAATAATTATTATAAATAGCCTTCCCATATTTCGTATCCCCAACGAGATTAAACATCCGTCTTGAAAAGTGCCTGCGTATTTGGTGCATTCTTCCAGTTTTTATTGAAACATCTGCAAGAGAGTACTCACCATTTTCTTTTATTCTTTTATATAATGTTTGTGCCTCTTGAATCGCACCATTTTCCGCTTTTAAAGAAAAATTGAATTCTCCTTCTTCGTCAATGACTCCTTTACACATAGTAATATATTTTTTTTCGACAAGATCACTACTCCATTGCTCCTTAATAAGTCTCGTCGCTTCTTTGGATAGTCCAAAAATAACGACACCTGAAACAGGTTTATCAAGTCGGTGAATTGGATAGAGATAAAGATCTGTTTGTTTTTTTAGTGATCGCATGAGATGTCTACGATCCTTATCTTGACTCTTAAAAGGGTGAACAAGAATGCCTGCCGGCTTTGTGACAGCAATGTAGTGTTTGTCCCAATAAAGGATATCTAGTTTATTCTTGGCCATGGGGTAGATAATATAGGAGTTTCAAGCTTTTTGCGAGGGCTCTTGTAAAAATAGCTGAAATTGTTGTCAGTTATGGAGCTGTTAAGTTTTCAGAAACAAAGACTTAGCTCTAAACCTTTAATGAAATCCCACCATTATGAATAAACAAAGTCACCGTCTAAAATGGATAAGCAACCAGTTTAATAGGGAGAGTTTATGACTTCAGAAGCATTTGAATTTGTCTTTGTTGATGATGAGCCTGATATTAGAGATATTTATGAAGTCTTCTTAAGTTCTCTCTTTGGGGAGGAGTTAAAATTCGAATTCTTTTTAAATGGTGAGGAATGTCTTAAATATCTCGAGAAGCACGAAATGCAACGTAAACATTTTCTTATTATCTCTGATATAAACATGCCAAAAATGGATGGATTTACACTGCTTAAAAATATCTCTAACGACTATATTAATGCAGAGGTCGCTCTATCAAGTGCTTATGATAATCCTGACTATAAAGAGAAAGGTTACAGTCTCGGAGCGATAGATTTTATCCCAAAACCTGTAGATTTTACAAAGATTGCTCAGCTTATTCGGGATCGAATAAAAGCCTAAAGAAATTACAGGTAAGTGCTTAAATTATTTTAATATTTCTTAATATGAAGTAAATATTCTTCATGTTTAAATTCTTATTTATTACTCTTATTATCTCGATGAATTCTCTTGCAGCAATGACTGCATTTGAAATTCGTGAAACTTGGAAGAAGGTAGAAAGTTCTTTCTATGAGGAGCTTCAAGAAAAGGGAGAGAATATTCTTTTCGAATGGAGTGATGAGTCCATTACAAGAGTTGCAGCAATGAGCCACACTTTACCTCGTAAGATGCATGTCTCTCAAAGTCTTTTAGAGAACCCAAAACTTAAGAAAGAAAACCTCTATAATGTATTTTGTCACGAGCTAGGCCATATTATTGGAGGTGCTCCTTTCATTGAGGAGTTTCCGGGAGACAATAGAAAAATCTCGACTGAAGGACAGGCCGATTATTTTGCAACAGCAAAGTGTATGAAGCGTGTGATTGATCTTGATAAATATCGAGAATACAAGATCGAAGAACAGATTGAGACCGACCTTGAAAAAAGAGGATGTACTACACCTATGTGTAAGTTAATTTCATACTTCTCATACCAAACAATTCTTCTGCTTGGAGACAATGAGGAATTTAGTTTTGAAGCAGTTGATGAACATGTCGTTGACTATACCTATCCCTATAAGAATTCAGAGCAATGCAGACTTGATACATTCTTGGCTGGAGCAATTTGTCCTGTCGCGAGTGATATTAACTTCAGTGATGAAAGTCAATCATTTGCAGCTTGTCACTGGCGAGGATTTAGTACAAACTTTATCCTCGGATCGAGACCAGCATGTTGGTTTCGTCCATTCACATTAGATAGTTTTTACTAGAGTTTTTCATGGATTTAAAAAATAAACCAATCATCGCAGTTATTTACCTCGCACCATCGTTAGGCTATGAGAAGCATCCTGGTATGAATCAAGTATTTGATCAGGCCAGTGAAGATATGGAAGTCTTAATTAAATGTGGTGTCGATGCAGCTCTTCTTGAAAATGAAAATGATCGTCCTTATTCCGTTATCGCTCGACCTGAAGTCATTGCTTCAATGGCCGTAACCTCATATCAGTTGAGGAAAGAATTTGAAAAACAAATTTCCATTGGTACGGAATTTCTCATTAATGATCCTGAAGCCTCTTTAGCTATGGCAAAAGCATCGGGGACAAAGTTTATTCGTACGGATTACTTTGTTGATCGAATGTCTCGAGAAGAATATGGAGGAGAAATGAGAATTGCTCCTAAAGAAGTGATGGACTTAAAAAAAAGAATTGGCGCAGATGAAATAAAGTTATTTTCAGATATTCAAGTCAAATATGCGACGATGCTTGAGGATAAGAATATTGTCCAAAGTGCAAAAGAAGCTCTTGCAATGGGAAGCGATGGGGTTATTGTCTCAGCGAACCTAACGGGGGTCGCTCCCGCTGCTGATGATCTTATTGCAATCAAAGCAGCCAAAGTTGAGATTCCTGTTCTGATTGGTTCAGGTTTATCTTATGCCAACCTCTCTACACTTTATCCACTGTGTGATGGCGCAATGGTAGGTACTGCCTTAATGACAAATTTTCGCATGGACTATGAAAAGATCTCTCCATTCATGGATAGAGTTAGGTCATTTCGTGTCTAGGGTCGCTGTCTTTGGGGATATTTGTATTGATCACTATCCTGCACTGAACCTCCAATTTATTGGTGGTTGTTCGTTTAATGTTACTTCTGGGCTAAAATCACTTGGAACAAATTCAACTCTTATTTCTGTGATAGGAGAGGATGAGTATACTGAACAGATTGAACAAAAAATTCTTTCACTAGGCATTGAATCGATTCTTAGTCGAGTCCCGCTTCGAAATCAAAAGATTGATATTTTACTTAAGAAAAATGGCGAGAGAGTTTTTAGTAATTATGAAGGAGAGATTCTCAATCATCATCCACATTTTGATCTCGAAGATTTTGACTTCGTTTTGTCTCCATACTTCAAGGAGATCCAAGAAATGATTGAAAACTCTCTTGAGGATTACCAAGGTAAAATATTTTTAGATTTACAGGAAGCTGAAAATATCGATGACGAAGTCTTTGTCTCGTTAGTAAAAAAATCAATGTATATAAATATTGGAAAAGAGAAATTTGCTCATGACTTACTTCTTAAGAGCTCACTTGATAGCATTATTACGATTACTCTAGGAGATCGTGGAAGCAGGTACTATTTTAATGGGACATTTGCAGACGTCGATATCTGTGAAGAGATCTGTGCCATTGATACAACTGGTGCAGGAGATGCTTTCTTTGCCTATGTAAGTTCTGAAATCATTAGATTTAATTTACAAGGAATGACGCCTGATTTGTTTACCACACTTAAAGACGCAAATAAATTCGCTGCAAAAAATATTGGATTTATTGGTCCAAATTCTAATTTATTCGTGATAGCTTAGGGATATGACTTTCTTAATATATATTGGACTTGGGATTTTTGCTGGAACCTTATCAGGGATTTTTGGAATCGGTGGGGGATTAGTAATTGTTCCAACACTTCTATTTTGCTTCAAGGTTTTAAATTTTCCACAAGAGTATGCAATGCATATGGCAATTGGAACATCTTTATCCATTATACTCGTGACGGTATCAAACTCGATGTACGGTCATCATCTTAATAGGAATGTTGATTGGTCGATCGTAAAAAAAATATTTGTTTCCATTATTATAGGCGCATTTGTTGGCAGCTTTGTTAGTAAAGATCTCGCTGCAAATACTTTGGAGATAATATTCTCTATCTATGTTGTACTCGTTTCTCTGAAAATGTTTGCTGACATCAAAGTCGAAAGAGAATTGAAAGAAACAAGTATGCCGCTCTATAGTTTTGTTGGATTCATTATCGGGTTTAAATCTGCACTTTTAGGAATTGGTGGAGGTACAATTAGTATTCCATTTCTTACTTGGAGAGGACAACCAATGAAGAAAGCCGTTGGTGTGTCGGCGGCATTAGGAATTCCTATCGCCCTATCAGGAAGTGTTAGTTATATCATCAATGGTTATGGAAATCCTAATCTTCCAGAATATAGTTTAGGTTATATTTATTTACCTGCTCTTGTTGGAGTCGTTTTAACGAGTTCATTCTTTGCTCGTCTCGGCGCTAAAATATCCCATAAATTACCTCAGGCTCAAATGAAGAAAGGCTTTGCCATTTTTTTGATGATTGTGGCGATAAAGATGATTTATCAAAATATACTTGGTTAAGTTTCTTATCTTAAATTAAGTGGATATTCCCGCCAATGGCGAGTATGTTAAACCTATGGGCATTTATCTACTACTTACTTTAGGTGCACTGAGCGCCTTTGGTCCTTTAACTATCGATTTGTACTTACCTGGATTTAGCTTAATTGCTAAAGATCTTGGTGTAACCGTTTCTGAAGTACAATATACACTAACATCTTTTCTTGCTGGGCTTTCAATAGGTCAACTTATCTATGGTCCAATCTCCGATCGAATTGGAAGAAAGAAGCCGCTGGTATTTGGCATACTCGTATATATCATTGCATCAGTTGCTATTAGCTACTCAACAAGCTTGGAGTCCCTTGTCGCTCTTAGGTTTGTACAAGCATTAGGTTCTTGTGTTGGGATGGTTATTACTCGCGCAATTGTTAGAGATATGTTTGAGCCAAAGGAAGCTGCAAAAGTATTCTCTCTTATTATATTGGTGATGGGGGTTGCTCCAATAATCGCTCCACTTCTTGGAAGTCAAATTCTTCTTGTTGCAACATGGAGACTTGTTTTTATTCTCTTAGCTGTTTTTGGTGCAGTTACACTATTTGGAGTTTTGACTTTTGTACCAGAAACAATAAAAGAAAAATCACCATTGTCTGTTGGATTTAAAAATTATTATCATCTATTGTTTGATCGGCAATTCATCATTGCCACAATTATTAGCGGAACTATAATGGGCTCTATGTTTTCTTATGTTTCAGGATCACCATTTGTTTTTATTAATATTTTTAAAATTACTCCTAAGGTATATCCATTTGTCTTTGGCGGAAATGCTCTTGGGTTTATTGTCTTTTCGCAGATCAATTCAAGGCTTCTTAACCACTTTACGTTAGATGGAATTTTGAAATTTGGTATTAGTACTTGCTTGACGGGCTCTGTAATGATGAGCTTCAGTTTGTTTTTCGATTTGCCAAATTATGTTTTCTTTACTGCACTATTTTTCTCAATTGCTTCAATTGGGTTTGTACTTCCAAATATAACAGCTAAGGCTCTCGAACACCAAAGAAAGAGAGCAGCCGTAGCCTCTGCGCTCATGGGGAGTTTACAGTTTCTAATTTCTTCTATTGGTTCAGTGTTGGTAACTGTTTTTGCAAATCATACAGCTTGGCCAATGAATATTGTGATGGTTTCTTTTATGTTGATTTCTTTTCTCTTATATATGTTTGGAATTCATCAAAAAGCTGATCAATAATATCTTGTTATAATCGCGGCTATTCTAGTAGGATAAATAGATACAACTAGAAAGAGCGAGAGTTAATGAGTCCAAATGTTAAGAAATCATCCGGTGCACTTGAAGAGTTTGATGAGTCAAAGTTAAGGCGATCTTTGAAGTTAGCCGGTGCTATTCCTTCCGAAGTTAATAAAATTATTGTACAGATTCGTCCTCTTATTCATGAAGAAATTTCAACGAAGAAAATTTTCAATCATGCATTTCGTTTGTTAAGAAAATACTCACAAGAATCAGCTAGAAACTATTCTTTAAAGAAAGCAATCTTTGAACTTGGGCCAAGTGGTTTTCTTTTTGAGAAATACGTATCTGAAGTTTTTAAGGCGAAAGGCTTTAAAGTTAAGGTTGGTGTTATCAAAAGAGGATGTTGCGTGAGGCATGAGGTTGATATCATCGCAACTCGTCCAGATCGAACGATCTATATTGAATGCAAGTTTCATAATCATCCTAATAGAAAAAATGATGTGAAAACAGCTCTCTATATTAATTCACGTTTTCTTGATTTAAAGAATAATCCGGCAAATAAATTTGATGAATTTTTCCTCGTCTCAAATACGTTGTTTTCTAAAGATGCCGTTAAATATGCAGAGTGTGTAGGGGTGAAGCTATTAGGTATTAATAGCTCCTTTGGAGATGATATCCAAACAATTGTGAATCAATATCACTTACATCCCATAACATCATTACAAAGTTTAAAGAAGAAATATACTCGTGCACTTTTAGCTCGAGAAATTGTTTTAGCGAAGTCCCTGTTGAAGAATAAGAAAACTCTAATCGAACTCGGATTAGATG
>CAZQJK010000018.1:0-58421 GCA_964593545.1 uncultured Bacteriovorax sp. | reverse complement strand
ATGAGGTACTTACTGCAATATATATAGTAATACCAAAACTGTAAGTATCTAAAAACAATGGATAAAAAAGTAATGCAAGTCAAAAAATGATTTTTAAAGCAACTAAACTTTCCCCATTTTATAGGAGCAGTTTAAATTTATTTTGAAAATGGTGTTAGATGTAGTGAGGTTAAATAAATTTCACTTTCTTCACTGCTAATATTGGTTTGATCAAACTCCTCGATAAAACTCGCTAGAAATTCTTGAATTTTAGTTTTAGCCCTTTCAACATCATCTTTTTTGATAACTAACATTCGATATTCAAGAGATCTTTTTGAAAACTCGATATCATAAGCATTATCAATCATTCGAAGAAATTCTTTGTGAAGATATTGGAAGTATCGTGTGTCGATACTTGTCGGACGGTAACTTTCATTGACGACTACTTTGCCATCTTTTTTCGTGAGTATTTTTTCTTTATTCATTTCGGATAAAATATCTTCAAGTTCATGGGCCTCGACATTAAAGCGTGACTTTTGTCTCAGCCAATTATCATTAGTGTTGAAGTCATTCCATTTGACGGCCTCTCTTATGAAACCCATCTGCCATTTGAATTGTATTGGTCTATTTGAATCCTCGATTCTTTCTTCAAGATTATGATTGTCAATCATGTAGACTAGAAGATTTGAGTCGTTCTTTGCTTGTTTTTGGAACTTAACTAAATTTTTGAAATATTGTGCCTCATCACTATTTAATTTGAGATGATTAATTAATAATTCCTGAATATTCTTTCCTGCGTCTCTTTGACCTTTTAGGACCATTGTTAGTCCGGAGATACTCGATAGGCCAATATCTTTTGCCCAAGCGCCGTAAGTGAAGTTTCTATCTATCTTCTTATTGATCTCAAATATATCGTTGAGATACTTACGATAATCTTTGTAGTCAAAAATATTTGGTATTTTCATGTTCTTCACAGATCGCTTATCGGTATAGGGTCCTAAAATTATTAGAAAATTTCACATCTTTTGTGAATGTAAAAAGGTAATACCTTGAGGTCCTTAATTGATTAATTAGGTCGGCTTTGGCATAACAAGGATTCAAATTAGGAGAAAATATGAATTTTAAGAATTTTGTTTTGGGCGCAGCGATTTTATTCTCTTCACTTACTAGCGCTAGTACTGGTTGGTCTGGAAAGCAGACTGAGTTAGATAGTATTGTTAAAAATAAAATTATTGAAATGTATGAAGCTAAATGTAGCGCAAGCGCAATGAAGTCATTTGTATTACATCCAATTGTTTCTATCGAAAGACTAGATAGTGCTGTTGATTATCTGGGCTCTTCTGCACCACTATATAATATCAATCTAAATATTTATAGTACGTTTGAAAGAGATTATATTAATCAGGAATTTACTGTTGAGGTACTTTACTTACAGTTAAGCCAAGAGTTTCTTGTTAATCTCGCAGAAAATACAACCTTTGAGTGTGTTAACTAGATAGTTTTACATAACTTTCTGGGTGATGAAAGTTAGGACGATCGTCCATATGCTTGATTGCCCAGTAACTCAACCCTTTATCTGTACTAATTACAGCTGTCGTCGAAATTTTAAGTTCATGGGTATTTTGAAGAGCGCTAGGTAAGTGTTTTAGATCAATCTTTGCCATCAGCACTATTGTGTTAGAAGTGATCTTCGATTCAATAACTATGTCTTTCACCTGTCCCCATTCCTTTAACTCGTCACTTAGAGAGAGAAAGTGAAAGCAGTTCCAGTCATGGGAAGGTGAAAAATTGAACTCAATATACTGATGGTCCTGATTAGATTTTAAAAAACACTCAAAGCATGTTTGGTTCCATAGACCAATGGCCCTCGAAGGATTTATTTTCTGTCCTGGTATTAAAATCGTTTCAAGGTCACCCTCAAGCTCGAATGAGAGCAGTAGCTTCTTATTGGCAAGTGCAACCCTCGTCTGAATAGAGAAGGGGTGCGAGACGTCTTTAAAAGGCTTTAATGTATACTCTTTTTTCAAGCTGTCCATTATTTATCATTTCTCGTTGTTATTGAGTTTAAAAAATCTATTGGTAAAGGGAAGAATGTTGTCGACTTCCCCTCTCCTGATGATATTTCTTTCATGGTATCAAGGTATCTTAAAATAATTGCATTCTTATTTTCGTCAAGAATTTTAGCTGCTTCTGAGAGTTTCTTCGATGCTTCAAGTTCACCTTCTGCTGAGATAACTTTTGCTCTCTTATTTCGTTCTGCTTCAGCCTGCTTTGCCATCGCTCTTTGCATTTCAAGAGGTAGGTCGATGGCCTTGACTTCCACTGCTGATACTTTAACTCCCCAAGGCTCTGTTTGCTCATCAAGAATCGCTTGAAGCTTTAAATTGATTTGTTCTCTTAAAGATAGAATTTCATCAAGCTCAAATTGTCCAATAACTGATCGTAGTGTCGTTTGCGCTATCTGTCCTGTTGCCATTAGAAAATCTTCTACAGCAATAATTGATTTCTTTGGATCTTCAACTCTAAAATAAACAACTCCATTAACTTTTAAAGTTACGTTGTCTTTTGAAATAATATCTTGCGACGGGATGTCCATCGTTACAGTTCTAAGATCAACTTTGTTCATTTTTTCCAGTCCCGGAATTAAGAGAATAAGACCTGGACCTCTAACGCCTGTTAATCTCCCTAAAAAGAAAATAACACCTCTTTCGTATTCTTTTAAAATTCGAACACTATTGAGAACGAGAATGAGTAAGAAAATTATAAAGGGTAAGAAACTAAATAACATAAGATCTCCATATTTTATTTGACAAACTTTTGACAATTCCTTGACGTACTTTTTTAAATGCTTAGCTATACTCATAAATGAGTTAGCGACCTTCGTCTCTCCCTCCTTAAACTTTGTTTGTCTCTGCTTAAATTACAAAGTCCCCGGAGGTTGCTAACTAAATTTTAAATATCGATACAAGCCAATTCTTCATTTCTTTTCTAAGCCATTTTATTTCATTTATTCCAACATTATCAGCTTTAGATAAAGAGAAGATTATTGACATTAGTTGTGAGTAAGTTCGCTTGTTCATCTATATTACCTTTCTATTTTTTCGACATTAACTGTGAGGTCTTCATTTTTACATATGACACTAACTTTGTCTCCACTATTTAGGGTCATTTTAGAGTTTGCCTTCCAGATTTCTCCACCAATTTTGATATTATAAATTGTGTCAGAAATTGTCGCGATTACTGTACCATGTGCACCGACGATTTGGTTAAAGTGAGATTTTCCAATATTTTTTTGGCCCTTAAAAATGATATACAGGATAATGCCAATAAATGTACCAAGTGCCGAAACAACAGCAATAATAATGCTGAGAGAAAGAGTCAAATAAGAATCATCGGTACGGTAGAGAAACAAAGAACCAAAAATTAGGCAGGCCAGTGCAGCGATTGTTAATAATCCAAAGCTAGTGATGTAGACTTCAAGAATCAATAAAATGAGTGCACAAATAATTAAAGCGAGTGCTCCTGCATTAAGAGGTAACACCTGCATCCCAATTGCTGCGATGATAAGAGAAATAACACCAATGGATCCACTGATATATCCTCCTGGCGCTTGGAATTCCACATATAATAATGCAATACCAAGTAGGAATAGAATATAGGCGAGTGAAGGGTCGCTAAGAATATTGAGGATCTTTTGACCAGCATCCATATGAGCATCGATAACTTGATAATTGTCTGCGACTGATAAATTCACGACACCGCTATTGAGATAAACTTTCTTGCCAGATAACTTTGAAATGAGATCGTCAACACTATTGGCATTACCATTAATAATTTGTAGCTCAAGTGCTTCCTTCGATGAATAGCTTTGTGCTGTTGTAATCATCTCTTCAAAAGGAATAAAGTTGCGATGATTTTTTTGCGACTGTGATCTCACGAGTGCTTTGATATCGTTTACGACTTTCTTGCGCATATCAGATTCTTTGTCTAAATCACCTGTTGTTGTAATTGGTGTTGCCGCCCCAATATTTGTACCTTCCGCCATAAATATTAGGTGTGCGCTACTTGCGATAATTGCTCCGGCCGATGTTGCACTTGCTCCACTTGGTCCGACCCAAATAATGATAGGTTTTTGTGTGTTTGAGAGGCTTGTAATTAAATCCTTAGTTGTTGAAAGGATTCCTCCTGGAGTATTCATTGTCAGCAGTACTGCATCATACTGTTGTTGCTCAGTGTTGTATTTAATATAATTGAGCGTGGCCGGATTGATACTTGAGTTAATTTCGAGTCTTAAAATTTTATTTATCTGATATTGTTGGTCAGCAGATACAGGGGTAAAAAAACCTAAGAATAAAAGAATGATGGCCTTTAATATTGTTTGACCATAAAAATGATGGTATTCCATAGAGCTTCCTCGTTTTTAATTCTGGAGATATAATGGCAAATTACAAAATAATTTATTCTAACCTTTTAAACCCAATTAGTGATAAGAAATGTAACTTACTTTCTGATTATGCCATCATTTCTAAAGAAGGAAAACAGGGTTATCAAATTGTAATGATGTGCCCAAAATCTCAAGTGTCTTCAAAGTTTAAAGTAACAAAGAAAGATCATATTGTTGAAGTTGATCTTTCAAATAAAGTCATCACGCCAGGTTTCTATGATAATCATTTTCATTGGGTACAAGATGAAGTTCGCATGATGCCAAAAGAAAACCTACTCAAATGGCTTGAAAATCATACTTGGCCATATGAGGCAAACTTCAAAGACAAGAAATTTGCGGTGAAAAAAGCAAAGAGTTTTACAAAAGAATTGGCTCAAACAGGTACCATTGGTGGCGCATGTTACGGATCTATTCATGCTCATAGTGTAGAGCAAGCTTTTGAAGAATTTCAAGGGGACTTCATTATAGGCAATGTTTTGATGACTTTAAATTCTCCTGATTATCTTTTACAAAATCCAAAAGAAGCAATCACTATCGTTAGAGAACTAGCAAAGAAATATAAGTCAAACTACGCGATGACTCCTCGTTTTGCCATTACAACAGATCCAAAAACGATGACTGAAGGATCAAAAATTGCCGACAAGTATGGAAGTTTTATTCAAACTCACTTAAGTGAAACTGAAAATGAAATTGACTTTGTTCTTTCAATCTACCGCTCAATTAAGGGCTTTGAAGATGTAAAAACTTATACAGAGATTTATGATCGATGTAATATCCTCGGACCTAAGACTATTATGGGTCATGGGATTTACCTTTCTAATGGAGAGTTAAAAAGACTGGCCGAGACGGGGACCTCAATTGCTCATTGCCCGACATCGAATGCACCTCATAAAGAGTTGGGGCTTGGCTCAGGTCTCTTTGATTACAAGAGAGCAAATCGATTTAAAGTTAATTGGTCTCTTGCTTCTGATATTGGTGGAGGACCATTTCTTTCAATGCTTGATGTAATGAATTCATTTGTTGATCAAAATCTAAAGCGTGGTCACAAAGATGCTTCTTACATTCAGGCCCTCTATCGCTCAACTCAAAGAGGAGCAGAGATTCTAAAAATCGGTGATTCATCAGGAAATTTCAGTGAAGGGAAATACTTAAACTTTGTTGTGATCGGTGACATGCCAAAACGTAATATTTCAACAAGTGAAGAACTTCTTAAGAAACTCATCAAGAGGGCCCAGAAAAATAGATTTCAGTTCCAAGATCAGATTGAATTAACTGCTTACCGAGGTAATATTATTTATAATTGTTAATATATATTGATAATTACCTATAAAATGTTAATATTAAATTAAGATTTGAAGTAAAATCTATTGATTTCTCAATAAAATCGATTATAATTAAAGTTAATATTAAGGAACGGTTTATAAGCACTTGTATTTCTATATGTACAATAAAATGAGGTTAACTAAAATTAACCTTTTTTTGTTTGTAATTAATTCGATTTGTTTATATAGTCTAAAAGTAAGCTACTTATCTTGCTATTTTAAAAGGAGAATATATATGAGAAGTTTTGAAAACATCGCAAAGTTAATAAAAGACAAAAGAACTCAACACGTGAAAGGATACTCTCAATCAGAGCTATCTCATTTACTAGGTTACAAGAATGGACAATTTATTTCTAACGTTGAAAGAGCTCTTTGTAATATCCCACTGAAGATGCTTAATAGAGTTGCAGAAATTCTTGATATTTCACATGATGATTTAAGAGATGCAATTTTAAAAGATCACGAGAATACACTAAATAATTACCTTACTAAAGGTAGTGGAGTTGTTGGAGCATCTACTGATGGTGTATCTGCTTCTCAAGTTCTTTCTTAAATTTCATTTATACTTATTTAATAACGAAAAGGTCGCATGATGCGACCTTTTTTTTATTCTGAGATGCCTTTATATTTCTTGTAGTCGTCGATGCTTCCCATCGATTCCTCAGTATCCTCATTATAATCTTCAAATGCTTTCTTTTGACTCTCTAATAAATGAGGATCTTGGATTTGATCGTCAGTTACTTCCACAGGCGCATTGAGTGGATCAATCTCGTGATTTGTTGAGTACGTAAAATCTGGCTTATTTGCATTGAAGTGCTTTTCAAACGCTTCGAGATCCTCTGGGCTAAGTCTCTCTTTGAATGCCAAGAATACTTTTTGTGATTCAATAAAATTATATTCAAGTTTATCGAGAGCCGCTCCTTGGGCCTTGTCAAAGTTTTCAAAGTACTTTCTTCTGGCCTGAAGATGTTGTTCAAGTAGGTTTAAATACTTCGTTGTTACAAAATCAAGTCCACTTAATTTAACAGGGTTTTGTTTACGACGATTGTTAAAAGGTCTTTTCTTATTTGTGTTACCTTGTCCTTGATTATTTGGATTCGATGCGGCATTTGGATTCTTCGGCTTATTCTTATTGTAGTGACGGCGTCGGTTATTATTTTTCTTCGGCTGTCCAGGTGTACTTGGCTTATTATTACTATTTGGGTTGCTATTCATGTATCTTCCTTAAAAGTCTAAAATCAAATTTTAGTTTTAAATGTGGCACCAGTCAAATATTGCATAACATGGTGAGACTATTAATTTTTACACTCTGTGATACATTATAGCCATCTAATTATTTCACACAAATTATAAAGGAGTCCCCTTATGACAGCAAAAAGAGTAAAGGTTGCAGTTACAGGTGCAGCTGGTCAAATTGGTTATGCTATTCTATTTAGAATTGCTTCTGGGCAAATGTTTGGAACAGATACAGAAGTCGAACTACAACTTCTTGAGTTACCTCAAGCACTTGGTGCGCTTGAAGGTGTAAAGATGGAACTTGAAGATTGTGCATTCCCACTTTTAAAGAATGTCGTTTGTACTGATAAGATGGAAGTTGCATTTAAAGATGCTAACTGGATTTTGGCAATTGGTGCAGTTCCAAGAAAAGATGGAATGGAGCGTGGAGATCTACTAAAAGTTAACGGTGGAATCTTTGGACCATTAGGTAAAGCAATGGCCGCAAATGGTGCAGCTGATTGTAAATTATTTGTCGTTGGTAACCCATGTAATACAAACTGCTTAATCGCAATGGAGTCTTCAGGACTTCCAAAAGATAGATTTTTTGCTATGACAACTCTTGATGAAAACAGAGCAAAAACTCAGTTAGCAATTAAAGCTGGTGCAGATGTTAAAACTGTAACAGATATGACTATTTGGGGTAACCATTCTGCAACACAATACCCAGATTTTTATAATGCAAAAATTGGTGGAAAGAAAGCACACGAAGTTATCACTGACCATGATTGGTTAAAGGGTGACTTCATCAAGACTGTACAACAAAGAGGTGCAGCAATTATTAAAGCTAGAGGAGCTTCTTCAGCAGCCTCAGCAGCAAATGCATGTGTTCAAGGTGTCTATAACCTAACTCACAATACAGCAGCTGGAGAGACGTTCTCAATGTGTCTTTCTTCTACTGGTCAATATGGTGTTGATGCTGGTCTAATTTTCTCTTTTCCATGTCGCGTAGAAAATGGAAAGTTAATAGTTGTTGAAGGTCGTGAGCATAATGACTTTGGAACTGAAAAGTTCAATGCAACTCTTGAAGAGTTAAGAATTGAAAGAGACACTGTTAAAGATCTTGGTTTAATCTAATCAATAATGAGGCCAGGTTTTCCTGGCCTTTTTTATTTCTAGGCATTTTGCCAGTTTAAATTTCCTAAGTAATCAGCTTTCCCTAAACTCACACCAGCATGTCTTAATAAGTCGTACGCTGTCGTTAAATGAAAGTAGAAATTTGGAAGTGCAAAACCAATAAGGTAATCTCTCGAATTAAGCTTCTTTCCTGGATACCATGGGAATGTTACATCGCGGCTATCAAATTGATTAAACTCTTCGTTAGAGATTGAATTTAGAAAATCAATAGTGTTTCTAACTCTTAGTTCAAGTTGTTCGAATGTCGTTTCGGTATCAGGGAAAACTGGAGCAGTCTTTCCACTTAGTCTTGATGCAGCACCTTTGGCATTATCAGTGATGATTTGAACTTGTTTTAAAAAATTAAACATATCGGGTGAAAATTTCAAATCAAGATATTTTTCAGGGCTAAATTTGTGTGCCTCACTATGAGCTTTAGCCTTAATTAGAATTTTTAAAAATGCTTCAAGGTTAGAGCTAAATTGATTTCTTACGATATCATAGGCCAGTGTTGATTCTTGCATAAATTCTCCATTTATAATTCAGATATAATCTTGAATATATTTCGTTGTTGTTCAATTGATAGTGGCTTTATTGACTCGACATTTTTTCGCTTAATTCCTTGTTTTGAAATCAAGCTGTCGATATGGCGAATTCTCTTTGTCATATTCTTGGCAAGTCTTATCATCCAGTCTGGCATAACGTCCTCTTGCTGAGTTGGAGGAATAGATAATAACTCAGCTTCGTCGAGGGCCATGACATAGGCACTTCGATTATTTTGATCAAAGAAAGAGAGTTCACCTACAAATTCATCAGAGCCAATATAAGCAATTGGTGTGACTTGTGTTCCATCGATAACGAACACGAGTAAAGTACCTTTTTCAACAAAGTATAATGTTTGGTCATCTTCACCTGTCTTACAGATAATTTCATTCTTTTTAAATCTTCTTTTCGCAATACTCATAAATCTAATAATCCTTGTAATTTTTTAGTGAGGCGACTAAGTAGCTTTTCCCAGTAAATAAACTGAGGTTTTTCTTCATCAATAAAGAGAACATCTTTTCCAAAGTTATCATTTATTAATTCATCAAATTTGATGATATCGATATTCTTCTCAAGTGCCATTTTCTTTTGGATAGAGTTTATAATAACACTACTTTTTGGTGGTGAGCATTCGAGGGCCTTTGAAAATGTTAAAGACTCTTTTGCATCTTTAAATTTACCTAATTCAAATTCTACTTTTCCTCTTAGAAATTTTGTTCGTGCATTTCCTATCGCAGTTTTATCGAGAGCGACAATTTTTCCATAGGCATCTTTGAATTTATTCTCATCCATTAAAACTTTAATTTCATTTTGAGTAATTGTAATATTATCGATAATCGAATTATCACAGGCCCTCTTGACTTGCGCGAGAAGATTCACAGAAGGAGTAACGATGACAGGAAGAGATTTACGCTCCTGGATTAAATCAATAAGGTCTCTTAGGTAGTCTTGATAGATATAGTATGTTGCCTCAGAAACTCTTTGATACCAAAGATCGCCTTCATATTTGAAAGGTGCAATCTCATTTGTTAGTTCTTGCTTTTTATCTCTTTGATAAATGAGTCTTGATAAGCTTGGTGAAATCATAATGAGTGTGTTGAGATAGTCATTTTGGTATCTTTTGAAATTCATCCAGAAGTTATTTATATTTTTTGGGTAAATATCTTCCGCAAACTCACTTGTTCCACCCATATAGATAATGATTGAAGGCAGTGACTTTAATGACTTTACCTTTTCGATAGTTCGGTAAATCGCTTCATTTTGAGATGCATAATTATAAATAGAAATTGGTTTTTTCAGACCTTTTGAGAGATTTTCGATTAACTTTTCAACCTGATCATTAAAATCAATCGCGAAATCATCACCAATTATCAAAATATCACTTTGTTCGGCCACTTCGTTTTGTAAGTATAGGTTATCTGGGATACTAAAAGGTACAGGCCGAATTTTTTCGGGCGTAGTTTGATACTTGTAAATGGCCATACCACTAATAAGGACAATAATAGTTATTAATCCGTAAATGGCGCATAGTGTTAATGTGCGTAAAAACTTCATCTTATTACCTTGATACTCTTTATTCTACACGAAATATCTGCTACATAGAAGATGGATAAAGGAGCCTATTTATGAAATATTGGACACCGGAGCTACTTGCACCGGCAGGAAGTTTGGATAAACTTAAAGTCGCTGTGAACTACGGAGCGAATGCTGTTTACCTTGGTGGGCAGAAGTTTGGGCTACGATCTGCTGCGGAGAACTTCACTGTTGAACAAATCAAAGAGGGTGTTGAATATGCACATTCTAAGGGTTCACTTGTCTATGTTGTTTTAAATAGTTTCTTTCACGATAAAGATTTCGACGGTCTTTATGAATTTATTGTTTACTTAGATGAGGTTGGTGTTGATGCTGTAATTGTATCAGACCCTGGGGTAATTGAGTTTATTAGTCAGAATACAAAACTAGAAATACATCTTTCGACACAGGCCTCATGTCTAAATGTTGAGGCCGCTAAAATGTGGAAGAAGCTTGGTGTTACAAGAATTGTTCTAGGTCGTGAAGTAACAATAAAAGATGCCGGTATCATTAAGAAAGAAGCAGATATCGAAATTGAGATGTTTGTACACGGTTCAATGTGTATGGCGTTTTCCGGAAATTGTGTAATTTCCAATTATACACAAGGCCGCGATAGTAATCGTGGTGGTTGTGCCCATAGCTGTCGTTTCGAGTATAAACTTGAAGGTGCAGATATGGAGGCAAAGAATAGTTTCTTCATGAGTTCTAAAGACCTTGAAGGTATCAGAGTTTTACAAGAGTTCATTGATGCTGGAATTGATTCTTTAAAAGTAGAAGGTCGTATGAAATCATACCTCTACGCAGGAACAATTTCTAAAGTTTATAGTGATGCTCTTTCTTATTACCGAGACAATGGAAATTTCCTAAGTGATGATCTTGAAAGATGGGAAGCTGAGCTTAACAAAGTAACTCATCGAGCTTACACGGAGGCATCGCTAATTAACCCTGCTGATGCTGATTCTATCTATAGTGATCGTGAGCATGAAATCAAAGAATATGCTGCGACAGGAGCAGTTTTAGAAGCGGTAGAGAATCAATTTCTCTTAGTTGAAGTAAAGAGTGCTTTTAATGTTGGTGATCAACTTGAAGTTCTTCCTTTCAAAGGACCATCTGTAACTTTCAATGTTGATTTCATCAAAAATGTTCTCGGCGAAGATCTTCAAAGATCTAACCCCGGCTCCATTGTTAAAATTCCATTTGTTGTAGGTATCGATGGAAATAATCTATTAAGAAGAAAGGTTCTTCAGTGAAGTTAATTTCGTATGTCGATAATTTAAAAGATTTAGAATTACTTAAAAGTGCTGGTTATAGTGAGGGGATTCTTGCTCCAAGCTTACTTTCAAAAGTTGGAATACTTAAGATTGATGATCTTAATAAACTTGCACAAGAGATGAGAGAACAGGGAATAAGGCCAATCCTCGAGTGGGATATTCTTATGACTGAAACTGACTTTACAGAGGTTAAGAAGCATCTCATGCGAATTGAGTTCCCTCTCTTTGACGCTATTCGAATTCAAGACCCAGGGGCCGTTAGTTACGTGCAGGATAATTTCGCACATCTTGAGATTCAACTTATTCTTGAAAGTGGTGCATATCATAATTACCGCTCAATTGAAGTATGGAAGAAGCTTCTCGGGCCAAGATTAAAGAGAGTGATTCTATCTCTCGAACTTAATAAAGAAACAATTAAAGAATATATTGAAAAACTTGAACTTGAAATTGAGTTTCTTGGTGTTGGACGAATCCTACTTTTCTATACTCCAAGAAAGCTTGTCACTCCTTTATTTGAAGAACAAAAGAGAGAGTATTATCAAGTTCACGAGATACCTGTTGAAGTTAGTGCCTCGAGTGAAGAATCGGCCCACAAGGGATTTCCTGTGGTTGAAAATGTCCATGGGACTTTCATGTTTAATACCAAAGATCACTTTGTTTTGGAATATCTTAATGAATTAACAGAGATTGGTCTTGATTTTCTTCGTATCGATGTAAGGCATCTTGAGGACAAGTCGATCTTAGATAAAATTTCTAAGTTAAATAATAACTTTAGTGCAGATCAAGCGCAGGAGATAAAATCAGACTATCCTGTGAGCGTTATTCGTGGATTTTTCCACGTTAACAAGAGTGATGTTCTCTTTAAGAAATTAAAAAATCAACGAATTGTGAGGCAAGATGATAACTTCATCGGGGAAGTTATCGATGTTAATAAGAAAAACTATATTGCCCTCATTATTAAGGGCGCAGGTATTTCTTTGACTGTTGGTGATGAACTTCTACTTTTGACTCCGGATGGAAGAGAAAAAAAAGTCAAAATAAACTTTCTTCGAAATAGTCAGCTTGTAGATATTGAATTAGCTACGTCTGGAGATATTGTCCTTATTCCCCATGTTTCAGCGATATCAGTTAAGACGATGGTTTATAAATTTAGTTCTTAGTCCACCATTTAAGATATTGAGATACTCTTTCTTGCTGTACCCATCCATTTTGGGAGAGTGGTTTTCCATTGGCGTAATGATGCTTATTTGATCAACTCTATAAGTAAGTGCTTGCTGGTAGAGGAGATTTAAGAAATCCTTCATGGCAAGATCTGTCTTGATGCGTTTATTGTAGGGTGGGTTCGTTAAGATAAATAGTTTCTCACTCTTTGGAAATTGAAGCTCACTGGCTAGAAAGTCAGACTGAAAGACATTGACTTGGATACCTTCATAATTTTCAAGATTCTTCTTTAAAGCAGCAATAGCTTCCGAGTCAATGTCATTAGCAATGAATTGTCTAAATTTAGGAAGCGTGTTTTTTGCCAAAAATTTCACAGATGGCTGGCCCTTGAAAAAGAATGGCATTTCAAGAAAATTAAAATGACGTTTATTTTCACTAAAATACTCTGACGCCTCAAAAATAATTGTTCCACTTCCGGCCATCGGATCAAAAATAGTTGCAGTCTCAATTTGTGAACTCTCTACTGAGTTAATCGTTAATTGAATCATTGCACTTGCAATGGATTCTCTCATTGGTGCTTTTGTTGTGAAGAGCTTCTTTCCTCTTCGATCCATCCGCTCACCTGTGAGATCAATGCTTACGGTAATATTATCATCTTCATTTCTAATATAGACCGTTGGCAGTTCGGACCACTTGAGGTCTTTATATTTTTCTTTTGGTTGCTGTGCCTTTATTTGACCATTAATAGAATCATGGAGAGTTTTTAAAATCTTTCTCTCATCAAAGAGTTTGGATTCACTACTTGAAAATTGTAAGTTTGGTATTACCCAAGGGATATACTCGGCCCAGTCTACTTTAAGAAGGTTCTTAAAAAGTTTAGGGAAGTCTTTAGCTCTAAAGTGACTAATTCGAAGTAAAATTCTTGTCGGTATTTTTAAGTAAAGATGAAAGAAAGCAATATCTCTTATATTTGTCGTTTCAATCTCTATTCCACCATGAACAATACGAGAGGTCTTATAATTAGTATCAAAGAAATTACTTTTAAGTATTAATTCATCATAGGCCAGTTGCTCAAGACCAGGGATCACGACTAAGAATAGGCTATATGTATTTTCCATGGATTGAGTATAGCGTATTTTTCTCATTATTGTTATACTCAATCAATAAAACTTACTTTTGTTGGAGATTAAATGATAGGTCAATTATTTTTAATTGCGACACCGATTGATGAAGAGAGTCCTTTAGAGCCGATTGCTCTTGATCTTTTGATGAAGGCCTGTACTGACTATACGAATTCAATTTTACTTATTGAAGATCTCAAACCTTGTCGCCGACGTTGGTTGCGTTTTGGATTACCTCGTGAAGCTATTGATCATTTTATTCAATTTAATGAGCACACTCAAAAAGAGTTAGCCCCTAAAATTATTTCTGATCTAATGTCAGGAAAGAATGTCTATATTATGAGTGATGGAGGACTTCCTGCGTTTTGTGATCCTGGTCAAGTTCTTGTTCGTATGGCCCATGAAAATGCTATTAAAGTTTCTTGTACTCCGCATTCAAATTCGATTTCTCTAGCGGTTGCTCTTTCCGGAATCGATTGCTCCAAATTTTTGTTCACGGGATTTCTACCTAAAGATGGAGATGAGAGAAAGCGGGTGCTATCAGAATATGAATCATTGAATCATGCTGTTGTCCTTATGGATACACCATATCGTTTGAAGCGCACGCTCGAAGAAATCAGTGAAGTTATGCCCAATCGGAAGTTATTTCTTGGAATGGATTTGAATAGTTCAAGTGAAGAACTCTTGTATGGCCGTGCCTCAAAAATATTAAAAAAGCTTAATGAGTTGAAGAGGGAATTTATTATTATCCTCGACTAGGTGTCGAGGTTAATGTCGACATAGCTTGTTCTACCTGGACTTACAGGAATAACGACTTCTTTAAGTTTTCCTCTGAGATTGCGGATCACTACAGTTATCTCTGAATTGTCTTTATTCGTTCTGCCATAGATTGTTTTAGAGTACAGATTCTTATATATTTTCTTTGTGAAATTAAAGAGTGATGAACTTTTAATATTCTTAACAGAGTCATTTTTTTTCGCCATCACAAAGGGTCTATTAGCCGTCTTAATATAGAGATTCACTCTAAAACTTTTCTTTTCGATATCGATGCTTTCTTCTCTTGCATCAACTCCAATTAATTTTTTCGCTATTGCTTGTGCGATGGGATTATTACAGGCCCGTAGAGAATTCTTGCATGACTTACCAATATACGAAATTCCACGACCAAGCGCTCGGATGTGTTGGGCATTTAAACTAATGAATGGGATGTCATTGTCGCTAATTTCTTCTCCATGAGGAGAGAGGTAGATATTATTTGGGTTAGAGGAATACATCGGAACAACTAAGTCACTCTCTGCAACTCCTTTTTTAAAACGGGTAAAACCACCGATAGCAAGACTATTTATTTTCTTTAAAAGAAATAAGGATTCTTTTAAAATCCTTAGGGTCGCCGAACCATAGCTCATTCCTTCGAGTTCTTTCTTTCCAAAAGGTGAGATCTTACTTTCTTTTAACCTGCCACCAAGAAAGAGTGCATTGCGACCAACTTTCGCAATGAGTGCTCCGTGATAGGGAGTACCAAGTGTTATAAATGTTTTAATTTGTTTAAATATTGGAAGATCTTTAATTAGTCTAAGATAAGCAAGGCCAACAAGCCCTCCTTGAGAATGCATGATAAATGAAATTCTCTGATGAATAGGAATTTTAATTTCTTTGATAAAACGATCAAGGTCTATTGAAAAATCGAAGATTGTTTTACTATCATCACCAGTGGCATATTCAAACTCATAAACATTGGTGCAGCCATGAAAGTCTCCTTCAATGGCCGATTTCATATGACCAAAGGCCGTCTTATCTGACGCGATTCC
Source organism: uncultured Bacteriovorax sp. (assembly GCA_964593545.1). Taxonomy (GTDB): domain Bacteria; phylum Bdellovibrionota; class Bacteriovoracia; order Bacteriovoracales; family Bacteriovoracaceae; genus Halobacteriovorax_A. The sequence goes on along the minus strand of CAZQJK010000018.1, from coordinate 42,809 downwards.
ATGGATGAGTATCACATTTTCTACCTGTGCACACTCTTGTGCTTTTGTTGGAAGGCCAGTGCAAATACAGATGAGTAAGATAACAATATTTAGATAATTCATAAACAATGGATCGGTATAAAAAAATGAATCTTGAAAAATGATCTAAGTGCATGATATTAAACATATTTTTGATGTGTTATAAAAAATACTTAAGTGAGTAAAAACTAGCAAAATTATTAGAATTTTGCTAATTTGTGCCATGGTCGAAACAACTGAAAACTCTAGTAGTAGAAAGCATCAACATCTTGCTCTTACGAATCAGTCGCAAACTTCAATGAAGCTTGTGGACGAGCGCTTTAACTATGAGCCACTACTTTCCGATTTTAATTTCCTCGATAACTTTCAGTCATCAAACTTCCTTGGAAAAAAACTAAAGGCCCCTATCTGGATCAGTTCGATGACAGGTGGAACAGGTGAGGCGAGACATATTAATGAAAACCTCTCAAAAATCGCTGCTGAGTTTGGGCTTGGAATGGGGCTAGGCTCGTGTCGCCAACTCTTATCAGACCAAACTTATTTTAATGATTTCAACTTACGGGCCACTCTTGGCCCTGAGCTGCCACTATTTGCAAATCTTGGTATTGCCCAGGTCGAACAAATTTTAAGTCAAGATAGGATCGATCAGGTTGAAAATCTCGTTACTTCACTTAAAGCAGATGGATTAATTATTCATATTAATCCATTACAGGAATGGTTTCAGCCTGAAGGGGATATCATCAACGATGCTCCGTTAGAGACAATAAAGAAGTTTCTTAAAGTTTCGCAGATCCCTGTAATTATTAAAGAAGTTGGGCAAGGTTTTGGGCCAAAATCTCTTGAGGCCTTAATGAGTTTGCCACTTGCCGCTATTGAATTTGGTGCTTTTGGTGGTACAAATTTTGCTTTGATGGAAAAGCAGCGTAATTCTAATGATTTAGATATGCACGAAGGACTAAGCTTTGTTGGACATACCGCGCTAGAAATGGTAGAAATTTCGAACGAAATAATTGATAGATTGGGAGACAAGGTTCTGTGTAAGAACTTTATCATCTCTGGTGGGATACGTTCATACCTAGATGGGTATTACTTAATTTCTCGTTCAAAGGGAAATGCAGTATTTGGGATGGCCTCACCATTTTTAAATTCAGCAAACGAAGGTATAGATAAACTTAGAAAATTTACTGCGGAAATGATTAGAGGTCTACAAATCTCCTCTCGTTATCTTTCTGTGAAGGAGTAGAACTTGGAAATGGTTTCAGGTTTTTCAAAGTTAAATAAGCTCGAGAAAATAGATTACCTTGTTGATACATGTTTTCAAGGAAGTGCTCGAGTAAAGAATCAACTTAAAGAGTTTTGGCACAAGGATCTTGATTCTCAACAAATCTTTGACGAGTTTAGTGAAAATACCATTACAAACTTCTACTTTCCTTATGGTCTAGTTCCAAACTTTGTTTTGAACGATCAAGTAAAAATGATCCCGATGGTAATTGAGGAGAGCTCTGTTGTCGCGGCACTTTCTAAGGCCGCAAAGTTTTGGTCAACACGTGGCGGATTTCATGCTCAGGTTGTTTCGACAGTAAAGCTTGGGCAGGTTCATTTTATTTGGAATGGTGAGTTTGAAAACCTAAGTAAATTCTTTCAAGCAAATAAAGAAAAAATGCATGCACACGTGGCCTCTCTTACAAGAAATATGGAAGCACGAGGTGGTGGATTAAAAGATATCGAATTAATTAATCTCTCAGATAAAGAGCCAGGGTATTTTCAATTAAAGGTTTCATTTGAAACTTGTGATGCTATGGGTGCAAACTTTATCAACTCTGTTCTTGAATCTCTTGGACAGTATTTAAAATCAAATATCCCAAACTACTATGGCTTTTCAGATGATGAAAGAGAAGTTCAAATTGTGATGTGTATTCTTTCTAATTATACTCCGGACTGTCTTGTGAAGGCCTGGGTCGAGTGTGGGATAGAAGAACTTAATGATCCAAGCAATGGAATGAGTGCGCAGGAATTTATTGATAAATTTCATCGCGCAGTAAGAATTGCGACGATTGATCCGTACCGTGCAACAACTCATAATAAAGGTATTTTTAATGGTATTGATGGTGTTGTGCTAGCGACGGGTAATGACTTTAGAGCAATCGAAGCTTGTGGCCATGCTTATGCTGCTCGTGATGGTCAATATCGTAGTTTAACAAAATGTTCAATTAATAATGGTCAATTTCGTTTTGAAATTGAAGTACCTCTTTCGCTTGGTACTGTTGGAGGGTTAACATCTCTTCATCCTCTCTCAAAGTTATCATTGCAAATGCTAGGAGGACCAAGTGCTAAGGAATTAATGATGGTTTGTGCAAGTGTTGGACTTGCTCAAAACTTTGCGGCCCTTAGAAGTTTGGTGACTAGTGGCATTCAAAAGGGTCATATGAAGATGCACCTAATGAATATTCTCAATCAACTTGAGGCAACAGAAGTTGAGAAAGAAATTGTTAGAAAGGAATTTGAAAGTAAAATTGTTTCTTTCAAGTCGGTAAGAGAAGTTTTAGAAAAGCTAAGAGGCTTACATTAAAATTAGGGAAGATAAAATGCAACAAGGCGAACATATTTTAAAATATATTGCAGGAACAAGTCGAATCGAGCTACCTGAAAGAGATCATTACTTCTACGGCCATGGTAAAGTTCTTTTAAGTGGTGAGTACTTTGTTCTTGATGGAGCAAAGGCCCTAGGTCTTCCAACTCAAGTTGGACAGTCATTGTCTGTGAAATATTCTTCTTCTTTTAGACCAAGGCTTTATTGGAAGTCATTTGACCCAACCGGGAAACTGTGGTTTCAAGCGACTTTTGAATTTTGGCAATTTAACATTGTTAGTGAAGAAGAAATTACTCCTGAGATTCTCGTTCTTCAAAATATTTTACAAAGTGTAAGAAAACAAAATGCTCATTTCTTACGTGAAGATCTTGATGTTCATGTTGAAACTCAATTAGGTTTTCCACTGAATTGGGGCCTTGGTTCTAGCTCAACTCTTATTCATAATATCGCAACTTGGGCCTATGTATCACCATTTGAATTACTATTTAATACTCTTGGTGGTTCTGGTTATGATATTGCTTGTGCTCAAAGTGAAGGGCCAATCTTTTATCAAAAAACTAATGAGGGGCCTAATTGGTCTCCTGTTTTATTTGACCCTGAATTTAAAGAGAACCTATACTTTATTTACCTTGATAAAAAACAGAACTCTCGTTCTGCAATTGAATATTATAATTCAAAAAAACCACATCCGCCTGAAATAATAAAAGCAGTGAGTGATCTTACTGATTCGATCTCAATTTCAAAAACTGTTGATGAGTTTAATTTTCTAATTAATGCTCATGAGGAAATTATAGGAAAGAACTTAGGCCTAACTCCAATCAAAGAGCGTATGTTTAAAGACTTCTTAGGTGAAGTTAAGTCCCTTGGAGCATGGGGGGGAGACTTTATTCTTGCTAGTACGAAAGAATCTAAGTCTTACGTCGAGAATTACTTTTCTGTTCATGGATTAAAAGTCGTTATTCCATATTCAGAGCTTGTTTTTAATACTGATAATAAAATTGGTACTTCTCACAATGTTCACTAATAAAGAATTTAGCATAAGAAATGATGTGCTTGAAGGAGAGGTTAGTGTTATCTCTCCTTCTAATATTGCTTTAGTTAAGTATTGGGGGAAACACGGTCTACAGCTTCCAAAGAACCCTTCTTTAAGTATTACTCTCAATGATGCCCATACGAGAACGACAATTCAGTTTACGAAGAAAAGTACGAGTGAAATTGATTTTGACTTTATTTTTGAAGGCTCTGAAAATATCCAATTTAAAGATAAGATTGCGACTTTCCTTTTTGAAATTGTACAGCTCTTTCCATTCTTAACGATGTATCATCTAAAAATTGATTCTCATAATACATTTCCTCACTCTTCAGGGATTGCATCGTCGGCCTCAAGTATGAGTGCTCTGGGTCTTGGTCTCGTTGAAATGGAGAAGATGATATCAAGTGATTTATTTGATGAAACATATTATTTAATGAAAGCCTCATATGTCGCGAGACTTGGATCGGGAAGTGCTTGTCGTTCTCTCTTTCCAAAAATGTCTGTTTGGGGAAAAACTGCTGGCCTTTCTCACTCAAGTGATGACTATGCAATTTCTTATTCAAATTACCATGAGAAATTTGAAGGAATACACGACTCAATTGCAATAATATCAAAATCAGAAAAAGCTGTGTCGTCACGTGCCGGCCATGCTTTGATGAATAATCATCCTTTTGCTGAAGTTCGCTTCTCAAATGCGAGAAATAATTTAGAGGGCCTAATAAGTGCTCTTAGAAGTGGTGACTTTAATAAGTTTGCAGAAGTTGTTGAAAGTGAAGCTCTCGAACTTCATGGTTTGATGATGAATTCTTCTCCGTCTTTTATTTTAATGGAACCAAATACGCTCGAGGCAATTTCACGAATTAGAAAATTTAGAAAGGATACAGGTCTTGATATTTGTTTCACGCTTGATGCTGGTCCAAATGTGCATATACTCTATTTAAACTCTAATGTTGATAAGATAAGAGAATTTTTAGAGACTTCAATTCTTCCACTATGTGAGAATGGTTTCATTTTACATGATTCAATGGGTGAGGGAAGTAGGAGTGTTAATGTTAAGCTCTAGAGCCTTTGGGGCCAAAGTTCTTCTCTTTGGAGAGTATTCAGTCATCAGAAAATCCAATGCCCTGGCGCTGCCCTATTCATTATTTGACGGACATCTTGTTTTTCAAAAAGATAAGAACCGTTCAATTGATCCTGAACTACAAGCATTTTCAAAATATATGAAGCGACTTTTAGAAAAAGACGAATTAGGATTTGAGTTTGACGACAAGTCTTTTAGTTTTGATATTTCAGGTGGATTAATTTTTGATTCATCAATCCCTCCTGGATATGGTGTAGGAAGCTCAGGTGCTCTCTGTGCTGCCGTATTCGAGCGTTATGCAAAGATTAGTGATAAGCAAAGAAAAGATATTAAATTCTTAAAAGACTGTTTTAGTCGAATGGAATCGCACTTTCATGGCTCAAGTTCTGGAATAGATCCGATTATTAGTTATTTAAATTCTGCTATTTTAATTAGTGATTCTGGAAATTTATCAAAAGTCGAAATTCCTATTTATGAAAAAGGTAATGGGGCGATTTTTCTTTTAAATACTGGTCGTACACGTCGAACTGAACCTCTCGTGAATCTTTTTTTGGAAAAGTGCTCGTCTAAAGACTTCGCTTATCTTTGTGATCGAGTTTTAAGTCCCATTTCTAATCGCTGTATTGATCACTTCCTCTCGGGAGATACTGAAAATTTATATAAAGAAATGGAAGAGCTTTCTACTTTTCAATTTGAACACTTTAGGCCGATGATTCCAAATCTCTTTCAGGAATTATGGGAAGTTGGTTTAAAGACAGGTAATTACCATCTCAAGCTATGTGGTGCCGGAGGAGGAGGTTTTCTCCTCGGTATAACTCGTGACATGTCTAGGCTAAGTGAAGACTTCTGTGCTGCTGAAGTACGTCCATTATTTCACTTCTAATTTGCCATTGCCTGCGCTTTCTTATTTTGTTCCATTGTAGGGATTGATTTTAAAGTTTTACCAACTTCTCTTGGGTTGTGGAACTCTTGATCGTAGGCCCAATTTTTCCAATCACCAATAGCAATTGCTGCCTTTGAGAAGCTTAGCTCACTAGACATAATTTCATCTATTTCTTTGATAATTGAGTCATTAATCGATCTTTTAAATTGAATTCTTGTAATAGGGGATTGGTCTTTAATTTTTCCAATATGTGATCTGAATTTAAATTCATTAAAGATAAATGAGATCAGTCCACTTTCAAGAAGTTCATTTGAGTTAAGTTCAGTAGAACTCATAATTGTTTTCTTATAGAAATTTGAGTTTGTTAGTTGTGAATTTATTGCTGCTCCATTAAAAGAGCAGATTCCCTTTGTTAGAGAATCAAAAGACACTTTAAAATTTTGTGAAATTACTCTAAAGTCTGCTCCGGCCATAAGCTCAAAAGCACATTGATCAAAAACCCCTTCAACATTCCACGTTATCGTTTGAGGCAGAACAAGTTGACCATAGGCAACTCTTTGAAGAGTTTTTAAGTAATTATAGAGCTCAACTTCTGTAAGTTCTCTTAGGAGGTCTTTACTTAGAAGTTCAAGATCGCTGAATTGTGTTTCAATAACAACAGAATAAATCTCAACACGAGATGTAAGCCAGTCAAAAAACTTTTCTAATTCAGTTGCTAGGATTTGTGGTTGATAACCTGCAGAGTTTAAGATTGTTACATTGCAAGTACGTGTTTCTCTTTGAAAAGATACGCTTAAGTAAGCGTAATTAAAAAGTGATGTCATTTTACCTTCCTTGGCATTTCGATTTATTGATCAATCCATGATCAAGTCTCTAAATTAATTATTCTATTTTAGAATATACTTTGTCAAAATATTCATCTTACATTTCTTGTCATGCAGACTTTTTTCCTCGGATATAGTAGTTGAGTGTTTCACTGTGGGCCTTGTAGTCAATACTCTTATCAGAGTGTTTGACTATTGATTTCAGGAGGTTAAATAATAACTTATTCTTCTGTGCCTTATAGTCACTTGTATGTCTTTTTAAGTTCATTTCAAGGGTCTCTTTACCATTTGATCTGATCACAGATTTCTTTATTTCATTTCTTAATTCAGTAAGATTTCCTGGCCAGTTGTACTCAAGAATATTTCTTGTCGCAATTTCGTTAAAACTTGATACTGCAAATCCTCGTTTTTCTTGTTCCTCATTTAAGATAATATCTGATATTTCAAGAATATCATTCTTTCTATTTCTAAGAGGTGGAATATGAATATAGATGTCAGCAATAAAGAAGTAGAGCTTTTTTGAAAATTCTCCATTCTTAACACGAAAGTAGATTTCTTTAGATGAAAGACTTATGACTCTCATATTTAAATTCTTTAGGAAGTCGTACAATTTAATTTGCTGACTATGGTTTAGGTTTCCCACTTCATTAATAATGATTGTTCCTTTATCAAAAAGCTCGTTGTTATCAATATTTTTGAAGAACTCATCAATTTTTTCTTTGGTTGTAAAATTAATCTGTTTAATGTGATCAGATTTAAATTTTCCTGTTTCATGGAGATAGTTTGCTAGTTCATGCTTTCTTGAGCCTTGTTCGCCTAGTATAAATATATTCTTTGTTACATTTCTCAGTAAGTCAGCACTATTTTTAATTTCAAGAGAAGTTCTGTTTTGACCAATAAACAGGTCGGAACGAATTTCTTTTTGAGAAATGTCAAAATTAATATTTGTTGCAAAATCCTTAATATGATAGGAAATGATTTGAGAAATAAGTCGTATACATGATTCTTGAAAAGCTGAGAATGAGCTACCATTTAAAGTATTTGTAAGCGCGATAACACCAACAATATTTCTCTTAGAATTATAGACGGGATAACCTAAGAATGTTTTCGTTTTATTTATACTTTTCTCATTTTCTTTGAAACTTAGGTTTGATATAACTCCATTTTCATAAATCATATAAATGTTATTTATCATTTCTGTTTTTAGGAGATTCTCTTCGCAGGAGCTTCGATAAGAGACTAGCTTATTCTTGCTATGGTTAAAGAGGAAGAGGTGATAGTTCTCACAGCGAAATGAGGCCTGTAGATCTTGTAAGAAGTTTTCGAGCGTTAAGTTTTGAAAATCTTGGATGATTGAATTAAAAAGAGAGAATAATTCAACACTTTCCCCTGCTTCGACATTACGAGATAGGGAACAGGCCATTTGAATGTTTTGGATCAATTTGAATTCTGAATATCGGTTTAAAAAATCTTTAAGAAAATAATTTAAGACACTATCTTTATTTTGCCTTTCGAGTAAGACCCCATAGACAATTTCGCCTTTCTTGGATTCACTAATGAAGCTTCTTACTATTTTTCCCTTAAGAGTAAAGTCCCAATTATTAAATAATCTCTTTGTAAAAATTTGTATTTCAACATCTTCACCATGTGGGAAGTATGATTTAGAAGTGAAATTTAAACCTGATAGATTTATAGATTCAATTTCAATTTGCCTACAGGCACCGGAATTAAAAGTCGTCGAAAAAATATCGGCAAAAACTTTATCATTACTTTCTAAAGGTAATCGATAGGATTTAAAGAATTGATAATTAAGTAGACTATTTTTCATAAAACCTCACCCCCTACTTATCGGCAATACTTGACTAAAGTTTAGGGTTATTGCGTCCGATAGGTGATTTAACAACTAACGAGGTTAAGTACTTGAAAAAATTGAGACAGTATAGAATTCCTATTGATGAAGCCGATGACTTTGAGATAACAGCTTTCACGGGCGGGAAAAGCTATAATTATAGTAACTCTTTAATCTCAATTGTTAACATATCAAATCAAGGATGTGCTTTTGCGATTGATAAAGATATTACTGGGGTTGTTGATATAACTTTCATGATTAAAAAAAGAAAGTTTGAAGTAAATGCAAAAGTTATTCGTACGACGAGTTTTTATGAGCAACGTGGTCTTTATTTAGTTGGTCTAGAATACATTAACATTGATGAAGATTTTTCAAATGAGTTAATTTCATATTATCTAAACTCTCTTCCCTTAAGTCGATTGAAAGCTTTGATGTTAGATATGATACAAAATGAAGGTGATGTTGCTCAAAGCAAAGATGCTTCTTTCATCGAAGAGGAAAATAAACTTACTTTCAATAGTAGTATTCTATTTGATTTGTTTAAACTTTTTCAGTCTCATATAAAATCAAATAAGATTATTGAAGTTTTTGCTAATGAAGTTAAAAGAAGCATTGAGGCCGAAATATTTTCATTCTATATTTTTGAAAATGGTATGAATGATGTCAGCTTATTTGACTTTGAAGCAGGAAAGAGTATGAACACGCTATTGCCAGTTACAGGTGCAATGGCAACGTTAAGGGATACTGAATCTGTCTGTGTTCAAAGAACTCCAAAGAGTATAAAGGATCCTTTCTATAATCTTCAGTATGCTCTATATGATAAGGATGTGAAAAATTTCATTCTTTATCCTGTAATAGACAAATCTGGAAGTATCATTGGTGCGGTTGAATTTGCCAATAAATCGTTTGGGGATAGTTTTACAGAGCAATGTATTTTTGAAGTTTCAATCTTTTCAAATGTCGTTGGAACTTCACTTTCTACAGATGAAGATGAGACGATTGCTATTTTATCAAAAAAATATATGTCAAAGCTTAGCAAAAATCTTCTCATTGGACCTAGTGAGGATAATCAATATTTAAATTCTTTTATATTGGAATGTTCAAAAATAGATGATCGTATTTTAATTTCTGGAGAGTACGGAGTTGGAAAGAAGTTAATGGCGATCAACATTCATAAGAATAGTGAAAGGTCTGAGTATGGGATTGGACACATTAACTGCCATGACCTTGAGACTACCGCTGATATTGATAAAATCTTAGAGTCATCGGAAACTCATACTGGGCTACTTGAGCTATATAGTGGTGGAACACTTGTATTTAAAGATATCAATTTTTTAAATTACCAACTTGGTGAATATATCTTTAATAAGATAAAGCAAAGACAAGACATTAGGTTCCTTGCAACAACTACAGAGTCTCGTGATTTATTATCACACTTTAGTGAAACTTATCAGCCTTTGATTCAGTTCTTTGCTCAAAGAGAGGTTCGTATACCTCCTTTAAAAGAGCGTAAAGAAGATATCATTCCTCTGGCAAAGTTCTTTGTTATTTCTATTTGTAATAACTCAGGACTTTCTCCTAAACAATTAGGTGCAGATGTTTGTGCTCACTTTATGAGTTATGATTGGCCAGGAAATATAAGTGAGTTGAAAATTGCAATTGATCGTTTGGTAACAATGGAACAGGATCTTAAGACACTAAGTTATAAGCGTACTCGAATCATGCCATTGATCGATCGTGAGATTGATGATGACTTCTATTTTGGAATTGAATTAAATAACGAAATGATTGAAGATAAGTCTCTCTATGAAAATGGTGATATTGAAGAATTGTACTTTTATTTTTATACCGAATCTTTACTTGGTGAGGGTTATGAACCATATGAAATTCCGGTAATTTTTAATATGGAAATTTCAGAATTTGAAGAAAAAATTTATCATGCACACAATAAGGCAATTCAGTATTTTGGGGCCGGTAGTGAAATGGTGGATAGTTTTTTACAACGAAAGGTATCTTAAATTTAAAATCGGTGGTGCATGAAACACCACCGTATATTTATTAATTCTCTTCTAAAAATTTTTCAGCTCTAATCGCGGCCATACAACCACTACCCGCAGCAGAGATTGCTTGTCGGTAGTAAGAGTCTTGTACGTCTCCACATGCGAAAATACCCGGAACTGATGTATCAGGATGTTTTCCTGTTACAATAAATCCATGATCGTCTAATTCAATTTTTCCCTTAAGGAAGTCGGTATTTGGTTTGTGACCAATCCCCATGAAGAGACCATCTGTTTCTCTTGTCGTTTCTTCACCAGTAATTAAATTTCTTACTTTGATCGAATTAACACCCGCATCATTTGCAATTATTTCTGTAACTTCACTATCCCATACAAAATCAATCTTTGGGTTATCGAAAGCTCTTTGTTGCATTGGCTTTGAAGCTCTTAGCGAATCTCTGCGATGAACGACATATACTTTTGATGCAAATTTCGTGAGGAAGTTGGCCTCCTCCATCGCAGTGTCTCCACCACCAACAACGTGAACAACTCTATCTCTGTAGAAGAAACCATCACAAGTTGCACATGCACTAACTCCACGACCGATGAGTGATTTCTCATTCGCTAGTCCTAGGTATTTTGCAGAAGCACCTGTTGCTAAGATGATCGTATCAGCAGTGAACTCTTGTCCATTTTCTGTTTTTAGGGTGAATGGTCTTTTTGAAGTATCAAGGTCAGTTACTAGAGATGTTAAGTATTCTGTACCAAATCTTACTGTTTGCTTTTTCATGTTGGCCATTAATTCTGGCCCCATAATCCCTTCTGGAAACCCAGGGAAATTGTCGACTTCTGTAGTTGTTGTTAACTGACCACCAGGCTCGTGCCCTTCAATGACCAGTGGCTTCAGATCAGCTCTTGAAGCATAAAGTGCAGCTGTATATCCAGCAGGACCTGAACCAATTATTATTAGTTTTCTGTGAGACATCTTCTTCTCCTTAAATTAGTTGATTGAAAGACTATACTTCTGAGTCTTCAACACCAAGTTCTTTTTTGATGTCGGCAGGTCTATCGTCTTCTTCTGGGTTGAGTTCGTAGTAGGCCTGAACCGAAACGAGATCGTCTGGGTTGGCTGCTTCACGAGTTGTCTTATAAGTTTCTCCAGTCATTGTACAATCATAACGGAAAATCTGTTTTTGCTTTTTTCTCTTGGCCACGGTTTTAACTCCAAATTTAAACTCTATTTTTTAACATAGTGCAAGGTAATATTAAGATAGATAAAAGGTTACCACATTGATTGAAATACTTCCATTTGTTATCCTTATAAATAAGATGAAAATTATTATAAAAATCACTATTTTGGGTCTTTTTTTAGCAATTTCAGCATTTGCTGGGAAACAGGTCATTGTGCAGGGCAAAAGTGACTCTGGAAAGACAGTTAAACTAAGTATCGGCAGTCTTGGTGGTTTGGTCATCGATGACACTGGCGAGATTGCACTTATTGGTGGAACGATTGAGGCCCCGAAGTTTGGAGAAGTTGCTTCAGGTAAAGCCATCAAGGTATTTCCTAATTTTTCTTATTGGCATTTTCCTGATGCTCAAAAACAAAATTTTGTTGAGGGAAAGAAATATGCCTTAACTTTGAGAAGAGAAACTCTTGAGGGCCGAAAAGGTATTTCACTTAAGTACAAAATTAAATCTTATGAAAGTAAAAATGTAAAAAAATCCCTCTTGAAATCCCCTGTTGCAAAACTTCCATCTGACTTCGTGATGGAAAATAATGTTGAACAAACTGGTATCTACAATATTGCTGATCCCGATAAAGCAGTTGGAATAAAAACAAAAGAAATCTCTTTAAACACTAAGTCTGGTCTATTGCTTGATGACGATTATGAAGAGGTGAAGTTTCTGCGTGCTGATGAAGGTGAGATTGATAATAAGCAATTAACTGGTGAGTATAAACAGAAAATTGCAAAGGATCAAAACAGAGCACAATTAAAGAATATTACCGAAAAGAAGTATGGTCTTGAACAACTTTATTATAATGGTGTTAGAGTTGCTAATCCTAAAGATGCTCCTAGTACGATCGCTAATATGTCTAATGAATATTATGAAGAAGTGACTAAGAAATCTGATATTCCAGAATCAACTAAAATTATGATTAAACAAAATGGTGACTTATGGTCAGCAGACATGGGAAAGGATGAACTACAAAATTACTTACTCAAGACAGGGATTGCCCGTGAGAAAGTAAGGCGTGAAAATTCAATGTTATTTAAATCTGGAAATGAAGTTACCCTATTTCTTGGTTCAAACTTATCATCAAATTTTACGCAAGAAGATCCTTCTCACCAAAGTAATGGTTTTACTCTTGGAATTGCCTATGAGCTTCACTTAGTTCGGGCCAGTCAAAGTTTTGCTCGCTTTAGTATTGATATGCTCGTTGAGCAGGGAACACTCAATGTTGACGTTGGCGGAATAAATGGAAGGGTTACTTATGGTGCTCTTGGTGGTCACTTAAATTATTATTTCTTTAACTATCCACACTCTCGAAATCAGATATCGATGTATGTCGGAGCGGGAATTAAGCGTGGAAATGGAGAAATGACTTCAATTAATTTCACAAAAGATTATGATTACGAACTACTCGCCTTACCATCTCTTCATTTTGGTGCAAAGTATCGTGCACCTGCGGCGAGAGATTATGAGCTTTATTCAAGTCTAGGCTTTGGTCTTAACTTTAAAGTTTCAGTCGAAACAACTAAGTTGCAGGCAATATCTTCGCTTGATGATGATATTCAAAGTAGTACTACTGTAAATAATGTAAAAGCAGATATTGGTTTAAGTTTTTTCTTTTAGAAAATAGGGATTGTTATGAAGTATTTAGTTTTATTCTTAACTTTGTTACCAGCGATTAATTCATTGGCTCTTGAAATTGACGAGAAATTAACTTTACGTGTTTTAGAAGTTTCTTCGTCTAAAAAAACACTACTTGTTAATCGTGGTCTTGAGGATGGTCTAGTGGTCGGCGATCATGCAAAATTCTTCCTCACTAAAGGAGTTATTGCACGTGGAGTTGTTGTTAAAGCATCACCTGCGAGATCAATCTGGGCAGTCTATCGAATAATTTCACCAGATGACATTCTAAAAAATAATGTAATTAATATTAAGATTTCTTCAGCAGTCAAAATTACAGATGACAAAACTAAGAGTATCAGAGGTCTCTACACTGCTGATTCAGATATTGGTGAGCCTAGTGATATTAATCAAGGTGATAAAATAACAACCTCAAAACTCGCTGGTAGTGATTCTGATGAAGTAAGTGCTCTGATGAAAGATGGAGATATGACTGAGGAGAATACATCAATAAAGGATATTCCAATTGGGAAGTCTCCAATTGCTAAAATGGGGCGATCAAGTCACGGTTTAGAAATTTATTCACTATTGAGTTTATCTTCACTGGCCGGAACTTATAGTAATGAAAGTGGCGATTTTGATGCTCAAAGTTCAAGTATGAATTTCTCTATTGGTATGGAGAAGTACTTTCCTGAATCAACTTCATTCTTTAGAAATATCTCTCTCAAGGCACATTATTCAATGACAAATTCTTCTGCTGGAAGTGGAGTAAATAATATTACTTCGATAACAGATATGGGAGGAGGGGTTAGTTATTACTTTGGTAATGGTCCTTTTGTGACAAACTCTCTAATGTTCTTTGCTGATGCTAATTTTGGGATATCGACTGTTTCATTAGAAGTTCAAGATAATGTCAGCAGCACTGCAAGTAATACTTCAGGGACTTTAGAGGGAAGTGGGTCATTTATCTCTGTTGGTCTTGGGACAAAGTACTTGATGAATAATGAACTGGGTTTTATAGCAAAGCTTGATTATTATCAAGGTGCTTCATCTTTTGATGTTGAAGTAAATAATGAAGTCGTTAGCGAGGAGTTTTCACTTTCTGGACCTCGCGTGATGTTTGGACTTTCATATCGATTCTTATAAGAATTTTCTTTGGCTAAGAGGGAAGATTTGTTCTTCTCTCTAAGTCCTCTTTGCATCTTACGTGTTCAAATACTTTAATCGTTTCAATATTTTCTGTAGTAAGTGATTTTCCTGAAAATGTATTCACTCCAGAGTGATAGTTAAATGGTTTCATCGATAGCGTAGAATTATACTTAGTATTTAATTTCTTACATATGATTGAAGAGACTTCCTTGGCCATGACTCTGAAAGTCGTATACTTCCCTCCGAGGATGACATGAAGGTTATGTCGAGGTTGGTAGTACTTATGATTTCGAGCAGTCTTTGATCGGTCGTTTGAGTCATCTTCTCGAACTAGTGGTCTTAGACCAGCAAACTTGCCAACTACGGCGTCATGTCCAACATTAGCACCTGGAAAGTACTCATTAAGATTTGCTAGGAGATAGTCGACTTCTTGATCACTAACTTTCATATCGAACTTATTTCCATTGTATTCGACTTCTGTCGTTCCAATAAGAATATGATTTCTCTGTGGAATAACAAAGATAACTCTTCCATCTTTTGGCGTTAAGACCAGCGGAGAGCTAATATTGACAGCATTTTTTTTGAGCCAAAGATGACTTCCTTTAGATGGTAATAGCTTACTGGTCCACTTAAAGTCTGGATGTCCTGTAAGTAGTTCATCTGTAAAAGGCCCTGTTGCAAAAACTATTTCTTTCGCAGAAATGACTCTTTCTTTGTTATCAATCTCATCAAAGAGAGTGACATATACTTTTTCATCTTGAAATCGAAAATCTTTTAGTGAAGTATGATTTAAGGCATCGCTAGCTTCGTGTAGAGAACCATCTGCAATCACTTCAATGGTTAATCTAGCATCATCAACAATAGCGTCGTGATAGACTCCAGCACCAACTAGTCCCTCTTTTCTTATATCAGGTAGGGCCGTGACAGTTTGCTGTTTATTGGTCATATAGAATGGTTTATTTTGAAAACTCGATAACAGATCGTAGAGAAATAATCCACAACGTATCATCCATTTTGATCTTAGTGAATCTTTAAATATTGGAAGGTAGAAAGGAGATTCAAAACATAAGTGTGGTGCAAGTCTAAGCCATAAGTTCTTTTCATGAAGAGCTTCGAAAACTAAGTCGAAATCCATATTTTCAAGATATCGAATTCCTCCATGAAGCATCTTTGAGCTCTTTGAGCTTGTTTGCGAGGAAAAATCTTTCTTGTCTATAAGTAAGGTTGATACTCCATTCAGGCTTAAGTCACGGTAAATTCCTGCACCAACAATACCTCCGCCAATAATTAAACAGTCGTAAGTTTGATTGATTTCACTTATTGATTTATTCATTCGAGGTTTATCCATTTTTTTCGATAATAACTGCATCACCAGAACACTGAAGTTGATAGAGGAGATCTCCATCTTCTTCTTGATGATTTAAAACAGGGTTTAGCGTATGACTGACAGACAAAATTGCATTGGCCCCTTTTTCAAAGGCCTGTTCTTTAAGAGTTTTAATCATCAGTTCATAAATCTCAGTAGAGGATATCTTAAGATCACTTAGTTCTCCACTTGCTTCAAGTTGGGCAGTCTGCTCAGTAAGATCACCTAGTGACACAAGTCGAGTGGTAGTAATAACTCCGATATGCTCGACGATTATTGTTCCCGAAATTTGGTGTTGCTTAGAAATAAGTAGATCTTCAATAGAGAACTTATGCTCGGCCTTCTTATATTTCTTATCTTTATTTTGAAAGATACTTCTTTTCGTGACTAGGCCCTTGTTGTCGATTTCATATGAACGACTCGGGTGAATATCTTCTGAGAGACCAACTTGAATATCCGCGCAATATTTTCTAAGCTTTGAAGCAAGATAGACAGCACTATACTCTGAAATTTGTGCAATTAAAAGATTACCAAGATTCATCGATTGCTTAAAGAGAGCTTCATTTTCTCCTACGAGTCCATGCTCATTTAAAATTGCAAGAATCGAATCATGTACATCTTCACTTAGCAGATCCTTAAGTAGAATTGAGAATGCAGGGTTTCCACCGACTTGAACATTTCCATAAGAAATATTTTTTGCAAAATCTTTAATATCTTTAAAGTCTTCTCTTGGAGAGTTATCTGAAATTTGTTCTTGTGATTCTTCGAAGATAATTTCATCATCTATTGGTTGAATCAAATCCTGGGCGGCATCGAATTCTTCTTCAAGATCCTCTGTTTCCAGATCATCTCCTTGAAGAGTGAAGTCGGTATTGTCGGACTCTTCTTCTTCAAATACTGGGAAGTCATCTTGCTCTTCTTCGGATTCGTAATCTTCATCATCTGTTTCTTCAGTTGCAAAGTCAGGGAAATTATCTTCATTCTCTTCAAGTTGTTCGACTTCTCCGATTTCTTCTGATTCAAATTCAGGAAATCCATCGTCTTCATCTTCCACGGGTAAGCCTGGGAAATTGTCGTCTTCTTGATCTTCAACTTCGTTGTCGTTGTCTACTTCGAGATTAGGATTAAATTCTTGGAAGTTGTTAAAGTCTTCAGATTCTTCATCTTCCTCAAGATTATCGAGGTCATCAAGATTGGCAAGCTGTGCTCCAATTGTTTCAATTGGAGGTGGTTCATCATCAAAGAGAGAGTCTGTTTCAGGATCCTCTTGGTGAAGAAACTCAGAGAGATCTTCGATCCTTGTTAAGTCTTCCTTGTTTGATTTTTTACTCATAAGCTTGCCATCCTTGGCGTGTATTAAAAGGGGGCATTAAGCCCCGTGACAATGTTTAAACTTCTTACCTGATCCGCATGGACAGTCGTCATTTCTTCCAACTTTCATTTGTCCACGTTGTAAAGGAACAGATCTTCTTGCATCTGCTTCTGCTTGCTTTTCTTCAGCTTCTTGCATTGCTCTGTAAGCATCAAGTTGCTTTTGAAGTTCCTCTTCGTGTTTTTTTCTAAGTTCAGCAATTTCTTCTTCCGTATAAAGTCTAACTGAGAACATATTTCTAACAACACTCTTCTTGACTTCAACTCTAATTTCTTCGAAAAGTCTAAAAGCTTCTCTCTTGTATTCAGTAAGAGGGTCTTTTTGAGCATAGGCCTTAAGGTTGATACCTTCTTTCATATGATCCATTGAAAGTAGGTGGTCTTTCCAATGTCCATCAAAAGTTGTGAGTAAGATTTCTCTTAGAGCTAATGTTACTTGTTTTTCTTCATATCCAGAAAGTTTTTTCTCTAAGATTTCAATTGCGATTGCAGCAAAGTATTGATCTAGATCACCTTCATTTTTTTGAGAACACTCAAGAGCTGAAATTTCATAGTCTGTATTAAAAGTTGTCTTGAAGCCATTTGCCATATCTTCCCATGGCCAGTTATCAAGAGGAACTTTCTTTTCTGTACGATAAGTATCAATTAAATATGATGCTACATCTTCAGTCATTTCTTTAACAAATCCCATATTATCTAGATCAGAAAGAATATCTTTTCTGATTCTATAAATAACACGTCTTTGCTCATTCATAACATTATCAAATTCAAGAAGGTGTTTTCTTATTTCAAAGTTGTGTGTTTCAACTTTCTTTTGGGCCTTTGCAATAGCATTTGAAATCATCTTGTGCTCGATAGGCTCGTCTTCTTCCATTCCAAGAGTTCCCATTACTTTTGAAATTCTGTCACTTCCAAATATTCTCATTAAATCATCATCAAGAGATAAGAAAAACTTTGAATGCCCTGGATCACCTTGACGACCAGAACGACCTCTTAACTGATTATCGATACGACGAGACTCATGTCTTTCTGTACCAAGGATGAAGAGTCCCCCAAGAGATTTAACCTCTCCATTGATCTTAATATCTGTTCCACGTCCGGCCATATTTGTTGCAATCGTAATAGCACCTTTTGTACCGGCATTCTTTATGATCTCTGCTTCTCGACCGTGTTGCTTAGCATTTAGAACATTGTGAGCGATATTAGACTTCGTAAGTTCTTCAGATAAGTGCATTGAACTATCGATTGAAATCGTACCAACAAGAACAGGCTGTCCTTTAGCATGAAGTTCTTTAATCAATTCAACGATTGCACGATGTTTAGCCGCTGTGTTCTTATAAATAACATCAGCATCATCAATTCTTGCAATTGGTAAGTTTGTTGGAATGACAACAACGTCGAGGCTGTAAATCTTTTGAAACTCTTCAGCTTCAGTATCCGCTGTCCCAGTCATCCCCGAAAGAGTTTGATACATTTTAAAATAATTTTGGAAAGTAATAGAAGCTAGAGTTTGGTTTTCACTCTTAAGTTCAACGCCTTCTTTTGCTTCAATTGCCTGGTGTAGTCCATCTGACCAGCGCGAACCAGTTTTTAAACGACCAGTGAACTCATCAACGATGATAACTTCACCATCTTTAATAACGTAGTCAACATCAAGCTTGAAAAGATTGTGAGCTCTTAGGGCCTGATTTAAATGGTGGAGAAGCTCTGAGTTTTGAATATCGTAGAGATTATCTACTTTCATCATTTCTTGAACTTTTAAAATACCTTCTTCTGTAAAAATAGCAGATTTAGATTTCTCATCAATTGTAAAATGTTTTTCAACTAAAAGTTTTGGAATTACGCCATTGGCAACGTGATATAGTTTTGAATCACCTTCGCTTGGGCCTGAAATTAATAGGGGAGTTCTAGCTTCATCAATAAGAATTGAATCGACCTCATCCACAATACAGAAATGGAAGTCTCTTTGAACGTAATCATCAAGAGAAAACTTCATATTGTCTCTTAGGTAATCAAATGCAAATTCGTTATTTGTTCCATAAGTTATGTCTGACTTATAAGCGGCCATTCTGTCTTCGTCGCTCATGTCGGCCACAATACAACCAACAGACATTCCAAGCCAGTTATAAAGTACTCCCATCTCTTCAGCATCACGGCTAGCAAGGTAGTCGTTAACTGTTACTAGGTGAGCACCTTTACCTTCAAGGGCCTTGAGGTAGAGTGCCAGTGTTGCCGTTAGTGTCTTACCTTCACCGGTTTTCATCTCAGCAATTTTTCCGTCAAAAAGAACAATCCCACCAATGATCTGAACATCATAGTGTCTCATCCCAAGAGCTCTTTTAGAAGCTTCTCTAACAGTTGCAAAAGCTTCTGGAAGTACATCATTTATATTTGCTCCATCGGCGAGCATTTTCTTTAGTTTTGGTGTTTGTGCCTTAAGTTCTTCATCACTTAATTTTTGCATATTCTCTTCTAAGGAATTAATCCTTTGTACAAGAGGTTGCATTTTCTTGATATCCCTATCGTGTTTCGTGCCAAAAAGTGCCTTCATTGGGTTTAGCATATTATCTCCTAATCTAAAATATAATAAAGTGGGTCCACTGGAGTACCGTTTACACGTACTTCATAGTGTAAGTGGGGTCCCGTTGAAAGACCTGTATTACCAGTTTTGGCAATCAGGTCTCCACGTTTTACTCGTTGCCCTTTTTTCACAATCAACTGTGAGTTGTGGGCATATAGTGTTTCTAGTCCATAACCATGGTCAATTTCGATATAGTAACCAAAGCCAGGGGTCTTACTCGATGTCTTCACGATCCCGTCAGCTGGTGCGAGAACATCCGTACCGATAGGAGCACCAACATCTAAGCCTTCATGCATCTTTACACGATCTGAATAATGACTTACTCGAGGTCCATAATAAGATGTAATCCAGCCCCATGAGGGTAGCAGCGTCGGAGTTGACTTTAAAAATGAATCTTTATCTAAGAGGTATTGATCAAGGCCGTTAATCCTGTTTTCTAATGCGCCCGCAACTTGCCTCATAATGGAAAAGCGATAATCAAAATAAGCAAAACTGACAGCGAGCTTAAAGCTTTGCTTAATCAATTCGTTCCACTCTTTAGTATAGCTATAACCAGTTAAGAGACCAAAATTGGTTGCAATTTTCCGTTCGTATAAATCTTTTATATCTTGAAATTTTTCAACTTGGCTGACTTCATCAACAGATTTTTTTACCTCTTTTATGAGATCATCTTCTTCTGTAGGTAGTGATATTGAGTCAGGCGAGCGTTCTTTTGGCATTTTTGAATCATGATCAGCGTCTTTCGCTTCCATTCCGGGATTATATTTTAAAGGTTTTGCCTGATTAACTTCTTTAAAGCCTGTGATGACACGAAGTTTCTTTTCAAATTGCTGAACTCTCTCAATGTCATCAGTAAGAGTGTTAAGCTTCATATTGAAGAGCTGAATTTGTTCTTTTAGCTGTCTATTTTCAATCGAAAGGTGACGATTTTCATAAACCTGTCTTAGGATTTTAACGTAGTCATAGCTCAAGATGCCGATGATTGCGACAACTACGAGAATGAAGAAGATGAAACTATTAAATATGATGCGTGGAACCCTAAAGGACTTAACACCTTTTTCCTTTTCGGGAATAACCATGATTGTGTAAAAACGACTCAAATCCGTGACCTCGTAAACAACTAATTATGAAAGCATTTTAGTTTTCTTATTAGGTGTTTGCAACTTTTAAAAAGACAAAATACTATTGCGCAGCAGCGATAATCACCGAAATATTATCCTGACCACCATTTTCATTGGCCTGGCGAACAAGTCTTTGGACGCAATCACGAATTTTTGTGAAGTTTAATTTTTTTCCAATAAGGTCTTTTTTGATCATATAGATAATGTCTTCATCAGAAACTTTTCCATGAAGGCCATCGGAACAGATAAGAAAGAAATCACCCTTTTTAAGTTTGTAGCTAAAAACGTCAATTTTAACATTTTCTTCAAATCCAACTGTGCGCGAGAGAATATTCTTATGAGGATCTTCAAGTGCTTGTTGACGAGTGTATAGACCCATATTCATTTTTTCTTGAACGAGTGAATGATCTTTTGAAAGTTGAAAGAGATTTTCTCGACTTATGAGATAGGCGCGAGAGTCACCAACATTGCCAATAGTTACGGTGTCATCTCCAAAAATCATCGAGACAACAGTTGTTCCCATTCCTTTTAGTGTTTCATCGTTATCAGCAAAGCTCTTTATTTGATTATTAGCAAAGAGGATAGCATCTTTCATATGCTTGTCGCGAGATGTGCTTAGATTAACCGATTTGAGATATTCTGACATGTGCTTGACGGCCATTGTCGAAGCAAGTTCTCCGCCTGAATGACCACCCATTCCATCAGCGACGATGTAAACGTGATCATTATTATTTAAATAGATCGAATCCTGATTTGTATCTCTCTTTCTACCAATGTCACTTATTCCGGCCGCTATAAATTCCAAAATATACTCCAATAAAATATCAAAAATAATAGTTACATTTTCTAAAGGTGTGATATTTTTGTCAAATAAGGGCAAAAATAGTACTTGAATGTTTTGGTGTCTTTTTGTCCCCGTGTAAATTGTCAATTATCTGCAATTTTTTTATGGTTTTTCTTTGTTTATCTCCACAAGAGTGTATAATTAAATAGTATTAATGAACCACTCAAGGATGGGAGAGCTTCATGAGTAAATTAAATTTAAAAGAATTCGTAAATGAGCATTATAAAGTACAAGATTTTGCTCACCTCAACTGGTCTGGATCTTTTCAAGATTATATTAATCTTGTTACAGAAAACCCTAAAATTGCAAGAAACGCATTTCAAAGAATCCACGACATGATTATGTCATATGGTACTAGTAACTATAACGAGTATAAAAAAGATATCACTCGTTACCACTTCTTTGATGATCCAAATAATAACGGAAAAGATGCTGTTTTTGGAATTGACGTTCATTTAATGAAACTTGTTAATTTCTTCAAGGCTGCGGCCCTGGGTTATGGAACAGAGAAAAGGGTTCTTCTTCTTCATGGTCCTGTTGGGTCTGCAAAATCTTCAATTGCAAGAAATCTAAAAAAAGGTTTAGAGCATTATTCAAGAACTGACGAAGGTGCTATCTATACTTTCGAATGGTATGATGCTGAGGAAAGTGATATTCTTGGTGGGCAAAAAAACTTTCCATCTCCAATGCACGAAGATCCATTAAAGTTGATCCCTGTTGAGATTAGAAAAACTTTTCTTGAGCAGATCAACAAGGGTTTAAAGTCAGAAGATAAAGTAAAAATTAAAGGCGAAGTTTGTCCTGCCGATCGATATATTCTTAACGAGTATATGAAAAAATATAATGGTGATTTTTCTAAAGTTGTAGAAAATCATATTCGTATTAATCGTCTTATCTTAAGTGAGAAAGATAGATTAGGGATTGGTACTTTTCAACCGAAAGATGAGAAAAACCAAGATTCAACTGAATTAACAGGTGATATCAACTATAGAAAAATTGCTCAGTATGGTTCAGACTCTGATCCAAGAGCTTTTAACTTTGATGGTGAATTTAATATTGCCAATAGAGGGATTATTGAATTCATCGAGATGTTAAAGCTTGATGTTGCCTTCCTCTACGATCTTCTAGGAGCTTCTCAAGAGCAGTCGATTAAGCCAAAGAAATTTGCTCAAACAGATATCGATCTTGTTATTCTAGGCCATACAAATGAGCCGGAATTTAGAAAGCTTCAAAATAATGAATTTATGGAAGCTTTAAGAGATAGAACAGTTAAAATTGATGTTCCTTATATTACAAGACTTGATAATGAAGTTAAAATCTATCAAAGAGATTTTAACAATGAGAAAATTCCTCATGTTCACGTTGCTCCACACACTCTTGAAATGGCTGCAATGTGGGCCGTTCTTACTCGTCTTGAAGAACCAAAGAAAGCAGACTTAACTCTTCTTCAAAAAATGAAACTTTATAACGGAAAAACTCTTCTTGGTTATAATGAAGACAATGTTAAGGAACTTAGAAAAGAAGCAGTGAGAGAAGGCCTAGAAGGTATTTCTCCTCGTTATATTCAAGATAAAATTTCAAATGCTCTTGTTAAGCATGGTCACACAGGATCTCTTAACCCATTTATGATTTTCAACGAACTTGAGTCAGGACTTAAGCATCATTCTTTAATCAACTCTGCTGATCAAGGTGATAAGTTTAGAGAGTTACTTGCAATTGTAAGAGAAGAGTATACAGATATCGTAAAAAATGATGTTCAAAAAGCAATCTCTCTTGATGAAACTGCTATTGAAACTCTTTGTGCAAACTATATCGATAACGTTAAGGCTTACACTCAAAAAGAGAAAGTTAGAAATAAGTACACTGGAAAACTAGAAGAATCTGATGAGAGATTTATGAGAAGTATCGAAGAGAAAATCGATATTGCAGAATCTCGTAAGGACGATTTTAGACGTGAAATCATGAATTATATCGGAGCTCTTGCTATCGAAGGAAAGCACTTTGATTATAAGATGAATGAGAGACTTCACCGTGCTCTTGAATTGAAACTTTTTGAAGATCAAAAAGATGCAATTAAGCTTACAACGATCATCTCAAATGTTGTTGATAAAGAAACACAAGAGAAGATTGATATTATTAAATCACGTCTAATTAAGAATTATGGTTACTGTGAGATCTCTGCTACAGATGCTCTTAACTATGTGGCCAGTATATTTGCAAAAGGAGATAGCGCTAAGTCGTAAGGCTTTGCGCTCCCTCTAAATTTCGGAGGCGTGAGTGGATCATCCAATCAAACGAGACCATGCAAGGTTTCGCAAAATAATTAAAGGTAAGATTAGAGATAATCTTAAAAAATATGTTTCTCGCGGAGAAATGCCTATTCCTAAAGGGAATGGGCAATTCAAAGTGCCAATGCCTTCAATCAATACACCACGATTTAAGTTTGGAGATAAGAGCCAGGGTGGGTCTGGTCAGGGTGATGGTCAACCTGGTGATCCTGTTGATGGACAACCAGGTGAAGGCCAACCAGGACAAGGTGAAGAAGCTGGACAAAATGAAGGGGCAAAAGAACTTGAAGTCGAAATGTCTCTTGATGAGCTTGCTAGTATTCTCGGTGAAGAATTAGCTCTTCCTAAAATCGAGCCTAAGGGTAAGAAGAATATGCAATCAACAGTTGACCGATATACAAGTATCGGTACAGTTGGTCCAGATGCTCTTAAGCACTATAAGAGATCTTATAAAGAAGCACTAAAGCGCCAAGTTGCGATGGGAACTTACGATCCTAAAAATCCCATTATCATTCCAATAAAAAGTGATATGAGATACCGTTCATCAGATACTAAAGTTGAGTTTGAAAACTCGGCCGTTGTTATTTATATGATGGATGTTTCTGGATCAATGGGTGATGAACAAAAAGAGATTGTTCGTACAGAGTCTTTCTGGATTAATCTGTGGCTTAAGTCTCAATATAAAGATATTGAAATTCGCTATATCATTCATGATGCTACCGCAAAAGAAGTCGATGAAGAAACATTCTTTAGAACAAGAGAAAGTGGTGGAACGCTTATTTCTTCTGCTCTTAAGGTTTGTCGCGAAATTATTCAAAGTGACTATAACTCGGCTGAGTGGAATATTTATCCGTTTCATTTTTCGGATGGAGATAACTGGTCAACAGAAGATACCAAGCTTTGTCTAGATATTCTAAAAGAAGATATCATTCCAAACTCAAATGTCTTTTGCTATGGGCAAGTTGAATCACGATATGGTTCAGGGCAGTTTTATAAGGATCTTGCTGCAGTTTTTGGTGAGACACATGAAGATGTAATCCTTAGTAAAATTAAGAGTAAGGAACATATTTTAGAGTCGATTAAAGACTTTCTCGGGAAAGGAAAATAATATGATGGAGAGAACAAAACCGCTAACTGGGGAATTACTCGAGTTGCGTGATGAGATCTATGGCTATGCTACTGGCTACGGACTTGATTTCTATCCTGTAGTTTTTGAAGTTTGTAACTATGATACTGTTTGTATACTTGCTGCAAATGGCGGTTTCCCTACAAGATACCCTCACTGGCGTTTTGGAATGGAATACGACCAACTTTCTAAAGGTAACACTTACGGTTTTCAAAAAATATATGAGCTCGTAATCAACACAGACCCTTGCTATGCTTACTTATTAAGCAGCAATCGCTATGTGGATCAAAAATTAGTTATGGCCCACGTCTATGGTCATGCTGATTTTTTCAAGAATAATGCATGGTTTGCTTCAACAAATAAGAAGATGATGGATGTCATGGCAAATCATGGAACGAAGATTAGACGTTACATGGAAAAGTTTGGCCATGATAAGGTCGAGGCCTTTATTGACCTTGTTCTATCTTTTGAAAACTTGCTCGATGTTAATGAACTTTATCGCACTGCTGATTTTGCGGCGAAGACTGTCTTTGATGAAGACTTCGTCATGCCAGATGATCGATCGTCTGTTTTAAAATCTTTTATGAATTCAAAAATTGGCGGAAAGGAAAAGGCCCCAGCAAGAGCAAAAGAGGAAACACCTCTTGATAAGATTGACGAAAAAATTAAAGGTACCCGAGATATTATGAAGTTCTTAATGGACTATGCACCTATTGAGGAGTGGCAATCAGATATTCTTGGCATCCTTAGAGAGGAAGCGTACTACTTCTTACCACAGCGAATGACGAAGATTATGAATGAGGGGTGGGCAAGTTATTGGCACTCAAAGATCCTTACGCAAAAGGCGCTTCGCTCTTCTGAAATCGTCGATTTTGCTGATATCCACTCAGGTGTTATGGCCATGAGTCAAAAATCGATTAATCCTTATAAAATTGGAATCGAATTATTTAGAGATATTGAATATCGCTGGAACACTGGTAAGTTTGGTAAAGATTATATGGAATGCGATGATCTCCAGGCCAAGTCAAATTGGAATCGTGAAACAAATCTTGGAAAAGAGAAAATCTTTGAGGTTAGAAAGTCTCATAATGATATCACTTTCATCGATGAGTTCTTTACCGAAGAGTTTTGCGACAGAATGCAACTCTTTACATATAAATTTAATCCACGAACTGGTCGAAATGAAATTGATTCGCGTGATTTTAAAGAAATCAAAGGAAAGTTACTGCAACAGCTTACAAATTTTGGAAACCCTATTATTGAAGTCGAGTCTGCAAACTTCAAAAACAGGGGAGAACTGCTTCTAAAGCATGTTCACCAAGGTGTCGACCTTGATATAAACTTTGCTAAGGATACGATGAGTAACCTTTATAAAGTATGGAAGAGGCCAGTAGCTATCTCTACAATCGTTGAAGAAAAGAGTATTTTCTATATTCATGATGGACATGAGTTAAAAGAACTAAAAGAGTAATTCTCAAGCTAAAATATTGACCATACCTTTAATTTGAGTCAAAATTAAAACTCAATAACTCAGATTAAAGGTTTTGTTAATGTCATTTAAAAATATACTATTTTGTATTTGTCTTCTTTTTAATTCATATACATTTTCGCGTACTGCAATTGCGACTGTTGAAATCGTAAAGGGCAGTGTTACAAAACTAATTCCTGGTGCACTTATTGCGAGTAAGGTGAAGGCCGGAGATAAGCTTTTTGAAGACACAAGTGTTGTCACTGGTGGGAAAAGTTTTGTAAAAATTAGCTTCATTGATCAATCAAAAATCTCAGTTGGACCACAGTCTAAAATTGTTATTAATCTTGTTCAAAAAGAAACGGGAAGTGTGATTTCTCTTTTAAAGGGTAAGATTCGTACGGCCGTTGAGCCTACGGAAACTAAAGATAAGAATAAGTTTTATATTAAAACACGTACGGCCGCTTTAGGAGTTAGAGGAACTGACTTTCAAACGATTTATAATCCAGAAAACAAGATGACTAACCTTCTAACATTTAGAGGTGAAGTGGCGATGGTCAATATTGAAAATGAATTGCACCTTCAGGCCGATGAGTCTCTATCTGTAGAAAGAGATAGTAATAATGGCATTCAGCTAGAGTCTGTTCGTGCACAGTCAACAGAAGATAAAATTGAAAACGTTAGAAGATTAGATGAAGCACTACAAACAAGTGAAGCAGTTATTGTTAAAGGCGGACAGTTTTCAGGAACGACGACAGAGCTTGATAAAGTATCAGTTCCTGTAAAAATTAATCCAGTCCAATTAGGAATGCTCTATCAAAATGATACATTCACAAATAAGGATGCAAGAGATTCAAAGATAATTAAAGATGTCGCCAATGTAGAAAAATTTGTAGCACTTAAGCAAGAAGAGCAAGTACCACCACCAGAAGGTTTCTATAATGAGAAGACCGGTGAGTACGCACCAAAGGCTGGAGGCTTTATTGATACGGAAACAGGCCTCTATATTCCACCAGAGTCTGATGCCAAATTTGATGAAGATCGTAAAATTTATGTTCCTAATAAAGTCGGAAAACTCGAAGTCGATACTGGTGAATATATTGCGCCTCGAGGTATGAAGCTAGATGCACGTAAGGGTTTCGTTATTCCAAATGCTCATAACCAAAAGGTTGCAAGTCTTGTTCAGATGAAAAATGAGTTCAATGGAAATATGGGAAAAGAATTATTTATTGAGAAGGAAAAGAGAGAAGAGACTGAAATTAAAAGGTACTCTCTTCGTGAAGAATTTACAAAAGACTTCGTTGAAATTTATGCACGATCTTTTGGACGTGATGTAACAGTCAGTGAAAGATCGGACTTGGCCCCTAAAGAAAAACTTATTCTCGATGACTCATCGACTATTGGAATTGATTGGAGACTTGCTGGAAATGGTGATTACCGTCCACGTGTTAAGTTCTCTTATACAAGTGCTAGTTATAAGGATACGAAAGAATATTCTCAGTCAGGGGCTTCCTTATATGAATTAGGTTTTGGTGTTGAAAAGTATATTACATCACGTTTCTTTATTAGTGCGATGGCCGATATTTCACAACAACAAATTCCACTTTCTGGTGAATCTAAAAGTTTATCTCGAGTGACTTTAACGACGATTATGTTAAGTGGAGATTATATCTTTGCTAAGTGGAGAAATGCATTTTTAAACCTTCATGTCGGAGTTGGTTCTAACCTTTACAAGAAGGATGACGTCGTTAGAGTTAAAAATGGACTTGCTCACGAAATTGGACTTGATTTTGGATACTGGATTAGTAAGAAAAATGTTTTAAAAATTGGCTTTCAAAATGTTGGGCAAAGTGCAAACCTTGCGGGGACTGGTTTCTATTCCAAGTACGATTCAAGTGAGAATGGACTAAAGCTGAGTTTCGGCCATATCTTCTAGATAAGGATCTTCAACAATATCTAATTCAAGAATATCTTTTTGCTTGATAAATACAGACTCTTTAATCTTTGGATGGAGAGTCTTTGTTGTTAATTCTTCTAGAAATTTTGTAACTTTAAAATCTTTATGTTCAAAATTCTTTATTTCTTCATGATAGTTATCCCAGATTTGAGACTGTAAGTGGAGCCAACAATTAACACCATCATATCTCACGCACGCCGTATCGGAGGTTTGCTCCCATCGGCTATCTAATTCATTGAAATAGATGTAACTTTCAAGTAGAAGACCTTCAAAAGGCATTTTCTTATTGTAATCATAGAATAACCTTTCAATCTCATATGATGCTCTTTCAAACTTCTTTTCCTGAACAAGAAATGATGTTGATAGAAGTCTTTTTTCTCTTTGATAGAGCTCTACAGGAATGACTTTTGATAGTGCGAGCCTACCATTTTTGTAATTACCGGTTATCCAGCTATTCGCAGTTAGTAACAAATTTGCATTAATGCTGTAAGGCCTACGCTTAAGTGAAGATAGGATATGTGCGTATGATGTTTTGTAGTCTTTTTCCTGGGAGCTTAGGAGTGCTTTAAGGTAAGCAGAATTAGAATTGTTAATATCCTCAATAAACTCTTTTGCCTTATCCATTTGGTTAACCCGATAGAGGTTATAAGCGATGAGAGTTCGTAGAATATCGTTTTGGAAGGCTTTTTCTGGGAGTATATCAAGACTTTGAATGATAAAATTTTCATTACCAAGTAATAGTCCAAATTTAAGCCATGCCCTTATATGGTCATCTTTATTGTAAATCCCAAGCCTTCTTACAATATTTGTATAGTACCTAAAATCTTTATTATCTTGCGCTTTAAAATTTTCAACATAATCAAGCCACACATAATTATTTAAAGAGTTTTCAAAATTCATGGCCTTGCATCTCTTAAAATCTTCTTTTAGCTCTTCTGTATATTGTCCATAGAGGTTAGATGCGATCTTTAATAAGCATATTTTTTGGTAGTGGGCAGATTCTTTAAACCTTGGATCAAGAAGTAGCTTCGTCGTCTCTTCAAAACGTCCGGTAGAGAAAAAAGCAATAGCAAGGTATCTCTTGGCAAGTAGAGTTAGTTTATTCTTAGGGTTTCTCTCGACGATGTGAGAAAGTAATTTAATTGCTCCATCAGTATCACCACCGAGCAAGGCAATTTTTGAGACTTGAAGATCTTTAATGAAGTCATTTTTCTTCTCAATTTCCAAAGTTTGCATCAACTCTTCGATCTCAACGTCATTATAGACGGACCAATCAAGATTTACCTCATTAAGAACTTTTGCTCTTAATGACATCGAGAATATAAGAAAGATAATTATTTTCTTCATATTAAACATTTCGGGTTAAATTCCGATAACTTAAATGAATCATAGGATAGGTAATGGAATACTTGACTAAAATATTTTCAATATTGTTTTTTGCTCTGTCATCTCTTGCATTGAGTGTTGACAGTAATATGGCCGTCAATAATTCCTTTATTTTTGAATTAATTAATTCTCATCACCTTGATGTTGTCGCAAAATCGCAAGAGGCCTGGTTAAATCAAATGGCCCATTATCGTATCTTCTATGTGGAAGGTGAAAATTTAGCTAAAGCATGTGAAACGACTCCTAAAGTTTACTATGCCTCAAGCTTTGAACAAAATAGTGTTGAGACATCAATTGTTGCAACTCTTCAAAAAATTATTTTCGAACAAACTATTCCTGCAATAGAGAAATACTCTAAAGAACTTGATCTTAGTGATGAAGAATATTTCAATATGGTTGATAACTTAATTTCGAGAAGCTGTTCTGAGAATCTTTCGGTTATTAGTCATCGTCGTCTAAAGAAAAAATTTATTGATATTAGAAAGACTAATAGTTATATTCTTCCAACTTTAGATGGTAACCCTCTATACACACCGAAGGTCGCACTAAAGCAGTCTCGTGAAGAGAAGTTAGCAAAAGAGCTCTATTATACAATAGGGCTTTTTGAAATGGCCTGTTCTTGGGGCCAAAGAGTTGAAGCTCTAAGAGGCCTAAAAAAATTAATTCAAAATCCATCTGTCGCAGCCTACGTTATACGTCAAATGTCTGGACTTAAAATTGCTGATGAAGCTAATTTTAATTCGCGTTTTTTAAAAGAGAGCAAGGATACGGTAAAAGTTCATTGTGATGGTCTTATTTGTCGAGAAAAGCCTAGTAAAACTTTCTATGAAGACTTTGTAAAATCAATTGGGCATCGAAGTTTTCTAACTGATTTCAAAGCTAACTATTGTCATTCTATTTCAAAAATTTCTAAAGACGATGAATTTGAAGTTGACCCTAAAGTTACAAAGTTGATTGGAAATTTTAGTGGGGCAGAAGGAAATAGAATGGTTGGTCAGTTTATTTCACTCATTACAAAAATTCCTGACTTTAATGTCTGGACTGATAATTCTAATCTTCTTGATGAGTATATGAAACTTGGTCTTGATCATTTCTGGGATGGATGGGCACACCGAACCATAAAGCACTTAGAGAATAATTTAATCTATGAGGAACCTCTTGAACTTGAGGTGATTAATCATCAACTTTTTCTCTCTCCTGATTCTTTCTCTCCACGCATTGAGCTTGATTTAAATAGTGGTGAGTTTGATCGCTCTGTCGCAATAAATGGCAAGGTTCGATTTTCATTTTTTATTAATATTCTTGATCAGGATCTTGCATGGTTATTCTACGGGTACCGTGAAATTGCACATGATGATAAGGAAGCTTTATCCAAACTTGATAATCTCATTAAGCAGTATGTTATCAAAGACTTTAAGTTAATTAAGAAAGAGTTTGAGTCATATATCATCAATGGAGATCTTGTTGATATATTAGTTAACGAAATTAAGAAACAGATCATTTATTTTAGATATATGGACCTCAAGATTGAGAAAAAACTGGTAAGTGTTCCAGTTAATGTGAACGTCAGCCCATTTGCTCTTATTTACTTAAAAAATAAGCGAGTTATGGATGAGGCGAATCAGAAAGAAATTTCACGTGATGCACAATTTGAGTCTGCAAAAAGAATTGATTCTATGGCCTTAGAGCCTAAGAAATGATAAATAAAGGACATGAATAAAAAGGACAAGACTTCTAAAGTCGAAGTATTACCATCTCTCGATATAGAGCTTAAGAATAAAAATTCTGATGCTCAAAAAATGGATATCGATTACGAAGATATCATCGCAGAGTTTCAAGAAGATGGTGATTTTGACGATGAAATGATTCTTCCTGTTCTAAGTGAAAAACTTCCGGCCGTCACCGACACTTCAACAAATAAATTAAATCAGTACTTGAAAGAAATCTCACGTTACAAATTACTGTCACGAGAACAAGAGCTTGCTCTTGCTAAAGCACTTAAGGAAACTGGAGATATTGAGATAGCAAAGAAACTTGTTATTTCAAATCTACGTCTTGTTGTGAAAATCGCAATGGAATATAAGTATACCTTCAATAATGTCATGGACCTGATTCAAGAGGGTAATGTTGGGCTCATGAAGGCCGTCTCTCTCTACGATCCCGACAAAGGTGCAAAACTTAGCTACTATGCAAGTTGGTGGATACGTTCTTATATTTTGAAGTTTATTCTCGATAACTTT
Organism: uncultured Bacteriovorax sp.; assembly: GCA_964593545.1. Lineage (GTDB taxonomy): Bacteria > Bdellovibrionota > Bacteriovoracia > Bacteriovoracales > Bacteriovoracaceae > Halobacteriovorax_A. Next base: position 10,784 of record CAZQJK010000018.1, on the reverse strand, counting down.
AGGCTTGTAAAAATTGGAACAACCAACGAGCAAAAGAAATTATTCTTCAATCTTATGAGAGAAAAGCAAAAGTTAATGAATCAGGGAATTGACCCTGATCATAAAACTCTCGCCGAAAATCTTGACGTCTCTCAAAAGTCTGTGGCCTTGATGGATATGAGGCTAGGGGAAAGCGGTGGAGAAATTAGTCTGGATCGCCCAGTTGGTGAAGATGCTAAGCAAAGCATTGGTGACTTCATTTCATCTGGAGAGGATTTTACAGAGGATATTTCCTTCCAACAGAGCTTGAAATTACTCCAAGATAACCTCGATGAATTCGTTAAGGGACTTAAGGAGCGGGACCGTGAAATCTTCCAAAAACGACTTTTGTCCGAAGCTCCTGCGTCATTACAGGCAATTGCAGATGATTATGGAGTTTCGAGAGAGAGAATTCGTCAAATTGAATCTCGTCTTATTGATAACTTAAAGCTTTACATGTCAGATATTATTAGATAATATGCATCATTAAAATCGCCCATTCTCGGTTTGAAAAATAATTTTCATACTTGGTTTAGGGTTTGTAGGAGAAGAAAATGATTTCAAAATTAGAAACAGAAACATTAGTAAAAGAATTTGGTGGAGCATTTGGTTCAAGTGATAAAGATGCTGGTTGTACTGCAGTACAAGTTGCGGTTCTTACAACAAGAATTAACAACCTAAAAGTTCACTTTGCAGCTCACAAGCATGACTATTCTGGAAACAGAGGTCTATTAAAGATGATTGGTAGAAGACGTCGTCTTTTAAAGTATCTTGCAACATCTGATGATGCAAAATACAAAGCAGTTATTGCAAAACTTGGTTTAAGAAAGTAATAAAAAAAGGGGAACCAAAGGGTTCCCTTTTTTGTTTTTAAGCAGTAAAATTGATTTAAGATTATTGGAGTTTGGTTGTAGAAATTTGAGGGATATTTGAATAGGGGTAAATAACTCATATTGAAATATTCTTTAGATTTCCTCTAAATAAAAATAATCACAACATTTAATAATATATTTTAAGACCCATGAAGGGTCTTTCATCGGAGTACATTTATGCTAAATAGCAAAAAACAATTTACGTACAATTATGGCGGAAAAGAAGTAACAATTGAGACTGGTAGACTTGCAAAGCAAGCCGATGGTTCAGTTCTTGTTTCTTGTGAAGGAACGCAAGTTCTAGTTACAGTTTGTTCTGCAACAGAAGTAAAAGACGGACAGGATTTCTTTCCTCTTTTAGTTGAATACACTGAGAAGTTTTATTCAGCAGGTAAATTCCTTGGTGGATTTATGAAGAGAGAAGGTAGACCAACTGTTGGTGAAACTCTTAATGCAAGACTTATCGATAGACCTCTTAGACCAATGTTCCCAGAAGGATATATGTTTGACACAGTAGTTTCTTGTACTGTTATCTCTTATTCTGAAAATGGTGATCCAGAAGTTCTCGCTGGTATTGGTGCTTCTGCAGCTCTTACGATCTCAGACATTCCATTCTATGGTCCAATCGCTTCATGTAAAGTAGGACGTGTTGATGGAAAGCTAATCCTTAACCCAAGTCAAACACAATGGGCAGAATCTGATCTTGAAATCGCTGTGTCTGCATCTGAAGATGCAATTCTTATGGTTGAAGGTGAAGCTAAAATCGTTCCAGAAAATGAAGTTCTTGAAGCTATTTTCTTTGGACATGATCAAATTAAAGGCTTTGTTAAATTCTTAAAAGATATGCAAGCTGAAGTTGGTGTAGCAAAAAGAGAGTACATTCCTGCGACTCCAAATAAGAAGTTAATGGATACAATTACTGAGCGTTTCTCAAGCAAGGCAAGAGTTTGTCTAGCTATCGATGACAAAATGAAAAGACAAAAAGCAGTTAAACTTCTTGAAAAAGATGTTGCTGCAGATATGTCAGCAAGTTTTGCTGATTATCAATTAGAAGAAAATTCAAGTTTCTCAAAAAATGCTAACAAGGGTGTTGATGAGCTTCTTTATAAACTTCTAAGAAATGATCTTCTTGATAACGATAAAAGAATTGCAGGTCGTAAGTTAAATGAAGTTAGAGAAATCGAAACTGAAATTGACGTTCTTGCAACTCCACATGGTTCTTCTCTATTTACTCGTGGTGAAACTCAGGTAATGGCGACTGTTACTCTTGGTGGTTCATCAGGTGAACAGATGGCAGATAGAATTCTTGGAACTTCTTACGATAAATTCTACCTACATTATAACTTTCCTCCATATTCAGTTGGAGAGGCCCGTGGTGTAAGAGGTGTTGGTCGTCGTGAACAAGGTCACGGAAACCTAGCTGAAAGAGCTCTAAAAGCAGTTTTCCCACATGGAGATTTCCCATATACAGCTAGAGTTGTATGTGAGGTTCTTGAGTCTAACGGTTCAAGTTCAATGGGCTCTGTATGTTCAGGTTCTATGGCCCTTATGGATGCTGGTGTTCCTATTACTGCTCCAGTTGCAGGAATTGCAATGGGTCTAGTAAGTGACGGTGATAGATATAAGATTCTTACAGATATTCTAGGTGACGAAGATCACTTAGGAGATATGGACTTTAAAGTTGCCGGTACTTCTGAAGGTATTACTGCAATTCAAATGGACATTAAGATCACTGGTCTTACTCGTGAAATTATTGAAAAGGCAATTAAACAAGCACAGGAAGGTAGACTTCATATTCTTGAGCAAATGGCTAAAACTATTTCGACAAGAAGAATGAACTACAAGAAAGGTGTTCCTATTATGAAGTCAATGATGATTGCACAAGATAAGATTGGTGCATTGATCGGACCTGGTGGAAAAAATATCAAAAAAGTTCAAGAGCTATTTTCAATCACAATTGAAATTGATGATACAGGTCTAACTAAGTTTGTTGGTGCTGATTCTACTGTTGTTGATTCTGCAATGGAACTTGTTAAGCTACAATTAACTGGTCCAGAAGTTGGTGCAACTTATACTGCAACTGTTGCTTCGATTAAAGATTACGGTGCATTCGTTGATATCGCTGAAGGTGTATCAGGTCTTGTACACGTTTCTGAACTTGCTGATGAGAGAGTTAAAGATGCAAACGATTACGTAAGCGTTGATGATAAAATCAAAGTTAAAGTTCTTGAAATTGATAGAATGGGAAGAGTTAAACTTTCGGCAAAAGCTGTTGAATCTTTAAAGAGAAAAGATGGGCAAGCTCCTGCTGCAAAAGTTGAAGCGAAAGAAGAATAATTTTTTATGACTTCAAAAGTTAAATTAAATATTGTTAAACTTCCAAATTATGATGAAGCTCTTGCTATCCCTAGTTATGAAACAACTGGGGCTGCTGGTGCTGACTTGAGAGCAAGTATCGGCCCTGGAGAATCTCTTATTATTCATCCAGGTCAAAGACTACTTGTTCCAACTGGTCTAGCATTTGAAATTCCTCATGGTTTTGAAGTTCAAATTCGTCCACGCTCGGGGATGTCTCTTAAAACAGATATCCTTGTTGTTAATTCTCCAGGCACAATTGATTGTGACTATAGAGGGGAAGTTAAAATCATTCTTGGGAATTTTGGAACTAGTGATTATACTATCAATCACGGAGATCGAATTGCTCAAATGGTTATTGCTCCAGTTTTACAGGCCGACTTCCAAGTTGTGGATGCGCTTAGTGATACTGAACGTGGAGCTGGTGGCTTTGGTTCAACAGGTAAGAATTAAGAGGTATTTTACATGGATTTAAATGTTAATTACGATGTGGCCAAATCGGCGACAGAAGCATATGACCTCGCAAAGGAGCAAATCACTCCTGACTACGTGGCAAAGTTCAATGTTCCTTGTGACATCGATTATTCACCTTCTAGCAAAACAATTACGGCGAAGGGGAAAGGATTTACTTTAACACTTAACTTCGAAGAAGATCGTTGTTCAGTAAAGCTTGAGTTATCTTTTCTTTTAAGACCTGTTAGAGGAAAAGTTCTAGATACAATCGAAAATAAACTAAAGAAGACGGTGTAAAATGGCCAAGTTAAAGTTAATGCCAGGTGGAGAAACTCTCTACGTCGATAATTCAAAATCTCTACTTGAACACTTAAAAGAGAACGGGATTTATGTGAAGTCTAGTTGTGGTGGTCACGCTAGTTGTACAGATTGTATTATTAAGGTCCTTGATGGTGCTGATAATATGAATACTCCAACTTTTGATGAAACAAAACTCCTAGGGAATGTCTTCCATATAACTAAAGAGCGTCTTTCTTGTCAGTGCATTATTGAAGATGATGTCACTATTGATGTTTCAAATCATGACAAAGGTTCTGATGAAGAACGTCGTGATAATAAAAGCAAGAAGATTACAGGTAAGTTTAAAGTTAGAAAAAAAGAAGAATTTGATAAAATTATTACAGAGAGAAAAGAAAAAAGTCTTAAGAAAAGAGAAGGTGACGACTCTTGGCAAAAGCACTGGGAAAAAGAAGGTGTGAAGTTTGATAAGAGACTTGGTGGTGGAAAAAGGCCAAAGGGAATGAAAGACCTTGAGCTTGAAGAAGAGAAGCGCCTAAAAGAATACCGCGACAGCAGAAACAGTAAAAAGAAAGAAGATTAAAAAATAAGGACCTGAATAGGTCCTTTTTTAATACTTAGAAAGTAACTCTTTTAATTTAACGAGATCGGCCTTGCGTGAGTGGCGATCAAGGAAAAGTAATTTGTTGTCGCTAGTTGTTAGAAATAACTGAAAGTAGCCTTTATTTTCAAAGCCCCTTAGCTCACTTGATCCTTGCATTTTTGCTACATTCGGAGAGTCCATAAAGTGTTTAACTTCAAATGAACCTGGAGATTTTAGTGTATATTTCTTAGTGTAAAGAGGAATCCAGAAAATCTTATGTGTTACTCTTAAGTCAGTATTTGATTTTGTAATGACTTTCTCGTAGAAGAAAAAACATAGCATAACCGCAGGGATTAGAAACATCGTTAACGAGGCTCCAATCACAATAGCTTGGTTGATTGTATCTCCAGTTTCATAGAGCCTGACAATAGGTCCCTTGACCGCTAAGGCCATGGCAAAGACTACAGTAAGGATTGCGAGAAGGTATCCCCAAAAAATCAATGGAAGCCCATAGCTCTTTAGAGAAATTGAATTATTATTTAGCTCTATTCTATCTGCTTCTTCAGTTGAAACAGGAAATTGTATCATTAGTCCCATAAACGAGATATTATGATTTTTAGCTCTTTTTGGCAATAATTAAGCAGGTAGTGTGATCGAAAACTCTGCAAAGTCCCCAACCTTACCATCAACGGCAATCTTTCCACCATGAAGACCTGTGATAATATCATAGCTTAGAGAGAGTCCAAGCCCCGTGCCTTCGCCTGTTGGCTTTGTTGTAAAAAATGGTGTGAATACCTTTTCGATTGTTTCTTTATCCAAACCCAAACCATTGTCATGAATGGTGATATTAATAAAATGACCATCTTTCTTGGTTGTGATCATTAGCTCTGGTATGTAAGCCTTATCATTAAGTTTTTCACTCTTCTTTAGCATAGAATAAAATGAATTAGAGAAGAGATTTAGAAATACCCTTGCGATATCTGCAGCAATAATATCGATATCTCTAATTTCGGGATCAAAGTTTTTTATAATATTTATATGAAAACCTTTATATTTGGCACGCATTGCATGGAAAGCAAAATTTAAGTTCTCATCAAGAATATTGTGGATGTCGGCTTTCTCTTTGATGTTATTTTCACTCCCGGCACGAGAGTGGGCAAGCATGCTTTTGACGATTTGTTCTGCTCTTTTTCCGTGATTTGAAATCTCTCGAAGCATCTTTTCGATATCATTAATATCTTCAAGTATTTCTGCTTTTTGCTCTTCTGGTACTTGAGTCGATTTAACTTTCTCGAGAACGTCTTTAATGCTCTCATCTGAAACTTGTGCGAAATTAATAACAAAGTTTAGTGGATTGTTGATTTCATGTGCAATTCCACTTGTAAGGTTACCAAGTGAGGCCAATTTTTCCTGAGCGATCATATGAGTCTGCATTTTATTAATCTCATCAATCTTTTGTTCAAGAATTGAGTTCTTATCGTTTAACTGTTTAGTTCTTTTTAGAACAAGGTCCTCAAGGTGAGTCTTATAATCTTTTAACTGCAATTCAGCATCATCGCGATTTTTGATATAGTTTTTAAGATTTAACCTCATTCTGTTTAGAGAGATGATCAGATCAAAAATTTCATTATTTTCATCAATAGGTGATTTGTTAATGACCAATTCCTGATCAATATTCTTGTGGGTCAGATCTTCAGCATATTTGGAGATGAGAATAATTTTCTTTGCAATAGTTACATAAATAATAAACAAAATGATAAAGGATACGAGGAATGTCTTTATTGTCTGGGTAACGAGAACAATGAAAATCTTATCAAGAATTCGATCGTAGAGATAGTCGAGATTTGCCGATACGACAACATATCCGATGGTGCTTTGGTTTTTCTTTCCATAAGTAAGTTCAAAACGATGTTCGATTTTTCTCGTAAATTGATTATTACCTTTTTCCATAAAAATGGCATCACCATTATTTTTAGACTCGACGACTTTAATATATTCAATGTCTCTAAGTTTTAAAATACCTGTTAGAAGTACATCAATTTGATCGTTATCAAGATGCCATAGAGAGTTTGCAAGCGAAGATGAATAACTTGATTCAACTTGAATAATCGTTTTTTGAATTGAGTTATAATCGCCCTTGTAATCAATATAAACTTGAACAAGAGTACTGATGAAAGTAAAGAAACTACTAGTTATTAAAATATATTTTAATAACATAAAAGATAATCTGGATTTAAACCATTCTTTTACCATGACTTTCCTATAAACTGATTTCAGTTATATTATCGGTCAAATCTAAATAGTATTAAAGGTTTTTTATTAATAAATAGCTGGTTTTAGTAAAATTGTTTGTTGTTTTATTAAAAGAGGGCATAGAAATAAAAAAGGCTCCTTTGGGAGCCTTGTCGTGACGGCCCTTTTGCTTTTTTCCACTTCTGTGAACTGAAGTTGGAGGGCATAGAAATAAAAAAGGCTCCTTTGGGAGCCTTGTTTTATTTCTATTTAATAGCTTCACGGATACGAGAAGATAACCAGTCCATTAGCCATACAATCACGGCAATAACGATAACGAGCATACCAACTTCATTCCACTTTGCGAGACCTTGGTACTGCATAAGCATTGTACCAATACCTCCACCACCAACAAGACCGATAACTGTCGCCATACGAACGTTGATATCCCATCGATAGATTGTAAATGATAAGTAAGGAAGTACGATTTGAGGAACAACTCCAAACCAAATAACCTGAACTGGGTGTGCCCCTGTTGCCATCATTGCTTCGATTGGTCCATTTGATACGTTTTCAATTTGCTCAGAGTATAACTTCGAAAGAGAAGATACTGAGTGTAGACAAAGTGCTAACATCCCTGCGAAAGGTCCAATTCCAACCCAAACAGAGAAGATAATCGCCCATACAAGTGGTTCAATTGATCTTGAAACGTTAAGTACAAATCTAACTGTTGTATAGATTGCCATTGTTAAACGAGAACCACTCATGAGGTTTCTCGCTGCAAAGAATGCAAGAACAAAGGCCATTGGAAGAGCTACGATTGTTGCAATGAATGCCATATAGATCGTTTCAATTGCTGCAAAAGTTGCATCTTCAATAATTCCCCAGTTTGGATTGATTAAAGCAGTGAAGATTCTCTTTGCTCCGTGAAGTCCGCTTTCTGATAGAAATTCTGTTACTGACACTTGAGAGATTCTAATCCCTGCAACGAAAGTTAGGAAAACTACAAAAAGAACTAAGAAAGTGTATGTCTCACGCATAACTGGCTTGCTCTCATCTCTTTTTAAAAGACCTGTGATCGCTCTACCTAGTGAAGCTGATGTGAAATAAAGAACTAGTGCAATTAATGCTCCTACGAGTAGGGCCGTTTGTGGTTGCGACCAGTCAAACTTTGGGTATCTTAGACCTAAGATAACTTTTTCATAAATTACTTTCCATGAAACAAGGGCAGTATATGACCAAAGTAATGTATCAATGAAAAAAGCAATAAGGTGCTTTTTTACGAGGATGCCAGAAAAATCTTTCGGCGCATTTAAATTTGAAGCTTCTGATGATGCACTCATATCTATTCCTTTAAGAATTAATTAATTGTCACTTCAACGGCTTCTTCACCGTAGATAGTTTTAAACCAGTTTTCATCGATATCTAAAGGGTTCCCTTCATATATCAATTGTCCACCTTTAAGAGCAACGACTCTTGAAGCATATTGTCTTACAAGAGATAAGAAGTGTAGGATGCAGATAATTGTTACACCTAGTTCTTCGTTAACTTTTTTAAGGTATTGCATTACAGAGTGAGAAGTTGCTGGATCTAGAGAAGCAACAGGCTCATCGGCAAGTAGAACTTTTGGATCTTGCATAAGTGCTCTAGCGATAGCTACACGTTGTTGCTGTCCACCTGATAAGTTATCTGCTCGTGCATTTTCCTTACCTTCAAGTCCTACAATTTTAATGTAGTCTTGAGCTTTCTTCTTATCTTCTTCTGAGTAAACACCAAGAATAGATTTAAAAACTCCTGTTCTTGAAAGTGTTCCCGAAAGAACATTTGTCATAACAGTTTTTCTTGGAATGAGGTTGAAGTGTTGAAAGATCATTCCAATGCGGGCCCTAGCGTTTCTCATCGCTTTACCTTTTAGCTTTGTGATGTCTTGTCCTTCAAACACGATTTCTCCATCAGTTACATCGTGAAGACGGTTTAAGCATCTTAGCATTGTTGACTTACCAGATCCACTTAGACCGATAATAACTAAGAACTCACCCTTCTTTACATTGAAACTAACATTGTTAAGAGCGCGGCATCCGTTAGGGTAGACCTTGTTTACTTTTTTAATATCAAGTATCATGATTTGTCTCGCTTTTATTATTTCTTTAGTTGTTCTTCAATGTTGATATTGATTGCTTTTATAACTTGTCTTAAATTGTCATAATCAGAATCTGTAGTGTCATTTACAGCTTCAACACTGTAGATATTTCTAAAGATCTGCTTTCCTTCTGGAGTAGCAATATATTTTTTTACAGCAGCGATAAACTTTGTAACCATTTCCTGTGGTAGATCTTTTCTAAATACGAATGGATCATTAGGAATTTTATCTGTAATCGTTACAATTTTTACTTTATCTTCGACATCTGGAAATTGAGTTTTAACTCTTGATCTTGCATCTCTGATCTTTCCGTCTTCTGATGGTGCTGAGTAGTATGTCGCTCCAGCATCAACTTGTTTTTGATAAACCATTGTGACAACGTTGTCATGCTTGATTGCAAAAGTTTGGTTTCCAAGTTCAACACCTGCATCTTTAACGATTTTAAGTGGGAACATATATCCTGAAGTTGAAGATGGATCAGTGAAAGCAAATTTCTTTCCAGCGAGATCAGCAACTGAATTTATTCCACTGTCAACGTGAGCAATGATTTGACCTTGGTAGTAGTCATGACCATATCTAACAGTTCTAAGTAGAGCGTGAGCTCCGTACTTGTCGTTTGCCATTAGGTAACCAAATGAGTTCATTACTGCAATGTCTGCTCTTGATGAACCAAATGCCTCAACAACTGAAATGTAATTTGTTGGGATACCTGTTTTAAAAAAGTAACCTGTTTCACTTTCAAGAAACTTGATGAAGTCTGTTGAATTAGATGCGATTGTATCTGCGTCAACCGATGGCGTGAAATAAAGCTTAATAGGGTTGTTTTCCGTTCCTAGTTTCTCTTGGTTCTGGCAAGCTGAAAATAATAGTGCAGCTATAACTGGAACGATTAAGCGAATACCTTTCATTCGTTTCTCCTTACGTCAATTCAAGTATTTATGATTTCTTTTCTGGCCCATTATTATCATGAATGACACGATTCTTTTAGACTTTAATGAATTCTTTGCTCAATTTTTTTAAAATGTGTTTAATATCAAATATTTAACATTATTTGATGCGCTTCGCGTAATGTGAAAAATTTAACAATGCGGTGTATAATACTCCTATGGCGTTAAATATAAAAAATCTATTTCCGCTTGATCATCCTAAGCAAACCCCAAAGGGGGAGAAGATTACTTTGGCCTTTGGCAAGGATGAGGGGGGGCTTGATACGGCCACTGATGATCGTCACCATGGAAAAAAGAAGTATAAGTTCGTAAAAATAGACAATTTAACTAAAATTAACATCATTAATTAGCATGGTAATCCGATAAGAAATTAATATTTTTCAGGAGATGTTTTGAAGATCGTAAGAAAGGTTCTTATTTTGTCGATCAATACAGATTGGGCCAATGAGCTAAGTATTCTTTTAAAAGAAAGTCCTAAGATTGAAGTTGTTTTGGCGTCTTCGAGAACATCGGCCACGAAGCTTATTACTGATTCTCAATTTGAAGCAGTGATTGTTGAAGAAAGCTTTAAAGAGAAAAATATAGATTATTTCTTACGTGTTCTTGTAACTCAAAAAGTTAAACCAAATTTTGTATTTCTATGCTTTAGTGATTTTCTAAGCTATCGACGCCTTGAGCTTCCTGATAATTTATCGGATATTTCAATAAAGATTCATAGTTTACCGATGCCTAAGTCGACTTTGAAGGAGCTTATTTATAATGAGCTATTTCCGCTTGGACTTGCGGCACAGGCAATCGATCGAGAATTTAATCAGGTTCTTGTTCGTGCTTCCCATCGTGTTCTGGAGAGTTTAAATATTAAAGATATTAAGGCCTCAAAGCCTGTT
>CAZQJK010000017.1:0-59008 GCA_964593545.1 uncultured Bacteriovorax sp. | reverse complement strand
GTTTTCCAACCTTATCTTTTAGGCCACCATTTTCACCCATAAGAGTTCCAACTTTTCCTTGAAGACCTGCAACCTCACCTTTAAGTTGTCCAACATTTTCAGCAAGACCTTTTTTCTCACCTTCAAGTTTTCCAACCTTATCTTTTAGGCCGCCATTTTCACCCATAAGAGTTCCAACTTTTCCTTGAAGATTTTTAATATTTTCAATTTTATCTTTTACTTCTTTTTGAAGGTTTTCTTTCACTTGATTTAGTGAAGTCACATTATTTTCCAAACCACTATTCTTAGTATTTAACTGTGCGACTTGCTTATCAAGTTCTTGTTTTTGGTTATCTAACTGCTTTATTTTTTGATTTAGAGAAGCAATGCTCTTTGAAAGTTCAGCATTCTTACTATCTTTAACTTCTACAATCTTTTTTAGGTTTTGAGATTCTGCCTTAGATTGATTAAGATCCTTACTTAGACCATTAATTGTAGATACTTTGCTGACAACGTCTTGTTCTAACTTCTCTACAACTTGGTTTAATTGTTGAACCTTGGCCACTTTTTCTCTAATTTCATTTTGCTTACTTTCTATGTTATTAACTAGCTCTGCATTTTTAAGTTGCATCTGCTCTGTTTTTTGTTGCTCTTTATTGAGTTCTGTAACTTTTTGGAGTAACTCTTTTTGGGTTTTATCAATTTCTTGCTCAGATTTTTTAATCTCAACTTTTTGAGCTTCAACAACCTTAACAGTTTCGGTAACCTTAGACTGTAGATCTTTGATTTCAGTATTACTTTCAACAATTTTCTTATTTAAGTCTTGAGTTTCTATTTCTTTTTTTGCAATTGTACTCTCGAGATTCTTATTATTATCTTTTTGTTTTTTCAATGCCGCTTCAACACTCTGAATTGATTCTTTCTTTTTAATGATTTCATTTTCAAGATTATGTTGAATTGTCTTCTGTTCAACAATATCAGACTTAAGCCCTGCAATCATTTGATTATTGTTATCATCTTGAATTTTAAGTTGATTATATTTCTGCTTTTCATTTTCAAGAGTCGATAACGATTCAGCAACCTTACTTCGAAGCTTTGCCATATTCCCATTTAAAAGATTAATTGATTGCTCTTTTTCACCTTTCTCTTTTTCTAACTCTAAAATTGAAGCCTTTAACTGATTTTCTTTAACTTGAGCAGTCTTCATTTCCTTTTCAAGTTCTTTTCTTTTTTCAACTTCAATAGTTTTTTGACTCTCAACAATTTTCTTCTGAGCTTCAACTTGCTTCATCTTAACGTTTAGTATTTTCTTTTGTTCAATTTCCTCATTTTTCTGCCTCTCTAATTGCTCTACTTTTGAGTACAATGTATCCTGAACCTTTTTTGTAGATTCGAGATCAACAACCTTTTCTTTTAATTCTTCTTCAAGTTTCTTTACTCTATTCTTACGATTTTCAAGAACTTGTTCTATTCTCTTTTGATCCTCAACTTTCTTTGCTATTTCTTCTTGCTTTGTTTTTAGATCCTCAACTAACTTCTTATTCTTAGTCGATTGAGAATCAAGCTCACTTTGAAACTTTGCAACTTGGTTTTGAATCTCTTTTTGTTCCTGCTTTTGCTTATCAAGCATCTTTGTAAGATTATCCATTTTAGATTTCTTATCTTCTAATTCTTTTTGTGCACGATGAATTTCTTTCATCCTTTCTTTGATAACATTGTCTTTATCCATGATTTCTTTGCGTAGATTTTGATTTACACCTGCAACTTCTTTCGCTCGCTTCTTTTGATTTCGTAATTTCTCGCCAACACTATCAATAATCGCATCTTTCTTTTCTTGCTCTTTAACAAGCTCATCCATAACTTTCTGATTATTTTCAAGTTTTTGTACGAATTGATTTAATTCAATAACTTTTTTTGTAATTACATTCTTGTACTGAGCAACTTCAGTAATGGATTGTTTGATAATTTCTTTCTTAGCTTCAGTATTTTGAGCTTGTTCCTTTGAAACAAGTCCTTCTAATTCCTTCTCATGCTTTTTTTCCTGTGCGACTTTTTGCATCGAAGACACACCAACCTTAATAAGAGCGAAAACAAACATAACGAGGAATACGATCGCCATCGTCGTGAACATATCACTATATGATGACCAGATAGTTCCATCATCTTTATTTTCTCTATTCTTTCTCATTTGAGACCTCACAAAGTCCTTTAATCAACACCTAGGGGATATCTTAACGATTTTGATGATCAATAGAAGTTATGTTCGAGATCGATCTCTAGTATCTCTTTAAAAAGGAGTGGTTACGGTGCAAGATTTCATCATTTCAGCTATTTAACTAATTTTTAAGATATCTGCACAATTGCACAAATTGATTGGCACTTAGACTCTCTATTTCTGAGCCCTAAAGAATTGGCGCTGCTTTTTCCAAACTCTCCACCTTTTAACGAAATTTCGAACACTTGGACTAGGCAATATCAGAAAACCTAAAAAGTCAGTTATATTAAATTTAAGTAGTTAGCTTATTTTTCGATAAGAAGATGGCACACTCAGGGAATTGTAGTGAATAATAAACGGATTTTTACATTTTTGATTTCTCTTCTTGCGATCACAACGCTTGTCTCTTCCTGTGTACCTTCAGGTAAAACGAATAGAGCGAAAAAAACGACAACTGACACTGATAGTTCTACAGAAGTAGATAATCCTACTTACGAAACATCAAATAACTACTTTGAGTATTCAGGTACAAAATACGCGACAAATTTTTCGACGCCTTACTCTTTTGATGACAATCTCTATTTCAAAGGTAGTGCAATTAATTCTTACGTTCAAACAAATCCAACAACTGTAGTATGCTCAGTTTTTCATTACACTGGTTTACCTGGGGTTGTCGGTTCACGAAATTTAGTTGTCGCAGGTCTTCCAAGAAGCATTATTAATTTTTCAACTAATACGAAAGAATATTATTATTCATTAAATTTTAAGACAATTAATAAAGAACAAAACGTTTCTTTCTGTAGTGGTTTAGATTTCACGAGTAAAGTGACATCGACACTGGGTGGTGACTTTGTTTATGATCTCGACGAACTTTGTCCTACATGTAGTAATATTAGTTATCAAAATTCACAGTACTTAGTTGCTACGACATTAGGGGTTGTTCCAAAAACACTTAATCAAACAGTTCTAGGACTTAAGGTAAATTTTGGAACCTCAACCTCAACAGGTGGTTTATGTACAACAAATTCAGAATGTTCCAACCTAGGACTGAATTGCTGCATCAATGGACAATGTGTTCAAGATGGAGCATTAAAAAGAACTTACTCTGCAAGTGATTCAGAATACAGCGATTACTTAGCGGCCTTATTAAGTGTATCATCAGATCCAGTTACAAAGAAAAATTACCCGCAGTTTTATTATATCTGTGGGACAAATCCTACAAATCCAGATACATCAGACGATGAAGAAGAAGACGACTTCACACCAGAAGAATTATCACAAATACTTATTCAAAAGCTAAAATATTTATACGAGTGCACTACACCTATCGAAGGAGAAATGGGTATATGTACAGCGACATATGAAAATGCCCAGCCAAGTGCCACTCCATTTATAACAGGCGAAGATGATCGAGATTTCAGTGAAATCTATACTGGCTCTAATGGAGCACTTCATTCGATCAAGGAAGTCCTCTATCAAGGAGAAGTCATCTATAGTTCAACTGTTGATGGTACCGGGAATGTCACGATATCTGGACGAAATGACAACCTAACTGATACAACAAAGGTTTTACTGTCTAAGGCCTATGATAGTGATAATAAGTACAAAGATCTTCAAATTAGATATATGGTTGATGCCTCTTGTGAGCTAATCAACTCAAGTCTTGCAAAGTGCTATAAGGAATATATTCAGTCACAAGATCTTGGAAAAGTTACTGATCACTGGCCGGCAACAAATAGTTTTAAGATACCAGCATATGCTGCAACAGATAGAGATATCATTGTATCAGTAGATGATGCAAAAAAAACGAAAATTGATATCTCACAAAAAGCGCTTTATACAGCAGACCTCGACAAGTGGTACCTAGATACAAACACAACGACTTCAGTAAATACTAACCAAGTTGTTTTCACATACTCAAGCTTAGCAGCTCAACCACAACAGAAAGTTAAAATTACATACTATGTCGACACAAGCTCGACCTTTAATAATGTTCTAAACTATAAACAAACAGCACTCGAGGAAATTGGAGAGCTATGCGCTTGTCCAAAAAATAATTGTTCACTTATAGAAGTTCTTGATGATAATAGCAATGTCATTAATTATGAGTGTAAATACCCGCCAGTCGATCTTCCTGAACCTCCACTTCAGCAACAAGTTGTAGTATCAACAAAGAATACTCCTCACCGTCATTTTACAACAAATGGTGTTGCTAAGACCGATTTAACAACAGCTGAAATACTCGACAAACCAGAACTTGGACAAGAGGGCACGGCCTTCAAATATGAGAATTCCAATTTACTAACTCCAAATAACTTAACTACGGATGTTGGCTTCAATGAAATATATGGGAGCTTTACTTACTCAACAACATCCGCACAGCCAGCAAAACAAGTTCTTGTTAAAAAAGGTGTTACCTACGATATCTCTTCGGAAGATGGTACATTTTCAACTTGCTTCTACTGTGGTACAGATTATTATTCATCATTAACAAAATTATTTCCGGACAATTTCTACTATGGGGCCGGTGGATACAAGCCATATCTTGCTTCTGCAAGTAAACTATCTCCTTCATCAGACTCAATTCGTGCGGATGACCTCTCATTTGGTCGAGCGTGCTTTGTTCCAGCAACAATGCTTCCTTGGAGTCATACTGATGACACAACAACTTATCTCCAAAGAAGAAGACGTCTTAGCACACAACATTTCCTTTTCGCGAATGGCTATAATAGAGATTGGTATGGATTTGACTATGGAAGCTTAATTGGCTCATTTGATGGTGTTAGATGGTTTTCGGTAGGTTCAAAAAGAAGGATTAAAGCGACTTCTAATAAACTATTTTTAGCAATAAACTCATATTATTCTGACCTAAACGGTGAAAGTTCATATAATGTCCTAATACAAGACTCTACTATAAATGGACCTAACTCATTTCCTACAACAGACTTTGAATCTGATGGAGCTCAATGCCAGCAAGTACACTCATGTAATAAAGACAGTGACTGCGCTGCCGCTCTTGGTTGGGATTATGCTTGTGAAAATGTTAGTACAATATCATCACGCTATCCAAAATTTGATGACAACGCTACAGAACTCTACTATCCAAATGCTTCTATAGAGAAATTATTATCTCTCACAGGAACTTATACAGGGTCAACAAAGAGATGTGTTTACAAGGGCAAAGGAAGTCTATGTTCACCTTCTCTATCAGGTCTAAATGCTTCGACTAATTATTCAAATACTGCCAGTGTTAGATTAAATAGCTGCTCAGCAAATAACTACTGTCAGCCTCTTACTGGCTCATCGACTCCGAGTGTATTTAATACAAAGATAAATAGATACGGAAAATCGGTAAAAATTAGAAACTTACAATCAAATGCAACTGAAGTTACAAGTTTTGGATTGCAAGCTCCACTTATTGGTCGTGGAGAAAATTATCAAGGTACAGACAGCATCGATCCATATGTCGTAAATATATTATCAAATAATAACGTGACGGGTATTTGTCTTCCTGGAAAAGCAATGTATGGTGACACTACCGATGCAAATCAGAACCCATTTTTCAATGATTTATTTTCAACTTCTCCAACTTCAATTGGCGATCCAGTAAATAATCTTGGAAAAACAATGGATATAACAGCAGTTAGCGGGATTGACAGCGCTTTTTATAACTCATGTCCTGTCTTTAATACTGATGGTAATTATGCTATTCTTGAAAGTGGCCCAGCAACAACAAGACTAAATGATTCTGCAATCTCAGTTCTTGCAGCAACACAGAATCTCAGTACAAAACAATTAGATATCTTCTATGATGAAGGATTAATTGATGACAAGATAACAAAGAACTTTGACTCTGAAATTATTTCTTCTGTCTCTCTCAATCAAAACTCATGCTTGAGAGCTCCAGGAAGTACTTGCTTCACAGATTTTGACTGTGGACCATCAAAGAATATAGCCGACAAGCTCAAATCAATTTCTTCATCAGACTTAGGAAGTTCACTAAATATTTATGAACTTCTATTTTGGCAAGAAAACCTCGTGTGTTCTCAACCATCTAAAACAACAGAATCCAGTTATGATATTAGAAATAACAGATGTTGTCGTGAGACTGACAAAACGATTACTATTCCAACAACAGATATTGCGATGAGAATTGAATCTAAATCAAAAAGATCTGTATCGAGTGTTGCAGTTAACAACGCTCTTATCCCTGGGACAGAGATTTCAATGTCAAGTCCATCAAGATACAGTAGAACTTCCTCTTCAAAATATTTTGTTTCACAAAATGGAACAGTAAAAAATATGCAAGTTGCTGTTGATGATACTTGTTCGACAGGAACATGTAGTGATATGGATGACTTTCTTAAACAATATGAGGCCCTATCAACAATTGCAAAACGTACATGTTGTTCAGAAAACTGGGTAAGAAACTTTCAAAATTCTTCTAATATCCCAAGTGGACACGACTGGAAACCAGAAAAATTTCAAAAACCAAGTGTAACAAATTTTAAATGTTTAAATTATACAGATATCTCAAAGACTAACTGTACAGATCCTTTTGATCCAACACAATGTACATCAAGAGAAATAACGACAACTGAAGCATCTACTTTAAACAAGTGGTTTAGTAGTTTTGAACTAACTGGTATCCCAAATGTGGCCATTAATGATCCAAGTGCAGCAGTAACTTCAGACTACCTTTGTGAATCTGACCCAACTTCATTTGTACCAGGATTTATTACTGATACTTATAATGAAACAGAGTCTGAATATATTGATAGTAATAACCTAAGGTATATTAAGGCAAACGATTCAACAGCAATGACTGCATCCACAAAGCAAATTTTCTCGGATGATACATTCTCTTGTTGTCTACCAGCAGGTAGTGATGTTGCAGATACAGAGAGTGATACTGTTTGTTGTACTGGTTATGTGAATCCAACAACAAAGAAGTGTGCACTTAGAAACTATAACGATGTTTCAATCTATTTAAATAGATATGTATCAAGTGAAGCACAAGAGCTTCCATCAACAAGCTTTGACACTAGAACTGGTGAAATTAAAGATGCAGCTGTTGCAGTGCAAGTAGCGTGTGAAAAGAGAATCTGTGCAAGTGGATACCTCGCTTATGGAATCGCTTACGGAAGCTACAAGTACAACAATATCGCTGATGATGCTCAACTTACAAATGTTAATAGATTCATTGAGAACCTATCATCAGACGATGAGGTTGGCCTAGCGACTCTATTTAGCGAAGGTCTAAAGTGGAATAACCATGTTTACTGTGTGCCTGAAGATGTTGCAAACAACCTACTAAGTGCCGGCTATACAGTATTTAACTGTAACTAGGTTAAAACAACAACAAGAATAGCAATAAAAATTCGATAATACATGAAGTAGCAAAAATTAATTTTGCGAATTAACTTCATGAAGTAATGAATCGTTACCAGACCAGTCACAAAAGAAACAACCATTCCAACAAGACACATATCCATTGAGAATTGCGCCCCAGTCTCCCTTATCTCATAGAATTTGAGAGCTGCTCCAGCGATGATTAGAGGTAAGCTTAAAAGAAATGAAAATTAAGAAGCATCGTGGCGATCAAGCTTCATTGATCTTGCTGCTGTAATTGTAATACCCGAACGAGAAACTCCAGGAAAAATAGCAAGAACCTGGGCCAGACCAATTATAATCGAAACTTTAAGTCCAGCCATTTCAGATAGCGGACTTGATTCTTGCTTAAAGTATCGATCAGAGAGATAAAGAAGAATCCCAAAGAAAGCTAGATTGAATGCAATTAGACCACTATGTCGTCCAACTTCTTGTGCATAATCCTTCAAAAGAAGAGCAAACACACCACTAAAAAATGTCGCCACAACAAAATTTAATCCATACATATCTTTAGATTTTCCAGAAATAAATGCAAAGAATGACTTTGTGATTCGAATTAATTCCTTGTAGAAATATAAAGATACAGCGAGAGCTGTTCCGACATGCATTGCTAAGTCAAAAATAAGACCAGGGTCTTTAAAATGAGCGAGAATAGGAAATAAGGCGAGGTGACCAGAACTTGAGACAGGTAAAAACTCTGATAGTCCTTGTATTAGTCCATAGATTACACCAAAAAATATATCAGTTAGATTTGTCATCATTTATACCAAAAAATTTGAGATCATTTAGCTGTAGGGCCCTCATCATATCAGTGTATTTCTTTACCGTCACCTTACTAAAAGGAACTTTTGATTCTTTCATCTTCAACTGCCAGACAACGAATATTCTTTGCATACTTGCGACGAATAGTTTCTTGTACTCACTACTCTGATTGAAAGCTTCTCTACCTTGTTTATAGTAATGCTCTTGAAGGTACTTTTCAAATGATTTTAAACCAGCTTCAGAGAAATCTTTATAACCAATAAAATCGACGATAGATATTGGATTAAATAAATAGTCCTTCTCCCACTGTTTGGCTTCTTCTGTAACCTTCGATCCCCACTTGGCCTTATAAAAAAAGTTTGCACTAAAAACTTCACTCACCTCTTTATCAAATCTATTTTTCTCCCAAATAATTTCGTAAATAACTGGGCGCAATTCATTGTAAGTGAAGAATCTTTCTCGATACTGATTACTAAAATCATCTTGAAAAATAGTGCGGATAAAAAGCTCATCACCACGTTGAACAAAGTCTATTTCCTGAGAATTTTCTTTTCCTAACAAAGTAAAGAGACGGTCTTTTAAGATAAGATAAGGAAATATATTCAATCTCCCCTTCTTTAGTAACTCAATACTGCCAAGAGGTGTCGCAAGTAATGAGTTTGTCAAAAGTTCGAATAATTCACCTTGAGCAACTGAAGATATCTTTAAATCTTCCTTTTCATCACTCACCGCTGAGAATCCGTCAAATTCCCTACTCAAAATGGGATAGAAACTTGAAAAAAGAGGATAATTCTCTTTAACTATTTTTATTAATTTATAAAAATCGAAACGTTTATTGATTTTAAATATACCCTTGAGCCCTAAAGACTTGTCCCATATTGAAACAATTGGACGATAAATAAGAGTGCCCTTTGTTCTTCTTATTTCGTAAGAAGGATTAACTTTGAAACGTCCCTCATCAAGATCCGTAAATGTCATAAAGAGCAGAGACTTACTTCCATAGTTTTCAAATAAATCAAAATTTCTTTTTTTTGAGATTGGAACTTCTTTAGTTGAAATGATAGAAACCTTAGGTTTTAAAAGATAGCTAGCATTATATAAAAATGGGGCAAAGAAAGAGATGATAACCAGAGAGAAAGAAGAAATAGTAGCGATCAAAAGAGACAAAATTGAGTTTGAAGATTTGAGTTCTGTACCAAACAGGATATCAGAAAATGGTTTCTTATCAAATTTTGAAAGAATAAAGTCAATTGGAACAAGAAGGATAAATAGTGGCAAGCACAAACTTCTTAGACAGGTTGAAATACGAACTTGTAAACTGTCATGGCCATTAAAGCTTAGCCCAGATATTAACTGTCCGAAGCTTCTTTTAAGAAAAAGCGAAAAGTAAAACCTGATCACAAAGAATATGATTACACAAAGAGCAGTATGTTTTTCGTTTAATGACCAAGAGGCGTTCATTAATCCATATTTTTGAAGGTTTAAATAAATTGATGCTTGACTCAATAGAATATAAGAAAGAAGAAAACTTAGAGAAAAGTCTATTATTACCGATGTAAATCTTCGAAATCCTGTCAAGAATGGTCCCCTTCTAAGTCATTGAAAACTTTATCATATCGTAGTTTGTGGCAAGTATTATGGCCACTCATTCTCTACGAGCTCACCTCTTAGACATATATTTAATTACATAATCAACTATTTGAAATTATTAAAGAAATTATACCTAATAGGGCCTAAAATCAGCAAGAGGGAGACAAAAATACCCTATTTCTTATGGGGATTCTTTAAACATTGATAAAATAAAGTTGTACCAATGATAGCCGATACGCCTAAGGTATTGAAATCTTTGTTAGGGGAAAAGAAGTGAAAAGGTCAACTCACAAGAGAAAGATAAATATTCAAAAAACGATGAGAAAGCTTTGTGCATATACGACATGCTTATCTCTATCGATGTCTTCACTTCCAGCTATTGCAGGACCTGCAAATATTCTAGGTGAAGTTATGGATTCCTTCTCAGGAAATAGTGGAAGTAATGTTACCAATGCTGCACAACAAATTTTTAGTGGAGTAACACAACTTGCAAATCAAATGCAACCACAGTCAACAGGTACCCCTGACCAAATTAGAGCATGGCAAACTCTACAAATCGACTCACGAAATAATATCGGAGCTGATTCATCTGGGCAAATTAGACACTTCATGTTTCCAAACTGTCTTGTTCCACCTGATAAAACGGCTAAACCTTCAAACCTATGTGAGGAAAGTGCGCCAGACTTTATGGCCCAAGGCCTAATGACGACTGGGCAAGACTATATCAATATGTACAAGAAATATATTGGTGGTGCTCAAAATACTGGTTCAGCCGTAGGTTCTCAATGTTTAACAAACTCAGTAAATGATCTTCAAGATAGTGCAAATTCGATGCTTGGAGAACTTGAGAAAATGCTTAATGCCTTTGATGCGGTAAGAAAGAATTTTGAAAATACACAGCAAACCAATTTAAAAACAATGAAGGATCTTCACGCTGAACTTAATGGTGGTGGCGGTAAGCAAAATCAAGATTTTAAAAATAGAGATTTTACAAAAGAATTTCCAACAGAGTGTAATGATCTAATTGGTGGAGATATTAATTCATTGATAAAAGGAAAAGGACTTGTTGGACTTCAAGATAATTATATTAAGAGTGATTCTAAAGCTAATAAATTTAGAGGAAAAGCTCTTGCTGAACAGAAGAAAAGTTTTGAAAATGATTTAGCAAAAATTACGAAAAAACTAAAAAATGCAGGTTCTGATCTTTCTTTCATTGAAGGTAGTACTTTCTTTAATGGAATCGAACATGCAGGAATAATAAAAGCTGCACTAACAGAAGAGCTAGCTCCTTTAAAACTAGATATTCAAAGAACTAATGCTGTTTTAAGTAAGCTTGGAGTTGATACAAAAATTCCAGATATTCAATCCCCAACATTTCAAGTTGAACTTGATGACATTGTTAATAAAGCGTCAACAAATTATAAGCAGAAATTTATCTTAAACTGTATGCAAGGAACAAATAGTGTTGCCTACTCAACAACAATAAATAACGTTATTGGTAGTTTCGAGGATTCTGCAACAGGTGGAAAAGGAAATACATTAAAACACTTCAAAGACAATGCTAACAGTAACCTACTTGGTGCAAGTACAATAAGTGATTTAGAAAAAGGTGTTCAAAATCTTAATAGTACCAACATTGTAGTTAGTGTAAAAGATAGTAATAATAAGACACAGAAGAAAACACTTTCTCAGTACTATTCTGACTTAAAAAATGAGTGTAATTTGATTTATGATGGAAGACTAAAACCGGCCAATGGTGATACTTCCGCAGCACTCTATAAGAAATATGCTGAACAAGCTCAAGAAGAAATAGCAAAAATTAAAAAGAAAGTAGACACCTTAAAGTCACCTTCAAACTCGGGATCAAAGTATGGTTCTATCGAAGCAAAAGCACGTGAAATAGCGATGACTTGTAATGGAAAGACTCCAAAAGCAACACAATGTTCTGCGGGAGATACTTTTTCAACAGACTCAGGTTCATTTTGCTTTAAAGCCGCTGAGTATTGTTCAAATACAGTGAATGCTTGTAAACTGACTGCTCAAAACTATGTAACTCAAAAGACTGCAAAACTTAAACAAACTGCAGATATTTACAACGCAGCTGTTGCAAGTTTAGAACAACAAGCAAATGGAATCGTTAGTAATATAAATGCATATGCTGAGAGTATGACAAAAACTCTTCATGCAAAATTATTTCCTGGTGGAATACCTCCAGAGTTGAGAGCGGCATATGGTATACCTGTTCAAAGTGGTTACCAAATACCAGCTGGTGTTAAAACAATTAATATGCCAATTACTGATACTGAGCTTTCAGGAGTCCTACTTAAAGGTATTAAGGGTGGACAAATCAATTTGAAAGAAATGCAAGAGCAGATGAAACGAAATGTCGCAGAAATCAAGAAGGCCATTAGCGATAGTGTTTCTTCACAGATTCAAAGAGCAAATGAAATTATTGCAGGAAATGAAAAGAAATGGACTGAAGAGCTTAATGCATGGAGAGATATCATCTCAAATTGTGATCAAAATATTAAGTCAAAGGCACAAAAGATGCAAAAAATGGCTGCCGATGCAGCTGAAACGGCCAATCAGAATAACTCAACAAGAAGAGCGCTTTGTACAGAGATCAAACTTAAGTGTACAGGTGATGGACAAGTTGATGACCTGATTGAAAAAGTTAGTGAGTCCGCTCACCTCTTAAACCCAGATATGGTCGACTTCATTCAAACATGTCAGCAGTCAACAACGAATTCAGACGAAGAAAAGCCGACAAAGATTGAGATATATGAAGCGTATTGTGATGGTGCTGGTCAAAGCGGAAGTGATTTGCAAGAAGAACTAAAAGAGAAGCTAATCGCCGATATGCCAGACAATCTTTCTGAGGATGAAATTGAGGAAGTCAAAGCTTACCTCAAGGACCCAAAAAAGAAATTTGAAGATGAGACAAAAGAAAAAATCTATACTTACTATATGAACTTGTTAAAGAGCTACGCTTCTTTTGCCAAGGCCAATGAAGATGAAGGTGGGAATATTTGTAAAGTTAGCGCAAAGTCAGATGATGAAATTGATGCAGACTGCGACGCTAAAGCACGAAATAATGACAAGAAAGAATTAAATCAAAGTCGTTATGACAGCTGTGTTAAATCTTCCAAGAAGGAAAGAAAACCAGAGAATAATTTAAATGTTAACAAGGCTTCTAAATTTTTAGCATTAATGGAAAAACAAAAGACACAAAAGAACAGCATGATTATCGGAGAAAATTACTCAGGAACAAGCTGTGCAAGTATTACAGAAAACAACTATCCAAAAGGTATGATGCAATCACTTGGAAGTGATAATGATGGCTTTAGTCCATTCACAAATTTCCGATAAGATAGTTAAGATTTAATAAGAATCAAGAGGATTCAAGTAATGGTACGTTGGCGACAAATATATTCAAAGACTTTCATGGCACTACTTTCTGTAGTGCTATTGAGTTCTTGCGTCGAACCAAGAAACCGATCAACAAGTTCAAGTTCAGTTGTATCAAACTCAAAAAGTTCTGTTAGCCCTGGTTATGGCCGAGTTTTAACATATAACCCGATTGTACTTTCCGGAAACGCAAGTCTATCTCAAGATTATGATCTTGGAAAACTACTAAGTAAGCCAGTTGCAATAACAACGAGAACAACATTATCCAAAGATTGTACGTGGCAAGTCGATTGCTTAATTGTAACAGAAGATGAAAATATTGAACCGTTTGTAAATAGCGACACAAGATGGGCTTACCCAGTGTTGAGTTCCGAGTTTCTACAAATAAATGTATTCCACCATATCAGTAAGATGATGAATAAATTCTTTGGAAATTTATCTGGATTACTAAGTTCAGGATTTGTAACACCATACCTAGATCCTACGGACCCTAATTCTCCTTACCCTTCGAGTTTACCAGAGAGTCTCTTCACGCGAAGTGCTGCTGTCAGACAGGGAACTGGGCTAACTGCATATGCTGACTGTGGCGTGCAAGATAATGCATACTATGACTCAGGACTTTTCGTTCTTTGTTTTGGTTATGATTCAATTTATAGTGATCGAGTTAAATTTGCCCAAGACGCTTCAATTATTTACCATGAATACGGACACACAGTTGTTGATCTTATGATGAATATGAGAAACGCGGCCGCTCATTACGATACTAATCCAACTGAAACATTTAATAATCGTAGTTCTTTGGGATATTCTTCATATGACGAAGGTGGAGCGCTTAATGAAGGGATCGCTGATTTTTTCAGCTACTTTATGACTAGCCGTACACACTTTGGAGAATGGGCAGCAGGACGTTTTAATGATGCCTCAAGACCGATGAAAGAAGATGATCCGCTTCACGCAGCAGGACTTTCTCCTGATGAAACAGGTCGACTCTCCTATCCTGATTACTTAACTTATAATCCAAATAGTCCAACTTCAAAGTTTGAAGATATTCACTACGCAGGTCAGATTATTTCCCACTACCTTACTGCTCTAACGGAAGATCTCGTTGATAAATGCTCACTCACACAAGCAGCGTCATTGAATGCAGTTTCACATATATTAAACGAAACTCTTTCTGAACTTGGTGATCTTACGTCAACAGGAAATGAAAGTTTAAACGGAACAGTGAATTATACAATTAATATGAATCCAGCACTATCTAAAGAATGGCTTCGTTCTGTAAATCCAATTACCTTTAGAAAAATTTCTCAATATATTGCGAAGTATTTAAAAAATATATATGTCGTCAATAGTAACTACGCCTGTCCTTCTGGAAACTATACGACTGATGATATCGAGTCACTTCTTGATCAATACGGGTTGCTTCTTTTTAGAAGTTACAATGATAATGGCAATGGAGTTGCTCCTCCATGGGCAAGCGGCATTACAAAAGTAAATGCATTAAATAGAAAGAAGTCCGAACTTTTATCGAAGTCACTTTTACAACTCGAAAGTAGGGCAACATACTCGAAGTATACAATTTTTGACGATCAACAAACAATTATTGATATTATTGAAGGGATGGCAAGTTCGAATCAAATAGAGATCAATACAATCTCGACACTAACTCCCGCCAATTTTGGATATAATAACGGGAATGGAAAGATCAGCCCAGGTGAAGTCGTTGGAGTTTTTGTAAACTTATACAATGACTCAAATTCGACAATGGGAGGAGTAAGAGTCCTCGCCAATGATTGGGCATATATGCAAGATAGTAAACCTTGCTCGAACCTAAGTGATGCATTTCCTTCTGCAACTCAAGGTGGTGTGACTTGTACTCCAACAACAAGTACAAACTTTAGTGATGGCGGCCGATTGATGCCAGTGTGTATGCTTGAGTACAACGATGGCACCTCAACAAAGACTCTTTCCCAAACGGCATGGTTTGAAAAAATGAAGACCGATAATGGATTACTGGCCAAAGATTGCCTCGATAGTACAGACACGAGCACCTGTATGTTCCGTGCCATCAAAGGTGCTGATTATCAAAATCTTTCAAAAATCGATCCAAAATCAAATTGGTTAGAATCAACAAAAGATGCTAATGGAGATCCTCGCTTCACAAGAGGCAATCTCATCTACTTTGAAGTTAATAAGAATATTCCCTATGGAACTAAAGTTATATGTAAGCTAAGAACGACGTTTACAAACTGTGATGATTGTAATCATGATCAATCAATTACAATTCCATCCCTTGTCGGTGATGATTATTCTGATTGGAAGTATGCAACAGAAGAACCATTTAATATCATCAGTTTAATCTTTGAAATTGCAGAATAAGAAATGACAAATAAGAAAAAAGCAATTGCATTTATCCTCGCTTTATTAATTACATCTATTCTCTATGTACTTTGGCAAAATCAAAATAGTAAGCAAAGAACATCCCCTTTGTCGACTGCACGTGAAAAAGAAGATAAAGAAGAAAAAGAAACTACTCAAAAAAATAAAGTCGATACAGAAAACGAAGATGTTTCCAAAAATAAGCAAACAAAAGACAGAAACGAGGAAAAATCACTACTCATTAATGAAGAAGAACTAGATCAGATAAGAGAAATTACTAAGCAGAAAAATCAACTATTAAATATCGTCGACATAAGAATTGACCGTATTCACTCTCCATCAAAATATGAAGTTACAGTGAAATCCATCACTCAACAACGAAACTACTATCTCAAGGCCTATCTCAACCCTAAAACAGGCCTATTTTCAAAGACTTGGGGTGGTACTCGATATGAAAATCGCGATCATATGGTAATTCCTGTAAAAAAGTAAATTTAAACAAAGATTCTTGAAAAAATCTCAAAAGTTTGCAAGAATGACGTCATGATAAAGCTTCTTCTTACATTTTTGATTTTTACCAACCTTACGTTTGCACTTGAGGCTACAGATTGCCTTAAATTTAATCAAACGAAGATAATCAATATCTCAAATGAGGTGGTCTTTGATGTAAATTCTGACTGCTTAGAAGAAGAGAATGATATCGAAATATCAAACCTTGCACACAAGATATTTCCATATGGAGAAATTACAAATCTCTCAACTCAAGACGCAACAATTGATGACGCATTAAATCTCTTAAAAGATACGGATTCAACCTACAAAGAAACAGAAGACCTAATCAAGCTAATGGACTTTTTTCCAAGTGCCCTACCGGCAAAGCTTAAAATATCAAAATTTACTTACTCAGAAAATGGTGAAGTATCACGAATAGGAATCGTTATTATAGATAGTCAAAATATCATTATTGACTCAAATAAAGAACACAAGGTTATTACCATTTCAACAAAGTGATCTAAATTTCTTTGAATAAATTTTTATGTGCAGTCAATTTCTTTACAAGAAATTTATTACTCGAATCAACTGCTAATGGACGATAACCAGTAAAAACGTCATTGCGTCCAAGACGTGTAAAAGTTGGGACAAGAGTAACCTCGACTCGCCTTCCTTCAACTAACTCATAAAGAATAAATGCCTCTCCTGGACTAATTTCAGAAGTGTTTTTTAAAAGCATCGCAAGATCAATCATTTTGATCTTATCAGGAACTTGTACTCTTTTAAGAAGAGAAACGTCATCACTAACTTTAGGTTTTACGAGAGCGTTTGAAAATTCACCTTGAAAGAGTCTAGAGATTGAGGACAACGAATTGATCTTACTTTTTAAAGTATCAGCTCCCCTTTCATCACTCGCGGCGATTCCATTAGAACCCTTTCCAATAAGATCAGTTGGAGCATCAACTCTCTTCTCATACTCAATTGCGGGTGAATTTGGAGCGGCCACTATTCCACTTTGACTAGCGCCTACACGATTATTCATCGATTGACTGTTACTATTATGAGGCCCTCGTACTGAGCTTGTTGATGAGTTAGCAAGAGCTCTCGAGCGATTTGAATTTTCTACATTATTATACGCTTCAACTTTTGAAAGCTTTTCACTTGCCTTTTTTTGAGCATTATCTAAACGGTCCATTAAACTTGATAATTTATCAATACTCTCAAGATGCTTAGTACTTCCTGTATTTCCGTTATTAGACTTGAGTGAGTTTTCTTCCTTTTTGATCGTATTTATTTTTGTTCTTCCCGTACTCATCGAGAAAGATTGGAATGCTGAAGATGAAATAGCCTTCTGACTTGGGAGTTTATTTGTAAGAGCTGTATTACTAGCTGCCATATCATTATTTTGAACAATTTCTCTTCTCACTATCTTATTAGCTTTATTAAGATCAATTGAAATATCAGAGTTGGTCTTTGCGACTTCGACATTCCCCTGTTCTTTTTTTAGATGGCTTGGCTTACCATCGAGAAATTTATCTAATAGTGAAACCCTATTTTTCTTAGCTGTATCTAATCTCATAAGCTTTGCAAAACTCTCCTTTTTAAAGTGAGAGTTTGAGTTACTCATAATTTCGTTAAGTTCTCTCTCATTCTTTGTTTTAGCGAGATTAAGAATTTCTTCTTCTATTATTTTGCTTCTTTCGACATCAACAAAGGCGCAGATAAGATTTTCATCAAAAGATTTATTCTCATTTGCACAATGATATTTTTCATACAAGATAGTTGGATCTTTAATCTTACACCCCGACTTTGGGTATGGTGAGCTATCTTCGCAAATACTTTCACAGTGATTTAACATTTTTTGAGGAAAGTCATTAGCAGTTCGAATATTTTTTGAAAGTAGCTCAGAAGGGCCTGAGTCATCGTCCTTATCTACGGCCTGTATAATATTGTTGTACACATTATTTTTTAAAGAGTTTTTTACTACTTCTTCCCTATTTGAAGTACTTTCACAAGCGGCATTAAATTTCCCCACGAGGTCTTCAATCTTTTTAGGGTCTGTTGTATCGACAACTGCATTGAAGATAAAATCATCGACTTTTGTACTTCCAGGAGCTGACCGATATGAGAGAAGATCATCGCTACAAACAGAATGGTTAATATTCTCTTTTAATTTCTCACATCTTATATTTAAGCTCTCAAGTGCTCTATTTGCGATTTGAACTTTATCACTTGCAGATATATTTGAAGATTTATACTTTTCAATTAAGCCTGGTTCACTTTCAAACAAGATATCAGAAACTCCCATTCTTGAAGTAACTTTCCCTAGGGACTTTGTCATATATTGATATTTAGGAGGGAGACAATACTGACTCTCCCCTTGCAAGGTAATATCTCCAGTCGAAACTCTAATCACTTTTCTAACTTGATCTTGTAGTTTTAAAACACTAAATGAAGTAGACTTGTCTAATCCAAAAACAGAGTTTAATTCGGGGCTAATATCACTACCAAGAGATGAAAACATTGTACTTAATTTCTTATTATCTAATTTCCCACCACATGAAAGATTTTTATTAGATAATAACGACGGCAAATCACAATTTGATAACTTAGAAAGATCAACATTCTGTAAATCAGAATCACTTAACTCATTATTTAATTCACTCATTAAATCTGCAATTGAAAACACTTCTGTAAAAAGAGCATCTCCTATCTCTTTAAGTTTTTCATCATCAGTTTGAAAATCTCGTTTAGAAACTTTAAAGGGAAGACTTTCTTGACAAGCACAGAATTCAGTTGCATCTGACACTTCAAAATTTTGTAATTTATTCACACAGGAAAATGGAGAAAGGGCTAAGACTTTTTCAACTGCATCACCAACAGCACTAAACTCTTGGGGACAAGGAGTAGATGCTAGCGTTGAGAAAGTAAAAGTCAGTATTAGTAATCGATTGAACATCTAATTCCTAAATCCTTACATGATTTATAACCACGTTTTTTAAGATATGATATATTTTTACGCCACAATCCTTTTTCATTTTGAGGAACTGAATTTAATTTATAAAAAGCAATATCGATGGGAGTACCAATCTTTCCCTTATATTGTAGCGGCCTATTAAGGTCAAAACCATAATCTAGCCATTTAATAAAAACCTGAGAATCTCTCGCCATAGCATCAATAATAAAATTTGTATCTCCACAATCAATATTCACAAAACCTCTTTTTACAAAATAGTCTTTATCAAGACCATTAATAGAGAGTACTTTATCCATTACATCATGCTCACTTCCATACATATTAATTTGGTTTGGAAGTGCACAAATTCCTGCGACATCTTTTATATTCATCGTTTTATTCTTTCTAATAAAATTTGAAATTGTCAGAAGATCATCTTTTCTCATGACTTCTAAAGAAGCTTCCCCATTACATGTTGCCTTGTCCGCGTGAGTACAAAAAGACAAAAAAGTAAAAGCTACAAAAAGCGTCTTCTTTATATTCAACATAAATCCTCCATAGATATATAACCTCTTTTCGTATAGTTAAATCAAAACTTTACCTTCAATTAGTCACTTAGAAGTTGAGTAAAATGATTTTTCTCATATTCTAAGTGATAATATTTTGATATTAATTTATAAATTACCTCGAGGATTATAAATGAAAGTGATAAGCGACGTTCTAGACGTGTTAAAAGATATAAAACCAAATTCATCTGTTTTTATTCAAGGTGGAATGGCCACACCAACCGAGCTTCTCAATCAACTTAAAAAAGTTGGTCGAAATTTGGAAAATATCGAATTAATGCATCTGCATACTCATGGAAGTTCATTCTACAGTGATATCGATCTTCATAAAAATTTTAAAATAACAAATTTCTTCGTCGGAGGAAATGTCAGAAAAATATTAGACTATGATAGAGTCGACTATCTGCCATGTTTTCTTTCTGAAATACCAAACCTTTTTAGAAAAGGAGTTAAGAAAGTAGACTATGCTCTTATCCATGTTTCTCCACCAAATGAACATGGCTTTTGTACACTAGGAACAAGTGTGGATATTACAAAAGCGGCCATTGAGAATGCATCAATAGTCATCGCTCAAATTAACAAGCAAATGCCAACTGTGCATGGTGACGGTTTTATTCATCTTGAAAAGATAGATTATGCCATCGAAATTGACCAAGAAATCGAAGTAACCGAGCCAAGTTCACTAAGTGAAATTGAAAATAAAATTGGTATAAATGTCGCCTCTTTAATTGAGGACGGTTCAACACTGCAGATGGGAATAGGCGCCATTCCTGACGCAGTATTAGGAAGTCTCTATGGCCATAAGGATCTTGGTATTCATACGGAAATGTTTTCAGATGAGGCAGTTAAGCTCATCAGATCTGGAGTCGTTAACAACTCAAAGAAGAAATTTCATCAGGGTAAAACGGTTTCAAGTTTCGTCATGGGTTCAAAAGAGCTACTCAATTTTGTCAATGATAACCCCAGTGTGAATCTCCTTGAGGCAGACTACGTCAATAACCCAAGAAATATTGCACGTAATCCAAAAGTTGTAGCGATAAACTCAGCGCTTGAAGTGGATCTGACAGGTCAGGTCTGTGCCGATAGTTTAGGTCACAATATCTACTCTGGAGTTGGAGGACAAATGGATTTCATTCGTGGCGCTTCGCTTAGCGAGGGCGGGAAACCAATCATTGCACTTCCATCACAAACAAATAAGGGTGTATCAAAAATATCAATTTGCTTGAAGCCTGGTGCTGGAGTGGTTACGACAAGAAGTCATATTCACTATATTGCAACAGAATATGGGATAGTGAATCTCTACGGAAAGACCTTGCACGAAAGAGCAAAACTCATGATAAGCATTGCTCACCCAGATCACCGTGATTCTCTCGAAAGAGACTGGTATGAGTGCCACCGTAGAAATTAGAAAATAAAGTTTCGATATTGTTCAAGGCACTCGGGATTTGCAACGGCCTCAAGATTAGTTAACTCTTTAGCATTAATGAGTCTTGTCACGGCCAATTCCATTTTCTTACCCGAACGAGTGTATGGAATATCAGTAACTGAAACAATTCGACGTGGTATATGACGAGGAGTTGTATTATCTTTAATCACTTTCTTTATTTGCTTAATTCTATCTGAACCAAGTTCTTCGCCATCTCTAAGTTTTACAAAGAGTACAACTTCAACATCTCCATCGATTTGCTTACCGACGCAAATTGAATCAACGAGAAAGTCTAAACCTTCAGTTTGACGGTAAATTTCAGCAGTGCCAATACGAACTCCACCAGGATTTAAAGTAGCATCACTTCGCCCAAGCACAATGGCCGAACCTCGATCTGTAATACTGATAAAATCACCATGGTACCAAACACCATCAAAGTGGTTGAAGTACGCATCGCTGATACGCTCACCCGACTCATCATTTAGAAAATAAAGAGGTCTCGATGGAAAAGATGTCTTACAAACAAGCTCTCCCTCCACTCCTTGAACTTCATTTCCTTTATCATCAAAGCATGCGACATTCATTCCAAGGCCCCTCACTTGAAGTTCTCCACGAAAAACATCTGTCACAGGAGAACCAAGAAAGAAACAGCCCAATATATCTGTACCACCAGATATACTTGCAACCAAAAGATCTTCTTTAAAACTCTTATAGATATAATCAAATTGTTCAGCAAGAAGTGGTGCTCCAGTAGAGAGAACCGTTTCAAGAGAACTAAGATCAAGGTCAGACAAATCTGTTTTTGAATCTTCAAGGGCCTTTAAGTACTTTGGACTCGTACCAAAAATATTAATCTTAAATTTTGAAATAATACTGATATAATCTTTGAAAGTTGGATGCGCTGGTGAGCCTTCATAGAGAGAAACCTTAGCTCCAAAAAAAAGAGAACTCACGAGCCAATTCCACATCATCCATCCACATGTCGTAAAAAAGAAAATATTCTTCTCTTCAGTCAAGTCAGTATGAAGTCCAAGCTCTTTGACATGTTGAAGTAAGGTTCCTCCTACTCCGTGAACAATACACTTAGGCTTCCCTGTTGTTCCTGAAGAGTACATTATATAGAGAGGGTCCGAAAATTTTCTAAGACAGTAAGTAATTTCTTCTTCAGATTGAGAGACAAGATGAGACCAAATCTCAGCATTTGGAATATGTGATATATCCTCTTCAGATAGACCTTCATTTAAAAAATCAACTAGAATTACTCGTTCAATTGAATCAACTTTCTTTGTGATCTCTAAAATTTTTGGTAACTGATCGAAGGTTTTACCTCCATACATATAAGAACTCGCGGCAACGAGGACCTTAGGTCTTGACTGGCCAAAACGGTCAACAACACCCTCAATTCCAAAGTCACAACTTGTCGATGTAAAAACACCTCCAAGCGCATTCGCAGCAAGCATGGAGATTATAGTATGAGATGTATTTGGCATATAACATGCCATCACATCACCTTCACCAAATCCCTCTTTCAATGAATGATAAAGTGAAGAGACATTACCTCTAAGCTCGTCATAGCTGATCTCACGAGGAGCTAGTGTCTCGTGAATTTCAAGAAGCGCAGTACTTGAACCCTTTCCATTAGCAAGTAGGTTCTTCGCAAAACTAAGCTTAACATCTTTAAACCATGTATAGTTCTTAAAACTTAAATCATCATAAGCATGATCAAGACTTCCTTCAAAATCAATTTTAAAGAAAGTAAAAATCTCGCTCCAAAAGTCATTTGGTCTAAGCACAGAAAATTGATAAAGTTCGTCGTAGGAAAATTCTCCAAGCAACGAGTACTTATCTTTGATTGCATAAAAAAACTTATACATCTGACTATTTTCAATTCTCTCCTGTGATGGAGACCAAAGCTTTTGAATCATGTCTTATAACCTAAAGAAAACCTTTTAATAACTCGCTACTCTTTGCTTCAACTTCCTTATGAAGTGAATTTCCATGAGCGTCCATTGTCACAACAACAGGGAACTCATTAACAGTTAATTCCCAAATTGCTTCAGGAGAACCTAAATCTCTCCAATAAACATTATCAACAGAAGTAATTTTCTCAGCTAGAACCTGGGCCGCTCCGCCAATAGCGTGAAAATAAACACACCCGTATTCTTCACAGCCTTTAAGAGTTTTTGGACCCATTCCGCCTTTACCGATAACACCAACAATACCATGGTCACGCATAACTTCCCACTGGTATGGCTCTTCTCTAATTGAAGTTGTTGGACCTGCGGCTTTGACTTCATATGTTCCATCTTTATTTTCAAGAACAACTGGACCACAGTGGTATATAATTTGATTATTTAAATCAACCGGACACTTCTCACCTTCGTGAAGTCTCTTATGAACAGCATCTCGACCTGTATACATTTTACCAGAGATTAAAACCATATCTCCAACTTTTAAATTTCTAACTGCTTCTTTTGTAAATGGATAATCTAATCTTATCATCTAAGACTCCTATTATTAATATAACCAGTTTTTAATACCATTATTTGGCTTCAGTACAATACCTTGTCTTCGATATGCCCAACACATATAAGAAATCGAAACAAAGAAAGATGCTGGCAAACGGTTTAGAACTCCTACCTTACATCCAAGAAGAGTTGTTTTTCCACCAAAGCCCATTGGTCCAATACCTAATTTATTCGATGTTTCAGTAATATCTTTTTCAAGCTTCGCAAGATCGGCAATACTATTTGTATCATCAAGTTTTCTAAGAAGCTGTTCTTTCGATTCAATATAACCCGCTCCACGATCCCCACCGATACAAACACCAAGAACACCTGGCCCACAGCCTCTTCCTTGAGCTTTTTGAACAGCGTCAAGAATAACTTTTCTTACTCCATCAAGATCACGTCCAGCACCAAGCTCAGTATTTGGTAGAGAGTACTGGGCACCAACGTTTTCACATCCTCCACCTTTAAGCATCAACTTAACTTCGACAGTATTTTTCGAATGCTCATGAAAGTGGATACTTGGATGTCCAAGACCAATATTCATTCCTTCATTCTTTCCTGTTAGAGAGTCAACAGAGTTTTGTCTGAGGTATCCGACTTCAGTTGCTTTAACAACTGCTTTCTTAATAATATTAGAAAATTTCGTTTGATTAAATCCAACGGGGTGAGAAATAAAGAACAGAATAGTTCCTGTATCCTGACAAATTGGTTGTGATTTCTTCTTAGCTAGCTCGATATTTGCTTTGATGATATTCATCGCATATTCAGCAGTTGTATTCTTTTCTTCTCGAGCAAGTGCTTCAAGAACAACTTTTTGAATATCATCAGGAATAACAGTCGAAGTAACTCTAACAAGTTCTACAATCGAGTTAAAAAGTTCTTTTTCTGACGGAATATTATTTTTCACAGAAACTTTCTTCTTGGCGGCAACTTTCTTTGTTGTCGATTTTATTGCGACTTTCTTCGTCGCTTTTTTTGCAGCTTTCTTAGCTACTTTCTTCGTCGCTTTCTTTGCTACTTTCTTTGCTACTTTCTTTGCTACTTTCTTTGCTACTTTCTTCGTCGCTTTTTTTGCTACTTTCTTTGCTACTTTCTTAGCGACTTTCTTCGTCGCTTTTTTTGCAGCTTTCTTAGCGACTTTCTTTGCTACTTTCTTTGCTACTTTTTTTACGGCTTTTTTTGCTACTTTTTTGGCCATTATAATATCCCCTGTTAATTTTAAATATGTACTTTTATATCATTTACTTATTCAATTGAATAGAATGTCCCAAACTCATGGGCATATTTTTGCGTAATCATTCCGTAACCCGGATATGATCGGTTATTAAGAGAGAATTTCTTACCAAAACCTTTCACGCCCCAAGAGTTTTTAAAATAGTAAACTCCCTTATATGTAAATTCCTTAGTTGTTCCGTCAGTCATCAATGCTTTAGTTTTTACAATTACATTATCATCGTAGCCAACAATCAAGATCGAATGTCCTCCACCATTAACTGCTGAGATATCTCGATCTCGACTGCCTGGCTCAGGATAACCAACAATTCCACTATACCAAGATGACTTATCGCGGGGCTGAATATCAAATGTATCAACTTTAGAACTATTCCATGCACCATAGTAAAGCTTAGTTCCCATCACAACAGCATGATTATTGACAAGTATATTTCTTATATCTGAAGTCGATTTCACACGATAAGACTTCTTTCTAGGGTAAAGATCTTTAATATAATTATCTCGAAGTAAGAATGCCTCATCTCTGATGACTTCAAATTCAGGATCAAGTGTTCTGAGCTTACTTACTGGCATATCATAAAGGGTTGGGTCACGATGCCCTAGTAAACACTTCTTCAATAGTGATGCATTTTTTTCTAAGTGTGAACAGGTCAAAGCACTAATTTCAAAATCGTCTAATGCTAACCATTTCTGTCCCACATAAGGCCACGTTATTTCATGAACAACTCCCGAGTATAAAATCTCTTTTAAATTAGAAGAAGTCGATGATCCCTCAGATTCTTTATCTTTCATAATGATATACTCCATCCACTCTTCGGACAGATCGAGTGAAGAAGGGAAAAGACCATTACTGATAAGATAAGATTCAATCAGCCCAATGGCCGTAAACATTGTGCATGTACCACGCTTACCTTGAGACTTCACACCAGTTTGTTTCCCAATAACATTTTCAATATTAGAGTGTGAAATTAAATCTGATTTATTGCTTAGGTGATTGACGACAGGGGGTAAATTCTCTCCAAAGTATGCGATCGAATTTATAGACAATAGTAACAGAATAATTGCTCTGTGCAACATTGCTTTAATCATAATTTTCTCCAGTACTTAAGTGTTCCACTCAACTAACTATTTGTCAAAATTCGTATTGTCTAATTGCAAGATTTAAAGCAAAGTCACTTTATGATTTCACTCAGTGGTCTTAACGACGAACAGCGCGAAGCGGCAGAAACAATTGAAGGTCCAGTACTCATTCTTGCAGGAGCAGGAAGTGGTAAGACGCGTACACTGACCTACCGTATTTCGTATATGGTTGATAATTTGGCCATCGATCCAAAGTCTATTTTAGCCGTTAGTTTTACAAACAAAGCGGCTAAAGAAATGAAAGAAAGAGTAATGAGTTTACTTGGAAAAAGAAAAGCGAAGGGAACAACTCTCGCAACTTTTCACTCTCTCGGTCTACGAATTCTTAAAGAAGAAATTGATAAGCTTGGCTATCATAAGAAGTTTTCAATTTATGATACCTCTGATCAATTAGCGATCATCAGAGAAGCACTAAATCTCTATAATGCAGAAAAAACTTTTAAAAAAGAAGTTATTCTATCTAAAATTGGTGTTTTAAAAAATGCCGGAATAAGTGCCGATGACTTTAGTGATTCAAAATTTTTCGACGATGAAGACCCTTACGATCACGCCATTAATTACGTCTATGAAGTTTATCAAGAAAAGTTAAAATTCTTCAATGCCATCGATTTCGATGATATTTTACTTCTCACAGTAAAACTCTTTGATAAGTTTCCAGACATTGCACAGAAGTACTCAGAAAAATATAAGTACATCATGATTGATGAATACCAGGATACAAATACTCTCCAGTTTAATTTAATACTTCACCTGACAAAGACACATAATAACTTGTGCGTTGTTGGCGATGATGATCAAGCGATCTATTCTTTCAGAGGTGCAGATATTACAAATATTCTTAACTTTGAAAAAAATTTTCCTGGAGCAAAGATTGTTAAGCTAGAGCAAAACTACCGTTCAATATCTCCTATCCTGGAGTTGGCAAACGAAGTTATTAAAGAAAATAAAAATCGACGCGAGAAAACATTATGGTCAGATAAGAAATCTGATTCAAAACCATTACTTTGGTCGATGGCCGATACAGACCATGAAGCACAGGTCGTGGTTGAAGATATTGTAGGATTTCAGAGTCGCGGTGGACACTTAAGTGATATAGCTATTCTTTATCGCTCTAACACCCAAGCACAACCAATTGAAGAGCAACTGAGACTTTCACGTGTCCCCTATGAAATGCTAGGAGGACAAAAGTTTTACGAGAAAAAAGAAGTCAAGGACCTAATAGCCTATCTCATGGTAATTAGAAATCCAGACGATCAAATTTCACTTAGAAGAATTCTCAACATTCCAAACCGCGGAATTGGAATGCGTACACTTGAGAAGTACCTCGAAGTCACAGAAGATGAAAATATAAGCCTCTACCAAGCACTTAAGGAACAGCCAAACCTTGATCCGAATAGAAGAGATCATATCCATAATTTCATTAAAATCATTGAAAATTTTCGTCATAAATTTAACAATAGTACACTGGCCCAATCAATATCTGCACTCGTTGAAGAAATAAATTACTTTGCCTTTATAGAAAAGAACTACGACAATGCAAAGCAAGTAGAGAGACGACGAAATGATATAACGATGTTTATCGAGTCAGCAGAGAGATTCGAGAAGTATTATAAAGAAAGAGCAAATTTAGAAACATTCATTGAAAAGCTTCTACTTCAAGACAATCAAGATAATAATGAAGATGAAGATGACGACATCAAAAAGAACTCAGTCACAATGATGACACTTCACTCTTCGAAGGGTCTTGAGTTTGATACTGTTTACCTCATCGGAATCGAAGAAGAGCTTCTCCCGCACAAAAGAGTTATCAGCGAAGGTGGCGGTACAGATGAAGAGAGAAGATTATGCTATGTTGGTATTACACGTGCCCAAGAAAAATTGGTCATGACATATTGTAAACAGAGAAAAATTTATGGAACAGATGTTCCAAGACACAAGAGTCGATTTATTATTGAGCTTGGCAAGAAAGGATTCTTTCTCGAGCAAGATCGTCAAAGCTTTGGTCATCTTGGAAGTGAAGAAGAAGTTCAAGACTATAAGAAAAGCTTTTTCTCAAACCTCATGGGATTACTCAATGAAGATGAGAAGAATTAAAAAAGGTGTAGTAAAAAAGAAACAACAACTAAAAAATAGCCAAAGTAATAAATAATCGAATTCTTAATATCAACATCACTCGAACCTGTCGTAAATAATCGGCCTCGACTCACTTTCAAAAGTTTCCCATAAGAAGAGATAAAGACACCAGAAATAAAAATTGAAGTCGTCGCAATTGGAAAGATATCTCCTTGTAATAAATCTAAGAGTATATGAATAACAAGAAAGAAATATAAGAACTCAAAGATAATAGTAAATATCAAACCAAGTTTTGTATCTAAAAACTGATGTTTCAAAATATGCTCCTTCAAAAAAGGCAACATATCATGAAGTGATAAAAACTCGAAATCAATAAATCTTAATTAACGATACCAAATACTTATTGTGTGGGAAGAAAAAGTAGGAAGAAAACCAAATGCTAAGTCTAAAAAATCTGTCTCCACGCTGTAGTAAAGCTCTTTCATTTTTGTACAATCAAGACCATTTTCCTGGAGTTCATGATGGAGATAGAATTCAACATCTCCTACACCTTTAGAGGTTATTTTAATATTATTAAAATCTTGCGAGTTGAAACTCTTTGGAAACAAAACAAGCGAAGGAGAACACTTACTTGTTTTAATTGTCAAAGAAGTTGAGCAAGAGGTTAAAATCAAAAATGAAAAGATGAAAAATAGTTTATTCACTTATCTTATACTCCCCCCAAAAACTATATTGTATAGTTTCGGGGATATAGATTCCTAACGAAGCAATCATAAAGAATTTCTGTAAAGTCGTTTGATAAATCTTAATACTTAAATTGCCCACTTTCGTATATGCAGAGAGATTTATATTCTCATAAATATCAAGTTTGTTTTCTTTGGGCAACATCCCCCAAAGCAAAGTCTCAGATTCGAATTCAACGATATAATTTTCTTGATTGTCAGTTTTTGGTGAAACAACAAGAATTTGTCGATCTGAATCATTATAAAATGATAGATTAGAACAACTTGTAAGCATGTAAATAAGGAGGAAAGAAAGTAAAGCTTGCTTACCGACGTTCAAACTTAGCCTCTTTTTTATTAATTAAAGAATCGATAGCACTAAAATGATCTTCACTTCTTTGCGTAATTCCTTGTGCTAGTGACACAAAATTTAAATGAGATTGTAAGTCATCTTTTAAGGCTCGCTTCATCGCCATCTTTGTAAACTCTATCGCGACAGGAGAATTTTTTGATATTTTAGAGGCAAGATCCATTGTATCTTTTAAGAGTTCACCATTTTTTGAAACCTTATAAACAAGTCCCATATCTAGGGCCTGTTGGGCACTATAAAGATCACCTGTAAGATACATCTCCATGGCCTTAGTATAGCCAATAACTCGAGCGAGGAAAAATGGTCCACCATCACCAGGAACGAGCGCAAGCTTCGAAAAGGTTTCCCCAAAGCGTGACTGGTGGTCACAAAGACGTAAGTCGCACATTGCTGCAAGATCACAACCTGCACCAATGGCAGCTCCATTAACCATAGCAACAATAGGTTTCTTCAAAGATTCAATGGCCAGAGGTATTCTTTGAATACCAGCAGCATAACGCTCTCTTAACTCATAGCTATTTCCAGCAAACATACCAGACTTAGTCTGCATGGCCTTAATATCTCCTCCTGCGCAAAAATTCTTACCTTCACCTGTTAAAATTATAACTCTAACTTCAGGAGCGTAATTAGCAAAATCAAGAACAGCTATCAATGAAGAAATCATATCATCTGAAAAAGCATTACTATATTGCTGGTTATCAAGGCCAATAGTTAAAATATTATTTTCAAGTCGCACATTAAGATCTTTAAACTGCTGAGTAAAGAAATCGCTCATTTTTTTCGTCCTTCATAGGCATGATAGAATTTTGACCCACCAGCTTTTCCCAAGTTTTCCAAAATATATTTTGATGCAACATGGAGCTTTTCTTGATCAATACCTGTATTTACTTTCATTTTTTCAAAGAGGTTAACAACATCGTCAGTCGCAACATTTCCGGTCGCCCCCTTAGCGTATGGGCAGCCACCTAGGCCAGCGGCAGAGGAATCAAAAACTCTAATCCCCTCATTGTAGCTTGTATAAATATTTGCTAAGGCCATCGCTTCGGTATCATGAAAATGCATTGCAATCTTAGAAAGATCAAAATTTTTCTTCAATTGCTTGATCAAGTTCTTCACTTGAATAGGATTGGCAACACCAATAGTATCTCCGAGTGATATTTCATCAACTCCAAGATCACGCATTTTTTCAATAACTCTAAGAGTCTGATCCATTTCAACTAAGCCCTCATATGGACAACCAAAAACAGTCGAAACATAACCTCTCATCTTAATACTCGAATTATTTTTCTTAATATAATCGACCACTTCTTGTAGGCGCATAAATGATTCGTCGACAGAAGCATTAATATTCTTGCGATTAAATGTATTTGAAGTCGCACTAAATAGAGCGATATGATCAACATTCAAGCTTAGAGCACTCTTTAGGCCAACCATATTAGGAACAAGACAAGGTAGTTCTAATCCCTTGTCCTTAGCATAATTCTTAATAAGCGGATAGAGTTGTGTCGCATCACTCATTTGAGGAATTTTATCAGCGCGAACAAAGCTTGTAACCTCGAGAGATTTAATTCCCGCATCTATTAATTTTATGATGAAATTAGTTTTAACTTCAAGACTTACAAGTGATTTCTCGTTTTGTAGACCATCGCGAGGACCAACTTCAACAATTTTAACGTCTTTATTATTCATTTTAACTCTCAATTAATTCAAAACTAATTAAATCACGAGCTCCTTCAATTAATTGGCCTTCAGTAACAAGGTAATCAAGTAATTTACCATGTACAGAAGCCTTTACAGTATGCTCCATCTTCATCGCTTCCATCACTAAGATAGCATCCCCCGGAGAAAAAGTGTCACCAACATTTAGGCATTGCTTTAAAATTTTACCAGGCATAGGAGATAACATATCCCCTTTGTGCACTTTGCTTGCGAAAGAACGCTGAGTTACAATAGGACATAAATTAATATCACTTCCATTAATAGAGACAAGCTTGTCAGACACATGGGCCTTAAAGTAACTATTATCAAGAGAGAATACATCACCTTCATTTCTAACAGTATACATAGTGTCATTGTAGTAGAATTTAACAAGATCAAAGCTAACTTCAATAATATTAACTTCTATTTGTTGATCACCTAAATTAAATAAACGCTTCATTATATATTCCTAAATCCAACTAATGAGTCCCAAGACTTATTAGAATGTACATTATTAATTAAACTTTCATCATTTAAAAGGATCGCACCGATTGCACATGCAACTTCACTCTCACTTGGTACCTCTTTTTTAAGGTCACTTTCATAAGTTTTTACAAAGTGTGTAAATGTCTCTCCACTAATAAATTTAGCATGTGAAAGAATACGAGTTAGGTAGTCTCGATTTGTAGAAAAACCAAAAAAAGGCAGATCAGCAAGAGATTCTAACATCATCTCAATTGATTCCTCACGTGTATCACCATGGACAATAACTTTGGCAATCATAGGATCGAAGTTAACAGTAATTTCACTACCGTCACGATAACCAGTGTCTAAGCGGGTAAAATAACCTGGCTCACCTATTTTTGATATTTGCCCGATTGCGGGCATAAAGTTATCATCAGGATTTTCTGCATAGATTCTAACTTCTAAAGAATGACCTGTTTGGATAATATCATCTTGAGAAAAGTTAAACTTCTCATTAGAGGCTGCTCTTAACTGTAATTCTACAAGATCATATCCTGTAACCTCTTCAGTGATTGGATGCTCTACTTGCAGTCGTGTATTCATTTCAAGAAAGTAGAACTTATCACCATCAAGAATAAATTCAACAGTACCGGCCCCAGAGTAATTAATCGCACTTGAGATTTGAACAGCCGTCTTAGTAATAGAATTACGAAGAGTATCATTTAAAGCAGGAGAAGGTGTTTCTTCGATTATCTTCTGATGTCTTCGTTGAATCGAACATTCACGTTCAAAAAAATGAAAATGATTCCCATGATTATCAGACATCACTTGAACTTCAATATGTCTTGGATTCTCAATAAATTTCTCAATAAGCACAATGTCAGAGCCAAATGAATTAGTGGCCTCTCGCTTACATGACTCGAGTTCAGCCTGGAATGACTTCTGATCATAAACAACTCTCATACCTTTACCGCCACCTCCAGCTGATGCCTTAATCAGTACAGGGAAACCAACTTCAATAGCAGCAGCTTCTAGTTTCAAAGGAGTTTGATCAGCACCATGATATCCAGGAATAGTAGGAATCCCTACTTCAATCATTTTTTCTTTTGATCCTTTCTTATCGCCCATCAATATTATCGATTCAACAGATGGCCCAATAAAGATCAAACCACTTGCTTTTACTTTTCGTGCAAAATCAGCATTTTCAGAAAGGAAGCCATAGCCTGGATGAATAGCATCACAACCTGTATCCTTTGCGACTG
The DNA here is from genome assembly GCA_964593545.1 of uncultured Bacteriovorax sp. Classification (GTDB taxonomy): domain Bacteria; phylum Bdellovibrionota; class Bacteriovoracia; order Bacteriovoracales; family Bacteriovoracaceae; genus Halobacteriovorax_A. Next base: position 26,371 of record CAZQJK010000017.1, on the reverse strand, counting down.
AGATAATTTTATCAATATTTAAATACGTGTCTCGTAAACTTCCATCTCCAAGGTAAATACTTTGATCTGCTTCGTATCTCTGAGGAAGATCTTTCTCCTCTTCAGTAAACAACGTCACCGTTTTAATATCAAAAGCTTTACATGTTCTAATTATTCTAATTGCAATTTCGGCTCTATTAGCAATAAGTACTTTCTGTATTTTCATTATGACTCCAACCAGTTAGGTTTTCTTTTTTCAAGTAGAGCATTCATGCCTTCCTGACCCTGCTCACTTATTCTCATTTTAGCAATTGTTTCGCAGGTATATTTCTTTCTATCCTCTAATTTGTGCATCCTCGACTCGACACCAAAAATTAATTCCTTAGACGCACGCTGAGCTGCAGGAGATGCTTTTAAAAACTCTTCAATTACTGCTTGTAGGTCTTTCTCGAAATAGCGATCGAGTGAAATCTCGTGAACAAGACCTATTGTCTTGGCAAACTCAGCGTCAAATCTTTTTCCAGTAAGAAAGAGAGTGCGAGCATTTGAGTGACCGATTTTAGCGATAACATAAGGAGAGATAACGGCAGGCACAAGACCTAGCCGAACTTCGCTAAATCCAAACAATGCACTTTCATGGGCAAGAACATGATCACATACAGCGACCAAACCACTTCCTCCACCAAGAGCAGCTCCATTTATTTTTCCGATCACAGGCTTAGAAAATAAGTTAATTGTTTCAAAAAGATTAGCGAGATTCATTGAGTCTTTAGTATTTTCTTCCAAAGAATAATTCACCATCTTTTTCATCCAGTTCAGATCTGCTCCGGCACAAAAAGATTTACCTTCTCCTGTTAATACGACGAGCTTTATCTTCTCATCAGTATCCATCGCCTGAAACTCAGTAATTAATTGAGCAATAAGATCGTCATTAAAGGCATTATGAATCTCTGGTCGATTAAGTGAAATTGTAGCTACGCCACGATCATCTAATTTTTTAATATATAATTGAGTCATAAGAACCTCTTCTACATTCTGAAAACACCAAATTTGGTGTCTTCAATTTCTTTATTAAGACTCGCCTCAATAGCAAGACCTAATATACTTCTAGTATGCTTCGGATCAATCACCCCATCATCCCAAAGACGAGCTGTTGAGTAGTAAGCGCTTCCCTCAACTTCATACTTATCAAGAATAGGTTTTTTGAACGATGCGACTTCTTCATCAGACATTGGCTTCTTACCACTTGCTTCCAGACCATCTTGCTTAACAGTTGCAAGAACACCTGCTGCCTGTTCTCCACCCATTACTGAGATTCGAGAGTTTGGCCACATCCATAAGAACCTTGGCGAATAAGCTCTTCCACACATCCCATAATTACCTGCTCCAAAAGAGCCACCGATGATCACTGTAAATTTTGGTACATCAACAGTCGAAACTGCTGTTACCATTTTTGCACCATGCTTTGCGATCCCTTCCGACTCATATTTTTTACCAACCATGAAGCCAGTGATATTTTGTAAGAACACAAGAGGTATTTTACGTTGTCCACATAGTTGAATGAAGTGCGCGCCTTTTTGTGCACTCTCAGAAAAGAGAATTCCATTATTAGCGACGATTCCAACCTGATGTCCATGAATACGAGCAAAACCGCAAACAAGTGTTGTACCGTAATTCTCTTTAAATTCATGAAATTTTGATCCATCAACTAAACGAGCAATAATTTCTCGAATATCAAAAGGCTTCTTTGTATCATGAGGAAGAATTCCATAGACATCTTCGATGTCATATTTTGGCTCTTCAACGAGTACTTCTCTCTTATCTCCAGCGATTGCACCAAGAGATTTATAATTTAAATTTTCAATAATATTTCGTGTTATTGCTAGAGCATCCATCTCATCTTCGGCGTAGTGATCAGCAACACCACTTTCATGAGTATGTACATAAGCTCCACCAAGCTCTTCAGCTGTCACAACTTCACCAGTTGCGGCCTTAACAAGAGGTGGACCACCTAAGAAAATTGTTCCATTATTTTTTACGATAACTGACTCATCAGCCATGGCAGGAACATAAGCACCACCTGCGGTACAACTTCCAAGAACTACAGCAATTTGTGCAATTCCCATCGCTGACATTTGGGCCTGGTTATAGAAGATGCGTCCAAAGTGCTCTTTATCTGGAAACACTTCATCTTGCATTGGAAGAAATGCTCCTCCAGAATCAACTAAGTAAATGCATGGCAATCTATTTTCACGTGCAATTTCTTGCGCTCGTAAATGCTTTTTAACAGTCATTGGAAAGTAAGTTCCACCCTTCACTGTTGCATCATTAGCGACAAACATGCATTCAACACCATGAACACGACCAATACCGCAAACAATACCTGCACTTGGAATATCCATTCCATACATACCGTCTGCAGCCAGTGAAGATAATTCAAGAAATGGTGAGTCTTGATCGAGAATTTTTTCAATTCTTTCCCGTGGTAATAATTTTCCACGCCCATGGTGACGAGAAACAGAGCTTTCTCCTCCACCTGATTTAACATGATTTATTTTCGAATAGAATGTTTCTAATATCTGAAAATTATGTTCTTTATTTGCTTTAAAATCGTCGCTATGACGATCAATTTTTGAAACTATCGAGTCCATTTCAAATCCTAAAATTAAAAGAGTAAATATCTAAGAATATTACTAGTTTAAGGACCCCTATGACAAGAAATAGTGAGGACAATTTCAAGATATCAATAGCTTTTCAGCGCGTTATTTAGCGAGAGAACAGAGATATTCAAGCTTATTTGAAAACGAACCTGAAAACTGCTTACGAGATGCTAGTTGCTCTTCAAAAAGATGATGAAAGGTAATTGTAAGTAGATTAATTTTTGGGTCACTAAAGTGCTTAACATATGGGTCATAAGACTTCTTTTCAAGACGATGCTTAAGATGCATTGGACCCAGGACATAGGTAAGAGTATTGAAAGAATCTGAAGGACATGAACTATTTAAAACTTTTTTAAAATTATCAAGCTGCGAATTTGTTAAAGTCGAAAATAGTGATTCGATGAGAAATTGTAAAGCTCGATCATCATCTAATTTCTTATCAATATCTTCTAGTGGATTCACTTTAATGATCAAAACATTTTGTAGATTCTCGATTTCCATAGCAAATTCTTTTGGTGCCCACACGAAGAAAATTCTTGCCTGGAGATTATTTTTAAACCCAAAGAATTTAAACACATCTTGATATGCTTTTAAAACTCCACTTTTCTTAAGTCTATTTTCAATCTCTGGAGCTTTTCCTTTAAAGCTAGATGACTCTGCAATAAAGCTACTTGCATTACCTTTAAAATGTTTTAAGAGTTTTACAATCTTACTTAGCTCTTCCTTAGACAATGTCTTTGAAAGATTTTTGAGCGCCTCATCTATTGACTTAGCCTTTAGAAATGAAAGAGAGAAATGATCAAAGTCTTGATTATCAACTTTATACTTCGACCTCATTTCTCGGTAGTCTTTTAATAAAGATTTTTCTTCGTCAGTGAATTTTCCAAATTTTTTAATCCATGCGCTTTGATAGAGCCCTTCTTGATTTGAACCAAAATTTAAAGAGAGGTAGTCAAAGAAATTTAGGATATCGACAGATTGAGAGTAATTTAAAAAACCCTTACCATAGCAGGTAAGGGCAAATATCGTAATAAAAATAACTTTTCTAATCAATTTTACTTATCTCCATCAGCTGCATTTAAAAGAGCATCAAGTTGAGCCTTTCGATAAGCAGGATCATCGGGATTAATCACTGGTTCATCAGTAATTGAAGCTGGCAGTCGCTTTAAGTCTTTAAGATTGGCGGCAACTTCATCCTCTTCAATCATTGGAGCTGTAGCAATTTCAGTAACAAATTTCAATGCACCATCTTCTTCAACAATATTTCCCTTAGAATCAAGCATTGGAGAAATTCGATAGACACTACCTGCAACATTTACATAAATTGTCTGAACACCATTTTTATAGGCTTCTTTAACTTTTGATTGTAGAGAAGGATCATCTAAACTTTGAGCTGACAAAATTGATAGGCCACCACCAGCTCCAGAGACTCCTTGACTTCGACTTTCTTCTAAGCGACGTAGAACCGTTTTAGCTGCCTGTGAATCTTTTCCACCTGAAATAGCAGCATTAGAGAAGTTTGATGACCGACTAACCGTCCCTACACTTGGAGAACTACCTGTATCATTTCCATTATTTTCAACAAGTTCACTTGAATAATTGGCTAAATTATTTGAGCTACTATTCATAGGATTTGAAAAAGAAACTTTCTTGTTTTTAGATTGTGTAGAAATAGATGCTTCTCTTTGTTCAAGTTTTGAGATCTTGTCTTCCAATGAGCTAATTGTAGATTGTAATCGTCGCTCATTTTCTTCATTAACTCTTTGTTGCTCAGCAAGTGCTTCTCTAGATTTTAATTCTTCAAGTTCTTTCTTAGCATTTTCACTTTCTTGTTTGGCCTTAGCTAATTCAGCTTGAACTTTTTGTAGCTCTTTCTCAGCACTGTTTTGTACCGAGTTAGCGGCCTCGACTTGTGCAAGGTCTCTTGCAACAGCATTCTCATCTTCAATAGCAGTAGAAGTTGATGAACTTGGTAGAGAGTAATTTGCTACTTTACTTGCAAAATCTTCACCTCTCTTAATTTGACTAGGTGTTGATGAGTCAAATGAAGAGGCGGCGGCTTGTTCAAAGCCAGTAACCGCATGATATTCTTCTGACGATGAATCGACAATGTCAGTTACACTTTCCATATCTGGCTCAGATATTGGCCCTTCACTAAATCCTGAAGTTGCAATTGAACTATCAGTGCTAACACCAAAATCACCATTTTCAATTTTTCTACTTATATCGTATTCAGTACTCGAAACATCATAGACATCGAAAGTTCCATCTGTTTTTGAGTTATCGATACAACGCTCTTCTTTTGCGTTTCTTTTATTTTTACAACTATAAAGACTACAAAAGACGTGTCCAGCATCAACGTGTGCAGTAACGGCCTCGTCAATACTTGATTCATCACTAATATAAATGTCATTAATAACACTAGATAACTCTTCAGGATTACTACCTTTTATATATTTCCATTGGTTACCTGAACAAAATTTTTCAACTTCTTCAAATTGCTTAACGCAATCAGAGTTTGCTTCTTTTGCTTTCTCGGCCATGACCATCTGATTTTGTATATACAAATCCTCTTCACTGACATCAATAAAGATCATTCCTTTTGGATACGAGCTATTAATCGCACCTATTGCAAACTTCTTCAGCAGGTTTTGAGTTTCAAATGAATTACTGTTAATTGATTTTGGATCATAGAAAAACTGTGAAGTAAATTTTGTAGAATTAAAAGCTCTGACTGGACTGATCTTACGATAGATTGGATTTTTCTTATAAATGCCTGCGATAAATTCATATTCTTCTGGAGTTAAGTATTTAAACTGAGTTGCTTTTTTAGCTATATCATAAAGTCTAAGAAAATCCGCCTTCTGTTTTGCATTAAACTCTGGGCGATGTTTGGCTAGGTTTTCGACAGATCCCGGTCTTCGGTAAGCATTAGTGATAGAATTATCTTGCGCGACCATTCCAGCTTCAAAAGATCCACTCAGAGTCTTATCAACTTTAGACGCGATATTGAAAACGCTGTCACTAATTGAGACATCGACTTCTGAAAGCTTCGCATAATCAAGTGACTTTTCTCTAATTTTATTTTTTAAGACTTTTACTGTTTTTTCTCCAACAGCACCTTCGAGACATCCTTTCTTATTACTTAATTTTGTTGCATTTAAAACATCCAACATTTTTTCTAAATTCTTTGGAGAACAAGAAGGATACTTAACTTTCCCTTCTCTCTTTCCATTTATTTCTTTCATATTAGCTGTAATAGCCTGATCCGTAATATCAGAAGTGGCCTGTCCATATCCTACGAGTTCGGCGTTTTTAAAATATGATACGAGAGCATTATTAAGTTTAGATGCTAATGCAGAAGCATATAAATCAGAAGCTAATTTTTTTATATGTGATCTAGTTTTTGATTCTTTTGACATCTCTTTAGAGTCAATACACTCGCAGTATTGAGTTACTGTACCTGTTGTACTTAGACCGCAACTAAGATTTCCTACAGTTCCTACAAGTTCTTGTATTTTTTTATCTTCTTCACTCGGGACAGGACATGTACCAGGGCTTCTTTCGAGACCGGATACAAAAGACAGACCATCAGGACTTTGATGAAGTAGTGAAGAGGACGTCCCGGTAGAGCCAAACCCCTTATATCCTCGTAGGAATGCAGGTAGTTCACGGTCCACCACTGTAGTTGGAGAAACTTTAGTTTCATACCCCTCACGATACATTTGTCCATAAGACGATGAGTTTATAGCAAAAGACAAAAGGATCAATACATTCTTAACAATCTTCATTTACTTTTCTCCGTTTTCCAATCTACTCATCGGCAGTAAAACCAAATTACTTGAGCCATTCCCTCGCCTTCTTATTCTATTGTCTCGCAAAACAAGAGACCATCAAACATAATCCCCTTAAATATCAAAGATAAACGCATCAAAAAAATTCAAGTAACTGAAATCATGAAACTAACAACAGTTAAAAGGGAGACTGTTCAAGAAAGAAAATGAAATAAAACCGCCATGATTATGAGGCTTTGCCCTCTATAGTCCTAGACCATGACGTTTAATTTTAGAGATGTGTGTTGCGATGGTTGCCAGAGCATACTTATGTAGTCGCTCGGGAAGTTGTGGATAAATTAATTTGAGCATCTCGCTTTGTTCTATGCCTTCTGCCAAATACTTAGAAATAGTGAGTTCTCTATCTAGTCTATGTTTTAGAGTAGATTTTATTTTATCAACTCCACCAAGACCAATTCCATGGGATGGGAATATTGCCTCAGGAGAAATATCAATGACGCGATTTAAAGAGGTAAAGTATTTTTTCATATCACCCTCTTCTCCACCAATAACAACGGTGCCAACAGTTTGGATAAGATCAGATACAATCATCCAGGATCTATCTTCACGTAAGAGAGAGAGCTGTCCTTCATCATGGCCAGGCGTTTCAATGACTATTACATTCATTTTCTTGGAAGTTGTTAAGATATCACCCTCTTTATAGAAACGAATTTTTACATTTTTAAAATAATCTTTACCAAGCTTCTTACACAGTCTTAGATAAGAATCTTGGCTTATACCTAACTCCACACCAAAGTGCTCACACATATCAATAGCATATTCATGATGATCAGGATGGTGATGAGTAAGAAATACCAATTCGGGATGATGTCCATTATCTGATAGTGTTTGAAGAAATTTATTATACTCAGAATCATTCTTAGGAGATGGATCAACAAGGACCTTCAGCTGATCTCCAAAGAAGAACGAGTTTGTACGGTTAGCTGGAGGAAAAGTATTTGAGAGAGGTAGATACTGAAATAATCCGCTAACGGGAATAATCAAAGGGACTTGTGTCGCTCCATCATACTTTAAGTTTGGGTCAATTTGTTCAGTTGATAAAATATCTCGACTCAAATCTTCGATAATTTTAATCATGGGTGGAACGACAAGCATCTTACCTAAATCATATAACCGAAAAGCATCATCAGCACTAAGCCACTGTCCTAGTGCAATCTCTCCTTCATCGAGAGTGAAATCAAGTTGATCATTTAAAAATATTTTGTAGTAGTAGTTTTCAAAACGATGAGGATTAAAATCAGGAGTCACAGCAATTCCAAAGAGAGAAATATCTTCAACAACTCCATCTGCCATTAAAGACTTTATATCAATGCCCAACTCCTCTTGAAGTTCTCTTGTAAGCGCATTGATGAAGCGAGAAGATTCAGCATTCACAACAATATCTGCCTCATCAACTTTCCCACCAGGAAAGGAGTAATAACCGGGAAAGGCCTTGAGATAATTTTGCCTTTTAATAAGGAAAACCTTATCTTGGTGAATAAAAATCGCTGAGACAGACTCTTTCATACAACCCTACTTACTATTGGTATAGAAAGTTCGCACTTTCATAACGAACCTCCCGATACCCCTTAATATTTTCTAACTTTCTTAGTTCAAAAAGACTGTTACTTGCCTTGGGAACTGTATTAAAAAGAGCATCCCTTATTTTTAAAGAAATATCTTTTTCACGGTGATGCCACGAAGAGAGAACAACCCTAAGAATACGAGCATGCCTCATCGTTTTAAGCATCCAGTCCTTTGGAGAAATATCAAATTCAATAATTTTTCCCATGATATCAAATGATGGTCTATTGATTCGATTTTTTGTATAACTTGTCCCTAAATTTGCATAGCGAGCTTCATCCATACTCTTTAGAAGAGGTGAAATCATTTGATGAGACACAAAAATCTCATCTTTAATAATAAAAGTTTTTGCATAAGTTCGAACTGCTATTTTAAACTCTTTAGTATTTTGATAAATATCTTTTAAGGCCATAACACCACTAATAAATTCATCAATATTCTGGCCACGATCAAAAATAAATTGATCATGTACAAATGTAATTAAATCATTCTTTGAAATATCCGAAATTTTCGCTGTTAATTTATTACAAGCATCTTTAAACTTAGACAGAACATATTCTCTTTTTTGCCATGGTAGAAGAGATTCTTTCACCGACTTCGTCGCAAGTTCTAAGAAGCTAAAAGCTCCCACGGGATTAGTCATCTGGTATTTCTTTTCAAAATCAACGACACCAAGGCTTACCATCTCACGCCCTAGTTCAAATGCGATGAGGTTATTTTCAACTTCACTTCCCTTAATCGAAGATTTGAGCGCCATTTTAACATCGTCATGGGAAAATGGAACCTTTCCAAGTTGGTACGCAACTCCGAGAATCATTGAAGAAGCATAGACGGCCTTACCGAGTAAACTTTCAGACCATTTTTTCAAAGGATAAAGTCTCACTCGCACGTCACCATTACCAGATAACTGATTTCTAATTTCAATGGCATCCAGATTTCGATCCAGTAGAATCGACAAAGGCACCTGGTATTGTTCATCAAATATTGCAATTCCATCTTTCTTTAAAAAAGATAATTGATTTGCTCCATCTAACAAGTCTGGCGAAACAAGTACATCTGAGCTTCCAACAGGAGTAACCGCCCCCATTGAGTGAGCTGAAGGACAAATAGACATATGACTTGTCACATTTCCATTTCTTTGTGCTAATCCTTTTTGATCCATGAATTTAAAATCAAGGTCATTACGTCCCCCCATCTTTATCGAGGCATTAGCAATGATCTTTGAGATCGTCGTAATCCCAGAACCCCCAACTCCTGTCACAACCATCCGCCAAGGCGTTCCTTCGGCTATGGAATCAAGAGTCTTCTCACGTGTCGGGTCAGTTAGAGCAGAGAAATCAAACTCAATATTATTAGAGAGATATTTTGAAGGGTGATAATTTTTGACAGTAACAAGTTCAAAACTAGGGCAGGCCTTCATCTTCGTGCAGTAGCTATCTGAAACACAAATTTGTGGGTCAATCGAAACTTTCGTTCCGTAGGCATCGTGAACTTGAGTAAGACCTGGGCACCCAGTGGCCTCGACACAAACCCTGCAATCTTCACAAGCGAGAGTATTAATTTGATAGAAACTTTTTTCTTTAAGCACTCCAGAGTTCTTATATTCTACTCTTTCACTGGCACGCTTCTTACTTTGAAAAGTCAAAGAGCACTCTTTATTTGAAACAATAACTTTCACGCCACTTTTCTTGATAAAATCTCTCATCACATTTTGATAAAAGTAGCGATCACTTGGGTTGACTTCAATCGTTTGAGAAACACCAAGAGACTTAACAACAGAGAGCATATCTTGACGAGGACGTGACTTTCCTTCGACAGAAATCCCAGATGCCGGAGTCATCTGATGTCCCGTCATTGCCGTATTATCATTATCAAGAAGGATATAAGTTATATCATGATCCATTTGCAAAGAATTTGAAATATCAGTTAAACCCGAATGGAAGAAAGTAGAATCCCCCATTAAAACGACACTTGGATTCTCCGTAAAAAGGTCAACACCAGCACCCAGAGCACCACCTTGGCCCATTGCTGAGAGATTGTGCATTTCTTTAAATGGAGGTAAGAAAGATAGAGAATAACAACCGACATCACCATGAGTAATGAGATCAATTCCATCTTTTTTCAAATGACCTCTTAAGTCCTTTAATAAGGATAATGTTTCTCGGTGAGGACAGCCAGGGCAAAAAGTTGGCAGACGTCTTGGAAGCAATTCGCCAAATGGTCTCGCTTCATATTTAATACTGTCACAACTCTTATATCCAAACTCTTTTAGAAGTAGCTCTAATTTATCTCTGATGATTTCAAAGCTCAATCCACCATATGCAGGAAATCCTTCCTCCCCACGAAATTCTTTTCCATAGATTTCAAGAGTTAATCCATGCTTTTGACACAGTTCTTTAATTTCTGTTTCAAGAAAACCACGTTTCTCTTCGATCACGACAAGTTTTGTTAATTTGCTTAAGTATGGAATAAGTAATTCATCAACAAGTGGATAGGAACAAGCTAGTTTATATAATGAAAAGTGTGCTAGATAATCTGCTTCTTCAAAGATTTGTTTTACGGATTCAAAAATAACACCCGAACTAATATAACCGATATCACTATTAGTATTACCAAATAATTTATCAAGATTTAGTTTCTTCAGTGCTTCTTTTATTTTTGGGAAGCGCTCTTTAATCATTGCATGATCTGCAAATAATGAATTCGGTGGCACCATAACATTTTTAGAGAGATCAAAAGTTGAAGGATCAAGATTAATGAGTTCCTTAGGAACCGCCTTCTCTTGCGCCAGATCTACTCGCCCACCACCTTCGGCCAAAAATGTCGTCAGCACAAGACCTTGATATAAACTCGTAATCTTAGAAATTTCAAGGGCCTTAGAAATCCAATCTTTTAATTCCTGCGGCGTCGATGGTTCAAGAAAAGAGATATGCAGATGCTTAAAAAGGTATCTTGAGTCTGCTGCCGTCGAAGTTGACATTGACCAAGGATCATCTCCTACAACAATAACCGTTCCAGGATAGCGAGTTTCGCCACTAGAAGAATCAGTATAAGGCACACCAGGATTTGCAAAGTTTCCAACAGAAAGCGCATCACTAGCGACATGTAACCCCATTGATTTCATCGCCACCATACAATCACGTCCGGCCTGCTTCGCTCCAGATGCCATCGCAGCAGCATTGGCCTCAGAGTTTGCGATAACGACTCTTATACCTTTTTCATGAAATTCATTCTTCTTAGCATAGAGAATATTAAAATATTCAGCTAGTGGTGAACCTGGATAACCTGTATATAATGAGAAGCCTGCCTCAAGGCCTCCCTGAACAATGATTTCATTGCCGTTCAATATCTTGTGCGCCATATTATATAATCTCCCTTAAACGGGAAAATACTAACTTATATTTCATCAATGTGCCAGTTTACCAAAAGGGACACCGCAACATTACAAAATCTTGCGATGTGCCTTAAAAAACCATAATAAGCTCCATAAACTGTAAAAAAATAACAAAGGATATAATGTTGAAATCTAAAATCAGCGCAGAAAACCCACTTGGTATTTTGGCAATCGATCATCTAGAGTTTACTTGTGATACTCTTGATACAAAAACCAAAGAACTATTCTATACATTTGGGTTTGAAAAAACATATGAGAACCTAGGACTTGAGCTTGAACTATTTACGCAAGGCCAGGTTAGATTTCTTCTTAATGCTTCAAAGAAAGAAAGTGAACATTCAAGGAAATATTTCAATGCCCATGGCGAGGGTGTTTCAAAAATTAGTTTCCTCGTTGAAGATTGTGAGCATGCTATCAATGAGGCCCTAAAAAGAGGCGCTGAAGAAGTAAATGGATTAAAAGTTATCGACAGTGAGCACGGTCTCTACCTAACAGCTTCGATAAAAGGCTTTGGTGATGTCGTTAATGAGTTCGTGCAAAGACCAAACACATACTTTCGCCCATGGCTCTCAAAACTCGATTCTGATCCAAAAGCTCAGCCACTTGCTGCTCGAGTGGCAAGAATTGATCACCTCACAAATAACGTTCCTAAAGGTGAAATGAAAAAATGGGTAGACTTCTATGACAGAATTTATGGTTTCAAAGTAACGAGATATTTTGATATCAAGGGTGCAAAAACGGGACTTCAATCTGAAGTCGTTCAGCTTCCAAATGGTGAAGTCATTATCCCAATTAATGAACCCGAAGTAGAAGGTGGTAAGTCTCAGATTCAAGAATTCCTTGACCTGCACAAGGGACCAGGCGTTCAGCATATTGCGCTAACTTGTGGAAATATTCTTTCAACAGTGGCCGATTTGAGAGCACGTGGAATAAAGTTTCTTGATATCCCTTCAACATACTATGAAGATATTCCAAAGAGAGACTTTAAAGTAGAAGAAAGTATTAAGGATCTTGAAGATAGGCAACTACTTGTCGATGGAGATAAAGAAGGTTACCTCATCCAAAACTTTACTGAAACTTATGTTGGTCCACTCTTCTTTGAATTTATTCAAAGAAAAAAACATAACGGTTTTGGAGAAGGTAATTTTCAAGCACTATTTAACGCAATCGAGAGAGATCAAGAAAAAAGAGGATACCTCGATTAACTAAAGTATACTTTCCCAGACCAGTTACAAAGGGCAATGAGGATATTTTTCGCCTCTTGCCCACTTTCACTTAAGATATAGTGCCCTTCTTGCTTTAGGACAAGGTTATCTCTTTGTAATTCCCTCAAAGACTGTGAAAGCATTTTATCTGAAATGCCAGATAACTCCTTTCCAAGTCCAGCAAATGTTAATTCTTTGCGGTAAAGAAGTTGACCAAGAATTTTAATTTTCCACTTTCCACCTAATACATCAAGAGCTGTATAAATATTTCGAACACTAATATTAACTTCATCTTCAGTCATTTTAAACTCACTAACTTTTTGGTAAGTATGATTAAGAACCAATTTAATATATATTATTAAAAAGGAGTTTCAATGTACAAATTTATTTTAGTTCTTTTAGTTCTGGTTTCATGTTCAAAACAGCAAATTATCACGACAGAGTTTCATCCTGAAAAATATAAACTTCCAAAAAGAAGCAAGCAATATATTTCAGTTAAGAGAATACAAACAGGACATAATCTTTCGGCCGAGTCACTTGTAAAAAAAGATGGACGAACAAATATTAATCACTACTCAAGCCACCAGGCCTTTCTCTTAGAAAGAAGTGGGAAGAAGTATTTGATCGATACAGGAATGTCCAAAGATGGAAAAGATCAACTAAAGAAGATCTCTCTACCATTTCGCGCCCTCCTCGACTATGAGGAAGATGGTGACGTAAGTAGTAAATACAAAAAAGAGATTGACGGTATATTTGTCACTCATATGCATTTTGATCATGTGAGTGCACTTAAGGATTTATCAACAAAGAATAAGACAAAAATATATGTTCATGCCGAGGAATACAAGAGTGCCATGTCAGATGTACCACCATTTGGATATATCCCAGAGCAATACAATTCAAAGGATCTAAACTGGAATATATTAGAACTTAAAAATATTCCATATGGACCATTCTCACGCTTTAAAGATTTTTTTGATGATGGCTCATTACTGATCGTCGAACTACCTGGCCATACACCTGGATCGATCGGACTTATCATAAACACAATAGAAACAAGAATATTTATGGTCGGAGATGCCGTCTGGACAATTGATGAAGTTATTGAAAATGGAAGTAAGTCGACACTTGCCAGTTATCTTGTCGATGAAAATCACCCACAAACAAAGAAGACAGTAGAGTTACTACACGATATCTGGATGGCAAACCCAGGACTAAGAATCGTACCCGCACATGATTTAAAAGCAAGTATCTTTATAGATGCAATCGATAGTAAAGAAGAAGTTCATTGATATCACTGGCAACGTAGAGGCCTCCTATAAAGAGGCCCTTATCATCGTAAATTGGAATTGAAATACCTAATTGAAAGACTTCTTCAGACCTATCAAAATAGATATTTTGAATATGCTTAACTTCGAAACTTTTACTTGAAAGAAGAAGTTTAAACTTATCTTCATCTGATTGATCAAAATCACTCGTCTCCTTCAAGGATGAGACTAAGGAGCCATCTTTATTGAAGATAAAGATTTCATTGATATACTTATACTTTGCCTTAAAGCTCTTAAGTATGCGTGTATACTTATTATCAAGAATTGACTTAACAAGCTCTTTTCTCGATTTACTATCACCAGAGTTCCATATTTTCTCCTGAATACTATGATTATCATACCGAGGAAAAGGCCCAAGAAGTCGCGATGACATTTCAACAAAGTCCTTTGAGAGCTCATTATAAATTAATTCTTTCTTACTATTCTCTAACTTAAAATCCATCGCCGATAGACAATGGATAAATTTCTTATTTAATTGTTCGATTGAAAGTTCAGTCTTACGAAGGAATGAATTACTTACCTTAAGACCCATTACTTCAAAATGTAGACTTTCTACTTTATAATTTTTCAAATTGATTTCATTAGTTAACTGCGAACGCCTCACGACCACAGCATCACTCCGATGCCTTTCAAGGCCACCAAATAAAGCATCAACACTTGATACAGAATACAACTTAGTAATTCTCTTATCAAACTTTTTAAGATACTCAATATCTTCTTTGAGTCCCCCAACATTTAATTTTTCAAAAGGCTTTTCGTCTTTTCGATAAATAAGAAGTAATTCGTCAATATAGAGAGGAAATAGACCAAGATCACTCTTGTTCTCTTCAAGAGAGATCGGATAAAAAGCATCGAGAAGCTCCTCATTAAAGCTATGCTTTATTCTCTGCTTTGGAAGAGAAATCATTTTAATCTGTAGTTTTCTTTCGGCCACAGCGCATTCTAAAATATTTTGAATCGCACCAATTTTTAAAAATCCAAGATTGCTATCAGTACTTCCTACTAATATCTTGTCAGCTGCGTAAACTAAATTCAAACTGAAAAGGAAGAAAAATAAATATTTTATCATATCATTTTGTTAAGTTCTTCTACTGACTTGCTCAAAAGTTCAGATACATTGTGTATATTTCGAGATAAACTCTCAACCTCATTTGATCTTTGGGCCGTCACTTGATTTGAATCATTTATTTCTTGGACCGCGGAGTTAATCTCTTCAACACCTACGCTCTGCTCTTTTGAAGCATGAGCAATTTCATTCGACGAAGATGAAATTGTTTCAAACATAGTGTTAATTTTTTGTAAGACAGTTTCACATTCCAAAGAAAGACTTAAACATTCTTCGATAAGAGTTTTATTATTATTTACTCCAGCAAATACCTCGTCCTTTGACCTTTGGATTATTCCAGAAATACTTCCAAAGCTGTTATTAAGCTCGGTAGAAATTTCATTTGCAGACTTACCACTCTGTTGTGCAAGTCCACCAATTTCCTCTGCCACAACAGAGAAACCTTTACCATGCTCACCTGCTCGAGCGGCCTCAACCGAAGCATTAAAAGAGAGAAGTTTTGTCTGAAAAACAATATCGTTAATCACGCTTGTTTTGTTTTGGATCTCATTAAACACACCAAGAATATCAGATAGCCTAGTGTGATTTTCATCAACACTTCGACCAAGCTCTTGCGAGGCTTGATTTACAGCTTTTATTCTCTCAGCAAGTTTGAAGATTAATTTAATACCTTCACTTAGCTGTGTCTTCCCGCTTCCGACCATATCTGCCGAGCTAACGGCAATATCAGTATTCTTTTTTACCATTTGAGATATTTCATGAAGAGAAGAAGATGTTTCCTCTACACTCGATGACTGCTCTTGTGCAATTGAGGAAAGTTCAGTCGATTTCTCAGAAAGATTTTCTGAAATATTATTGAGATCATTTTTATTATCATTAATTGTATTCACAGCAAATGAGATCTTCTTAGTTATATTTCTAACAATGAAGAAACTTAGAACTCCAGAAATCAAAAGACCAATGAGAAGAGATAAAACAATTTTTTCAACTGAAGCTTTATAAGTATCTTGAGCTGACTCAAATTCTTTATCAGCATAATTTAGAATAAATTCTTGAAGAGCATCGAGAACCCCACGAGAATCTTCAAAAAGATGAGATGCGTCCTTGAGAGAGTTTCCAATATAATCTTTTCTCACACCTGAAAATCCTGCTTTTAGAAAAGGAAGTGATTTATCAGAATATTTTCCCCATGCTTCATACTTTTCCTTAAAACTTTCGATGAGTTTTCTCTCTTCATCCGTTGAAGCCAGTTTTGCAAAATTATTGAAGCGGTCGATGACTTGTTTTCTATTTTTGTCATAATCTTTTACCAAGAACTCATAATCTTTTTCACTTAGTCCATCCATAAGAAGCGTTCTCTCTGCGACTAATGCTTGTTGAAAATCTCGATCCGCTTGAACGAGATTATCGATTGATGGAAGCCTTTTTTGGAAAACAGACTCAAGGCCTGTATTAACAGATTTTATTGAAAAGTAACTTAGAGTACTGATGATTACCTGAAATAAAATAAGAATAAATACCAATGAAAAAACTTGAATATTTATTTTTCTAAATATATTCATACTCAACCGTCCCTTTAATTTGCTTTACATAAGCTTATTATCGGAAAGTATTGAAATTAAAAAAGCAAAGAAATGTAGTTTTTTTTTATACTTATTAAATATCAATAACTTAAGCCACAATCATCCTCTTTAAAGTATGCGCTGAGTCTTATCATTAAGTCCCCGAATCCTTATAATTTAACAAATAAATTGAATCATAAAGGACACTACCATGTATAAATTAATCGCTATTTATAAAATTCCAAATGACATTGACGCTTTCGATAAACACTATAATGAAATTCACGCCCCTCTTGCTGCAAAAGTCCCAGGCCTTGTCGAACTTAGAGTAAATAAAATTCACGGAACACCTGCGGGAGCAAGTAATCTCCACATCATCGCAGAGATGGTTTTTAATAACAAAGAAGATTTTAAAACAGCAATGAAGTCAGAAGAGAATGCAGCTGCAGGAAAAGATCTCATGAGCTTTGCAAAAGATATTGTCTCAATTCACTTCGCAGAAGAGATTGTAAGCAAACCACTTTAAATAAAGGATCCACCTTGGAAAATATTATTGTTGAACATCCTTACAACGGTGACAAGCACGTCGCACTTGTAAGACTTAATAGACCAAAAGTTCTTAATGCGCTTTCTACGGACCTCATGAAGGAACTAGTTGAAGCATTATTTGAACTCGAAGATAATGATGTTGTGAGAGCAATCATTCTCACAGGAAATGAGCAGGCCTTTGCAGCTGGAGCAGATATTGCTCAAATGGTCGAAGCCTCTCCCATCGATCAAATTACAGATAATCGTTTTCGATCATGGCAACAACTTTCAATGATAACAAAGCCAATCATCGCTGCCGTTAATGGCTACGCCCTTGGTGGAGGATGTGAACTTGCAATGTCATGTGACATCATGATCGCATCAGATTCTGCAAAATTTGGACAACCTGAAATCAAAATTGGAACTACTCCAGGTGCGGGTGGGACACAGAGACTAACAAGAGCAATTGGAAAGAGTAAGGCCATGATGATGGTACTAACTGGAGAGATGATTGACGCGAAGACCGCCTATGAATGGGGTCTTGTAGCCAAAGTCACACCAGTAAAAACCCTACTTCAAGAAGCTTACGAGCTAGCAAAAACTATTTCAAATCGTGCCCCAGTAGCGGTAAGACTTTGCAAAGAATCTGTAAATAAAGCATTCGAAATGAGTCAATCTGATGCGATTGATTTTGAAAGAAGAAACTTCTACCTGACTTTTTCATCACGAGATCAAAAAGAAGGAATGAGAGCATTTCTCGAAAAGAGAGAACCTGAGTACAAAGGTGATTAAATGAGTGATTATAAAAATATTTTAGTATCAAAAGAGAATTTTACGGGAACGATTACAATTAATCGCCCAGAAGTTTATGGTGCACTCACAAGAGAGGCCAAGCTTGAGTTAATTAGAGCTATCAGACAATTCAATAAAGACTCAGAGGTAGGATGCATTATTTTAACAAGTGAAGGAAAGGCCTTTTGTTCAGGACAGGATCTCAACGATAGAACTGTTCAAGCAAGTGAAAGAGCCGTCGACTTAGGAGTTACACTAGAAACAGAATGGAATCCTCTTGTAAATACGATCCGAGAATCAAAGAAAATTATCATTGGTGCAATTAATGGAGTTTGCGCAGGGGCCGGTGTTTCAGTAGCACTTGCGTGTGATCTTATTGTTGCTCATCCAAAAGCTAAATTTGTATCTGGTTTTTCAAAACTTGGACTGTGTCCTGATGCTGGAGCAACTAAGACATTCACTGAAGCTCTCGGAGCAAAAAAGGCTCTCGAATTCTTCCTTTTCAATGAAGGTCTTTCTGCTGAGAAAATGCTTGAAGCTGGCCTAATAAATGGACAAGATGAACAGTTTATCGATATTGCAAAAACTTGGGCAAGAGATATTAATCTCTTAGCACCAATGAGTGTTGAGATAATTAAGCAAAATATCGCAATGGCCAAGGACTTGTCTTATAATGAATCTATGGAGCGCGAAGTAAGTTCACAGCGCTTCTTAGGAAATTCTGAGGACTACAAAGAGGGATTAAATGCTTTCTTTGAGAAACGTACACCAAAATTTTTAGGAAAATAAATAATAAGGAGTAAATATGAGTGCAAGACAATACACAGAAGAGGACATTAAATTATTTGACGAAATAAAAAATGGGAGAAAGTTTGATGTTGATGAGGAACTTCCTCCACTATACAAGAAGGCCCTTAAAAATCTTCTTTGGATGCAACACGATTCAGAATACTCGGGAGCCCTAGGGTATGCACCTTGGATTGAAAAAGCTCCAACGATGCAAGAAAAAGTAATCGTTGCTCAGATCGTAAAAGATGAAATGAGACATGCTTCAGTTCTTTATAGACTACTTGAAGGGCTTGGTGAAGACGTGATGACACATATTGAAGGTTCTGAGCTTGGATGGAAAAACCCTGAAGACAAAGCTCAAATCGGTTTTCAACGATTGAAAAAGGACTACAGAGTCAATATCTTCTACTACGGAATTAATTTCTGGGAAGATTTTATTCTTTTCAATTTCCTAATGGATAGAGCTGCCGGACATCAACTTGAAGACACGCTTGATTCGAGTTACTTGCCTTGGAAAAAAGGAATTGAAGGAATTTATAAAGAAGAAATCATGCACCTTGCTCATGGAGACAAGTGGATTAAAATCCTCGCAGCGAGTGATAAGAAAGATTTCCTACAAGAACGTTTAAATATTTGGTGGCCTCGAGTAATGAATGTATTTGGTTCGACTTCAGGTAGATCAAATGATCTTTATGTTAACTTAGGTCTTAAAAAGAGAAATAACCAAATGGTCAGAGATGCTTTTGTAAAAGAAGTTCAAGACATGTGTGACCAAGCGGGCTTAATTCTTCCAGAATACAAAGAAGAAGAGCAACCAACAAGACAGTAATTCAATTCGTAGGGGGAGGACCTCTCCCCCTTTTAATAATCTCTAAAAGGACTCCACTGGATGGAAATAAAAAAAGTTCTCATTATTGGTGCTGGCACCATGGGCAGAGGAATTGCACAATGGTTTGCACAACAAGGCGTGTGCGTCGAATTAACTGATGCAGTTTTTGAAATGGCAAGCAAGTCTCAAATAATGATCGAAGACTCTCTAAAAGCACTTGAATCAAAAGGTAAATTCACTGCAGATCAAGTGAGTGCAACAATATCCAAGCTTTCTATTATTGAAATTGAAAAGGTCTCGACAGATAGTGACCTTGTCATCGAAGCGATTATTGAAGACTTAAAAATCAAGACCGATTTATTTTTAAATCTTGATCAGAAAATGAGCAAGCATACTATTTTTGCATCTAATACTTCGAGTATCCCTATAACAACTCTTGCTAGGAACCTTTCTCAAGAACGAAAGGAAAAAATGATAGGTCTTCACTTCTTTAATCCTGCAACAATAATGAAGCTTGTTGAAATTATCGAAACACCATGGACGTCAAAAGATCTCACAAACACACTTGATGCGTGGTTTTCACATGAAGGAAAAAAACCTGCAATCTGTAAAGACTACCCCGGCTTTATCGTCAATCGAGTTGCAAGAAATTTCTACGGAGAAGCTTTTCAAGTTCTAGAAAGCTATGATCAAGAAAGAATCCGGGAAATTGATGAAGTCATGACTGAAGTTGGTGGGTTTAAAATGGGGCCATTTACACTAATGGATCTAATTGGAATCGACATTAACTATGATGTTACTTGTAGTGTATGGAAGAGTTACTACAACGACCCTAGATTTAGACCACATCGCATCCAAAAAGAAATGGTTGATAGCGGTCGAATTGGAAAGAAAGCGGGAAAAGGATTTTATAGTTATGACAAGTAAATTAATACTGGCAACAGATAATCACCCATTGGCCGAAGCTTTGGCCAGAACAGACTATGATATTTTAGAAGTTGATCCGCAGGCACTATATGAATTATCTCCTAGCGACTTTGAAAATCGAGAAATGATTTTTGATTTTACGGTTATGGATACTGACTCAAAAATAGAATTACTTCTCAATGTCGAAAACTATACAGACGCTCCAATCTTTAGTGATACAACGATAAACTGGGGTGATTATATTTTAAAAAATACCAACGGAACAACGACATGCTTCGCTGGAGCATTCTACTCTCCAAAAGATACGATTGAAGTTTATTCCCGTGATGACCACTCATTTGAATTGATGTCAAAGCTTCTAAAGGAAATTGGGCTAGAAGCGAAGCAAGTCTCTTCACCAGGAATTTGCTTCACTTACCCTCGAATAACTTCAATGATAATTAATGAGGCCTACTTTGCAAAAGATGAGAGTCTTGCATCTGATAATGCTCTTGATACTGCAATGAAATTTGGCGTAAATTATCCTCATGGCCCAATCGAATGGTCAGAGAAAATCAACCCAATCTTTGTTTATCATGTATTAAATGAACTTTATAAAGTCACTGAAGATAATCGATACAGAGTAAGCAAATCACTTAAAATAAATATTTAATTCGGAGAAATATATGAAAGATGTCTTTATCATTCACGCTAAAAGAACGCCAATAGGAAAACTTGGCGGTACTCTTTCCCATGTCAGAGTCGATGACATGCTGGCAACACTTTTTAAAGATTTTAAAAACTCATTTGACTTTGACATGAAAGAAATTGATGACGTTATCACTGGCTGTGCAAATCAGGCCGGAGAAGATAATAGAAATCTATCTCGCATGGCCTCAATTCTAGCAGGACTTCCTCTTGAAGTTCCAGGCGTTACAGTCAATAGACTTTGCGCTTCAAGCCTAGATGCAATTATTGACGGCTACTCACGTATCGCTTCCGGTATCGCAGACTGTATTCTTGTTGGAGGAGCGGAAAGTATGACCAGAGCACCCTACGTCATGTCCAAAGGTTCTCAGGCCTTTGGTCGCGACTCTCAGATGTATGACACAACTTTTGGTTGGAGATTTCCTAATCCAAAGATGAAAGAGATGTTTCCTCTTTTAGGAATGGGAGAAACTGCAGAAGAAGTGGCAACAAGATTAAATATTTCAAGAGAAGCTCAAGACCTTTATGCATTAAATTCTCATATCAAAGCATGTAAGGCATGGGACTTGGGACATTTTGACGATGAGGTTGTTCCCTTAGAAATTCAACTAAAAAAAGAAGTTCTAAAAATCACACGTGATGAATGTCCTCGAGCAGATACGACAATAGAAAAAATGGCAAAGCTTCCAGCTGTCTTTAAAAAAGGCGGAAGTGTGACTCCTGGTAATTCTTCACCAATGAATGATGGAGCTAGCTGTGTGGCCATTGTTTCACAAGAGTTTTTAAAAAAACATAATCTTACGCCCCTTGCTCGAATCTCAGGAGGAGCTGTAAGAGGAATCCATCCTAGCATCATGGGACTTGGCCCAGTTGAATCAACAAATGTTCTTTTAAAGAGATTCAATAAGAAGATTTCAGACTTTGATGTCTTTGAATTCAATGAAGCTTTTGCTGTTCAGGCAATTGGTTGTATGCAAGAGCTCGATGTTGATCCAGAAAAAGTAAATCTCAAAGGCGGAGCAATCGCGCTTGGACATCCTCTAGGAGGTTCTGGTGCTCGTATTACAACAACATTAGTTCATATTTTAAACGAAAATAAAAACTTTAAACAAGGTCTTGCAACAATGTGTGTAGGTGTTGGTCAGGGTGTGAGTCTAAGCTTAGAAAACTGCTAAAGAAAAGGAAACAATATGAAAGAAATAAAATTATTTATCAATGGTGAATTTAGAAACTCTTCAAATGGTCAAACATTTGAATCAATAGATCCTTGTACTGGTGAGGTTGTAGCAACTGTTCATAACCCAAGTGAATCGGATATCAACGATGCTGTCGAGGCAGCACATAATGCATTCTATTCAAAAGAATGGAGTGAGATGAGTAGAGAGAGAAGAAGTGAAATCCTTCTCACGATTTCTGAAACGATTAAGGAGAGAAAGAGAGAGTTAATCGAAGAAGAAATAAAAGACTCTGGCTCAACTTTTAGAAAGGCAGCCGCCGACATTCACAATACGGCAGCATTTTTTAAAGTCATGAGTAAAGTTGCTTCAACTTTTTCTTTTGAGGAAGAAGACGCAAAGGCATCTCGAGAAGGCTTCTCTAAGAACAAAAGACAATACACTCCTATTGGAGTTTGTGCTCAAATTATTCCGTGGAACTTTCCACTTGTAATGGCCGCATGGAAAATTGGACCTGTTCTTGCGACTGGATGTACAACAGTTATAAAGTCAGCTGGCGAAACTCCTGTAACCGCCTCGATACTGGCCGAAATCCTAAAGGATTCAGGCGTTCCAAATGGTGTTGTCAATGTAATCACTGGTGGAGCAAAAGAAGGACACGCCCTCATCTCGCATCCAAAGATTTCTAAAATTGCATTCACTGGCTCAACAGCCGTCGGGAAAATCATTTTAAATGAAGCATCGAAGAGCGTAAAGAAGACGACGCTGGAGCTAGGTGGAAAATCACCAAATATTGTAATGGATGATGCTGATCTTGATATCGCTGTTGATGGAGCATTATACGCGTTTCTCTACCACTCTGGACAAGCATGCGACTCAGGAACAAGACTTCTCATCCAAGAAGGTATCTATGACCAATTCCTAGCAAAGTTTCTTTCTCGCATCGAACAAATAAGTATTGGTCAAACAAATGACAAAAATACTGGCTTTGGTCCAGTTATCAGTGAAAAGCAATTTAATACCATTATGAACTATATCGAAGTCACTAAGAAAGAAGGCGCAAAATTACTCTTTGGAGGAGAACGAATTAGTGGCGATGGATTTGATAAAGGTTTCTTCATTAGGCCAACCGCTTTTGAAATAAGTCCTTCAAACACAATATGGAAAGAAGAAATCTTTGGCCCTGTTGTTGGTATTACGAAATTTAAAACTGAGCAAGAAGCCATTTCACTGGCCAATGACTCAGTCTATGGGTTAGCAGCTGCAATATGGACTAAGAACCCTGAAAAGGCCCAAAGAATAGCTTCAAAACTTGAATCTGGAACGATATGGATCAATGAGTATCACCTTCTTAACCCTGGAATGCCATTTGGTGGACTAAAGCAGTCTGGCATCGGAAGAGAGATGGGAGTCGAAGGCATCTTGGCCTACCTCGAGGTTAAACACATCTGGGAGTCAGATTGTAATACTCGAGAAGCAAAAATGTGGCTAGACGCACTTTTTTAGAAACTGTCACGGCCGTACACCAGGTGCGGCCTTCTCTAGTTCACTTAGGTTTAAGTTAATCATAGTCCGTAAAAAAAACGATTTTACCTAAATCCAAAAAAGGTAGAAAATTCTTAATTAGATAAATGTTAAGTATCACTACTTAATAAGTAAGACGTTTTAACGGAGGCCATATGAAAAAATCACTTTTACTTTCAACACTTCTTCTACTTCTTTCTGTAAATATCTATGCAGATTCAGATTCTGACATGGATGAAACACCAGCAGTAGAAACGACAACAGAAACAGAAGTTTCTGCAGACCAAACTCAATGGTACCAAAACCAAAACTCAGCAACAGAATCGACAGAGTCAACTGAAGATTCATCTGAATCAGGTTCTGATTACTAATAAGCTTAAATGGCCATTAACTTGGCCATTTTTTTTAATTACATTTAGAGATATAGAGACTTGAAACTTCTTTGCTATTATTTAAAACAGCAACCTCAAATAGCGACTCAAATTGATTAGGCCTAATCTTATATTCCAAAGAACTATCACCATAGCATCGCGAAACTCGGGTACGATATAATTCATAGTCAGCTGTGATTAGTGGATAAAATTGGCAAGACTCGAACTCGATTAAATCTTGCTCTCCCCTAATACATTCAGGATGAGATATTTTAAAAAAATGTGATTCATCTAAAATATCACGAGTAACGACAACTTTATTCTTCTCAAGTGAACTAGAGTTACCAAAGAAAAGAGTTGAGATAAAGAAATTATACATCGATGATGTAGTGACACTACCTACAGGTTGAGAACAAAGCGCTTTTTGTTCTCGAGTTAACTTAACCGATGGAAATAAATCCTGTCTCTGATATGCGAGACAATTAATAGGTGTTGCAGTAAGAAGATTTCGCCCTTTCTTACTTCCCATTAAGTTATTAAATATATCTGTCTTTTCTACAATACCAGTAGAAAGTCCTACAACTTTTCCATCAGTGTCGACGATTGCAGAACCAACACTCTCTGGTTCTGGTGGGCAATTAGTTAAAATAATTTCTCTTTGTTCGCCATTTTGCTGAAAAGGAAATCGTACGTTATTTCGTGTCATCCTACAGTACTTAGTCTTTTCTAAATGATACTTATCATTTTCATAACTCCTAACAACATTCCATCTTTCGTAAGAAGAATTTGTTTTAAATGACTCACCTGAAAATTTTACAGGCTCAACATCTAGCTCATTACTCAACTCAATATGGACAAATAAGTCTTCATCATTTTTAGAGTTAACAAAACCGTGAGTGATATTCTTACAAAGAGCTGAATTACCATTGATATCCTTAACGGCGATTCCAGTTGAGCATTTCTCAACAAACTCTCCTATACAATCTCGAGAAGTAATAATGTCTTTTTTAGTAATGAAGAAACCTGAGCAAACATTGGAGTTAGCGACAATATCATTACTTAAGTTTTTGATGACAATCCCATAAGATGTCGGACACTTCGTATCTTCACAAGAAAAATCAATATTTGACGCGAGAAGTGTTGTCGAAACTTTAGCAGTTGGAGACAAACTAACTTTTCCAAGATCAGACTTTTCTCCGCCACCGCATGATGAAAATATTAAAATGCAAAGCATCCCAATTAGAATATTATTCATTGTGTCCTCGTGTTAGATCGATTTTGTACCATACCTAAATTTATTTAACAACGTGCACAGAATTGTAGTGAAAAAAATTTAGAATACCTTGAGACTCTGCGTAAATATGGTAGGTTACGAGGATGAAAATAGTAAGCGCCTGCCTAGCTGGAATTGAATGTCGATATGATTGCAAATCACAAGAAAGAGCAGAAATTATTGAAATTGTTAAAAATGGAGAGGCCATCCCTGTTTGTCCTGAGCAATTAGGCGGACTTTCGACGCCAAGAACTCCTGCAGAGATTCGCGAAAATAAAATAATGACTCGTGATGGAAAAGACGTATCGAATGAATATAATATGGGAGCTCAACAGGCCCTAAAGATTGCACTACTCTCGGGTGCAACAGAAGCTCTGCTAAAGAGCAAGTCACCTATGTGTGGTGCCCAAAAAATTTATGATGGAACATTTTCGGGCACACTCACCAATGGAGACGGTGTATTCACAAAACTCTTAAAAGAGAACGGTATCAGCGTCAGATCAATAGAGTAATTTTTAAACTGCTCCTATTAAATGGGGAAATTTTAGTTACCTTTAAAATCATTTTTTGATTCCTACGACTTTTCCACCCTTTATTTTTAGATACTTACAGTTTTGGTATTACTATATATATTGCAGTAAGTACCTCATGATATACCACTGCCCAAATTCTGATTGCAATTCCTCCACTAAAAACAAGCTCATTTCCAAAGATGGATTCTATTTTCGTCGAAGTGATTCAAGAAAAATTCAACGCTTTGTCTGTAAGACCTGCGGACAAAAATTTTCTCGAGCAACATTCACGCTTGAGAAATATCAAAAGAAAAGACGAATCAACAAAATGCTATTTCACGATCTAGCGACAA
>CAZQJK010000016.1:0-59455 GCA_964593545.1 uncultured Bacteriovorax sp. | reverse complement strand
TTGGAACCCAAGTTGTTCCATTCCACTGCATCACTTGCCCTACACCTGCTCCCATGCCCGAGAGATGGTTAGCACCAATTTCTCCGTCACCAATTTTTGAAGCAGTCACACTTCCATCAACAAGATTAAAAGTAACGGCAACAGAAGTTGCGCCATATGAAGTTTCAATAACTAAATTTAATATCGAATTAAGAGCGAGCATCACTGCACTTGGTGCGGATAAAATTAAATTTGATCCATCATTTGAAATCACCGAAAGATTTTGCGAATCAATTTTTACCGAAGTAAGACTTAAAAAATTTGAACCAGATATTTTGAGTTGATCATTTTCTAAAGTTATATTTGAAACTAGTGGAGATGGCTTTTGCTGAGACTTTACATTCTTGAGATCAAGACTCACCTCACCTTTTTCAAGAGGAGAAATACATGAGGACAGAATGAATGTAAAAATTAGTAAATACCAATACATATCCCTTATTTTATCGGAGTATCATAAGTATTCTTTATAGTGATGAACTTTCAAGACATTAGCGATGGAACTAATCTTAAGGCCGGAGAAATACGCCAATATTAAGTGCATGGTGCATACAAATGTGAATTTATATGCACAATTATCAATAGAATTAAAAGCACTTCGATTGACAGACTTGATACGCCCAAGCTGCTGCATCATCACACTTTTCAAATTCTTTTGAACTATCATAATTACAAATTAGTCTTTGGGGATTCCATGTAGACAACAACTCACAGTCACTTCTTCGGTCGAGATCTCCCTCAAAACATGATAGTCTCAGAACTTCTGTCTGCTGGTAACAATCATTTAAGCAGCTATCAATTCTCTCGTAGGCATAACGATAGTAACCGCCTTCGATTCTTCTTTTATAAGATTTAATATTAGTTGAAACTTCTTCAAGAATTTCTTCACGACGACTTGAGTCTTCATACTTTGCAACAACATCTTCTTGAAAATTTTCAAGTATCTTCACTGTCTCTCGACGAGGATCATTCGCTCGACGTTCAGGGTTATCTTCATGATACATGAAGGCCTTATCACGTTGTTCATCTGTCATATTCTCAAGAGCTGATAAGTCAACATTGCCACCGCCACTATGTGCACTTCGAATTCGGCCAGTAACATGTTGTATGGCATCCCCAAGATTTGATGGTTGAAAGCCATCAGCAAATAATCCATCGGCAAAGGTATTACTACAAAGCATTAAAATTACTACAATTGTTTTTTTCATAAGTACTCCTATTTATTTACTCTATTTAAACAGTTCCAATTCATTTTTAATTGATTTCCTAATATTTGAAAATGATCAGTTAGCTCTAAGCATTCGGCTCGATCTAATTGATTTGTATTTCTCATTTTTGAGTAACAGTACCAAAGCATGTCATCAGAATTTTCAATGTCATTATTTCGAGAAGCAGCAAGTAAGCATGATTTAACGTTTAAGTCATAGCGATTAGAGGTCAGACAGTTCCAATCACTATCGCTTTTTCTCTCAAGACATTTTAAAACTGTACTCGCCTCATTTTGAGATTCAATCCCTCTACATGATTTTAAATAGGTAGAATAATCTCCTCCAACTCCCTCAAGCATTCCGACTTTTTCAATTCTTTTTACTTCACTAGGATATGACTTTGAAATCTTACATAATTGGGATGCCCTAATATAATCAATGTCTTTGTCTATAAGAGACATAAAAACATCATTAAAAGATTCTAGAAACTCTGAACTTTCAATCATGCGGTTCGTTTTCATAAATTCTAAAAGCTCAAGTTGTATTGATACCAGCTCGTGCGATTGGCTTATTTTAGCTTTAACAATCTTATACAAACTATTTCTAAGATCTGTATCATATTTTAAAAAATATTTGAGATACATATTCTTATGATTACGAACAATGAAATCGATATATTTCTCTCTGTTTTGAGTATCTAATATTTCCTTCCAAGCATCTCCTGCTTTTTTTGCATTAAGTGTTAATGCATCTTTCTTCAAGCGAATTGACTCGCTATCTTGCGGATAAGAAATTTTTAAACTTGTCCCCTTGAATGCATGCTGTAGCTCTCTTATATCAAATCCATCACTTCTTCTTTTTTCTTCACTTGAATTTCTAATAGCTTTTCTTAGTTGTGGGCCAGCATACTTTCCAAGAGGGCCAGTACTCTCAAAGCCCAGAACTACTTTTGCATCAGAAAAAATTGAAGACATAATCTCTTCATTACTTTCACCATAGTTCATATATCTAGTTGCTGTTACTTTCTCTGCTAAATCGAGCGGAAATCCATCATTCAAAAGAACCGAAAGATATTCATGGATTGTTCGATGATCTTTTTTCTTAGATGCCATTGTATTGCAGCCCATTAACATAACTGTTTTTGATGAGCTAAGTACATTTGGACAACTATTAGATAATTTTGAATTTATTAGTTCGGCCATGGACAAGGTAATGGAACTTCCCTCTCCGAAGAAAACTCCACCAAAGTATCCAGAAAAGACAGTAATGTCACATTTTTTTACACTTTGACATTGCTCTTCAAACCATCGAGGGTCCTTAGAATCTTTAGGCACAAATTCAGTTAATGTCGCCCCGAGGGGTTTAAGCTCCTGATATAAGGCGTCTCTTTCATCCGTTGAATTAAATGCAAAACTGCATATATGGAGGCTTGCCTTTGCGCCAAGAGATATAATTAATAAGAATGAAGCAATAAAATTTTTATACATGCATTACGTATTGCAGGTTAGATGCCAAATTAAGAAATGAAGTCGTAATGGATAAATTCACAAATCTTTCGATAACCAATTTTTTGATATATTGAGTTTGAGGTTGGATTAGAAAGGTCGGTGTGAAGATAGCACATTTCGCATCCATCATTTAAAAGATCTTGAGAGAGGTTTGCGACGACAGCACTTGCATAACCTCTCCCTCGAAATTCTGGAGGCGTATATACTAGAGAAATTGCAGCCCCCCTCACACCTTCTCTTGTTCGTGCGGCCATTGCGACCGGAGTATTTTCATCATTAATCCACAGTAGAACACGACCGTACTTTAGGTTACGAGTCATCATTGCCTCCGCACGAGGAGCTGCTTCATCGTCAAAGCAATCAAAGAGAAACCCTCTTAAAAACTCAGTACAAATTTTGAGGTCAGAAATGGTTGCAGACCTTGCATGGCCATTGATCCCCGAAGGCAGGATAACTTCACTAATCTCATAAAGCCCTTGATCAAGACTTAGTTTAACCCTTCTTCCATACAGGCTTACAAAATCTTTTACTGTTTGCTTGAATCCTACAATTCCTTGCAAAGTAATCTCATCACTTTTCAGCTTTTTGACAAGAATAGGAAGAAATTCTTTTTTGATTTCTGTTATTGAAAAAGGTCTCTCAAAGTCGGTACGTATAGCACAGCCTACGACTTCATCATCATGAATAATTGAATAATATAATTCACCAAGATCACTTTCTTTTTCATTCTTGGCCACACCAATAGCGAGGCCTAGAACAAGATTATTAACGGCTTCTCTTTTTTCTAAAAAAGCCTGACTCATCTTAAGAAAACTTTCAGCGTCTTTGTGACGAACGACTTTTGCCATAGCCTTTATAGCATCCTTCTAATACATCTCTAAAATGAGAATTATTCATCTTATATACTAACTCTTCTAAGTCGACAGGAAAATTATAAGTATCTACGAAATACTGGTAAAGCTCTTGTTTGAATTTCTCGGGAAATTTTGAAGTATTGAGATTAATATCTTTTCCTTTTACAAAAATTGTCGAAGGTACGATTTCGCTAAAAAAATCTTTATTTTCAAATATCATTTTATATTCGATACCATTTTCAAAACCTAAACGAGCAGCAATTCTCTCTAATCCCTTTGGAGGGAAGCATTCCATCGATGGATATTTTAAGCCGTGATTCATCATGAGGTCTTGTATTTTCTGATTCAAGTAAAAGATTCCGTCTCCCGCAGTGTAACCAAAGAGTTCATGTGTTGCGATTTTAGAGTTGAATGAAGGAAATTTTGATTTAAACCAAGGCATAATTTTCTTTTCGAGAAGATACTTTATTCCTTCACTTCCATTTTCCACAGTGACGTCGAAATCGGCGTGAGATAATTCGTGAAATGTTGTCGAAGCGAAAAGAAAGAAGCGATATTTTTCATTGGCCTTCATATCATCAACACCTACAATTTGATTACCAATAAAGTAACTGTCTTTAAGAATAATGGTGTTTGTGAAGTCATTATATGTAGCTTCTGCGCCTGACTTTTCCATCTGCCAACGTTGAAAAGCATTTGGTTTTTTTATGCTAATTTTAGGAACGATTTCAAAAATGTGTTGAGTATCAATTAAAAGATACTTTTCTAAGCTTTTCGAAAAAGAGCTTACTTGGTTGATATTTCCCGCAAAGGCATGGAAGCTAAACATAAGAATAATTATTTTTTTCATTCAATAATTTTCTTATGAATAGCAATGCCTCGTCTAGCAAGAGTTATTATTTGTAAGTTTATACCTAAGCTTGATTCACCTTTTGGACATATTCTTCTAAATGTTCAAGGCAATTTTTCCAAAACTCCTTATGATGTTTCACTGCCGTGGCCGTTGGAAGATTTGCATGGGTTAAAATCAAAGTTGTGCCATGTCTTTCATTTTCAACAAAGTCCAACGTTACCAAGGTATCTTTAACCTCACCATCATTCCAAACCATATCAATGTGGCGATTTGGATAGATTGATGTGTACTCACCGTAGTAGTGAGCAATATCGCCAATGTCAGAGACCATTTCAAAATGATATTTTCCACCAGGACTAAAGTCCGCATTGATATTTGTTCTCATCGAATCATCTTTAATCATCCAAGATTGCATTTTTGCAAAATTTGAGAAGTCCTCAAATAATTCATTAGGACTGAGATTAAAACGCTTCTTTGTGTGGTATTCCATAAATACCTCCTTTGTATTTTTATGCTAAACCTTAAATATAAAGAATTTATGAATAACTATGTCATTCTATTCAAAAAAACTAACTAAATAGCTGATTCTATTGACTAAAGTCTGAACCAAATGATTTAACTCATTGCACAGCTTGTAATTATTGTAATCAGGCAC
The DNA here is from genome assembly GCA_964593545.1 of uncultured Bacteriovorax sp. Classification (GTDB taxonomy): domain Bacteria; phylum Bdellovibrionota; class Bacteriovoracia; order Bacteriovoracales; family Bacteriovoracaceae; genus Halobacteriovorax_A. The sequence goes on along the minus strand of CAZQJK010000016.1, from coordinate 54,341 downwards.
TGATTTTGTTATAACTATTGATATTTATTTTATTTGTCTAACTTTTAAAGGATTATATATGGTTACAAGTTTAATGGTCTTCCACGCGGTTATTTCTGTATTACTTATTGTTTTAGTACTTCTACAATTTGGTAAGGGAGCTGAGGCTGGACTTATGGGTGGAGCAAGTGATGCTGTATTCTCTGGTTCACAACAAGGTAATATTCTTTCAAAGATTACTGTCGTTTTAACTATTATCTTTATTGGTAACTGTTTAATTCTTGCAAAAATGCAATCAGGGAAAGAGTCTAAATCTCTTCTTGATAGTGAAGCACCAATCGCAGCTCCACTTAACTCTGACTCAGCAGTTCCTGCAGCAGCACCTGCTCCAACAGAAGCTCCTGCTCAACAAGCTAAGTAAATCAAAATCGTAAGATTATTAAGACTCTATCCCCACTTTACTGCTCCAGTTAAATGGGGATAGAATCTCTTATACAAATCAGGTTAAACAATTTCTTCTCACCAATCTGTTAATATTTACTCCAAACATTGCAAAGCTGTGATTCATTATAAAAAGAGGATCAAAGCCAAGCTTCTTGATAATATCTATTTACAAACTTTGGATAGCTTTTATGTTCATCTAATTCAATCGGTGTTTTTCGATCTACAATATTTTAAAAACATTTTTAGCCGAGTCATTCAACTGCGTCCCCTCTCTAACTTCTTAAGAAATTTAATTTGACCCTTTTTTGAGAAATATTCCATACGACTTTGTATTCTTTCGGGCTCATGATCTCATCGAATTATTTGTAGCAAGTCAATTGATTCGTCTTTCCTTTTGATATTTTTTAAGAGTGAACGAGGCACGAGAGATTTTTTGACCAAAGGGTTTCAGACAAACAGTTGAATTTACTTGACTGATTACATCGTAAGAAGAATCCATCATTTGAAATAAATTTATTCTAAATGATTGAGTGTCAATCTAAATTTCGGCAAAGAAAGATCAAAACTAGATAAACACTGGCTATGCCAAGATACAAGGCGAGTAAATTTCTTAAATTAATGGAGGAATAAATACTTCAATTCAAAAGATGACATAAAAAAAAACCCCATCTCAAGAAAAGATAGGGCTACAGATCAAAATTACAGCATCATGCTAGTTACATATATAACTATTCTCCGTATAAGCCCAGAACGTGACACAACACATATACTTATTTGAACCAGAGCAGTTAGCTCCACAATTAGAACCAGTTTCTCTGACATTAGTTAAAATAACTTTAGTCCTACCAATGTTACTTTGGTTACAGGCTAAATTTGAAGCTTTATATAAATCATCTTCACAATAATCGTGATTACAACTCTTAGTCTTGCCCGTAGATGTCATCAATTTCCAAGATGCAGGTGCTGAAGCCGGTGGAGCCGGTGGCGGCGGTGGTGCAGGAGTTGGTACTGTACCACAAATAGGATTTCCAGAAGCTGAAAACCCACTTAAATATTGACCAGAAGAACAAGAGCGACCATAGACATTTTTATCTTCTGGAATTGTTGCACAATAATGATTACCAGCTCCATCAATTCTTTGAATGACTCCTGGATAACAATTCTTATTCGTTCCTGGTGGAAGATTTGAACACTGAACGCTCCCATCTGCATTTACTTTCGATACGTACTGGTTAGTACTACATGTGTTTGTTGGAAAGGCCTTGCAGATAGAATTTCCACTTCCATCAATACCGACATAAAATGTATTGGGATCTGGACATGTGACATTGGCACAAGTCACTGTTCCGTTTTCATTAATCTCCTTTACTACTTGTCCTGTCGGGCATAATGACTTATCAAAATTTCGACATCTTCCATTCACACAGATCTGTGTTTTCGTTTGGACATCATTTTCCACAATCAGCTTCCCAGTCATAGTATCGCCTTCAACATTGACAAAATTTGAATTTAAAACATCTTGATGATACCCAAATAAGTAATTAGAAGAGACTGCTACATTATCAGATCCTATTTCTCCACTATGATATGGTTTTAAATCACACTTATCAGTGGTCTTATCAAATATACCACCTATATTATTACAGGCCTCTTCCTTTGCCGTTACAACAGAATTCTCTGTTGATGAAAAACAAGACACTAACTTATTCGACGCATCTAGCTCAACTGATACTGGAAAACTCCTACGAGTTGTCTTCGATCCTTGTATCAATTTAGAAGTACGCAAGAAAGTGACTTGCAACTTAATTTCTCCGTATTTGTTTTCTCCAGGAGCACCTGAAGCATTTACATCAACAACCTCAATATCATTAATCGAAACAGAGTTATTTCCATATTTAGTTGAAGTATTAAATATGTCATCTCCTTTTCTATTTTTTATGACTGATATTTTCTTTCCGTTGGTAATCACGCTACCATCACCAAGAGTGTAAAGACATGAATCCTTATTTAAGAGTGACTGAGTAATAAGTGATGAAATAGAATTAATTTCAAAGCTTGTTTCACTTTTCTTTTCCATGGTAATCGCTTGCTTAGAAAAACTAGCTAAGTATAAACCCATCGCACCAAGTATGCCCGAGGCAATTAGAACTTCGACTAAAGAAAAACCTTTATTATTCTTTAAAAACATAAAAACCCCTTTTTCAGTTCTCATCTTAAATGGAAAAGGATTTTTTACAATTACTGTTCATCTTAATTTGTATGCATCCTGAGTTAAAATACCAAGGTCTCATCGTTAGCCGTACAAAATTGAATAGATACAGAATATCTCCTAAGAAAATGGTGTACGCTCTATGCAGCCAAACAAATAAGAGGACTATCCTAAGTGCAACTTTTTTTATCACTACGAAATAATCTAGTTTCAACGACTACACCATTTTTATTATCTTCTTGATATTGGGCCCTAGCTATGACAAAAATATCAGTGCAAGATCAATAAATAACAAATTACATTTTCTTTACATCTGCTTTAAACGTCTCCTCTCTCATTCACTATAAAGATCAGCTTAAGATCCTACATTATCACGAGTAAGAAATGTGATGCGCATTAGCCCCTCCATCACATCAACAACAAGATCTCTAAGGTGTGAATTTTTCATTATTCCATCATCATTAAACTTTAAGTAGACCTTGGACACAAATGTTTGATTAGGAATTGTTATCATTCTCATCAATCTCCCAAGAATTCTCATAAGTGGAATCCAATCAATTTGAAATGTTAGAAGACCTGAAATATTTCCATGAAGCTCTGGGGATGATCACACTTGACACACTGACCACAAGTTCAACTCTCTGAGCTCTTTCGCTTAATTCAAAGTAAATCCAAGACCCCGAGATCTTTTTAAAAAGCGTATTCGTGTAATATTGCCTAAAGCTTCCAACCTTCTTTGGCCGCTCGAAAATTTCTTTTCTCCCGTAGAAGCGCACTATTTCGACATTAACATCTTCTGCTTCAGCGAATTTACCAATTATTAAGATTTTATCGAATAATGAGGTCTAGAATCGTATTTGCAGTGCGGCTTTGTATTCTAATTGATCTTTGAATCCTCTTTTATTTTCAATTTCGAGTTTTAAAACATTGCTGTTTTCAAGCTCGTAGGAGCTAGAAAACTTAAAATTAGGGAGGATATTCTCTTGATAGTAGATATTTTTATTTTCCATTAAGAATATAAGATTATTAATTCTTAGGCGTAGTCCTAATTTTACAAAAGGATCAAGTCTTGAAGTATCTTTTCCAATTCCCCCTTCAGCCCCGAAAAATGAAAAGAAAATCGAGTTACCACGAAATACACTAACTCCCAAAGCTCCACCAAGATTAAAATGATTCTCATCTAATAAGAAATCCCTTCGCATGAAGTCCATCTTAAAATTCCAGGAATATGTTTGGGCCTCTAGGAGAAATGGAGCAAGAGAGTGGATCTCGACAAAGTTAACTTCACGAAGCTTAAGTGAATCCTGATCAAAAGTTGTTTTGACTCCTAAGTAGTCGATGAAGGAGAAACCATCATGACCACGGCTTCCATCAGTTAAACCATGATAACCAAGCTTAAAATCAAAATTCCCAACCAGATCATCTCCAACTTGTGATATCCCCAGGCTTAGACTATTTGGATCATGAAAGAGAATAGGCTCTTCACTCTTATTTGCAATATATTCAAATTTCTCAGAGACGACCTTGAGTGCCGCCCTCCTCTTTAAAATGGCATTCATAATTTCTTGCTCATTCTTTTTAAGATTTGAGTTCTTACGATACGATTCAAATTTGTAAAAATCAATCAATGCATCAAGAACACGAATCGAACTCTCTTTGTCAAGGCCATTTATATTTTTTTTCAATTTCTGATAACGTGCTCTTTCATCTCCCGTCATTTCTCTAAGCCTTTTTCTAAGTACTTTATTAATTGCAGGATAGAAGAGTTCATCTTTTTCAACAACAGAGGCCCTGGCCCATTTAATCGTTTCAATCGGATGTGCAAATATAAAATGACGACCTTCAAAAAAGTTAAAGTCTTCATCGACGATTTGTAATGTTTTTAGAAGTTGGCTTGAGCAATTCTCATCAAAGAAGTAATAGCTAAACCCTGTATTTTGAGATAACTCCCACAGTATCTTCACAAAGAAATTCACCTGAGATTGAGATAGGTTTAACTTGTATTGCCAAAGATCTCTATCCTCTGCACTTTGATAAAGACCTACATTCATGTAGAAAGGTTTGACCTCATAATTTCCAACGTACCCACCAGTTATTCCCTTAATTGCATAGCTAAATGAGCTATCATTATTATTGGTAAGGGCCATGAAGCCAACACTATAATCATTAAGAGCACTACTTCGACTTACACCACCACGTGAAAGTCTCAAAAAAGAATGTCCAAACATTGAGGCCGGATTTGAAACATAACTAGAGGCATAGACGAGATAAATATCTTTAACCGCTAACTCCCTTTCCCACTCAGAAAAACTAGGACATTTCTCATTTACAAATTCAGGATGGTACTTTTGGATATATGAGTAACGAGCAGGAAACGCACAAGCAAAAAGTATTTTTTCGCGCCCGACATTTTTCTTCGTTCTAATTGCATCAAGAGATAATTCCCATTCCTTAGCTAAACTCACTCTCTCAGAGAGATAGAACCACTCATGGTGGTAAGCCTTAAACTTTCCGTTTTCAAAAAACAAAAGACGCCGCCACGTCTTCGAATTATAACCACTATCCTGCGCATAAATATACGCAGGAATCATGATCGTAATTAAAAATATTTTAAGAAAGTGAACAAGATTGAACAAGAGTCGGATCTGTAAGAATAACTTTGTACGTTTCCATTAAAACTTCTTCGTTAGAAGCTTTGTCTTTAAATACTTCTTCATACTTATCTTGAAGCTTTCTTGAAAAGTATGGAAGATCTTGGTTTTTACAACCGATTGTTTGACCAAATGCTTGTAGGAATTCTCCATTACCTTTTGCGACTTCTGTTTTAAGTTCAATGTAGTTTTGAGTTACAAAGTATAAACTCTTATCTTCCGTTTTAACGATTGAGTGTTTCGTACAGTTTGACGTACCAAAAGTCATACCAAGAGTTACAGCTGGAAATAAAATCCCGTTTGTCGTTGCTCTTAAAGAAGATGACACTAAAGAGTTCTTTTTGAAAACATACCAACCTGGACCACACCCACTTGATCCATCTCCTGCGAATACACTTGCACCAAAAACAAGTGCAAAAACCACTGCTAATTTTTTCATCTTACTTCCTCCTTGAAGTTAATCTCACTCAACAATAATTATAGTCTAAAATACAGGAAGTATGAAATAGGCAGATTCGATACTGGAGAACTTTACTCGGTATAAAAAAGGGAGCCCTAAAGCTCCCTCAAAATATAAAACTAAATTTTAGCTATTCGTTAAAACGGAATATCATCAGCTGTGAAAGATGCATCAGAAGTGATGTCATAACTTTGATCCATCATATCGTTGCTTGATGGTTGTTGCTGTTGTTGGTAGTTATTATTACCAGCAGAAGCACCTGGACCAGTTCCTGCACTTGCTCCACCTAGAAATTGTACAGTTCTTGCATTGATTTCTGTTGTGTATCTCTTGTTACCATCTTTATCGTCCCATGATCTTGTTTGAAGAGCACCTTCGATATAAGCTTGACGACCTTTCGCAAGATACTGTCCACAAAGCTCAGCAAGTTTTCCCCAAACTACAACTCTGTGCCATTCTGTTCTTTCTTGTTTTTGTCCACTCTTGTCATTCCAAGACTCACTTGTAGCAAGTGTGAAGTTACATACGGCCATGCTTGATGGTGTGTACTTAAGCTCCGGGTCTTGTCCTAAACGTCCAACTAAAATAACCTTGTTAACACTCATAAATTCCTCCGTCATTCGCGTATGGGAAGTACAACTTGAGAATCTTCCCAAAACCGCAAGGTTGTTATTATTTGCTTGTTTGAGAGCTAACATAGTATGAAATTAACTCTTTTTGAAGCAATTTCTACCTGTGCAAGAATGAGATAGAATACGGGTGCGTCAAGTGTTTGAATTATAGAGGATGGGAAATTAGAGGAATCAAAAATATACAGAGGGCGCGCAAATTATGCTTCGCCACCCTGCATATTCTCTTGTGTGTGTACTTTCTCAAATTTTGCATTTGGGTCAATTCCCCTTTGAGTCCAAAATTCATTAACTTTAGTACGTGCGACTTTAACGTCCTTCTTGTACCAAGAAGCATCAAAGCCACAATGAGGACACGGAACCTCTTTTCTAAAATTAATACGCAAAGAAGCTTCAAAACAGGCCCATACCAAGAAGAATGAAAAGATTCCCTTCAGCTCCCAAAAAGAGTAAGTGCATGCAGTGATTGCCACTGTAATGAGAAAAATTTGTAAGTAATTTTTTGCTGATAGATGAGGATTTGTGATGACCGCTCTTTGAGTTCCACATAAAGGACAGAAAAACTCCATATGAGCATTCTTGTACTTGTAGCCTCTTGAATCGATATAATGATTTTTATTCACGTTCAAATCACTCCTTATCCCCTATTATAGCTTGTTCCAGTACTTTACACCTAGCCGGGCAATTAGTTCTTCACGCACTTCGCTAAAATCAAAAGGCACCCAGATCGCCCCTCGACGATCCGGGTAGAGAACTTTTTTGAAAAAGCAAAGTGCTTCTTTTAGATATGTCATACATGACAGCTTTGACCGGTGAACAAACGTGCTACGAGATCCATTGACCCAGTCCCATCCCTGGCATCTTTTACACTTCAAGAGCCAGGCCAAGACAACTGATGCGCAAGGCATTAAAAAGACACTTTGTTTGACGGCAAGATGGCCCTTAAGCTACGATAGTGGTGCAATTAAAACACTGAGGAAATCAATCAGACATGAACGAAAATAGGGAAAAAAATTCCTTAGCAAGTAACGACAAGGGACAGTTAAGTATCTTTCTCTCTGTCCTCCTAATTGTTATCTTCACTCTCATTGCATTTATTGTGAACGTAGGCCTCTTTGTTAAGGCCAAGATTAATCTCCAAAACTCAATCGATTCTGCCGCGTGGTCTGGAGCTGCTGTTCAGGCCAGACAACTTTCAAATATTGGATACCTAAACTGGGAGATGAGAAATGTCTTCAAGGAATGGATGTTCAAGTATTACGTCATGGGACAAGTTTCTAATCCTAAGTCTCACCTTGCAAGTGCAAGTTCTTGGACTGGAGACGGTGTTGATTTTCGCCTAAGAAGATTTGATGCAGGAGGAACATCGACGGGAGATCGTTTCAACCTTCCATCAACATGTGTCCACTTTGGTTCAACCCATAATATCTGCGCTGTTTATCAAGTTCCAGGACTTCCAAGGTTTAAAGTTGCGGCCCTTGCAAATGTTAGTGAGTACTTTGAAGCCGCCGTTGATACATTTGCACAAACCAAAGCAAAGAACTGTTCTGATCGATCAAACTATAATTTTGCAGCAGCGATGAGCTATGCATTCTCAACTGGAACTCAAGCGATGTCTGATGTTCCAATCGTTGCCGGAAACAAGATTGGTGCGTGGATAAAAGCAACAGAACTTGCGCTTCGTATGAGAAACCTCGAAATGATTACAAATCGTCCACCGGTTGAAGAAATTTGCCAAGACGGTTGTGCCAATACTCTTAGTAGACTAATAAGCGATGATGAGTCCTTTGGATTTCCAATTAATGAAAGACCTGCCAAGGCATTTCAAGCGGCCTTTAAGAGTCTTGGTGGTGGAAAGTATAAGGGCCAAGACGGTTTTGCAGGAAGTTTAAGAATTAGCGAACTTCGCCCTAATGCTTACACCCCAATTGAAAACGCGCTAAGTGGTTTCCTGATTCCTAAGGATACTGGTTTTGAATATCCAAACGGTGAAGGACCAACGAATAAATACTACGTTGATCTAATTCCAATGCTCGCCAACTACGCGACCTTCTTTACTACATTCGCCTCTCTCTCTGGAAGTCTTGATGAATACGGAATTCCTGATGCTGGCGATGTAACAACAGAGGCCTCGTGCTTCTCTTCAAAAACAGCAATGCCAGTTCCAGGTTACATCATTGGCTTTATGAAGAATCCTCAAGTCCTTACCTACTATGCAATTAAGGGTGAGGCAAAATTCATTGGTCTTCTCAATCCATTTATCCGAGATGGTGGAATTTCTTTAAAAGTCTATGCTGCCGCTAAGCCTTATGGTGGAAGAATTGGTCCAGCACTCTTTAAAGGAAAAGGAACTGAACCTTCTCAGTGGAAACAACTTCAACCAAGAAGACCTTCTCCAGGAGGAATTGCAATCAGCTCAAACTATCTCTTTGGATTTAATCCTGGTGGGATTAGTAGTGATGTGAAGGGGCGTCCAATCCCTGAATCTTCAGAATTCTATATCGGTGTAAATGAAGCAGATAAGGCCAATGAAGTCATTGGTGGAACTCCTGATGGCTCAGGGGCAAAGCTTAAATTTGCAGTGCCAAACCTAATCTACACCCTGCCTGGGGAAAAAACAGGAACACAAATACCAACGACAGCTTTTTACAGTGGGCCGACTGTTCCAACAACAGAGTCAGCAGGTCTCTACAACAAAGATCAATACACTGCCTTTAAACGAAATCTTGTAGGAGATGAGTCGTCAGCAACAATGTCTGCAACCGATATTGAAGCGTCTCTCAATAATGTCCATGCACCAACAACTTACGATATCGCAAATTACCTTGTTCCAACTTTTGAAGAAAATGGCGAGACCGAGTCGACACCGACACTGAAGAAAATTGATGGTGACTTCTATGCCTTATATGCCCCACTCTTTGGACCAAGACTTCTTTATAATAGCAAGGAGACGGTTTCCGCAATAATGAGGGACTATGTTGATAGTCTCGACGCCTCAGTAACGGCTTACACTGACGCTTTAAAGATAGCCGCCGATGCTATAAGAAGTGCACCAACGACCTCAGGCTCAGGCTATGGTGACGCTGCAAACTCTATTTATGAAGCTGGTGGCCTAAAGCCTATCCCTGTTGCCGATCCAGCCGAATGTGACAATATCAGCATCGCCGCTAAATTTGATTTCTTTTTTAGAGGCAATAGCGCAGCAGGTCCTACAACTTGTAATATTCTTCCCCTTTCTGAAGCAATTGGAGAATATCTTTTTGAAATAAGTGGCAATGACACCACTAAAGACTTTCACGTTTTTAAATTTACCAAGAAGTCTGATCTTACAAACTCACAGATTTCAACGGCTTATATGCCTGGAGAGAATCATGGGGCTGGGCCAGATGGCGTTTTTCAAAACCCACTAAATCCTAGCTACACGCCTCTTAATATGAGAAGAAATCACTATTCGACGAAATTTATCGCAATGAGTACTGTTGTCGACCAAAACAGTGGCTACAATGGTGGTGGAAGTGACAAGATCTACCACGAGCACCCAACAACTCCAGCGAGCCCATTTTCAGGATCTCCACCGGACGATTTCTCAAATATGGGCATCAAAAATACACTTGAAGGCAATCAATTGAATGAATTTGGTACTGATTTAAAATTCTGATTAAAAACGCTTGAAAATATTTAAACATTTTATATATACTGACGAAGTATTATCATAATTATTTTCTTAACAAGGACAATCACCATGGCAAAGAAAAAAGCGGCCAAAAAGGCCACTGCTAAAACAACTAAGAAAGTTACTAAAAAAGCTCCTGCAAAGAAAGCTGCAAAGAAAGTTACTAAAAAAGCTCCTGCAAAGAAAGTAGCAAAGAAAGTTACTAAAAAAGCTCCTGCTAAGAAAGTAGCGAAAAAAGTTACTAAAAAAGCCCCAGCTAAGAAAGTAGCGAAAAAAGTTACTAAAAAAGCTCCTGCTAAGAAAGTAGCAAAAAAAGCAACTGCGAAGAAAGTAGCAAAAAAAGCAACTGCGAAGAAAGCTACTCCAGCAAAGAAAGTAGCGAAAAAAGCGACTGCAAAGAAAGCTGCTCCAGCAAAGAAAGTAGCGAAAAAAGCGACTGCAAAGAAAGTAGCGAAAAAAGCAACTGCGAAGAAAGCTACTCCAGCAAAAAAAGCAGCTCCAGCAAAAAAAGCAACTGCAAAGAAAGCGGCTCCAGCGAAAAAGAAAACTGCAAAAGAAATTCAAGAAGAAAAGAAACTTAGCAGAGAACAAGCAATCGCAGAATATAAGAAAAAAAATAAGGTAAAACTTGATCCAGCTCTGCAAGCAAGTCTTCAATCTTACGAGCAAGAAATCAAAGAAGAGATTGCAGCTGAAATCGTTACAGAAGATATTGAAGATGAATTAGATGCAACAGAAGCAACTGGAACTGAGTACAGAGAACCAGGTCCAGCTCTTGAAGAAGAGTATAATCCAAACGATGAGGAAGCTGAAGAAGATGAAGATGCTGACTATGGTTGGGGATATAATGACGGATTTGATAAGCCTGAAGAAGAAGAGAGTGACGACCTTCTTGATGAAGATGAACTTTATGCTAAAGGTTTAGCAGGCGATGACGATGACGATTACTAAATCAAAAGTTTAGATACTACGATGGCGGCCTTTGGCCGCTTTCTTTTTTTTTAAGGAAGATTAATGAAGCACAAGCTTGAGTTATTTTACTACGATTCCTGCCCATACTGTCAGTTAGTTCTTAGGGTTATAAGTAATTTAAACCTAAAAGTTGAAATGAAAAATATTCTACAAGATGAAGCCAACCTTCATCGCCTAGTTAAAGATACAGGAAGAAGAACTGTTCCTTGTCTCTATATTGACAATAAACCAATGTTTGAATCTGCAGATATTTCACGCTGGCTAGATCAAAATCAAAATACGTTAGATAAAAACTAGGAATAAAAATGGAAGTAAGAGATCCCGTTCACGGCTCAATACATATTTTAAAAGAAGAAGAACCAATCTTAAAAGCAGAGTTTTTCCAGAGACTCAGAAATATTAAGCAACTTGGTTTTTCTGAATACGTTTTTCCAGGTGCGACACACACCCGATTCATCCACTCAATTGGAGTTATGAATATTGGAAATATGGCCTTTGATAAATTATTTAGAGGAAAAATCATCACAAAAGATCACCTAAGAGTTAAACAAACTTTTAAACTTGCATGCCTACTACACGATATTGGCCACGCTCCACTTAGTCACTCAACAGAGTCAGTGATGCCTAACCTTAGTGAGCTAAAAATTCCCGAGATGTTCTTATCAGTTAAAGATAAATCTAAAGACAGACAGGCCAGTCATGAAGACTATACGATTAAAGCAATCGCAGATAGTTCATTTGCAGAAAGTTTTAAAGAAGTAGAAAAAACTTTTGGCGTAGAAAGAAGATATATTGCAGACCTTATTACTGGCCATACTCAAACCCCAGAATACTTTACCCTTGATAAAATCAATTATTTTCCACTTCTACACCAACTAGTTTCAAGTGAACTTGATTGCGATAGAATGGATTACTTATTAAGAGATAGCTACTTCTGTGGGGTTAGTTATGGAAGCTACGATCTCGACTGGCTACTCGATAATCTTGAACCAGCAATCACTGACGGTGTTGCGACTCTTGGAATTTCAGAGAGAGCCGTCATTACCTTCGATGATTTCCTTCTTAGCCGTTACCACATGTTTGTTATGGTTTACTTTCACTATAGAGCAGTATGCCTTGAGCAACTTCTAATAAGATACTTCAAAGATGCCCCAGAGGAATACCGTATTCCAGCAGATATTGAAGAATATATTGAACACGACGATTATCATCTAATGAAAATTCTTCGTAATTCAAAGAATAAATATGCACAGGCCGTTGTTAAAAATCAAACACCTGAAAAAATCTTTGAATCATTCAATGCCGGTCAACTTGGAACACTTGAAGAAGTTCAAAAGTATCTTGAGCAAATTAATGTTGAGTATATTAGATGTTCTTCAAAAGGAAGATTATCAAAATACTATACCGCTGATAAAGGCTCTTCTAAATCCGAGTACACAATGAAAGTTGTGAGGACTCAAAAGATGAGCAATTCGCTAAAGTATTTAGATATCAATGAAGCAACTGACTTATTTCAAAAGTTTGCAGGTTCACACGCAATTAATCGTCTACACTGTGACTACTCAGAGCTTTCGCCTGAGAATATTGCAGTCATTAGAAAAATTATTGAGGGAGCCTAGTGCTCCTTTTTTTTTAGCCTATTGCTCTTAAAGCACGTATAATAATATCTACTATATGAATAAAATATCCTTATATGTTTTACTTATTCTCATCTACCTAGGTATCTCAAAGAGTTTTTCACCTTCTGAAAAGAAAACCCTTTATCTAGCGAATGAAAAATATTACGCCTCACTTTTTCGAGGTGCTCCAATTTCTGTTGTCTTAAAAGAATATTTTTCGGCCGGTTTTCTTATCAAAACTTATTATCATCGATATATAATCATCCATGCCTTTAAATCACCTGAAGAAATTGTTATTAGAACAAGTAAGGAGTTTTGGGAACAAAATCTAAGAAATAAAGGGATGTCTTTATTTAGGCGTGGAGAACGTGAGTTCAAAACATCGTCAATCCCAATGCCTCCTGGATCACTCTTCATTGGAGATCCGGCCTACGGAACATGGGATATAACTAAGTATGGTGCAAAAGTTTGGAAGTTTCATCGTACCTATAAAAATTTCCCAACTCTCTTTGGCTGGGGAGAATTTAGACCAACTCTCGACTTCTATCAAAGAATGAAAATATTCCAAAGTGATTCAAAACCCTACTATGGTCCAGAAAGTGAATTTGGAACGGATGGAAGTATTACGGATCTCGAAGAAGAACAAGAACTCGAAGATGAACATAATCTTAAAGAAGAATCAATAGTTGATACACTTAAAAGTTATTTTAGAATTCCAAAGTGGGAGCAAAAGTTAGATGAATGAATTATATGATAAATTAATTTTAAGGATTGTCTTCACATTCTTAGTCTGTGCCATCATTTACATCTATAAGTATGCACATGCCCTACTCTATCCCTCGATTAGACATCAGATAACAAAGAAGTTTTTCCCTTCGAAAAACTCATCTGATACGATTCATCTCTTCTCGAGAATTATCGGAATTGGGATTATCTATTCAAACTTCTACCTTAATCTTTCAGATGGAATTTACCTTGCTCTATTAAAGATGTTAATTGAATCAACAATTGTCATCATTCTCTATCTTGGAAGTATCTATATCATCGAATCAATTGTTCTCTATAATTTTGAATACTCGGATGAAGTTCTTAGACGTAAGAATTATGCTTATGCACTCATTTGCTTCTCACATTCAATAGGACTGGCATTCATCCTGAATGCTGTTATTAAGGTTTCACATTCATCAATCATTATGACATTCTTTCTGTGGTTATTTGCTATGGTCCTAGTGGGCTTTTCAACAAAAGCGTATGCGATTATCTCTAAGTTATCCTTTAACCGCCTCCTTGTTCAAAAGAATCTTGCAATAGCACTTTCGTATACTGGTTTTCTATGGGGACAATGCCTCATTATTTCTTCAGCGCTAAATCATGAAATAACAGATATTAAGTGGTACTCAATCCAAGTAATTCTAAAGCTTCTACTCTCCCTCATCATCGTTCCAATTTTTAGAAAAGGACTAATCTTGATTTTTAGAATTCAAGATGACATTCCTGCTAAAACTGATGAAAGAGACCTGAGCATCAATAGTGAAGTCGAGCTAGGTTATGGTATTTATGAGGGAGCGATCCTTTTTACTTCTTGCTTCTTAACTACAGTTGTAACTGGCAATATTCAGTACGGAAATTTTTACCCAATTTTCTAAAATAGCCTGCTCTAGCTTATCTTGGCCCAATTAATTCCGATAGAAATACTGGAAGAATTATACCGGAGGCCAAGAATGGACTTAAAATTTTATCAAATGCTTGAATTCATCAATAATAGACTAACCAATATTGAAAGAAATATTACTAAAATTGACGAAAAACTCGACTACTCGCTGGCCCTACAAAGAAACCATTTGATCAGAGTTAAGAATGGACAATTCATCGATGACAATATGATTTTGATGGGACTACCTTACAATGACCTGACGCCTGAAAGAGCTCATGAAATTTATGATAACGAAGATATGGACTATATTATTTTAGATGTATCACGTGCTGACTACCTTCAACCACTAAAGCTTGATGGGGCGGTACATATTCCATTTGAAGAGCTTGATCATCGTTATGCAGAAATACAAAATAAGACAACACCGATCATGGTAATTTCTGAAACTGGGCTTCGCTCAATTCGTGCATGTGAATTACTTGTTAAGAAAGGTTATTTCAATGTGAATAATATCTCTGGTGGATATCAGTTTTGGCCAGCAAGTCACTCTGGCTCAAAGATGGCAGCTGCTTAGGATTTAAAAATCTAAAGAGAGATTTAATTGCACTCGAGATCTAAGTGAATTATCTTCACGGGGAAGTAATTTTGAGTGCATATTTTCAAGCGTCGAATTTATTCTATCTATTTCAATATCGCCTAAGAATTTCGAATAATCGGCTTCAACCTTCTCAAGTCCTTCCATCAGAGTAAATTTAAATTTCTCACCAAATTCCGTAAGAAAA
The DNA here is from genome assembly GCA_964593545.1 of uncultured Bacteriovorax sp. Taxonomy (GTDB): domain Bacteria; phylum Bdellovibrionota; class Bacteriovoracia; order Bacteriovoracales; family Bacteriovoracaceae; genus Halobacteriovorax_A. The sequence continues at coordinate 39,269 of CAZQJK010000016.1, read as the reverse complement.
ACCTTCTGCTCCCTCTTATCAAACTCACTTGATTGTCTCGTAATATATCCACGCTTTTGAAGTTCATTTAAATGACTCGTCATCGTTTGTTTTTTAAGCCCACACGCTGTCCCAATTTCTTTGATACTTGGCCCATTATTTTCACAAACAAAGAGTAGGATCTCAAGAAAACTTGGTCTTAGGTCCGTAAAACCCTTCTCCTGAAGAATAGAAAGCAGCTGATTACTATATAATCGATAAATCTTTTTTAAAAGGCCACCAATGCTTGAAATACGCTTCATTCCATCTCCTAATTAGTATGGCTTTAATACTATAGCGAGTGTCCTCACGATTAGTCAAACATTAGTACTAAATCTCTAGAATCTTTGAAAGCTCTTCTGGCAGGACCTCTGAATCTTCTTGAAGCTCAGATGGAACTGCAAAATTAGTCCCAATCGCATACTCAAAATTAAGACCCATACTCCAAAGATCAGTCTTGAGTTGCTGAAAAACGACTTCTCCTCGTTTATCTTCACCAAAGGATTGTGTTTGAAATCCTAGAATTGAGACAAGTGTCATAATTTTAAACAGTTTTTTCATCGATTTTGCCCTTAATTTGGTTATTTACCTAAATTAAAGCAAGACTGGGGCCACAATAAACTGCTCCTATAAAATGGGGAACATTTACCTGACTTTAAAATCAAATTTTGAATTCCTGCACTTTTATCTCCATATATATCGAGTACTTACACTCTATGTAATAACGCAAAGATTGCATTAAATACCTCATGATATACCGCTGCCCAAATTCTGATTGCCATTCCTCCACAAAAAACAAGCTGGTTTCCAAAGATGGATTCTATTTTCGCCGAAGTGATTCAAGAAAAATTCAACGCTTTGTCTGTAAAGCCTGTGGACAAAAATTTTCTCGAGCAACCTTCACGCTTGAAAAATATCAAAAGAAAAGACGAATTAATAAAATGCTATTTCACGATTTAGCGACAAACGCAACAATGAGAGAGTCAGCAAGAAAGTACAATGTGAACTATAAAACAATTCAAAGTCGCATGAACTACTTCTCATTAAGAGCGAGAAAGAAGCAAAAAGAATTTCTGGGAAAGCTTAAAAAATCTAAAGTCACCGCCATGCAATTTGACGATCTCATCACGATTGAACACACAAAAATGAAACCACTTTCAATAACGATCGCTGTCGACAAAGATCGCCGGTTCGTCCTAGCAGCGGAAGTTTCAACGATTCCGGCATTTGGATTACTCGCTGATAAATCGCGAAAAAAGTATGGATATCGAAAAAGTAATCATGAGAAAGCATTAAAAAATGTATTTGAAAAAATCAAGGATGTTGTCGATAAAGATGCATTAATTGAGTCAGATGAACACAAGACTTATCCAAAGTTTGTAAGTCGATACTTTCATACGGCAAAATATAAGAGATATAAGGGAGGGCGAGGATGTATCGCAGGACAGGGAGAACTTAAGAAGCTTCACTTCGATCCGCTATTCACACTGAATCATACATGTGCGATGTTTCGAGCAAGAATCAATCGATTAGTTCGCAAGACTTGGTGTACGACAAAAAGAATCGACATGCTTCAAAAGCACGTCGATATTTTTATTCATCATTATAATTTGGTCTATTTAAAGGGTCTTGTCCCCATTTAACTGGAGCAGTTTAAATGTTTCTCTTGATAACATTAATTAGAGCAGAAGGCTGAACTGGCTTTGCAATAAAATCATTCATACCAGAAAGAAGACATGTTTTCTTATCCTCTTCGAATGCGTTCGCCGTTAGAGCTATGATTGCAATATCTGTATTAAATTTTCTAATTTCTTTCGTTGCATTAGGCCCATCAAGCTCTGGCATCTGAAAATCCATCAGAACAAGATCGTACTCCTTGGCCTTTACAGCCTGAACAGCTTCTCGACCATTTCCAACAATATCAAATTTTGCACCAGCTTTCTCTAGAACCTTAGAAATAACTTTCTGGTTAATTTTATTATCTTCAACGATCAAAACTTTAATATTTGCCAAGCTTGAGCTGATGCTCGTCTTAAACTGCTCTTCCTCAAAGAAATCATAACTCTCACAAAGAACCTTAATCTTAAAGCGTGTGCCATGGCCGACTTCACTCTCCACGGAAATTTTTGCGTCCATTAATTCGAGAAGTTCTTTAACGATTGAAAGACCCAATCCGACACCTCCAAATTTTCGATCTGTGCCAGTATCAACTTGAGAGAAAGGATTGAAAATATTTTCCAAAAATTTTGGATCAATTCCAATCCCTGTATCGTTAACTTCATACACAAGGAAATCCTCTTCATAGTAAGAAATAACTTCAACTTGACCTTGATGTGTAAATTTACAAGCATTCACGATAAGATTGGAAAGTACTTGTCTCAAACGGTGGTCATCTATTTTAACAGAAATAGGAAGATCTCGTTCAATGAAGCTTGTTTTTATTTTTCTATCACGCGTGAAGGTTGTTAAGATTGTTCTTATATCATTATTAAAGGAATCAATTCTTGTAATTTTTTTATTGAGACTAATATTTCCAAGCTCAATTTTTGAGAAATCTAAAATATCGTTAAGTAGGATCTGAAGTTGTTCACTTGATGAGAGAATATATTTGACGAATGATTCCTGCTCATCATCAAGCTTCGTCCCAGACAAAATCTCCCCCATTCCGATTATACCATTAAGAGGTGTACGAATCTCGTGACTCATATTTGCAAGAAATCTCGTTTTAACTTGGCTAGACTCAAGTGCTTTTTGCTTAGCAATTTCAAGCTCTCTTTCTTTTTGCTTTGTTTGTGAAATATCGGTAGCAATTCCAAGAAAACCTATAATTTCATTCTTCTTATTTCTTATCGATGTTACAGATAGAATAACAGGAAATCGATGTCCATCTTTTGCAATATAGGTCCATTCATTTTCATCTTTATCTTGATGATACACTTTTCTAACGAAGGTAATAAATCCTGGTTCATGATTTTCATTAAATTCTTTATTTAAGACTTCTGTCCTTGCAACAATTTCAGAAGTGTCATGAATTATCGCTGGACTTTGAAAGCCGATCATTTCTTCTTTAGTATAACCAAGAAGGTTTTCGGCTCCTTTTGAAAAGTGAGTGATTATTCCATCAAGATCAGTTGCTACAATACTTACTCTTGCACTTGAAAGAATCGCATTTTCAAAATCAACATTCATTTGTGGACTAGTCTTTTCTCGCATTAGAAACAGATAGATACACACGACAAAATTAATAAGAAATAAAGTACCGAAGATAAATGTTGAGTCACCACCTACGAAGTAATAAAATATCCCGGATGCCATAATGGACATATAAATGAACAGAAGCGATAAATTTCTCATGCTATAATTATCGGACTTTTCTGCAAAAAGATGTACTTATTTCCTCAGACAATAATTAATAAATTCTAACATTTAAAACATATTTCTCGAGTTCGAGATTGAGGTCGCAACTCCGCAACAAATACCAAAGGTTAAAAGGGATGATCCCCCATATGACATCAGAGGTAGAGGTAAACCAACGACAGGTAAAAGTCCCATTACCATCCCCATATTGATAAATGTATGCCAGAAAAATATCGACATCAGTCCGATAATGACGACGGAGTCAAAAATTTTGGGCACATTCATCGAGAGCCAAATAAAGCGATAGAACAAAAAGAGATACAATCCAATCAAAAGAATCGATCCAAAGAAGCCATGTTCTTCATTATAAATTGAAAAAACGAAGTCAGTATGATTCTCAGGAAGATAATTTAGTGATGCTTGAGATGACTTTCTAAAACCTTTACCAAGAAATTTACCTGAACCAATCGCAATTTTAGATTGAATTGCATTATACCCAGTTCCTTTTGCATCAGCTGTTGGATTGATAAATGTTTTAATTCTATTACGCTGATATTCCTTCAAGCCGAACTGGTACATCGCGGCTCCTGAAATAATTCCAACGAGAGCGATAATTCCCAAACTCTTCCATTTTAATTTTCTAAAAAATGCCATGATAAAGAAAATAAGAAGGAGTAATAATCCAGTTCCAAGATCAGGCTCTAATACAATGAGTACTGTTGGGATCAATGTTAGAATAAGAGGTGGAATCAATTCCTTAATTCCCATTTCTTGATCTGGAGAATTTTTCGAAAACCATCTTGCCAATATGAAAACAACTGACAACTTCATCAATTCAGATGGTTGAAGTCTAATTGGTCCTAATAGTAACCAACGTCTTGCTCCCATCCCCTGATGTCCAAGAAATAAAACAAGAACAAGAAGAAAAACATTAAATAAGTAAATCGCCCATGAGAAGCGTTGATAGTTCTTTGCTTGAATGAAACTAATAGCAAAACCAACCAGAATCGATAAGAAGAACCATCCAAGTTGAACTTTGTAGAGATTTGCGTGGTGGTCATTTAATGAAGCATGAGTTGCAGAATAGAGATTTATTATTCCAAAAAGAAAAATAACTATCGCAATTCCAAAGAATGAAAAATCATATCGTTTGAAAAAATCTTTTATTGTACTCGCGTCCATTTCTTATCCTAATTATTCATCATCTGAAGGCGCAGGAGTATTTTCTTCCGCAGCGGCATCAGCTTCTTTTTTAATTCGTTCTTCTTTTTCTTTTCTAATCATTTCTAAGTAAGCAAGTTTATCTTCCTTAGCATATTTCTCATAATCTTCAGGATAATATTTCTTCATGTATGTTTCCATTACATCACGAACGATTGGAGCTCCGGCACTTGACCCATGACAGCCGTGTTCAACAACCGCAGCTACAGCAATTTTAGGATTTTCAAATGGTGCGAATGCAACGAAGAGACCGTGGTGACGATTTCGATATGGCATCTCTTCACATTTAGAAAAGAGTTCTTTTGAAGTCATACTGATAACCTGTGCCGTCCCGGTTTTTCCGGCCATATGAATTCCACGTCCTCGATACCACCAGGCCGTTCCTTTTCTCATATTTACAACTTCATAAAGTCCCTTTTTAACGGCATCGAGAGTCTCTTGACTAACATCGGCCTTACTCACAACTTCAGGTTCAAAGGATTTCACAACCTCTCCAGAGTTTGTAAAAATCTCTTTGATAATTTGTGGTCTATAAACTGTTCCATTATTAGCAATCGCTGCATAACTTAAGGCCAGCTGTAAAGGTGTTACGAGATTGAATCCCTGGCCAATTGCATGAATAAGATTTTCCCCTAGCTGCCACTCGACACCGAATCTCTTCTTTTTCCATTCTTTAGTAGGAATCCAACCAGATGTTTCTCTTGGTAATGTAATTTCTGTTTTTGAGCCAAGACCAAACTGCTTTGCATAGTGAGCAAGGTCATCAGCATCAAACTGTGCTGCTAGTTTGTAAAAGTAAACATCAACCGATGAACGAAGTGATTTATAAACATCAGTTTTACCATGACCACTCTTTTTCCAGTCATGGAAAGTTCGACGACCAAGCTTAAATGTAGGGCCACACATAAGTTCTTCGTCTGCTTTTATAAGCTTTTTTTCTAATGCAGTTATCGCTGTAAAAGTTTTATAAGTTGACCCTGGAGGATAATGCTCTTGAATCGTTCTATCTCTTAAAGGATTATTTTCATCATTAACTAAACTTGCCCAGTAAGCTGACGTTAGTCCACGTGAAAATTGGGTTGGATCATAACTAGGTCTTGAAACCATCGAAAGAACTTCCCCTGTATTAACATCAATAGCAACCACGCTTCCAACTTTTCCTTCAAGAGCATTAAAAGCCGTTAGTTGTAAGTCCCTATCAATTGTCAGACGAATATTCTCCCCTGGCATCGCAGGCTTATTTTCAATTCCAGCAAAGAGATTATTTGAACTAATAACTCTCTTCATTCTCCCTCTGGCATCAACTTCCATAAATTGATAACCATCATCTCCACGCAGGAAGTGATCAAACTCTTCCTCGACTCCAGCTTGCCCGATAAAGTCACCAAGCTTATAGTCGTAGTTATCACGCTTGATATACTTAGGAAGCTGAGTTTGTGAGATTTCAGAAATATAACCAAGAAGATGACTTCCAACATTTGCATCTCGATACTCTCTCGAAATAAATGTTTCAACTTGTACACCGGGCATTTTCTCATTTTCTGTTTCAATGATTGCCACTTCTTGCTTCGAAAGATTCTTTTTAACTCTGACGGGACGATACTTTGCCTGTCCTCTAAATTTTGCCAGAGTATCTTCGATATCTTTAGTCTTCATATCCAAGATTTTTGAAAGCTTTTCAAGTGTTTGCTTCTTATTAACGAGATACTGAGGAATTATAATTGCATCAAAACGAGGAATATTATGAACGAGAAGTTGATTATTTCGACTAAAGATCATTCCTCTTGGCGCAGTAATAACTTCTTTACGAAGACGATTATTCAATGAATATTGATATAGCATATCACCTTGGTATATCTGTAGATACCAAAGCCTAATAAGGATAATTCCAAAACACAGAGTAATTAGTGTTAGTAGAATATCAGCTCGTCCCTTATGGGACTTTACAACTTCTTCTTCTCCAAACATTAATTACGATCTCCCATCAGTCCTTCCTCTCGAACGCCCCAAACCTTGTCGAGGACAGAAAAGAAAAATGGTGCTACCAAAGAGATAACAATACTCTCAGGAATAAATCGCCAAAATTTTTCAACGATATAATTAAAACTTCCAAGCTTTAAATAAAGTAACGATGAGAGAATGACAAACCAGATAAATTGGAACATCTGCGTAACTAGAATTGTTACGATACTACTTGTAAAATGAAGGATATCCCTGAGATAAGAAATAATAATACAAATCAGTACTCCCGAAATTGTTCCCATCTCCCATCCCTCAATTGTAAAGATTGAATGGAAGTATTGAACCACAACAATCATTAAAGCAAGGTATGGGTTTTCAAGCTTGAAGCCTAGAAAAAGAACAATCAAAACATTGAAGGGAATCATATATTTGCTAATTCCAAACAAAGGTAAGAAAGCACTAGAGATCACCTCTAATACGATTAGGATTAATATAGTTATAAATAGTCTTGGCACGATTTCTCGCGATCTAATTCTCATCATTTGTCATCATCTCCGTCAGCTTCATCCAGCGCTTGCCACTCATTCATCTTTTTCTGATTTCCATCTGAGACAAGAACTGCGACCTCTTCAAGTTTTGAAAAATCAACAGTTGGTGAAACAACAATATTTTGGGTAATTCCATAACTCTCACGTTCTACACGTGAAACTATTCCAACTTTAAGTCCTTTCGGATAAATATTACCAAGACCAGAAGTTAATACTAAATCATTTAACCTAACAGGATCTGTTCGTGTCACATATTTCATCATACATTTCCCACCAGCAAAACCTTCAAGAATTCCGTTGCTTCGTGTTCGATTTACAATGACGTCAACTCTATTACTTGGATCTAGAATTGTTAAAATGTCCGCAAAATGCTCAGTCAAACGATAGATATACCCAACAACCCCATTGGCAGTAATAACTGTTGATTGAAGTCTAATACCGTGTGATGAACCTTTGTTAATTCGAATTACTCGAAAATCACTAGAAGAATCCCAGGCAACAATCTGGGCCAAGATCTTCTTATAGGAAACTTCTTCACCAAACTCGAGAAGATCCTTAAGCCTTTTATTCTCATCCTTGATTTGCTCAAGATTAAAAACTTCTTTTTCAAGCTCTGAAACTTGTGAAACAAGGCTTACATTTATTTTTGACGCATTAACATTAAATAAATAATGATCGAAGAATGAAGCAATTTTGTTGTGCGTAAAGGTTACACCTCTTTGCAGTGGTGCAAGAGTATCCATCATAATATTTTCAAAAATCGTTGTTTCTTTTACATTTACGTCTCTTTTTGACACACCCCACAGGGCTAAAGAGAGGACCAGGACATTCACAATAGACTTTAGCCTTGATCCTTCATTGACCGATAAATTCATATTTCCCCTAAAGTTTAAAAAACAATCAATAAAAGAGTACAATCATTATAAGCAACTGCCAATATTCTTTACGATATGAGCTATTTAGATAATAATGATCCCCACTAACCTTTTCATGGAGAAAGAAATGTCAGCTAGTTTTCAGAAAAAATCGTCACAGATATTCCTGACCCTTTTTATCGGGATTATCGTTATATCATTTGTGATGAGTGGACCATTCTTTGGTACAGGAACACCAGATACAATCGGAACAGTTGGACCGCACGATATAAAAGTAAGAGAGTTCAATGCAGAGATACAAAGACAGTCTCAATTCTACGCTCAAATTTTTAAAGGTGGACAGCCACTAACTTCTAACGAACTTGCACAGTACAAAGTGTACGATAGTGCTGTAAGAAATCTAGTTTCTTCAAAACTTAAAATGATTCTTGCAGAAGAAAGTGGAATCGCAGTTGGAAGCGAAGCGATTAAAGAAGACATTAAGAAAGCTCCATATTTCTTAACTAATGGTCAGTTTGATATTACAAAATATAAAACACTTCTTTCTTACAACCAACTAACTCCAGAAGATTTTGAAGAAGATACTCTTCACAGACTTAGAGATCAAAAGCTTCAAGCTCTAAATTCAGAGATCTCATTTTCACCAGAGCTCATTGCGACTTTAAATACTCTTTATAAAGAAAAGAGATTAACAAATATCATCACAATTAGTGCTGAAGATATTAAGAAAACTCTGACAATTTCAAAAAAAGAAATTTCTGACTACCTTGCAGTTGATGTTAACAAAAAAAGAATTGAAGCAGCATTTAATGCGAGAAAAGAATCACTAAGTCAAAAAGAGCAAATTCAAGCAAGACATATTCTTATCACAGTAAAAGATGGAAATGAAAAAGCAGCTCTTACAAAGGCTCAAAATATCAGTAAAGGCCTTACAATTAAAAACTTTGCCAAAAAAGCTTCTGAGTTTACTGATGAGCCAAGTGGAAAAACAACTGGAGGAAATCTAAATTGGGTAGCTCGTGGACAAATGGTTCCAGAATTTGAAAAGGCCCTATTTGCAATGAAGACAGGTGAAATCTCGGCTCCAGTTAAAACAGAATTTGGTTACCACCTAATTCTTGCAGAAGCTAAGAAAGAAGCCAAAGAAGCAAAACTAGCTGACTTTGAAGCAAAGATCGCTTCTGAGTTTATTCAAAAAGAAAAAGATGTGAAAGACCTTCTGTCTCAAGCTGTAACAGAAGTAACTGAAAGACTAAATTCTAATAGACCTCTAAAAGAGCTTAAGCAAAAGTATAATCTTAGCATTAAAGATAATATCACTGTTAATAAGCTCGAAGGCTTTGGTGCAGACCAGGCGTTTAAGCAAGATTTTGTTAGCGAAATTTTTTCGAAAGAAAAGGGTGTTTTCACTGTTAATGAAGGTACGAAAGTTATATTAGTACAGAGTGCACCAACGACTGACCTTGGAAAAGACTATGACCTTTCCACTTTAAAGAATATGGTAGCGACTAAGACAATAACAACAATGATTGAAAAACTTGGTGAGAGTTATTCTTTTAAGCAAAATAAATTTGCAAGACTACCAAACCAATAAGAAGGAATAAGCATGGCCGACAAAAATTCAAAATTTGCACTAAATGCACCAGGTAAGTTCTACGTTGATGACCAATGTATTGCTTGTGATGCCTGTGTCATGGAAGCCGAGAGGTTCTTTGCAATGAATGATGATGATGGTCACGCCTTCGTTAAGCTTCAACCACAAAATGCTAGCGAGCTTGAAGAGTGTATTTCAGCCCTTGAAGCTTGCCCCGTCGAAGCCATTGGCCAAGACGGAGAATAAGAATAAGTAGCCAGGTTAAACCTGGCTTTTTTTATTTAAATACTACTGAGATAAAAATAACAAAAGGCCAGATTAACTGGCCCTTTGCTTGGAGTAGTATTTTAAAATTTAATTATTGGCCATTAACCTTTCATTCTGAAAATTTCTTGTAACATTTGGTCAGCTGTTCCAATTGTCTTAGCATTCGCTTGGAAGTTTCTTTGCGCTGTCATTAAACTTACAAATTCGTTAGCAATATCGACGTTTGAAAGTTCGATAGATTTAGAAAGAACCTCTCCACGACCTGCGTCTCCTGGTTGTCCCATTGCTGGTTGACCAGAATTTCTTGATTCTTTAAATAAGTTCTTCCCTACTTTGAAAAGACCTTCGTTATTTTCAAATTTTGCTACTGCAATTTGTGCAATATCTCTGGCTTCACCGTTATCATAAACCGCTGTCAAAATTCCCTTATCGTTAAATGATAGAGAAGCAAGTGTCGCAGCAGATGAACCATCTTGTGTATGTCTTGCTAGCGCTGATCCTGACCCATATTGAGTTGAAGCATCAGTACCATCTCCACCTTCAGAAATTGATTCACCAAAATTGAAATCAATTTGTTGATTGGCAGCAGCACCCTTATTAAAATTAAATGAATTTGTTGTTGGTACTTCTTGTTGTAATTGACCTTTGTCATTAAAGATAAGGTTACCTTCAGCTTGAGTTACCATTTGTCCAGCAACTCCACCGTTAACATCTGCACCATCTGACATAACTCGATATGTCCAATTATTGTCAGCTGTCTTATTAAAGAATGTTGTCACTAGTCTAGCTGTACCAACATTATCATAAACAGTCATTGAGTTAGAGAAGTTTGAAGTCTCTTCAGGTTTTAATGGATCAAATTGTTTTACTTCAGCACGTGAATCTAAGTTCATCGATACTTTTACTTTTGCTGTTGCTTGTGCTGCGATTGTAGTGTTACCAAGTCTAATTGGTCCTTCTTTCGTCGTTACTCTACCTTCTGCATCTGCTTTAAATCCAACAACTTTATATCCGTCAGCATTCGTTAGGTTACCATCTTTATCAAAGTGCATTGAACCATCTCTTGTAAAGCCTGGTCCAAATGGTGCTTCAACTTTAAAGAAACCATCTCCGTTAATTGCTAAATCTGTAATTGATTCTGTTCTCGAAACATCACCTTGTGACATTAGAGGCTTAATGTGCGAAAGCTTTACCCCAGCACCGAATTGGTCACCACCATCGATACCTTTAAGAGATACTGCAAGCACGTCTTGAAATTCTGCTCTTGAAGCTTTGAAACCAGTCGTTCCAGAGTTAGAAATGTTATCCGAGATAACTCCCATTCCCTGTCCAACTGCGTTTAAACCAGATACACCAATGTTAAAAGATCTTAAAATACCCATTTATCGTCCCTCCTAGACTTTAAATTACGCCGATAGAATAAATGGATTTTTTTGAAAACTGTGTTTGCAACTACGGGCTAAACACCAGGCTTCCGGAAAGGACCAGCCAATTTCACCATTAAACTACGACAGTAGAATCAATTTTTGTAAATACGTTATCTTGTATGCTTCCTTTATCAATGGCCGTAACAACTTTATTTCCCGGCACATCTACAATATATGCAGCTTTGTCAGTAATCACTAAAGAGTCTCTGCCACCTTTAGATCTTAACTTTTCCATCGCTTCTTTAATTTTAAAATACTCACTACTATCCATTGAAAGATTTCTTTCTTGTAATCTCTTCGCTGCATGAATAGAAAGGTTGATTCCATGTTCTGATTGAACATCACTAATCTGGTCTTGTAGAAGATTCTTAAATTCATCTTTCTCAACACCACCAAGACGCTCTCTAAGGTCTACCTTTTTATTTCCAGGTACCTTATTGACGTTCGGTATTAAAAAATTTGAAACCTTATTTTGTGTCATCTTCTACTTTTATTCTCACTACTCAATTGTAGTGATTCATTAATATTATTATAAGCTTTATGAAGATCAATATACAAGCTAGGACCAATTTGCCGCATCACGCAAACCAATATACCAAGACGCTGTTTTTACTATAGAAAATCCACTAAATAAACTTTAGTAAGTGGTATAATAACTAAAGAGGTCCAAAATATGTCTTTAAAAAACTTGAAAAAAACACAGCTCTTTCTCTTCGCTAACCTACTACTTTTTTGCTTTGTAAGTTTCCTTCCTTCTCTATATTTGAATAACAAGCTTTCCCCTATTATTGTCGAGCAAGAAGAAAAAACGAAATGGAAAAACTCGTTCTATGAATTTGAATTACTTTATTCAAAACTTTATATACTAGAAATTAAAATTTCTGAAGAAAAGCTAGAAAAACAAAATGTTTCAAAATGGGAGAATAACGCGCAAGAGTTATTAAAGCTTAATAAATTCGTACTAAATACTGATTTAGAAAGTCGAATTAATAGTTTCCGAGACTACCATCATAATTTAGTCTCCCTTGGTAAAGAGGATTTAGGAGTTATTGGTGATTTTCGTATTCAAATTCACAAGTTCGAGAACCTGATAAAAGATTCTCCCAAAGTATTAAATCTTTTATTACTTCTTAGAAGATCTGAAAAAGATTTTTTATTAAGACGAAATACAAACTATCTCACAAAACATCAAGAAATCTATGAGAAACTATTACTCCAAAAAATTGTAGCTAATAACAAAACGATAAAATCATATTTAACAACATATAAATCACTATTTGAACAATCGGTTAATCTAATAAATGCTCAAGCTGGACTGAAAGGGATTTACCTCGAACAAAACAATAGCTTCACTAACAATCTCGACAAAATAAAGACAGCAGCAAGTAGTGAAAATATAATACTTAAGAATGAACTTGAGAAAATATCAAGTCGAATAAACTTCGTAAATTTGATATCGCTCTTTCTTGTTTTCTCGATCATTGCATTCATTTATAAGTACATTTTATTTCAACAAAGAGAAAACGAAGATCTCCTATTAGATTTACAAGAGCAATACAAACAGAAGATTACATTGCAAGATGAGATAATCTCTCAAGCCAAGCTAGCTTCACTTGGTACACTTACAGCAGGAATTGCTCATGAGATTAAAAACCCACTTAATATAATTATTAATATGGCAAAAATTGTAACGATGAAAATAAACGCTAATTTTAACTTGTTCGTTAATAATATGGATGATTTTGGAGTCATTAAAAAATCAAGTACCTTAATAGAACAACACTCATTGAGAGCAGATCAAATAGTAAAAAACATGCTCTCTCTTGTAAGATCTGAGAACAGAGATAAAGAAATGGTAAACATTGAAGAGTTGATAAAAGAAAATTTCAGTCTCTCACTACAATCACAGAGAGCTATAAAGGACTTTGAAGTTACCCTCATGACGGACTTTGAAGTTACCCTCATGACGGACTTTGTTAAATGTAATGATTTACTTATTATTAGATCAGATTGGTCGAGATGCTTTCTAAATATTTTCGAAAATTCATTTCATGCAATATTAAAAAAACTTGAGTCTGAAAAATATATACCTATTATAGATATTCAACTTAAAAAAAATAAAAGTACTATAGAAGTCACAGTTAGAGACAATGGTGCTGGAATGAATGAAAACTCACTTAAGCATATCTTTGAACCATTCTACACGACAAAACCACCAGGGCAAGGAACAGGACTTGGAATGAGTCTCGTGTATGATGTTGTAAAATCTGAAAATGGAATTATTACTATTGATTCAACTGAGGGGTTATTTACAAATATACATATCATCATCCCAACTAGAAATTAGTTTGATTTTCCTGATATGCTTGTGCCGCTTGTTGAGGCTTAACTTTCTCGACGGCTTGATTTGAAGGCATCTTGAAACTATCAACGTCTCTAAGGAATATTTCTTTACCATTTTCAAGAGTAAGGACAGTCTCACCATTATCAAAGTTAACACCAGTAACTAATCCCGTCGCACTTGTCTTGGCCTTAAATTTATTCATCTGCTCATCGTAAGCAACAACTTCAAGAGTATAGTTATCCTTAACGGCCCTAACCCCATCAAGCTGCTTTCCATTCCATCTCAAAGTATTTTGCCCTCGAGATAAACCATCAGCACTGACCTTTCCAATAAGCTGTTTTTTAGAGTCAAAAATATTTACTGTAACATTCTTCGCTGATTGATCGAGATAGAAAGGTAAATCTACATTTCGATCTTGCCCATTATAGTGAACAGATGAACCACGAGTTACAATTTCTTTTCCAAGAAAACTTGCCCCATAGAATTTTGTTTCTTGTGGAGCATTGGCACCAAATTTATCAAACTTGGCATTCATATTTGTTAATTGTTCTAACTGAGAAAATTGCGCAAGATCTGCGGAGAATTGCTTTTGATCCATTGGCTTTAACGGATCTTGATTTTGAAGCTGATGAGCGAGAAGCTTTAAAAAACCATCTTTACCCATTTTATTATGTGTTTCTTTATCAACAAATTGCTTTTCGTCTTCAACACCAGCGATCTGATTTAGGGTATCACCTACTCCATTTGGATTAACTTTCTTAGCCCCTGGCGCTTGCGCTGGAGCTTTTGAGATTCTCGCAAAAGGATTTGATTGTTGCTGTTGAGGTTTACCGATTCCTGGCATTAAGCACCTAGTCTTTCTCTATATTGATCCCAGAGCTCTTGTCGACGTTCTTTACCCTGGTTATGAGAGCCACTTCCCCCACCACTATAGTCTCTCGCAAATCCTTGACCATTTCCAGAGTTATTTTGACCGGCAGAATTATTCCCACTTGAATGTGTATCTGCTGAATTCATTGAGATTTTAATATCTGAGACCTTTACTCCACTTGAGTGTAAGGCCTTTAAAAGATTAGTTTCTTGTTGATTGAAGAAATTATTACCCTCATTAGTAGAAGTTATAATTTTTAAATCGATCAACTCACCATTCCCTGACTTTTGTGCATTTACTCTAAACTGCCCTAAATCTTTATGAGTCACAACAACTTCTAACTCTCTTCCATTTTGAACTTTTGATGTTTCAATATATTTTGTAATTTCACTAATAATCTGTTCCTTACTTTGGACATGATTAAGGTCAATCACCTGTGTATCTGTTCCCTTTGAAACAATACTAACACTCCCTTCGACCTTCGAAGTTGACTTCGTCAGATCTGTGGCCTGTGCTTCAAATATATTTAAATTATCTTCTTTAGTTGTTAACTTTTCTGGACTTAATGAATCAGATTTTGCTTCAAGCTTATTAATATCGAGATGTGATTTCTTCTTAATAATTCCATCACTTCCTAGTACCGATTGCTCTTTTTGAAAAACATTGAAAGCGTGCTTTTGAGACACGACCTGCGCTCTATTGGCACCATTTTTCAAATTGTGTTGAGCTAAGAAATCTTGAGATGACTGAACACTTGCTTGACCCACTTGCTTTGTCTCTAACTTCTTTGGAGAAGCAAACTGCATTAAACGATGATCAACCTTCTCTTCACCCAGGTTCTTCACATCGCCACTTACAACAACATTTGGATTCTCTTTAGCAACTTGTTCAAGCGCCTTGTTAGAGTGTGCTGCCCTAAGATTTAAAGGTCCTTCTGTTTTTGCCCCAAGCTCTACAACATTAGACAACTCATCAGTAGGACTTTGCCCCTTACCAAGAATTGATTGCAAAACTTTCGGATCAACTTCTGAAAGATCTGCTTCTGCAATTTGATCTTCAGTAACTTCACCACTAACAAGCATTTCCTTTAATTTTGCAATTTTCTCTGCTGGGCTTTCACTAGAGTTTAAAACACCCATTAGGTCATCCTGACCACTTTTAGCTATACTAGCTTCGGTGCTATTTTTTGCATCTGCCTTAAACTTTCCAGTCAAAACAGACATCAAATCCTCTTGTTTACCAACTTGCCCCGCCATCTTAGCAGAAAGCTCTTCAGAGCCCTTGAGAATCGCCTCAAACTCACCCGCGCTACCAACCTTAGTTGGATCAACACTCTTTCCGTCTAGCCCTTTAAGAGCCGATGGTGTCGATGAATTTAAGCCTTTAAGCATATCAAACATTTGGTAATAACCTCGGGCATCGAAATTGATGCATTAAGTCATTATTCCAAACTTTAGTATTATTTTCTAGGGTGGAATTTGTTGCCCTATTGGCAAAGATTATATAAATTCAGTCACTTAAGCACAAAAAAGGCCCTTTCGGGCCTCAGAATTATTACTAGTTACCCATTTGAGCAACGCAATCTTTTTGATAGTATGCGTTTGTCGAAGTCATTACACACGATCGAACAACGTCTGCAGGAACTCCACCCTTCCCAGCGAGGCTCACACACTCCACTGCATAGGCGTCATTTTTGATATCAGTACAAGCTGCAACTTGGTCTGCAAAAGCATTATTTTTCCCAGCTTCCTCTACACATTCTTTTGCATAGTAAGAGTTGTTAAGTTTTGTACAACCTTTAATTGTATCAGCTATAACTTGGTACTTCTTCGCAGAGCTAGCGCACTCAGATGCATATGATGCATTCTTTATTTCTCTACAGGCCATTACAGATTGTGCTAAATCAAAGTATGGAGGAAGTGGATTTAATTGATCTTCAAGATCTCTAACTCTAGCTTCGAGATCAAGGATTTGTTGATTCTTAGAATCGATAACATATGTAAGACTTGAAATCTGTGCATTTGCGCCTTCGAGTTGATCTTGAGTGTCTTTAAGTCTTAATCTTAATTTTTTAACTTGTTGATCACGATCGTTATTATCATTTGCATATTTACACTGCTGTAATTCACTTCTTACAGAGGAAAGTTCATATGTAAGTGATGAATTAGACGCTTGAAGGTTATCAAGATCTCTTTTCATAAGAATATTTTCTCTACGAACATCTTTAAGAGTGTTTTCACACTTCATCTCTCTATCTCTATCTTTACCACCAAAACCAATGATGATACTTCCTCTATCTGCCATAGCTGATGAAGCAGCAGTAACGATAATCATTCCAAGAATAAATTTTTTCATGTTCTCTCCATTTTTGTGTTTGTGCTTATTAATTTGAAGACTCATAACACAGTGCAGGGTGATTAATGAAAAAACATTCACTTATTGTAACAATTACAAACTGATCCAGTTAAATGGGGATGAAATTTGTACTCTCACTCACTATTCTAATTAGTTAAGTACTTAATTTTTTTGCGGCAAATAAGAAATTTAACTAACAATATGTAGTTATTAAAGAATCGAGATTCTTATCCCCACTTAAGTGGAGCAGTTCAAAGAACATAAGATTACTCTTCACATTAAAAGATTTGGGTGATAAACAAAAGTAACTAATCATGGACTAAAAAATGTCACTATTCACTTTTATCAATATTCTAATCCCTCATATCTAGTTCTCGAAACTAATCATCGTTTTTTATTAGATAACAAACCTCTACAAAATGTGGAGAAGGGATAATTGTATGAAAAATTTAAATGCAGGAGCTCATGCGTCTCCAAATATACAGACAGATAGCGATATTTACGAACTTGAAAATAGAGCGTGTGACCCTAATTATAAAATAGAGTCTTTCCTTGAATTAAAGTTTAGATGGGAGAATGGTAACGTTCTGGATATAGGGTGTGGAACAGGTTTTCACTTGCCAATCTTTGCAAAGAAATCAAATCACGTGTTTGGCATAGAACCACATGATGAATCTCGTATAAAAGGAATGAAACGCTTAGTTGATGAAAATTTGAAAAATGTTTCTATTTTAAAGGGAACAGCAGAATCTATAAGTTTAGAAGATGGTTTAATTGACCTTGCATATGCTCGTTTTGCTTATTTTTGGGGAGCGGGCTGCGAAAAGGGAATCGAAGAAGTATTTCGTGTTCTCAAGCAGGGTGGATCATTTATTATGATCGATAATAATCTTGAGCGAGGAACTTTTGGCAATTGGGTGAAGCGAAGCTTTAACTTCTCTAGCTCTAAGCAAAGTGAAACTGATGAATTCTGGAAGAACCAAGGATTTGAGCTCAAAGTTATAGATTCATCATGGAAGTTCAATAATCGAGAGGACTTAGAATCAGTTCTAAAGATTGAATTTCCAGCAAAAATTTATGACGAAATCATCAAAGAGCACAGTGGATTAATTATAGATTATACTTTTAACTTATACTTTAAATCTAAGGTATAACTTTTGGGCCCCTGAATCAGGGGGCCTTCTTAGCTTAGGGCTTGATAGACAATACAGGTTTGAATTTCTGTCCTATAAATATAGATTTTAAACTGTTTCATGTTTTCAAAGTCAGTTTAAAGCATAAAACTATCTTCAGCCTCGATATAACACTAAAAAGTCGACATGCTTAAAAGCACATCGACATATTAATTAAATCGTCACTCAACTTACCTGGACAATCTTTAAAGAGAAGCTAACTCACTAAATAGTTCTACATAATTAATAACTTGGTTAGTTGAATCAAATGTCGAATTAAGCGTACGTATCTCAGAGTCAAATGAAAACAGAATACTTTCAAATCCAGTTCTTATATCTCCAGTATAAACTTTGCTAGATACGCCGTTAATCTTCAAAGAAGCTGCTTTTATACCATAATAATAGTCATCATCTAATGCAATTATTTTTCTTCCATTAACATTTTTTGAAGCAAGTTCTAGTTTATATTCTACTCCATTTCCAAAGAATGTAACTGCATCTTTTTCTTTATCAAAAATAATTTTTGCGTTTGAAGCTTGCCCAAGGTCTGTACCATAATTATGCGAATTAAATTTTAGTACCTTTTTACTACAGTCAAAGTAAACTACATCCGTAATATCCTCATCCCTATCAATATTAATCAACTCTAAAACATTTCCTTTATTCGACAATCTTTTCAGTTCATTTTTAATAGAACGACAATCTGTAGTTTCACCTTCATCACTACAAGCGACAGTCGCCTCAAATTGTAACTTCTCCAACTCTACGACTATTCTCTTATCGTTTTCGAGACAAGCATTATCAACAGCTGGCGTTCCTGATGCTAATGTAGAAATCGCGCTTAGTAGTAAAAATCCAGTAATCATTGTTTTCATGTCATCTCCTTAATGTTGAATTTATTTTCAATCAACTCAGTTTTTATTTAGTAAAATAAATATAGCAAAATCCTTAGACTAAACAATAAGAAGAGATACGTTTGAATCTTTTACATGAAAAGCATAAAGATTTAATAAATAAGATTGGGCAAGTACGCCCACGAACTAACGATTAAACAGCTCTCTCATCAATCTCAAGACAAAGAAATTTAGAGTGAAATGATCGACAAACATTCTGACAATAATAAAGACTACTAATCCTTAAATAGAACATGAATGACTTTTTAAACTAGACAATAGAAGCAACAATATAATAAATGTATAAAATCATTCTCGAATTGGTTACAAGTAATAATAATGTGTTAAAATACACACTAATTTTTTGATTCATAAAAACTGGCATGCCCTGTTACTATGGGCAAACTAGCCCACAAAAACAAACACAAAAGTAATCGCAAATGAATCAAATAAAAATAATAAAATTACAGAGACAAAAAAACACTTGAAATAGTACCCAACTCAATTCTTACAACAAGGGATTTTAGCGAATTGATTACAGCCATATAATCCTATTGAACCATTAGTTGAAATTCTTGGTCCATAATAAGATGAGTTACTACTTCCCCATCCAGCACACATTGGAGCATTAAAATAACTTGTTGTATCGTACGCGCCGCCTCCTCCTTTTACAAATTGTGCACCTTGCCCACCTCCACTTCCTCCCATTGTAGAATACGAACCATCAACAATCCAAACAGTTTCACTATAGGGATAACTACTACCAAGTTTTATAATTTCATCATAAGTACATGCATGTGATCCAGAATAATCAGCATTACATTTGGCATTCATTCCTTTGATGTAGCCAATATTTCCATCATAAGTAATTGCAGTATACCCAGAAAATGATGGCCCACACGAGCCTCCCCCACCACTTGCTCCAACAATCGTTGAAAGATTTCCGGCCAATACGCTCATTCCCATTAAAAAGCTAATTAAAAATTTCATTACTTAAGTCTCCAGTCACCATCACCATCGCCATTTACATCATAGAAGATAAGGTCAATTGCTATATTATTTAAATCTAGAATAAGTGTCGCGTCTCCAACAATTGTATCTCCTGCTCCCGCAGTAAGCGTAACATTATTGGTTGATAAAGATCCTGCAGAATGAACAAAGCGAATCTCATCACCATCATTTGGTGCAGCTGGAAGAGTAAGCCCAAACGCTGCATCTGCATTTAAGAATATATTGTCAGAAGTGGTTAACGTGTCACCAGCATCTGCACTTGCCTTATCTGTCCAAACCATTTTTACAGATGATGCTAAGACTCGACCATTAACTTCAAGTTTTTCTGAAGGAGAAGTTGTTCCAATCCCGACGTTACCGACATTATTTATGGCCATCTTTGTCTCTAAACCTAAACCATCACTTGTTTCAGTTTTAAGCAGTAGCATCCCTCCACTATAGTCACCAACTTTCTGCTGATTTCCTACAACAGCACCCCAAGGGTTATCAGGTCTTCCAAAAAGTATACCGGTTCCAGCAAGGTCCGTTGTTACTCCAAAATTATTACTTAAAGATAGTGGGTATGATACCAATGTATCATTATCAATAATCTCTAGCTTACGTGTTGGAGTTGCTGTTCCAATCCCTACATTACCTGTATGGTGAACAGTCATCACATCAGCTATCGGACTACCTGCCCTTAGAACAATTGAACTATCCGTACCAGAAGGCGCTGTTGCAGCACCAGGAGTTATTGTGACTCTACCATTGTAGCCAGCACCAAATTCATTTCCATAAATAGAGACATTACCACCTCTAGACACATCACAAGAACCTCCACCTCCTAGACACAGATACTCGTCATCAAGACCATCTAGTGTATCTGTTGCTATCGCTCCCCCATAATTACCCGCAGAAGATCCAAGCTTAATATTAGGAATAAAGAAATCTGCTTCTGATTTTACAATGTGCAAACTTGAGCTCGGGCCAGTCGTTCCAATCCCAACATTACCATTTCCTAAAATTGTCATCGCTGTCGTCGGTGTATTATCTGTAGTCCCACTACCACTTGCAGGTGACGTTTTAAATTCAATCTTGCTTGTTCCGGTACCAGTAGAAGTTCCAGAGCTTAAAACTAAGTCTCCTCCACTCTTATCTGTCGCACCACTTGTTGCGCCACCAGCGTTTAGCGATAAATTATTTCCAGCTGTATCTGCTGTTGTATGACGATTCATTGAGACAACTTTTGAAGTGTCTCCATTTAAATTTATATTTCCAGTAACTGCTGTGGCGATATTTGTAAGACTTGATCCGTCACCGATAAATGATGTTGCTTTGACATTTCCGTTAACGTCGAGTTTTTCTGTTGGAGAAGTTAGACCTAGCCCTAAGTCTCCTGCAGCAGTGATTCTCATTCTATTACTTGGAGAATATGAGTCTCCAATTGTCTGTCCACTATCAGTATAGACATTAAAAGTTCCATCAATTCCACCAAATATTACAGGGGTCGTCGACTTTGCAATCCAATTTCCTGCTTCATAACTTGCACCACCAGAAGCATATAATCCTGAGCTATTGTAGACCGTCAAGTAGGCTCCATCATCTTGCCCTGTTGCAGAGATATGTAATTGACTTGAGTTATTATTTGTTAGTATTTCAAATGGATAATTTGGCTTTTCTGATCTGATCCCAATATTTCCATTTGAAAGCATTGTAAGAGCATTTGAATTATCACTTAATTTATATGCAAGAATTGAATTTAGTTTGTTTAAACTTTGACCGGCCGCGATCACCTTTGATGCTCCTAGCGTTGCTGCTGTATCTGAGCCAATTGCTGTAACTTCAAAAACTGAAGTTGCAATTTGTACTAGATCGCCAACTATTAATTCTGTTGTAAAAGCTGTTCCTGTTCCTATTAAACTCGTTCCACTTACTTCAACCGTTCCAGTTAATATTGTTGAAGCATCACCCTTTAAACTCACTCCTGATCCATTTATAATTTTTTGAGTACCTAAGTCAAGGGCGCCTGTCATTGCAACTGATCCATCTTTTTTTAAGTCCCCTGTTCCAGCTCCAGCAGTTTGAGTTGTCACATAACTCTTCATCGCCGCCACCGAGGCCGCCTGATCTGTTTCACTTCCGGTTGTGTTATTTATAACGGCCGCTGTTCTTGCTCTTGCTGTCGTATGATAAAAGCTTGTTGAACCTTCTCCAATATCGTCTGTATTTAAAACAACGTTTGAAGATAACGCCTGACCATTTACTGTCGTTGTCTTATCTGCTTTTCCAGTTATTGAACTTGAAACACTTGTTGTCACATAACTTTTCATTGACGCCACTGAGGCTGCTTGATCTGTTTCACTCCCCGCCGTCGAATTTAAAATTGCATCGGCCTTCGCTCTTGCTGCCGTATAATATAGATTAGTTCCCTCTGCAATGTCTGTTGTCACAAGCGTAACATTTGAAGAGAGGGCCTTTCCGTTTACAGTTGTTGATGTGTTAACTTTTGAGGCCAGTGCAGTAGTGTTTGAGCCTACACTAGTTGCAAGTGTCGTTAGACCAGAAATTTTTGATTGAGCAATTGCTGCTAATGCACTTATGTCCGTATCGACAATTGTACCATCATTAATTTCTGTTGTAGTAACAGAACCTGCACCACCACCAGACAGATCGTCTGAAACAATCCATTTTGCCCCATCCCACTTTAAAATTTTTCCAATTGCAATACCTGTTGTATCGACATCTCCAACATCGTTTAATGCTGATCCTGAAAAAATTTCGGCTTTAGTAATAACCCCAGAAGATCCATTCACGCTAGTAACACCAACGGTATTATTTATTTGATCAAAGTCAGAATTTGTTGAATTCCAAACAAGCCAGTCTCCTACATTCCAAGTAACTGCACCACTTCCATAAGTTAGATCTCTAGTTCCACTTGCTGATACAATATAATACTCGCCACTATTAAAGCCCCCACTAGTTACATCAGGAGTATTTGTTGAAGCATCATAAGCTCCAAGATAAGTTAGACCGGAGGAAATTGTTGTAGGCACCCATGTTGTCCCATTATATTTTAAAAACTGACCAGCACTTGCTCCCATATCAGAAAGTTTACTCGCAGTGACACTGCCATCAACTAAATTAAATACTACAGGAACAGCTGTTGCCCCATTTGCTGTGGATATAACAATACTTGAAGCTGACTCAAGGATAAGACTCAAAGAAGTAGGAGCAGAGAGAGTAAGAATTGTTCCTGTGTTTGAAGTAACAACCAAAGAATTTGAATTCAACTTAACAGAAACTAAATCATTAAAATTTTTTCCAACAATTGTCAGATAGTCATTTGTTAATTTCACATCAGATACGATCGGAATATTTTTTTGTTCGACTCTCGTATTTAAATTAACATCGACCTTTCCTTTTTCAAAAGGAGATACACAAGAACTAAGTAATAAAATAATTATTGATAATTTTTTCATACGATCAGTTTATCGGAAAAGAATGATTTCCCATGAGTAATATCTAAAATCAACATCGTAACAACATTTGCTTTTTAAAAAAAATTAAATAACGCCAACATGCGTCCTCATGGGCAAGTGCGCCCACATCATTTCCCCATAAAATAATAAATAAAACTATTCATACTCCATTTTTACTTTTAATATTTAGATGGAGATAAAATGAAAAATCTATATAACTACAAAGATTACAGACTTTTTTTAAATGACTATATTGATGACCAAAAAAAACACATCCCTTCTTTCTCTATTGCACAACTTGCTAAAAAACTAAATCTATCTCATACATCTTCATTAAACAAAGTACTGAGAGGGCAAAGAAATCCTGGTGATGAGCTAACTAAAAGTTTATGTGCATATTTCAACTTCAGCCCTGAAGAGGAGGGATACTTTATAGATTTAGTCTCTCTAGAAAAAGAGTCAAACCCGATTCAAAAAGCAAAACTACTAAATAGAATAAATAAACTTGTTAATAGAAACATACCCAACATTCTTCCGGACAATCATTTCAGCCTTATATCAAACTGGTACTCATATGCACTTATTGAGATGTGCAGACTAAAAGATTTCACGTTTGACTTTAATTGGATATCGTCAAGACTTAAAAACAAAGTAAGTTCCCTGCAAATTGAAGAAACAATAAACAGACTAGTTTATATAAATTTGATAAATATCAATGATGACAAAATTGAATTAAATCAAAACAGACATCAAACGACTACTGACATACCAAATGAGTATATCAAAGAATATCATGAGGAATCTATAAAAAAAGGTATCGATGCAATTAGAGAGGAAACTATAGAAAGAAGGTATATTTCTTCATCAACTATTGCGGTCAAAAAAGATTCGATACACGAAGCTAAAAAATTGATTGATCAATTTCAAGACAATCTATCACTTCTAGTAGAGTCAAATGATTCTGCAGATGATATATATATGTTAAATATCCAATACTTCCCTGTAACAAAGGAATCAGAATAAGATGAAAACGATCATATTACTAGCATTATTCACAAACCTATTTGCATCAGAAGGAAAAGTACGAAATGGTGGAGATATCTCAACGAGAAACATTCTTTTCGCGGCCAATAACCTTTCACAGTACATAGACATATGCTTATCCTCCAACAGTTGTATTGAGGACGACAAAAAAGACAATCTAAGACAAATTAAAGAAGTTATAATACCATCTAACATTATATTTGTTGCCAAACCAACTAATCCTGATTTTTTTGTAATTGATGGACTTGAAAAAATTGCAATAACTTCAAACATCCCTGGCAGCAAAATTTATATAAATTTAAAAAAAATAAATTCCATGAGTATTGCTGATGCTACATCTTTACTCATTCATGAATTTGGTCATCATCTAGGTCTTAAGAATCATGACTCACTTGATCAACTTGGAGTCAAGGTCGCTTTGAATGCTGTAAAATCTTATACAATTTACAATCTTTTAGGAACAAAAAGATTCACCCCTCAGCTATACTATTCGAAAAACCTCAATCCAAGCTTATATATTTTGAATAACAACAATTTCATAAATATTTCTAACAAAATTTCAAAACTTAACCTCTGTCATCAAAACACAGTAATGAGCACTTATACTATTGTAAACATTTTTCAATCGACCCTTGGCTCTCACGACGGAATACACTTAACGTTGCCTCTCGGTATATGGCTTAGAATTAAATGCACAAACAGGATTGGTGAAACACTTAGATATTTTTTACAAAATAATATCGACCTAGTTTTTAATATGGATACTGAAACTCCAGTGTATATTGACTAGATCACACTTACTCAACAGCACAATTTTATGGTTATTTCTTAAGTGTCATATACTGTTTTTGAAGTCTTGCAGAAATTTCTTTATCCATCAGGTTAAAAATTTTAGAAACCTTCGCAGGTTCAAGCATCCCTAGAATTTTAACTGACAACGAAGGATCTTGTTGCGAAAGAAGATTAGCGGCTGTCTGTGGTCTCATTCCAGAAACAACATTAACCATATGATTGATACGTTTTTTTTGCTCTGTATCTTCTTTATCGATACAAGCAAGAAAGTTTTCTTGAGTACTTTTAAATTCTACAAATTTTTTCTTGAGCTCTTCTTCTCCAAGCTTTAACTGCTCCTCTCGTAGTTTTAATTTTTCTTCTCTTTCGAGAATCCCCTCTTCTTTTTGAAGAAGCTCTTTAGAGAAGTCAAGGAGTTTTGAGCGTCCTATCTTCTTCATCTTCTTATCAAGCTCGGCATAGACCGCCGTTTGAAACTCTTCTTTAGTAAACTCAAGCTTTGCAGGCTTCGACTCCACCTCGGCAAAACTTTTAAAGGTGAATACGCATAGGCATATAATCAAAAATATATTTCTCATAGTTTATTCTCACGATGCTTCTTAATAATTGTTAATTCGTCGATACCTTCTTGGAACTTCTTTTCTTTTTTCTTATTGAATTCTAATTGTTGCTTATCTTTTAGATTATCAATAACTTTCACTTCACCTTTAGCATGAGCGAGTTCTTTTATTTTTTCCTGGTATTTTCTATTTAAAGAATACAAAATATTCTCTTGAATCTTTTGTTCTTCTCTTCTTGATTGAATATACTGTGGAAAAAACTGAACCATTCGACCAGCGGCTGGCTCAGCAACAAACGCTTCCTGTGCTTCATAACAATCTTCAATATCTTGTTGAGCCTTTGCTATTGTTGCTTTTGCGTGTTCAATCTCTTTTAAGATATCTCCTAATTCAAGCTTAATTTTCTTTTCCTTAAACTCTCGAACCTTTAAAAGACCATCGAGCTTAAATTTAAACTTCTGGGCCATTTATTAATTCTCCTGTCGAGGCGGATTTATTGTGTCCTCAGCAAGCTTTGCGAGATCAACCATATTGTTATAAAGTTCATCCATCGACATCGGTGCCGACATCCCTTGAAATTGTTTGAGCATATTCATGAGTTCATCATGAATCACCATCGCCTTATCAACACGAGGGTTAGATCCTCTTGCGTAGGCTCCAACATTAATGAGGTCTTCATTGTCACGATATGCCGACATGAGATCTCTTAAGTGACCTGCAACAATACGATGCTCATGAGAGACAACTTTATTCATAACCCTCGATAGAGATTGTAAAACATCAATAGCTGGGAATTGGTTCTTTGATGCAAGATCTCGAGATAAGATAATGTGTCCATCACTAATCCCTCTAACAGCATCTGCAATTGGTTCATCCATATCTCCCCCTTCAACAAGGACAGTATAGATACCAGTAATTGTTCCCGCACCAGCTTTTGTTCCAGCTCTTTCCATCAGTTTTGGCAGCTGAGCAAATACAGTTGGAGTATACCCCTTTTGACCTGGAGGATCTCCAGCAGAAAGAGAAATCTCACGACTTGCCATTGCAAAACGTGTAATTGAGTCCATCATTAGAAGAACATCTTTATTCTCATCACGAAAATACTCTGCGAATGTTGTGGCCACAAATGCAGCCTTCATTCTAATTAGTGCTGATGTATCCGACGTCGCAACAACGACGATTGACTTCTTTATACCTTCAGGTCCAAGATCATGCTCGATAAATTCAAGAACCTCACGACCCCTTTCCCCAATAAGAGCAATAACATTGACATCAGCAGATGACTTCTGTGCAATCATTCCAAGAGTAACAGACTTACCAACCCCAGAACCGGCCATAATAGCCAGACGTTGCCCCTTACCGGCCGTCATAAATGCATTAATTGAATTAACACCCGTATCTAAAGATTCTGTAATAGGAGGTCTTTCAAGAGGATTTATCGGAGTTCCAAAAATACTACGTGTTACTTTAGATTTTTCAATTGGACCTTTTCCATCAATCGGATTCCCTTGAAAATCAATCACTCTTCCAATATATTCTGGACCAACCTTAATGGTTGTTGTTAAGTCTTTTAAATATACTTTTGTTTCTGAATTAATCCCACTTAGCTCTTGATAAGGCATAACCATACAACGGTTCCCATCAATGGCGACAACTTCGCCTAGGCACTTGTTACCAAACTCAGTAACAAATTCGACATTGCTGCCAATGACCGCACGGGATAGATTGACCTCAAAGAGCATTCCTTTTGAAGCTCTTACTTTTCCAATCTTTTGATAAGGAGAGGAAAATTCATAGGCCTTATGAATTGATTCAATATCTAATGACTTGCTACTCGTTGTCATTGAAGTCAACCTTATCGTCTTCTGTTGTTTCAACTCCAACAGAATCAAAAAGTTTGTCGATACTATTAAACTGCTCTTTTAAAGTTGCGTTGATAATACCATTTTCAGATTGCAAAATAATTCCTGTATCTTCAATATCATAGTCAGACTCGACTCTAACATTTGTTAGAGTTCCTACTCTAGCTTGAACGGCTTCAAGAACCTCAGGCATTGATTCAAAACTCTTTTGATTTACTTGAATTAAGAGATTCGCTTTTGTCTGTGTTTCAACAATAAGCTTCTCAAGAAGTCTCTCGATATATTTGCCATCATCTTTAAGCTCTCTCAACACAACCCACTTAGTTACATTTTTGATGAGCTTATAAAGTTCCATCTTTTGATCTTTTAAGATCTCAGATTGAGTCGACAATGTATGGCTAATCATTTCAGAAAGACTAACTAGCTTCTCATCTGTAATTTGTCTTGTCTGCTCATAGATATCATGGCGACCTTGCTCTACGCCTTCCTCATGACCTTGTTTAAATGCGTCTTCTTGAATTTTCGCAACACGCTTTTTCACTTCTTCTTCAATACGTCTTTCAACTTCTTCTTCTTCTTGAAGTTGAATTCCTCGATGTTGCCTAACAATAGGAGATATATCAAAACCAGACTTACGTGAAACTTCACGTTCGATCTTGATAGTTTTTTGTTGTCTCTCTATTTGTTCAATTGTTTTACCTTGTAAATCTTGGAACTCAAAATCTGTTACAAGTCCTTCTTCTGTTGGAGTAGAAAAAGACTGAAAACTATATTCTTCAACTTCATATTCTATATCTTTCATAACCTACTCCTACATCAAAAAAATTATACAAGTGCGTCGCCATCTCCACCACGAGAGATAAATGCCTTACCTTGAGCTTCAAGTTCTTTACATTTTTGAACAATTTCTGACTGTGCTTTTTCAACATCAGAAAGTTTCGTTGGCCCAAGAGCATCAAGATCTTCTTGTAAAAGAGTCGCTGCTCGATTTGACATGTTCTTAAATAATTTAGCTCTAATCTCTTCTGGGGCTGTTTTAAGAGCAATAACCATTTTATTTTGATCAACTTCTTTAAGAAGTGATTGAATACCTTTATCATCAACATACACAAGGTCTTCAAAAACAAACATAAGTTTTCTAATCTCTTCAGCAAGCTCTGGATCTTTCTCTTCAACTCTTCCCATGATATTTTTCTCAGAGTTTTTATCCATAAGGTTAAGCATATCAGCGATTGGCTCAACACCACCAAGTTGGTTAGTATCAATAGAACCAAGCGTACTAAGTTCTGTCTTAAGAACATCATCAAGCTGAGCGATTAACTCAGGAGAGACGAAGTCAAGATTTGCAACTCTTAAAACAACCTCTGCTTGTAAACCTTCAGGGAGTCTTCTTAGTACATCAACTTTTCTCTCTGCATTTAAATGAGCTACGATCAAAGCAATCGTTTGTGGATGCTCGTTAATCAAGAAGTTTGCAAGCGTTCTCGTATCAACTAGTTCAAGGGACTCAAGTGTATTTGATGCGCCAACATCTACGATTTGACCAAGAAGTTGCTTCGCTCTATCTTCTCCAAGAGCATTAATAATAAAATCACGTCCAGAGTTTTCAGAAAATAGTAAGTCATTTTCTTCATTAAGTTGCGAGTAGAACTCTTCAAGAACTTTCTTGATCATCCAAATTGGTGCTCTTCTAATGTTTCCCATCGCATTAATCATTCTCTTTACATCATTATCTCTCATGTAAGAAAAAATTAACTGTGTTGTGGAAACACCAAGGGAACTCAAAAGCAATGCTGCTTTATCTTGCCCTGAAAGAAGAGAGTATTCTACTTCTGGATCTAGTGACTCTGACACAACCTACCCCTTAAACCTTTTATGCTATTTGTTTATCTGATTCATTATTATGAATCATCTCATGTATAATTTGCGCTGCTTTACCTGGATTACCTTCAACAAGAGAGATAATCTTCTCACGTAACATATTCCCTTCAATCTTCTCAGGATTTAGCTTCTCCTCAATTTGAGGAAGAGCATCTTCAAGGCCTGGAAGTTTTTGATTTGCTTGTACTTTTTCAAGTTCTTCTAGTGTACGAGGTAAGAAGTCTTCTACTGTCTCAACAGTATTATCTGTTACCCATTGAATAAATGGTCTCACAACGATGAAGAAAAAGAGAGAGATCGTTAATCCAACAGCAAGATACTTGAAGATATTCTTTATGAGTTCTCTATTTTCTTTCTCTCTCATAAGAGCTTCAATAGACTCCATATCTTCTTGATGGAACTCCATATTTTTGATAGTAATCTTACTTCCACTTCTCTCATCAATTCCTAGGGCAGAAGAAACAATCGCCTCAAAGTTTGCAATATCGGCATCTAACCATGGCTCATACTTCATTACACTCTTACCATCAACAGTGATTGGAACTCTCTTCCCATCCACCATAACGGCAGCAGAGATTTTATTAATCTTTCCAGTTGGGTTCTTTGACTTTGTTACTTTCTTTGGAACGTTATAATTTCTTGTAGCGAGTTCCTTATTTACATCGTTTCTAGTTTCTGGAACACCAGGCTGTGGAGTTTCGCCAGGAAGGTTTGATCTCGCCCCAGGAATTCCTTGAGGTGATGGTCTTGACCCTTGTAGTTTCTGTGAATTTGTTACCTCAGAAAGAACGGCCTTATTTTCAGAGTCATACTCGGTCTGAGTCGAAACAGACTCTGTAAAGTCCATAATTACATTTACTTTTGCTATAACTTTACCTTCTCCAACAACTTTAGAAAGTATCTCTTCAATTTGTCTTTCATACTGACGATTTAACTTACTCTCTAACGCCATTCTATTTGCAGTATTTGCTGTAAGAACGTCTCCGATATTATCAGACAGTCTCTTCCCTCTATCATCTAAAATTACAACACTCTCAGGTCTCATACCTTCAACTGAACTTGCAACCAAAGAAGCAATACCTTTAATTTCAGATTCACTAAGTGAAACACCGGCGTCAAGATCAAGAACAACAGACGAAGTAGGAGCTTTCTTTTCAGTTACAAAAGGGGATGATTCTGGAATATTTAAGTGAACACGAGCGCGCTTAACACCACGAAGATGCTTGATTGTTTTTACGAGTTCACCTTCAATTGCTCTTTGCTTATTTACCTTCTGAACAAAACTTGTCGTCCCAAAAGATTGATTATCAAAAACTTCGTACCCTACTGTTCCTGAGAATGTAAAACCTTGAGTCATCATCTTAAGTCTTACAACTTCGATCATATCCTCTGGAATACTAACAACCTTCTGATCATTACTAACTTGAACAGACACACTATTTTCTTTTAAAAATATTTGAACTTTATTTGAATCTTCTTTATTAAGATCACTATAAAGTACGCTATATCTTGTTTTCGATGCCCAAAGAACTACACCTAGAAGCACCACAACGATAAACGATGCTACTGCAACTAAACTTATTTTCTTCCCTGAATCGAGGCTTGTAAAAAACTCGGTAAAATTTCTAACAACCTTTTCGATAAAATCTTTCAAGGGATCCTCCTGATAATACTATTAGCTTCCTGCCTATAGTCAAACAAACTAACCAAAAATTATATCTGCATCCTCATTACTTCTTTATATGCTTCAATAACCTTGTTTCTCACTTGATTCATTGTTTTAAAAGCAATTTCAGCTTTCTCAACAGCAAGCATTGTCTCTTGTATATTATTACTCTTACCACTAACAAGTTTTTGTATTGCAGTGTCAGCTTGCTTTTGCAAGTTGTTAACATCTAGAATCTGATTCGAAAGCATTTCACTGAATGTAAGCTTGGAATCAGCACGAGTTGCAGGATCAAGTTCAAAGTCTTTAAGACTAATCGCGCCTTCGATATCTGCAGACTTCGTCCACTTCTTTGTATCGTGGGTATTGAAAATGTCATTCATACTTTGAATATTATTGATGGCCACAAACTACTCCTTAGTTGTTTCCAATTTCTAGCGCTTTCATCGCCATACTTTTAGTTGTATTCATTACGTTTATATTAGCTTCATAACTTCTTGAAGCTGAAATCATATCTGCCATTTCTTCCATCACATTGATGTTTGGATAAGCAACATAACCTTGTGCATTTGCATCAGGATGATTCGGCTCATATTTCAAAATCGGTGGTTTATCTGTCGAAATGACCTCTGTTGCATGAACCTCTTGAGCTTGTGCATCTAATTCCCCTTCAAGGATATCAGAGAAACTCTTTCTCGCTGGTTCGCTTCCAAAAGCAACTTCTTTCTTTCTGTATGGTCCACCTTCAGCAGTTCTAGTTGTCTGAGCATTTGCTATATTAGAAGAAATGGCACCCATTCTCTTCTTATTTGCAGCAGCTCCTGAAGCACTAATTTTTAACGATGTTAATAAATCCATTACCTATGCTCCTATTTCTCTTGGTTAATCGTATATTTCAACATTCCAAGTTTCTTATTGAGTAACTTCACTGCTGAATCATACAAAATTTTATTCTCTGCCATTTTGGCAAGTTCTGCATCACGATCGACAGTGTTGCCATCTTCACTGACAACACCATTTGGATCATCATAAATATCAGGCTCGAGGTTATCAAATCCACCATTTCCAACATCAAAATGCCCATTTTCGGAGGTCAGCATTTCCATGTTTTCATCGACATCAAGCGCTCTTTGCAGAGCATTTTCGAAATCTACTCTTTTAGCTTTATAGCCAGGAGTATCCGCATTTGCGATATTCGAAGATAGAATCTCATGTCTCATTTGTCTGAGATTAAGAGATGCTGCTAATGCTTTAAGTGTTTTATCTTCAATCCTCATCGGCCCTCGATCTTATCTTAAATTAACAAAATAAGAATTACCTTCAGTTCTATATTCATTAATCTTGTTTCTTAGAGTTCTAATTGATACACCAAGAATCTTTGCAGCTTGTGTTCTATTTTCACTTGTGTGAACAAGAGCTTTCTTGATAAGTAATCTTTCAGCTTCCTTAAGAGACATAAGTCTGATACCTTCTGAATCTTCTTCAGAGATAACATTAACAACTTTTTTCTCACCAATTTCTAATTGTTCTTCAGACAGAACATCACCGTCAAAATTCACAAGAGAGCTCTCAAGTACGGCCTTAAGTTCTTTCACGTTGTGAGTCCAGTAGTGTGTTACTAGTTTTTGTAGGGCTGCTTCTTCAATAGTAACAGCACCATCAAAACAATCTCTGATGATATTATTAGCAACAACTTCAATGTCGTTAATTCTTTCTCTTAATGGAGTTAATGAAATTGAGTTACTTGAAAGGTTAGTATATAAACCTCTATAGAATCTACCTGCACCAACTAACTTTGAAAGATTCTTCGTTGTTGTAGCAATGATACGTAGATCAATATCATAGTCTTCTAGTTCTCCTAGGATTTTATGTAATTTCTTTTGAAAATCTTCTTCTAATGCATCAATGTTTACAAGAACAACAGTTCCCCCATTAGCATTCTCTAGAGCACCTTTAACAAATCTTCCTGAATCTGCTTCTCTGTATCCTAGAATTTCATTTTCAACTTGAGTAGAACCTGTTCCACAATCAACAGTTACAAATGGCTTATTCGCTCTTGTTGAATTCTCATGAATGAACCTTGCAAGAGTTTTCTTACCTACTCCGGCTTCCCCAACAACTAGTACTGGTACTTTAGTTACAGCAACATTTCTTGCTACCTTTACCGCTTTAACAATCTTTGGATCCTGTCCGAAGTACTCTGCTGTTAATGTGTTCATTTGACCTCCTGTCTTTTTCCACTCTATCCGTAGAGTAATTTATAATGTTCTTTTCTTTAAATTTAATAATGTTAACTCTGATCTTGCCATTTCTTTAATGTAGTTTTCTGCAGAGTTTGAATTAATTAATTCAGAGAGTATTTTTTCACCTTCATCAAATTTCTTAAGTCTCAAATTTTCTCGTCCTAATAAAAATTTAATTCTGTTGATATAAGATGAATCTTTAAAATCTTTTACAAACTTATTGGCTTCCTCCAAAACATTTGCTTTATTTTGAGTGAATAAAATTTCAAGTCTTAAATAACCAACTCGATCTTTCATTCTATGCACGACGGCCTTATCAACCTTAAAAGAGGATGCATCTTTTACAAGAGCATCTGATACATCTATAAATTTAGCATATTTTGCCTGTTCATAGATCGACTCTAAATAATTTACAACACTATCGACTAAATCTTTGCCATCTATCAGATCAAAATTAACATTCTTCGAAAAAAATCTTTCATATACTGACTCTGCTTGACTAAAGTTCTTTTGACCATATAGAGATAGTGCTCTGTAAAACTCTGAAACAGCGTTCCCTGGTGCCAATTTGTCCATTTCTTTGGTTAACTCTTCAACACTTTTCCAATTTCCAAGCTTAACATTTCTTAATATTTGTAACTGTTTCTCAAGTAGATCTGAGTTTTCAGTTGACGTACGTGCAACCCAAATTGGATATGTTCTGTTCTTTTGATTTTTGGTCTGTCCAATCAATTCATAAATCTTTTGAAAACCTTCCCATAGACCTAAATTCGCATAAGACTTAGCAATAATAAATTGAATTTCTGGATCAGCAGCTACTTTTTCGAAGTAAACACCTTTATAAATCTCCCAAGCTCTGATACTCTTTGCATACTCACCATTGTCATAACTTTTCTTAATAATACCGTATACAACCTCAGCACCATCACCTTCAAATACAACTTTAAACGAATTGTCCATTCCAGCGAGAGGAAGGGCAGTAAGAAACGTAAGAGCATTTTGGAATTCACCTTCAACAATGAATGATCTTAATCTTGTTAACCAGAGTAACCGTTCAAGATCAGCCGAGAGATTTGTTTGATCACCTTTATCTAAAAAGAATCTTACTTCCTTGTCTTCTGATGTTGTTTTAATTTTTCTTATAGCTCTCAGACCAACATATCGGATACGCGCTTCAAGGCTTACATCTACGGCCTGAGAACGATTGATTGCATTTTTGTATAACTCTTCAAGTTCATTTTCTTTTCTGCCTGTTATGTCACTAGCTAGTGCGATTCTTAACCTTGCAGCTGAGGAAGATGAATGAAATGAATACTTACTAAGGAATTTGTCATACTCAGCAATACTCTTAGTATAGCTTGCCTGTCTAAAGTATGCCTCAGCAGCGTTATAATAAATCGAGGGCAGTAAATCACCCTTCGTACGTTTTGCAAATCCTTCATAAATCTTCAATACTTGAGCTTCATCACCAAGCTTTAGAAAAGTATACATTTCATAAGCAATTTGTTTCTGTCTTGGAAGTATTTTTTGTATTGTTTTTTCTGAAATCAGTGACTGAATTTTATCAATCTGATTTAAATTAGCCAAAGAAAGAAGCATAAGCTCTGTCGCATACTCTAACTCTTCATAGTCAAAATTTTCTTTAGCGTCAGCAAAAAATCTTTTTGCATATTTTAACGTTGTAATATTATCTTGTTTCTCAAGGTAGTATTGAATAAGGTACTTATATATTCCTTTTCTAAATTCATAAACTGGAGTTTTTTCTGCAATATTTGAAAACATAGCAATAGCAGTATCAACTGGCTTTAAATCCCCTGCTGTTGTTGATTCTCTTAGTAGTGCATTCGCCTTCATATATTCATTTAAAGCGAAGTTTGCATCTTCTTTATATTTTTCTTGATAAAGTTTAATAGACTTAGCCATTAATCCCCACTTTTGTTTTCTGTAGAGGTTAATCGTTAATTGCATATGTGCTTCTTTATCATCTTTTTCGAACTTACGATCTTCGATTGGATAAAAATATTCAGGAGTCTTACGGTCTAAGAAAATAGTTTTAGAAATCTTAGGAAGTATCGGTGCATAGTCCCAGATAAAAGAAGCTCCATATCTAAAGTCTCTATAATCTCTTTCTTTTGGAGTTACCTTTTTTACAATAGGCTTAACTCTGACTACTTTCTTAATCTCCGGAGTAACTTTCTTAGCAACTGTAGCTTCAGGCTTAGCAGTAGGCACATCTGTTTTTAGTGCCGAAGATTTTTGAGATACACTTCCACCATCTCTCCAAAAGTCGATAAAGTATGCGACATCTCTATTCTTATAGAATGAAAATATTTCGACATCATCTTTTAGATTAACATTTACAGCGAAGACAGCATTTCCTTCCGTTGGCTCTATCTCTGTTACACTTTGAACATAAGGACTGTTCTTAACGGCCTGAATTTCATTCTTTAAAGAGTTGAATACTTCTGAATCAAGTGTTCTAAGAGTAAGAACCTTTCCGACACGTGTAATTTTAATTAATTCTTTGTTTGTATAAACTTTAACTCTAAAGAAACCGTCATTAGATTCAGCTTCAACAATTTTAGCTGGAGTAGACCAGCAAAAGATGGTCAAAAAGATTATGAATGTTATTACATTACTCTTTTTCATTCTGGTAGAAACTTCCTGTTTCAGTGACGGACATGTCAATTTTTAATCAGATTCTTCATCCTGAAGATCTATCTTTTTTAATTCTACATCGTTTTTGAAAATTTTAAAGGAAAATTTTGCTTAGAGGACATTTTTTCCCTTCATTTTTTTGACATAGGAAAGTCTGTTCGCATTTACAAGGAGTTCTAAGTCTTTATGCTATTAGGGAGTGACAATATGATACTAGTTCCTGTGTAAAAAGATTAAGTAATATGAAACTTTTATTTATAGTAAATATCCTCTTCATTTTGGCTTCTTGTTCTTCGATTACAAGTGGTGAGCCTGATAAAAAGAATGAAAAATTCCACCTACATCCTACAGAGAAATGGATTGCAATAGATAGCGACAAAGCTGACTACGCCTTTATCAAGAACGATACTAACAGTATTATTTTTGCAAATTCTATTTGTAGAAAATATGAAAATAGCAGTATCAAAAATCTCATGTACTCAATGCTTGGAAACACAGATTATAAAATTTTAAATGAAAAAAAACTTACATTATTTAACAGAGCTTCTTCAACATACGAAATAAGCACAAAAGTTGATGGTATTGCTACGTTTCTAAATATTATTCTGCTAAAAAAGGATCGCTGTATTTACGACTTCGTAATGATCAACACAAATCAAGCGAAGCTCACTAAAGATGTAACCGACTTTCATAATATTGTTAAGGCAAGTGACTTATGAAAGCTCAAATCAAAAAACATATCTTCACAATAGGTGAGGTTTACAATCTCTTACAAAATACAATCATCTATTCCTTTTCTGGTCCAATATATTTCAACCGTATCATCGAACAGATCCGTTATATTGGCCTAGGGTCGATCTCAATAACTATTGTTATCGGGTTAGCAATGGGACTCGTGATGACTCTAAATTTTGGTTTTGGTCTAAAGAAGTTTGGAGGAACATTATATGTACCTGCAGTTGTTTCACTGTCACTAGCAAGGGAAATGGCTCCCCTCTTCACATCTCTGCTTATTGCGGGAAGAGTTGGATCAGGGATAGCATCAGAAATTGGGGCAATGAATGTCACTCAACAAGTAGATGCTCTTCGAGCACTTGGAACAAACCCAATAAGGGTTCTTGTCGTTCCACGTTTTTGGGCAAGTGTGATTTCTCTTCCCCTTCTTTCAAGTCTTTCATGTGTACTTGGAATTCTTGGTGGACTCATTGTATGCATGAATGAATTTGATATGTCCGCAGGTTTTTATTTTAACAAAGTATTCATCACTGTTAAAACCGCAGACTTCATTTCAGGCCTTGTAAAAGCAATGATCTTTGGTGGAATTATTTCAATCATTGCTTGCTATAAATCCTTTAACACAACAGGTGGAACAAAGGGTGTTGGAAATAGTACAACATGGGTTGTTGTAACAAGCTCAATTCTAATTTTAATCACTGATTTTTTCTTAAGTAAAATCTTTCTCGTGTATTGGACTAAGTAATGAAAACTCCTCTACTCGAATTACAAGATATTCATAAAATTTTTGGTCGTAACATCGTTCATCAAGGGATTTCATTCGACGTTTTCCCTGGAGAACGTGTTGGTCTTCTAGGTTCCTCAGGAACTGGTAAATCTGTTCTACTTCGATCGATTATTGGTCTTGAATATATTACTAAAGGTAAAATCTATTTCAATTCACAGAGAATCGATAATCTCTCAGAAAAAGAACTAACTAAGATCAGAACAAAAATATCTTACTCATTCCAGTCTGGTGCACTTTTTGACTCAATGAATGTCTTCGAGAATCTTGCCTTCCCACTCTTTGAACATACAAACGATACGCTCGAAGAGGTCGAAGCCAGAATTGATAAAATGCTACAAGAAGTTGACCTCTCGCATGCCAAATTCCTTATGCCTTCTGACCTCTCAGGTGGTATGCAAAAGCGAATTGGAATGGCGAGATCGATGATACTCTCTCCTGAGATCATTCTCTATGATGAACCTACGGCAGGACTTGATCCAAGCAACACTGTAAATGTCGTCGAGCTCATGAAGAGATTCAGCTCTAGCGGAGTTACTTCTATTTTCGTAAGCCACGATATACCAGCAATTCAAGAATTTTGTGATCGTGTAATCATACTTGATAAAGGACGAGTCGTTTTTGATAATGACATCAGTGCCTTCAATAACTCCAATGACCCTATTGTTAGACGCTTTTTAATCGCAGAAGGATTTAAACATGCAAATCAGACCACATGAACGTAAAAACATAGTCATTGCTGGAATATTTGTTTCCACTCTCATTGGCTTGACCGCAATCTTTGTCTTTTTCTTAAGCAAAGACAGTTCACTATTCCAAAAAAGGTTCAGTATATATGCAAAAGTTAATAATGCTCAAAATTTAAAAACTGGTGCATTTGTTCAATTTAAAGGAATCAAGGTCGGTAATGTCGAAGAAATTCTTATTGATAGCTTAGATAGTATAACAATTAGGATGAGCGTTAATAATGAAATTCAAACATGGATAAGAGAAAACTCATACATTAAATTCAAAACAGAAGGTGTCCTAGGAGATAAATTTCTTGAAATCCTAGGCGGTACAGATGATTCCCCAGTTATAAAAGTGAATACCCAAATAGAAGTTCAATCAAGTCCAGAGATTGCAAATTTCTTGGCAAAAAGTGAAGACATCATTGTAACTGCAGCAAGAGTACTCGAGAGAGTTGACAGACTTCTCATGACTCTAGACTCAGGTAATTTTGAAAAACTTCTTGATAACTTAAACAAGTCTGCAGCAAATACAAATAGAATTCTTTCTACTTTTAAAACAGACGATTTACAAAAAATTGGTCCCTCTATTACACAGCTCAATCACACGTTAACTCGATTCAACAAAATCTCTACTCGAATAGAGGATGGGCCAGGAACTTTGCACGATCTAATCTACGATCAGGCCATCAGTGATGATATAAAGTCCTTAACAGGTGGGGCGAATCGTTCAAAAGTTCTAAAATACTTTATTCGTGAATCAATAAAAAACAACAACAAGTAACTACTCCCTTTTAATGGGGATAGGACTTTTTCAAATAATAAAAATTATAGAATAATATATAAATATCGACATGATTTTGAAGCATGTCGATTTTCTTTGTCGTGCACCATGTTTTTCTCACCAAGCGATTGATATGTCCTCTGAGCATTGCAAATGTAT
>CAZQJK010000015.1:0-61851 GCA_964593545.1 uncultured Bacteriovorax sp. | reverse complement strand
TCAAAAAATGATTTTTAAAGCAACTAAACTTTCCCCATTTTATAGGAGCAGTTTATACTTTAACTAATTGCAGGCACCAGCGTATTCAAAAACTTTTCCCTCACATTGAGCGGCGCAAAGATTAGAATACGTTTTTCCACTTGCGCAGACTGGTTCATAATTCATTGGACACATACAGCCTTCATCCGATTGCGTGGATGAGTTTGTCGTTGCTGTTGATGATGCTTTAGCAGAACTTGGCGAGGCCGTTTTTGCCTTGAATGGATCCTCTCCACACGAAGTTAAACTTAGGGAGAGAATTAGAAAATAGAGAGTACCGATAAGCCTTTTCATACAGAACTTATCGGTTTTGAGAGCTAAAACTTAATTCTTTTTAATTATCTTCTGAGAGGCCATACAAGCAGATGTCATCTTATATAAAAGTCGCATCCCTACGTTAGCATCCCACTCATCACTTTCGTTTGCCGATGGGCAGACCTCGACTAAGTCAAAGCCTACAATCATGCGCCCTGACTGAACAAGAGTATTTAAGATGAAGACAACTTCATTATAATCTAATCCACCTGGTACGGGTGTTCCAGTGTGTGGACAAAATCTAGGATCAAGACCATCAATATCAAATGAAATATAAACATTCTTTGGAAGGTTTGCGATTATTTCTTTCGCTATTTTTTCAAATTTCTCACCTTTTAGTTTTCTCTTTTGAAGATCAAGGTCAAAGTAGACATCAAACTTTTTACTCTTCTTAGTATACTCATATTCCTGCTCACAGAAATCTCTAATTCCAACCTGGACAATTTTTTTGATCGACGGAATATCCTTACTTGCATTGTACATAATCGATGCGTGAGAGTGTTCAAAACCCATATAGGCTATACGTGTGTCAGAGTGTGCGTCAAAATGGAGAATTCCAAAATCCTTCTTATATTTTTTAGCATAAGATTTAATTGCACCATATGGAGTTGAATGATCCCCTCCAACAACAACAGGAATTTTCCCTTCACTTAAAAGTCGATCACATTCCGCTTCAACAAAATCATTAACTTTCTTTGAGGCATCGTTAACTTTTTTAAGAGCAGCTTGTAAAGGTTTTGACCCTTCAATTTCAACCGTTGCATCAATAATTTTTTGGGCCTGAACTCTCATATTCTTGTTAAGAGTTTTAATCCATGCCTTTTCCTTTTGCATGAAAAGTCCTTGCTTATAAGCGTCTTTGTACTCCAAATCAAAGAAGTCGATCTGCTCACTTGCATTAAAAATAGCTTCCGGCCCTTGATGGGTCCCAGCGATATATGAAGTCGTCACATCCCAAGGAATTGGAATATAGACAACCTTTGAATTTTCTTCATTATATGGCAGTCCATAGACGCCAGAGTCAGCAGTTGCCTTACCATTTGGATCAATAATCATTTCCATAACTTACACCTCATTTTGATGGTTAAACTTCTACCATAAAAAAAAGAGGAATAAAAAGTAAAATCTTTGTTGCCAAAAAATATTAATCCACCTAAAAGTTACGAAAACAACGTTGTGAGGAAGGAACCATATGGCTTCAATTAAGTCTTTTATGCTTGAAAATTTTAAACACTTCAACTCTGCGGCCCTCGTCGATGCGGCCCAAGGTTATGAGGCCCATCTTGCAAAAGGCGGGAAGATGATGATCACTCTAGCTGGTGCGATGAGTACAGCAGAGCTTGGAAAAACCCTAGCTGAAATGATCAGACAAGATAAAGTACAAATCATATCTTGCACTGGTGCAAACCTTGAAGAAGACCTTATGAACTTAGTCGCTCATAAGAGTTACGAGCGTGTTCCAAACTATCGTGACCTTACAGCTGAAGACGAGTACAAACTACTTGAGAGAGGCTTAAATAGAGTTACAGATACATGTATCCCTGAAGAGGAAGCATTCAGAAAACTACAGAAACATATTTATGCAAAATGGGACCAAGCTCAAAAAGCAGGAAAGAGCTTCTTTCCTCATGAGTATATGTACCAAATGCTACTTTCTGGCGAACTTGAAGAGTATTATGAAATCGATGCGAAGAATTCATGGATGCTAGCTGCCGCAGAAAAAAATATTCCTATCGTTGTTCCAGGTTGGGAAGACTCAACAATGGGTAATATCTTTGCAAGCTACTGCCTGACTGGAGAGCTTGATTCTCGTACTGTAAAGTCAGGAATAGACTATATGGTATGGCTGGCAAACTGGTATACAGAAAGTACTAAGAATCAATTAGGAATCGGGTTCTTCCAAATTGGTGGTGGTATTGCTGGGGACTTCCCTATTTGTGTTGTTCCAATGCTTCAACAAGACCTTGAAAGAGATACTCCACTTTGGGGATATTTCTGTCAGATCTCTGACTCAACAACAAGCTATGGCTCATACTCAGGAGCTGTTCCTAATGAAAAGATCACTTGGGGAAAATTAGCAGCAGAAACTCCAAAGTTTATCGTAGAGTCTGATGCAACAATTGTTGCACCACTAATTTTTGCTTATATTCTCGATTTATAATGACTTTGACGATCAAGGGTCTTTTAAGACTCTTGATCTAATAGGTAGTTTACCAGTTGCTTAGGACGATCTTTTCTAAAAAACTTATCTACAAATCCCGACTTCAAAGTTCTTTCGAGATCAACGTCACCAGAAAAGAGAATAACAATAATATTCGGGCTAGATGATTTAACCAACTTGCAAAACTCAAGTCCATTTTCGATTGGCATATAATAATCAACAACAACATGAGTAAGACTATCTTTAAACTGATGAAATTTATCGATAGCATCAATAGGATCTTTTGCATCGATAACCTCGATATTAAAATTCCCATCAGTAAGTGAACCAC
This sequence comes from uncultured Bacteriovorax sp., assembly GCA_964593545.1. Lineage (GTDB taxonomy): Bacteria > Bdellovibrionota > Bacteriovoracia > Bacteriovoracales > Bacteriovoracaceae > Halobacteriovorax_A. Next base: position 59,005 of record CAZQJK010000015.1, on the reverse strand, counting down.
TTAAAGTACTTCTAAAAATATTATCATCATCAACTAGTAAGATTTTCTTTTTCATCTTAATTCTCTCTTAAATAATCAGTATTCATAAATATAATAAGTTAAGATCGAATTTAAAGAAAGCTTTAATGTTCGATGACACTAATATCATCAATAATATCAAGAATTTCGTCCCTTTTTGACTCGAGCTTTTCAATTATAGGAGTACTTTTAGACTGATCATTCTTGTCAAGAGTCGCAAGTAACATTGTATAGTCTCCAAGCTCTTCCTTTAATGTGATAAGTAGGTCCTTAGTTCTTGGATCAGTAGAACTCCCATGCTCCGAAATGAAGTTATTAACGAGATCAACAAGTTGTGAATAGCTTTCAGCTTCAATGGTTCCAAGCGTGGTTTCAAGCTCAGATGTGGCCTCAGCTTCCTTCTCTTCTTTAGTAACAACTTTCAACTCTTGTTCAATAAGCACAGCAGCTGGCTCGACAGAAGACTCTTCACTTTTTACATTAATGTAGAAAGCTATAAATGCAAAAGTAACGAGAATGAGAACACCAATAATTAATTTTTTCATCTCTGTATTTTATAAAATTTTATTTAGGATAAAAAGCCTTTTTTTCAATAATTATATGTCTAATAATTAGACATGATGTATATTTTTCTAATTTTAGCATTTGAGATTCGGAACCTGATATAAAGGTAAAATGAAAAAAATCTTACTACTACTACTGCTTATTAGCGCTTCTTCAGCACTTGCTCAAAAGGTTGATCAGATCCTTGTCTACAAGAAAGAGCGACGAATGCTACTTTTGAGCAACAATGAGATAGTTCGAGAATATAGTATAAAATTAAGCTATTCATATAATAATCCAATGTTTACCGCCGCCCCAAAATCTCGAAGAGGAGATAATCAAACCCCAGAAGGTGAATATATTGTAAAGACCAAGCTATCGGCGAATTGGAGCAATTTTAAAAAGTCACTTGTCATCAACTACCCTAATAAAGTGGATATTGCCAAAGCTAAAGAACAAGGGGTCTCAGTTAGTGAACTAGGAGACTCAATCCAAATTCACGGATTTCCCAAGAAAGTAAACCCTACCTTAAAGTCAATTTTTGGAAAGCTCATGCCATGGGGTTCTGACGATGAGGACTTAAAGAACTTCTTTGATAACTATATCTATCCTAGTTTTGATTGGACCAATGGATGTGTCGCGGTAACGGATGAAGAAATTAATGAGATTTTTGATTTAGTAACCGAGAAAACTCCAGTTATTATTAAGGCCCATGAGTAAGCAACTTGAAACGGAGGGATTTCTTCTCTCCACAATAACCATACCAAAAGAAATCGAACAAATTGTTGACGACAAGAACTGGAATACTCTTGATGAGTTAATGTTCAAGCTCACTTCTCCAGAAGGAGTCATCTTTCAAGAGATGGCAAAATACTGTCCCGTTAAAAGTATCGAATTTATTATCTCCCTTAGGGATTCAGAAAATGAGTGGGAAGAAGATGGTATTTGGCATGACGATGGCTCACGCATCCTGGCCTTCTCTCTTTCCTTAACTAAGAAAACACCAAAAGGTGGAATACTAGAATTTAGGAAAAAGAATCAACAACAATGTTTTGAAATTGAAACTCCCAAATGGGGACAAATGATAATCTTTAAAACAGGAACCAGTGGATATGAGCATCGAATTAGAAAAGTCGATGAAGGCCAGCGATTAATTATCGCCGGCTGGTGTACCTAAACTAGAAATTTGCTATTTGATCAACGAGCTCTGGATGCTCGACGAAAATATTAGAATTACCTTGGTAGTTATAAATTGCTCTATTTCTAGCAATTTCATCTTGATCAACTGGATCTTCTTTATTCCATTCACGTAGAACCTTTTCTTCGTGTTCAGTAATTTGCTTACCGTATTTAATTGCGAAGTAAAAGCTAGATCTCGCAACATTACCCTTATGAGTAGCTGGCGGCTCAAAACAGTTTTCACCCCATTGATTCTTACCTTGCTTACTTACTTTATTTTGCCACTTTAGGTTTGAGACTTCGCAAAATGGAAAATTTGATCTTGTCGAATTAACTTTTGAGTCCGCTGGATAAAGATGGTGAAGATCACTTTTAGCTTCTCCAGACGCTCCCTTAGACTGTGGCCAAGTATGTTCAACATTCATTCTTGTATGATCAGGAACACTCTTCGTTCTTAGGCAATTATGTTCTGAATAAACACAACAAACTTCGCCATTTTCATTATCGAGGCGTCCGAAAATAATTTCTTTCGCTCTATTATAGCCAACAGCATGAAAGCCTTGTCTTAGAGTATCTCTAAGTTCGTCTTTCAAGTCCTCACCTTCTAACTTTAAAAGTTTAGTGTATTCTGCTTGAGAAATGTCTTTGAAATCGCTCGCGATAAGATTGCTTGAAAAGATTAACATTAGGACAAAAGTTAGTGATTTAATAAAAACTCCGATGCTAGATTATGTAAAACTTATACACTTCATTAGCTAGACTGCAAAGGATAAAAGTTAAAAGTCATTGTTTTTTAGTGACTCTCAATACCTAATTACTGTGTTTTTAATAACTTACCTATGATCCAGGCAGAATAAGAACCAATAAACTACTTCTGGTACAAACTTTCTAAAACTCTAGAAAACTTAGTTGAGAGATCTTTCCTCTCATGATGTAGCCAGACAAAAACCTTGATCTCATAAATAGGAATGACCTCATACTTAACAAGTATTTTTGAAAAATTAATTAAAGGAAGTGGAGCGAAGAAGAGGTCAATCCTTCGATGATTTAAAGCATTGATCAATTGATCAAAGTCCTTTGCCTCAAAGATATTTGTCATCTTATTTTGCGCAACTAACTCACTCATCCACTTCCACCCACGACAAATACCAACTTGCCCAGAATAGTTTTGAAGTTTAGATTTCTCACTTATTGTCGATGAGATTGCGACTCCTTCTCCACTTGCAAGTGCAGGCTCGAGAATAAATGCTTTGTCCCCGATAATCTCTTTATAACTAGCGATTCGGCCAACTTCTCCAACATATTTGCCTGATCTTAAAAGTTTCGTTGTACGCTTACCTGGGGCATAATCGACAGTGACACAAATTCCCTCTTTCTTTGCCGCCTTAATAAAAATTTCGCCCGAAGCTTCACTACCGGCCTGTGCGACAAAAGAATAGCATGTTTCCCCCATGCACAAGGCTGAAAACAAAAAGCAAAAAAGTATTTTGTATGAAGTAGTAAACATTGAATAATATTAGCAAAATAAGAATTATTTCACAACGGACCATTCGACGGCACTAATCGGTCCATTAATAGACATTGCTTCGTTATATTGATATCGAACAGTCGCTTCATGACCGATAACAAAAGAAGCATCCTCATTTAAAGTAATCCGAAGACTCTTGCTTAATAATTTCTTGCAGCTTGAATCTCCTCCAGAACTATTAAGAATCTTGTAGGAATTTGCTTCAACAGTAAACTCTCTTTTAGAATGAACCTCTTTAATGACCAAGACAAACTCACAATGTTCAAAAGTTGAAGCATGTGATGAAATTGAAATAATAATTGCAAGTAAACAAGAAAGCTTCTTCATTTTAAATTAACCTTTCCACGATAATAGTGATCACAATCATCACTAATAAGCGCCTTACCTTTTTGAAAAAGATCTTTTACAGAAGAGAACATCTCTCCAATAAATGTATCTAAGGGACCAATCTCAGGGTTAGAAAATTCTCCTGATATTTTTTGGATAAAAATACTACATCCCTTGTCGTCGACTGTACCTACAGAGAAGTTATTAAATACCTTCTGAGATAAATCTAATTGCCCTTTTGCAGAAATCCGATGGCCCTCAGAGGCAATCAAAATATCCTCAAGTATCACCTTCTTATTTCTTAAGTTCAAATCAATATTGACACTTTTAAACCTAGTCTCTCCTTCCCTTACACCACTTAATCCAGCTTGGGCTAAATCAGCTCCCTTCGCAACAAGAATACCAATCGGTCCTAAAGCTAAGTATCCCGCGGTATCAAGAATACCAACTTTCTTACTATCAATATATGCCGAAAGTACTTTATCCAAATCCTTACCTACCCACTTTAGTTTCTGACTTTTAAAAGTTGCGTCAATATCATTAGAGAGCAGATCATTGGCATTTTCTAAACTCCCTGTTACCTGAAAATCAATATCTCCATAAATATTCATGTGAGTTACATTGAGTACTTTCAAAACCTCTTCAATACTTTTTACTTCTGTAGATATTCTAAAGCTTGATTTTTCTTTATTGCTTAAAATGGCTTTACCTTTTACAAGGTCGCCAAGCAATGAATATTTAATTTTCCCGCTTAGTGAAACAGGGCTCAGAGAGGTTTTAAATGTTTCAAAGACTAATTCAGTATCCAATATTTTGTATTCAGGAAGTAGAAGTTGGGCCACTTTAAAATTAGTCCTTTTAATGAGAACAGATTTTAATGCGGTATTACTCTTGTCTTTTTCATCTGTATTTGTAGTAGATGAAGACTTACCACCACCATCTTTCTTGTAACGAATTGTTGATATTTTAACATCGAAATCATTGACTACAATATCAGGAGAAAATAGAGATTGAATATCAAGATCAAGAAACAAAGACTCCAAATCAACTTTCACATTTTGGTTTTCAAAACTTAGGTTTTTTATGCGAATTTGGCCTGGACGATAAAGCTTAAAATCGACAGGTTCTTCTACCTTTAGATTGATATTAAAATCCGTATTAATAATTTTAATTAATTTGTCTTGGATTAAATTAATGGGAAAGAAAAGAATAAATATTCCAAGACAAAATACGCTAATTAAGATTAAGGTTAGAACCTTTTTCATCAGAAGCTACTCACGTGCTTTAGATTGAGCAAATAAGAGTAGTGAACCAGCTGCTGCAGTAAATACACTATAATCAAAGGCTCCCTTAATACCACTTGTAAATGTCATACTTAGTGCAAAAATCATCAAAAGAGAGAAGCTTGCAAGAGATGTAAGCTTTAACTTAACACCACTCATGAATAAAAGAGCTAGGATAACTTCTGCTCCAGTAGCAAGATAGCCGAGAAAATTAGATATTGAAGCTGATGCCCATGGGTTTAGAAATTGTGTATACTCGAGAAAGGAATTAAAATTTCCCCAGACAACTCCAGGATCACCGGCATTTCCCCAAAGTCCAAATCGATCAGCAACGGCCGACAAGTAACTAGCGGCTAAGGCATATCTTAGAAATACTGTTGCAACTCTATTTACATTCATAACAACTCCATAAAAACATTTACGATATCTTAGGTGATAATAAGTCGGCATTCAAGAGAAGAGATTTTCGAAGCGCAACAAGTAGCCCTTTGGTTTCCTGATCAATTAGTTTGTCACCTTCAAACTTAGAGCGAATCCCACTAATATTAAAACATCTCTCAACTTTGACATTTAGAGACATCGTCCGAGTTATCTCGACTAATGAACTCATTGCATGTTGTCCATCTCCGGCAGAGCAAACGAATAAGACAATATCTTTGTTGGGAAGTGCTTCATCAGATACTAACCAATCAAGTGCGTTCTTTAGCACTCCAGGTATTCCATGGGCGTACTCAGGTGTAACGATCAAAATATAATCTGATGAATGTAAACTCTTCTTGAAGTCGAAAACGATCTGAGGAACACTGAGATCAGGATTAAAGTGTGGAAGTAAACCAAGATTATCGAAGACATCAAACCTGATATCTGAAAAAATCTCTTTTAGCACTTCAAGTAACAAACCATTTGCTGAATTCTTACGTAAGCTACCATTGATGGCCGTTATCTTAACCATCTTAATTAGTCTCTTGGATACTGGGAAATAATAGTCGTATCCCCCACTGATCCCTCAAAGAACTCGGATTTAATTTTCAAGTAGTCAGGATGACTGAAGAACTCTTCCATACATAGTTGATCTTTAAAGAAGATGGCAAAAACTCGATTAATTGAGCGTCCCTCTTCATTTTTAAGAACTTCAGAAACTTTAAAGTCATATCTAAAGCCACCACCAAATGACTTTAGGATAGGTGTCATCGCCTCTCTATATTTTGAATACAATTCATCACTGATGATATTTAGTCCAACAATCAATTCATAACTCATAACGAACTCCCAAAAAAATGAATGTGCTTAGAGACTACCAAAAAAGCAAGATTGATCAAGAAATAATCATTTTTTTTCGTTAATATCTTTTTAGACAAATTGGAGAGAAAATGGTTACTAATTACTCATACGCAATTTTAAAGGCATGTAAATATATTGAGGATAACTTAAATTATGATCTAACTCTTGAAAGAATAGCCCAAGAGGCTTGTCTATCAAAGTTTCACTTCCAAAGAATTTTTACAATTTACACAAAGATTAGTCCGACAGCTTATGCTCAACTATTAAGACTTAAAAAAGCTTCGTATCAACTTGCGATGCAAAAAGAGATGAAAATTATAGATATTGCATTCGATGCAAAATTTGAGGGTCAAGAATCTTTCTCAAGAGCATTTAAGAAAGTATTTCACACAACACCTAAGAAGTTTCGAGATTGCCCAGACTGGGAAGCATGGAATAAAAAGTACAACTTTACGATCCCAACAAAGGAAGAAGAGATGAATGTAGAAATTATTGAACTAGAAGAAATTCAAATTGCTTATTTAAAACACAAGGGCTCACATGAAAAGCTCAATGAAACCGTTGCAAAATTTATTCAATGGAGAAGAGAGTTTGGATTAAGCCCCATAGACCAATGTCAGACATTTGGAATCGCATACAATGATCCCTATACCACTGAACCAGACAATTTTGAATTTGATGTTTGTGCGGAGTATGTTGGAACAATATCAGAAAATAATTTCAATATCCAACATGCAATAATCCCAAGAGGAAGATGTGCCCGTGTTCGTCACCTGGGATCACACGAAAAGATGAATGAGAAAATCTATACTTTATATCGTGACTGGTTAACAGATAATAGTGAGGAGCTAAGAGACTTCCCTCTATTCTTCCATTACCACAATGTGATGCCTCTCGTGAATGAGTCTGAATTAATCACAGATATCTATCTCCCGATCAAATAATGTTCGCTAAGGATGGCATCTTTTTTAACAGGTGATCAAAGTTTATACAATTTAAAAGCTAATTCCCTCTTAAAAAAATGCTCCTTCGGCATGTGAATTGCAGTATTCACGATATGAAATTATATTTAATCCTATTGCTTACATTCCAAATATGTATTCATGCATCTGATTTGCATCTCTTCAACACCGAAGGCAAGTTCAATGATCAGTTTGCAACCAGCATACTCTCTGGAGATCTCCATGATGGCGAAAGTATCTTCCTTCATGAGAAGCAAGTAACCTATAAAGGGATTTTAGGCAGCGGAAATACGACGATAATCTTAAGAGTCTTTGACCCTCAAGAAAGAAAAGAACTTGCCCTTAGACTTCCTCATGGAAACTCAAAAAAAAATTATGATATTTATGATGGTAAGAGGTTTCTAAACCAAACATTCGAGGGCTATCAAGAACTTCTCGACACCAACTTGCCGATACCAAAAGTTCACTCTTTTAAAAGGGACTCCTACTTATTAGTTGATCTCGTCGAGCATGATTTTGACTTAAGAACATTTCTTGCAAGAAATGAAAATTTTGATGTCCAAGAAAAGACAAAAATCGTTGAATCACTAGTTAATTTTGCTAAGGACACTGCGATTTATCAATCAATTGGAGATTTTGACTTGCAACAAGTTGTTTACTCCACCCAAAAAAATAAATGGTACTTACTTGATTGGACTTCAAAACATCAGTTAGCAAGACTTCCTTCTTCTCCAATGATTTTTTCTGAGTTCTTATTCTCAGAGAATAATAAAGCTCTTAATAGCAAAGGTACTATATTAATGAATGATATTGAAGATAGTGTGCCTCGAACAGTGACAGAGTTTGAAAGACAGACTCTTGAGAGGCTACATAACGAAATCGAAGAACAAAGGCGTCAACAAGGAGTAGTCGATAACATCGAGTTCGAAAAGATAAAGAATAGACTACAGACGCTTTCTGATCATAAGAAAGTTATCAATCTGTATAAGGAAATTAAGAATACTCACATGGCATCTTTTTATACTTTGCTCCAACGAGATTTTATCGATAATCAAATTTTAAAATTTCCTCAAGGAATGATAGGCGCCACTGATCTGAAGGCCCTACTTGATGGCCTTGGAAAATTTACTCCTTTCTACTTTTCAGAATTCTCCGGCAAGATACTCTCAAGCCTAAATGACTTAGAAGCATTTATGATTCTATATAAGAAAATAAATTTAATCGGTCTCGACGAAGAAGATGAGGACGATATTGCGACTGCGATTGCAAAAAACATGGAGAGAATACTCTCAAACACAACTTCATCTCCTGAAAACGACAACATCATCAATAAATTAAAGGAAGATTATGGAGTCATCAACTACCAAACTCGAGAGATTCTATCAAAAGCTAATGAGCTTCTAAAAACACCAAATAGCTGCACCGGCAATATATCTAGTTTTCTACAACTTACAGACTAATTAAGAGTTGATGTGTTATAATAGAGAAAAAAGAAACGAGACTTCAATATGATTTTTAAAACTAGTATTTCAAAAGACGAGATTAACCAACTTCCCCTCTATAACTTCGATGGCAAATATGAGCTTATCGATGATATCAATAAAGCTCTAGCTGCAACCGCTAAGTTAAAAAAATATTCGACACTAGGCTTTGATACTGAGACAAGAGCATCCTTTAGAAAAGGAGAATACTATGACGTTTCACTTTTACAGCTTGGAACAGATTCAGAAGTCTTCTTATTTAGACTTAATAAAATCCCACTCATTCCAGAGCTCATTGAGATTTTGGAAAACCCAAATATTATCAAAGCAGGTGTCGCAATTCATGATGACCTCAAGGCCCTCAAGCGCCTACATCCCTTCACCGAGCAAGGCTTTGTTGACTTAGCGACTCTGGCCAAAACGAAGGGCATCAAGAACTTTGGCCTTCGTGCACTCGCAGCGATTTTTGTTTCTAAGCGATTATCAAAGAAAGAGCAGACTTCAAACTGGGAAAAAGAGGTTTTGACAGAATCTCAATTGACCTATGCTGCATGCGACGCAGCCGTCGGCCATGAGATTTATGTAAAATTAATCGATTGCTAAAATTACTTCGCGCAACACTTCTTATGCTTCTTTCCTGAACCACAATGACATGGATCATTTCGACCAATTTTTGGTTGTTCTCGCTTTATAGGCTCAAGTTGAGGTCCATGATTACAATGTGGTCCATGAACATGACCATCGCTATCGTGGTGGTCTGCTTGATTATTATTTTCGTTATGCATAGACGTCCTTTTAGTAAGTGATTTTCACGAATATACTCTAAGAGGTTTCACCTGGCAACTCATTGCGCAACAAACAGAATTATGATAGATTAAATAACGATGAATATCTAATCACCAACACTTCTTTTAAAAAAACTATTTAACATTCTTGCGTAAGGTGATGTCATGAATAAATTCAAGCTTATCTAGTTATTCTTATCAACATTAAGTTTGAGGTTATTAATGAGATCATTTGTGATTTTACTCGCAGGAATCTTTAGTTTTGTCTCATTTGATTTATGGCTGTTTAGAAAAAGATACTTGAGATATGACTCATCAAATTCTATCTCTATTGAATTAACAGATCATCGAGAAAAGAGGAAAAAGAGAAAAAGAAAATTTAAGAATACAAAATATAAGAAAGTAATAGATTACCGACAAAAGAGCTATCAAATAAAAGGAACGAATTCTAAAGACAAAAGATTTTCAAATCAAAGGCTACTTAGAAGAATGTATCGAAATAGTTAACTTTAGTTAGGCAATTTTGCAAAGACATGTACAGAGTTTAGATCTTCCTCCCAAGCTGCTTTGCTTGCAAAGAAAATGTGAGCATTAGGCCTTATTGGTAGAGGAACATCTAAACTCCCTGCAGGAACAACGAGAAGCTTACCATCATCTTGCATACTAGGAAGTGCTGAACCACAATCTCCACAAAAACTTTTTACGTGTTTTGTTAAGGGAAGATTAAAGGTTTTCACACTACTCTCTCCAGAAGTCCAAAGAAGCTTTGAACTAGCAGAAAATAAATTTGCAGCATAAGAAGAACCTGTATCTTTTTGGCAATGTTTGCAGTGACATAGAAAAAAACTTTCAAAATCACCTTGAACGACAAACTGAATCTGTCCACATAAACATGAGCCGGTCTTTTCATTATTTAGCATTTTAGAGTTTCCTTTCGTCGGTTAAGCTTACTACTTTCGAGATAGCTCTTCTCTTTCTAAAAGACTTAACACCGTCGGTTTTGAGATAGGCATTAATGTTACCTCATCAAAAAACTGATTAGGCCTATTTGTCCCAAAAATCAATCCGCCTAATAACATTTTTATAATCTTCAATGTTGCACTTATTGGATATTTGAGATGTGAATTCTTAGGAAACTCACCTTGCCCGTATTGGGTCATACAATAAGTTTGAACTGCACCTAATGCTTCTTCTTTAGGTATTTCCATCGATTCAAATTCAATAAATCGGTGATAAACCCCATTGAATGCCATTTTCCCGTTTATTGTATTTGCAACAGGAGTCTTACAACAATTTGTATACCAGCGACAAAGACCTTTAGGTTTTAGCTTCATACATGCTAGAGAATCCTTTCCTTTTGTAATATGCAATTGATTAGGGGTAACTTGAAATAGTTCTGTTCCTAAGTTCTTAGTTAAAATAACATCTTCCCGACCAAGATACTTTGCAAAGGCCTGGCAGTCATCACAGTGGCATACAATATTATTTCCACCTTTAGGCTTAATTTCAATAAATCCTTCGACTGTTGAGCACTCGCACCTTAAAGGAATTTTTATTTTATTCATACACAGTCCTTATATTTTAAATATTTTTCTTATATTTGGATCTGGAGATAACTGTCCTGATCGATAATCCATGATTCGTCGACGTTCTTTATTTGTATAAAAATGTAGATGGATGAGTACTCCAAATTTATCATCAATCTCCATCTTAGAAATAATAAAGCCTGCTTTTAATTTTGGGATAATTACATCATTATTAGTTGCACAGTGACGAGAATAAATTAATTGAAATCCTTTTTCCGATAAAGTACTGACACACTTTGCGAGTAAGGAACTATACAGGCCTTTTCGACGATGCTCCGGCAAAATTGCAGAATTGCACATATAGAAAGTTGTACTATTTTCTTGAAATCCCCAGCTCCAGCCTACAAATTCATCCTTCTCGTCAAAGACTCCAAGATAGAGTTTATAGGGCTCGCCTAAATTTTGCCCTAATTTTTTAATTTGCTCTAACTCTCTATCATCAAGGAGGTCCCATAAGACATAACTATGATCATCTTCAAAAATAGCATCCTTATAATGATTATAAAGTGGTGTAAATTCGGAGACTGTTAATTCTTTAATTTGGTACTTTTCTTTCATTTAGAAATGATAACTAATTTTTAGGTAAATAAAAACCTGAAGTGGGTTAAATTTCTGATTTTTTTTTAAATGGTCCCCCGATGCGGGCCATTAAGCCGGAAGAGACTTTATAACATCATTGATTCTTTGTTGTTCATCTTCTAGCTGTTTGATTAGTTTCTTGCCCTTACTCGAGATTGAGAAGAGCTTAACTTTTTTCTTAACCAGGGGGTTAGATGATACTCCCCAAGTAGCTTCGAGGTGACCACTCTCACAAAGACTATTTAACTTAGAAAAAACGAGACTCTTGCCTGCCCTCAACTTATTTTTTTCTTCAATTTCCTGAGAAACCAGTGCACTAAATGGAGTCATCCCCACCTTTGGCTTTTGCTCAATGTACTTCAGTATATATAGTGTTAAAAATCCTAACCTAATATTTTTTAATTCCTTCTCCATCTAATCCTCCAAGATGTATAACTTATCGGCACATTGAATATTAAATTCAAACTTTAAATTTAATATCTAAATTTGAACCTTAAACATTAGTTCTATTGGCAAATAAGGGAGCTAAAAAGAGACGTAATGTTCGAACTGAGTAACTAGCAGAAATAAAAGAAGCCAGATATGGCTTAAATATTTGGCTTTTAAAGTGGTGCCCCGAGGTGGGCGATTATCGAACTGCGATACTTGGAAGTATATAAAACAACTGAACGTTAGAATTTCTTCAAAGTTAAAATAGTAAGAAGTAAGAATTCTATCGTCAGCAGTGTCACTTGAGTACCTAATCAAGTTATTTAATATTTTGCATTTTGAAGCTTAAGAACATTTCCATCTAGATCTTCAAAGATAAGCATATGTCCCCAAGACTCGTCCACTTCGCCCAAAACCTTCGCTCCAGCCTCCTCTAGGATCTCTCTATCTGAAGATACATCATCGCTTGAAAGAGTAAGCGTTCCACCACAATGCGCACCATGAGTGTCTCTTGGAAAGCTTGGAATATCAACTCCTTCACTCCAGTGCAAGCCAACCATAACTCCACCACAGTCCAAGCTCGTCCAGTGTTCTGACTCATATGAAACATTCATATTAAGAACTTCAGAATAAAACTTAACAGCTCTGCTCATATCTTTAACGTTATAGTAAATATCGTGAACACCATTGATCATAAAACTCTCCAGAGAATATTAGCTAACGATAATAATGTTATAGGATTTTTAGGCAAAAAAAAACCAGAAGTGGGTTAAACTTCTGGTTTTTTAAATGGTGCCCCGACGCGGATTCGAACCACGGACACAAGGATTTTCAGTCCTTTGCTCTACCGACTGAGCTATCAGGGCATAAATTATTCGAGTGAGATCAAAGATAATAGAGTCTTAATAATTCGTCAATTAGTTTTTTATATTTTCTCAAGTAATTATAGACTCATAAGGTCAAAAGATTGCCAAAAAGGGCGAGAAACTTTAAATTATCTCATGGAAAATACACTTAGAAAAATCACACTCACAGCAAATAAAACGACAGTGAATGCACTTGCATTCATTCCAGAAAATAACACGAAGCCTGAGCGTTTTGCGATCTTCTCTCATGGCTTCACCTCTCACAAAGGAAGCCTCCTTTCTTGGGCCTCTCGCATGTTTGAAGAGGGTGTGGCGTGTGTAATTTTTGATCAACCAGGACACTTTCTTGGAAGTTTTAATGAGGTTGAGAGCTTTGAAGACTTTGCAGAAGATGCTCCACTATTATTTCTTAAGGCCTATGAGTATCTAAAAACTATTTACCCTGATGGCGGATCTAAAATAGCTATCGGGGGACATTCGCTTGGCGCACTAACCTCTCTCATTGCCCTTGAAAAAGAATATTTTAAATCACTCGACACACTATGCATTTGCGTGGGCTTTGGACTTCCACCTAGCGGCGTAACTCATATTTTTGCGACTCCATTTTATAAGTCGACACTCCTTATTCGTGGCCAATTAGTGAGTGAAAAATTAAATCCCGATATTGTGTTTCCATGGATAAAGGAGCGAAAAGAAGAATTACAAATTGTTCAAGCAAGAGTTCACTTTATCACGGGTGAAGATGATGCTGTTGTTGGAAAAGATGGAACCGAAAGGCTTGCTGAATTTCTTGAGGGCCAAGGAAATATTGTGAGTGTAGAAAAACCGAAGAAGCTCTCTCATCACATGCCTGAACTTGCAGCGGCACATATCAAGAAGTATTTAAAAGATCAGTCCTTCTTGTAGAACTTTAAATTTTTTAGCATTCCTACTCGACCAGTTCGTTCGAGAGGCGTGCCCTTGAATTGCCTGCGATACTCTCGATTAGAAATACTCTCCAATTTTTCAATAATACTCTCGATCTTTGGAGTTAGAAAGTTTTCAAAGATGCTTTGGTTTTTTGACTTAAAGTTTTCATGATCTACAGTTGAGTTGATGTAAGTCTTTAATGATTTCTTATTCCATGGACAAACATCCTGACATATATCGCAACCAAAGATCTCACCGGTCCCACTTTCCATTCCTACTGGCGCTTCAGCATCTTTAAAGATCTCAATTGTAAAAGTGCTAATACACTTATTTGCAATTAAAGTTCTCGAGGTGGCATCGATGGCATCTGTTGGGCAGGCATCGATACATTTCGTACAATTTCCACAGTGATCAGTATCAATTAGAGGATGAGAAAGTCCATGCAAAGAGAGATCAATATCTAAGAATAGAGATCCAATAATAAAGTAGCTTCCAAACTCACGATCAATAATCATCGAGTTCTTTCCAAACCACCCAAGCCCCGCTTTTTGAGCAAGGTCCCTTTCGAGAACTGGTTGTGTATCAAGAGAGTGCATAATATTTGCACTTGGAAAGAGATGCTTGATCTCTGAAGCGATGGTCTCAAGTGATCTTCGTAAGTAGTAGTGATAATCTTGACCTTGAAAACCTAGAACGTAATTTGCTATTTTATAACCGTTACTATCTGGACTTTGATAAAATTCTTTTGTTAATGAAGCCTCTTTAGAATAATCAAAAGCAAAAACTAGTGCCGATTTAAACTCAGGAAAGTAATTTAGAAGATTTTCTCGAAGCTCTTTTCGCTCACCTTCAAGATAGCTCAAAATACCATTGTCACCTTTTTCGACCCAGCTTGAAAATTTATTATATGTTAACGCCTCAGGATCTGTTACCAGACCCCATTTGCGTGCATTTGAATTTTTAAGGATTGAGGCGAGCTCTTTCATTTTATTGACTAAGATCGATGATTTCAATTGCGCCCGTTGGACATGTTCTGACACATTCCATATCCATCGAGCAGTCTTTTACTTTATCTTGAGCAATATGTGTCTCATGTGTCTTCTTATCTGCGACCCAAATATCATGCGGGCAGATCGATACACAATTTTGGCAAGTTGCGCATACACTAAGATCTAATAAAATCCTTTTTTTTTTATCGCTACCTTCTTCAAGTGCTTCTGATGAACCTTCAACTTTTGGAGCATCTTTGATGATTTCAACCTTCACGGAATTAGAACTTCCGCGAGAAAAGATCTTCCCATCCCCTCTTGTGATAACAACTTTGTCACCATTAAAAAGGTTCAGCCTTTTCTTAGCCTCATCAAGAATAAGTCTTTGGTATCCAGGAGTATCTTCATTTGTTCCTTGTACTAAGAACGGATAGACTCCCCAGTACAAGCATATCTTACGAGCTGTTTGTAGTGATGATGTAATTCCGGCAACTGGAATTGAAGGTCTAAACATCGAAACCTTCAAGCATGAATTTCCACCTTCAGTGAGGGCCAAAATTCTTCGTGCATTAACTTTCTCTGCGACCATTGATGCTGCAACCATAATCGAAGAATTAATTGACGATAAATCGATATTTCTAAGAAGTGGTCTTTCTTTCGGTGTTTTTTCCGCTTCAATAATAATATCACTCATCATTTTAACGGCCTCAACAGGATATTTTCCTGAAGCAGACTCTCCAGATAGCATAACTGCATCTGTTCCATCCCAAATCGCGTTGGCAACATCTGATGCCTCTGCTCTTGTTGGTGTTGGATTATCAGTCATACTCTCAAGCATTTGAGTTGCAGTAATTACTGGAATCATTCTCTCGTTACACTTCTCAATTATTTTCTTTTGAATAGAAGGAACAAGATGGTTTCCAACTTCGACACCCATGTCTCCACGAGCGACCATGATGATATCTGTGATATCAAGAATTTCATCAAGATTATCAATGGCCTGTGGTTTTTCTATTTTTGAGATGATTGGAATATTAACTTTAAATTTATGAAGAAGAGATTTTACTTCGAGGATATCTTGCTTACGACGAACAAATGAAAGCGCGATGTAATCGATATCTTGAGTAAGTGCAAATTCAAGATCCTCTCTATCTTTTTCTGTAAATGCCGGAGCAGAGACTTCACAATCAGGGAGATTAATACCTTTGTTTGATTTTAACTCTCCACCAACTTCAATATGAATCTTGTAAACATCTCTATCACGAGAAATAGCTTTAGCGACCAGCTTACCATCATCAAATAAAATTCGAGCTCCATCAAAACAATCATCGACTAACTTGTCATAAATAGTTGGTATATATTTATCTGCATATTCTGGATATTTTTCTTTGTGAATAGATTGACCAATTACCCAAGTCTCTCCATCTTTAAGAATGAGATTCTGCGGTAGTTTATCTGTTCTAATTTTTGGGCCTTGTAAATCAACGAGAATAGCGACTTCACGACGACTACTCTTAGATGCTTCACGAATATTTCTTATTAGTTCAGCATGACCTTCATGGGTACCGTGACTCATATTAACACGTGCGACGTTAAGGCCTGCGAAGATAAGTTTTTCAATCATTTCTTTTGTGTTAGACGAAGGTCCAAGTGTGGCCACGATTTTAGCGCGTCTTAAAGACATATATGCTCCAAATAATTAGTTAGTCAGGATATTGTACCATGACAAAACTAATTTGCTAACTAAGCTTGGAACATTTTTGTCTTATAATCGTTAGCTTTTTCTTCGATTGCTTCCTGATGAGCTTGACGCAACTCTGCAATTCGATCTTCGAATTGCTGTGTCATTGTTTCTTTCTCTAAAGCGGTTTGCTCCCTAAGCTTTGTATAGTCAGCTTTTGCTTCAGAAAGCTTAGATTGAAGCTTATTTTGATAGTCTGATCTTTCCCTTCCAAGAAGATCCTCATAATATTCGACCGTTTTTTCAATTTGCTGGTCAGCCATTTCCTTTGCCTTAGAAAGTCTCTGATCGTATTGATTTCTAATCTTCATGATTCCGAGCGCATTTTCTCTTTCTTTTGACTCTAGTAATCTCTTAGTCGAGTTTTCTTGCTGTACACGAGTTCTTTCATTCATTTCGTTAAGGCGGCTGATCTCTTTATTTGCCTTTTTTTGTACAGATGTTAGTTTTTCATCATATTGTTTTACAAGATTTTCATTTTCCTTAATGAGATGTTGATTTCTCTCATTCAAGGTCATTTCTTTCTTTTCCATCGTCTCTCTCATCGCTTCTCTAGTATCTTGAAGATCTTTGTGATTAGAGATTCTGTTGTTTTCAATAATATCGACTTTTTCTTTAGTGAAATCTCTTTGGATTTCAGTCAGGGCATTACGATTTTTATCGTTTAATGTATTAACTGTTTCTCCAAATGATTTTCTCTGATTAGTAAGAAGTTGTTTATTATAGTTCTTATCTTTAATTGCTTGGGCTTCATTTCTGAGTTCAAGACTTCTTAGCTCTTTCTTGTAAGTATCGATGGCCTTATCGGCCTTGCCTTGAGTATTTGCAAGTTCATTCTTTCTAAAGTTCTTAAACTGCATATCTTTATCATCAAGTTTAACTTGTTGCTTAAATTTTAAATCTTTCGTTGTATCTGCAAAACTATTTGCCATTCTCTCTTTTTGCTCTTCTTGAGCAAAATTTCCATCATCAAGATTATTATAGATGTTCTTGATACGATCTTCGTAAGAATCAATTGTGTGATCAAGCCTATCTTGTACGATTTCGGACTGATCCCCACCCTTTATTTTTTCGGCCATTTCACGCTTGGCTTGGTATAGATCTTGTGAGAAACCTCTTTCAAGTTCAGCTTTTCTCGCCTCATTCTCTTTAATCGAATATCTTCTCTGCTTCTGATTACGCGTCGAAATCTCATCAGTAAGTTTTCTGAAATTCTTTTGCATATCTTTTAATTCATCATTCTTATTGTCTTTAATAGAATCCGCTCGACCATTTTGGTGATCTTTAATTTGTGCAATTTGTGACTCTTGAGCCTCTCTAAGATTATTTAAATCCTTAGCATGGTTCTCCATCATCATCGCATTCTTTACACTTCCACCTTTTGCAACTTCTCTCTTATCCTTCTCATAGCCATTGATAAGAGTTCTCTTTTCTTTATTAGCTTCGTATAGATTCTCTTTTACTGAACTATTCGCTCTTGTACTCACATCGTGAATATCTTCTTGAAGTTGATTATTAAGTCTTCCTACTTGTGTATCATAGCGATTCTTTGTGGAATTTAGACGTTGCTCATTATAAGCATTAGTTTCCTTATCTCTTGTACTATAAGTTTCTCTGAGGTCTTCAAGACGCTTATCAAAATCTTCTTTAATACGACTACGATCTTCTTCAAAGTTACCCTTCTCATTAGCAAGACGGTCTTGAAAATCCTTCGTTCTGTCTTGAATTGTTTCTTTTGTCTTTGTATTGTATTCGCCAATATAATCGGACTGTTGATTTTCTAGTTTTGATTTAGATTCTGAATAATTCTTAGCTTGTTTTGCTTCTTTTGCTTCATGAAGGTCTTCAAGGTTTTCAAGATTTTCTTTGTAGTTTTTACGAACTTCATTATTAGCATCGTTATACTTCATTCTTGCTTGGGATAATTTTGTACTGTAATCGTTAATATCCATAGACCTACTCTATCGCTAGTTTACCACACTATGATTTTAGCAAATACAGCACAAATAAAAAGGCCAGGGAATTTCTGCCCTGGCCTTCAACAAGAAACTGACTAATTTACACTACTTTTACTTCGCAAGCTCTTCATCAATAATTTCACTGAAGATTTCAATAGGTTGCGCACCATTTACAAGCTGACCATTAACGAAGAATGTAGGAGTTGATTTAACACCAGAAGATTCTCCTTCAGCAATTGTTTCTTTAATTTTTGCAGCAAACTTAGAAGATGTTAAACAATCTTCAAATTTTTTCATTTCAAGGCCAATTCTCTTAGCTTTTTCTTTAAGTTGGTCAACTTTTAACTTATCTTGCTCTGCAAACATGAGATCATGCATCTTCCAAAATTTATCATTTCCTTGTTCATAGGCACAAAGTCCAGCTTCAGCTGCTTTTGCAGCATCAGAGTGAAATGGAAGTGGGAAATTTTTAAATACTACTTTGATTTTATTTCCGTATTTTTTCTTAAGACCTTCAAGAATTTTTACAGCATTTGAACAGTAAGGACACTGAAAATCTGAGAATTCAACAATTGTAACTTTCGCATTTTCTCCACCGATCCAAGGAGCATCACCAATTTTAACATTAGCAACTGGTCTTTGCGGCTTTTGCAGATAGACTTCAACTGGAGATTTTTCCATTTGCCCTGCCAACCAAGACTCGATCGCTTCTCTCTTCTTAGTTTCAAGAAGAAACATTTCAATTCTCTTTTTTAGATCATCGTTAAGTTGTGGGATATTTCTTTCTTTAGCAAAGGCTTGAATTTCTGCATCTGATACTTTTGCGTCTTTAGCAATGAATTTTTCTAGGAACTCATCATTGCTTAGACCCTTCTTTCCTGGATGAGTATCAATGAAGCTCTGAAGAAGAAATGATTTAATTTTAGCCATTTTAATTTCAAAAACTTTCTTTTCTGCTTCGTAGATATCACTTTCAGCACCAGAAAGCACTTCCCCAGTAGTTAGAACCTTTCCATTTACTTTAGCGATCGCATCTTTAGATGGAGCAGGTTTAAAAATAAAACTAGGCGATGATTGAACTTTATTTGTACATGCAAAAAGAATCGTAGCAAAAGCGACAACTCCAATAGTAACAACTTTACTATTTCTCATTTATATCTCCTGATAAAAAATAACATTTCATTAAGAGATATATTAAAGTATTTTCACAAATTTTAGAAGTATAAGTTATCCAAGCTTTTCAATAAAACCTTGATAGGTACCCGACTCTTTAAGTAAGATACTGTGAGTTCCTTGAGCGACTAACTTCCCATTTTCCATGACAAGAATATTATTTGCATTAGCTATTGTCTCAAGTCGATGGGCAACAATAATTGTTAGAGCATTCTTTTGTGCAAGAAGCACCATTTGTCTTAAAGCAAATTCAAGGTTTGAATCAAGCGAAGAGGAAATCTCATCAAAAAGTACAATTGGTTTTTTTAGATAACAAGCTCTAATTGCCGAGATAAGTTGTTTTTGACCTAACGACAAGATATTCTGGTCAAGCTTAGTATCCTTATCAATACCCCATGTTTTAAGATATAAGATATTCTCTTTCACAAACTCCCAAAATTCATTAAAGTCAGAAGTATTCTCTTTTCCCATTGTGATATTAAAGAAAACACTCTCAGAAAAAATATGTGACTCTTGTGAAACGATTCCAATTAACTGACGATACTGAATAAATTTTTGGGCATCATGGAAATCAAACTCAAAACCATTCTCTGTTTGATTGGTAATTGCAATCTTTCCAATATCAGGAATAATATTTGCACACAAAATATTAAGAAGCGTCGACTTACCAGAACCAGAAAGTCCTACGATCCCAATAAGTTCACCTTTACGCCCAGAAAAACTTACATTCTCAAGATTAAAGTGTGCATCCATATTTGGTCTTGTCGGATAAGTAAACTTTTCGATATTCACATTAATTTGATCAACAACAAAATTAAACTCAGAAGTTTCGAGATCAGTTGAACGTTCATGTTCAAGATCTCCAATGAATTCATTAATTCTAATAACTCCACTAGCTGCTCTTTGAATATTGGCCACTTTAGAAGAGACATCTTTAATTGGGCCAATCGATCGTTGAATGAGATCAACAAACGCAAAAATTAAACCAACCTGAGTCATCTTTGCATTAGGAATGATAAATACTGCAAAAGCAAGAAAGATTGGAAAGAGTGATTCTGCTAGTGAGTAGTAACCTGCATCCCAAACATTTGAGAGTAAAATTTTATTTAGAAACTCTTCGAAAACCACAAGAGAGCGCTTTGATGCGTAGTGGCCATTTTTAATATAGTAATTATCTTTAAGACCACCAATAACATCAGCAATTGTTTTATAGAGGTTTCCTCTCGCCTTTCGTACGCTCATAAAAACTTCGGCCATATACTTAGAACCCCAAATCAAAAGAGCGCATGCACCGACTTGAACAACAGCTAAAGAGATTCCACCAATTTGATTCAAAGAGATAAAGCTAATTAAAGAGGCGAACACGAAGAAGAGATCAATAATGATTCCAAAAGTACCAGAAGTGACAAGTTCACGAAGGGCCTCAGTATCAGTCATAATCCTTGCAAGAACCTCTCCTTGTGGATATCGATCGGTTCTATTCTCACTTGACGTTTGTAGTTCATAAGAAAGAAGCCATCTTTCATAGCAATAGCTTCGAACAAATTGAACAAGACCTACAACATAACCATTGATGATAATATTATAGAAACTTCGATTTATAAATGTCGCCGTAAAAATAACTGCGAGTACCTTTAGGGTATAAAGAAATAACTCTTTCTCTCCGTAATGAACTGATAAGTCACTCATATATAGAGGAAGTGCAGCTCCTAGAGCTGAAGATACAATTAAGCATACTATCATCAACGAGATATACTTAATTGCTCCATCGTATACAAGATACTTATATAAGCTGTTTTTCAAAGTGCGCATATATTCGACTGTCCTTAAGTATTTCTTTATTATTTGTTGTTTCAACCACACCAGATTCTTTATCAATCAAAATGATGTGTTCACACATGGCCACTGTTGTATATCTGTGTCCAGTTAAGAGAAGAGTTTTTCCATCGAGAAGTTTTAAAGAATGAAGCTTGTCATAAATTTCTTTTTCGAGAACGACGTCAACAGATGAAAACGGATCATCCCAAATGATATATTCACTCTCACTTAGTAGACTCTTAACAAGAGCAACCCTTTTCGCCTGTCCACCAGATAATCTTTTCCCGTCCTCACCTACGACGAGAGAAAAAAGAGTTTCCTTTGAACTTGCTAAAAATGACAATCCAAAAATTGTTAATAATTCGTATGCAAGATTAAACTTATCATCATCAAATTCATTTCCAAGTTCTAAGTTTTCGATGATTGATCCATTATATAAGTAAGGATCTTGGGCCACATATGAAACCAAATGGCCGTTTGCCTTCAGGAGTTCAGCGGTTTTAAGAAGTAACTCAGTTTTACCAGAGCCTGTTTCTCCAACAATTATCGTCGAACAACCTTTCTTTGTATTAAGTGTTATTTCATGATTCCAATAAGGCAACATTAGTTCGGTGTAATCTCCATCAATTTTTAAAGCTCCATCTTTAATGATTGAATTCTCCATTGCCGAAGGTGTTTCTAAGTCTGCGACGAGCTCTCCAACTCTTGACCAGGCCCCACTTGATCGAGTGAATACGACACCAATCCAAGACAAGAACATCATTGGTTCAAGAAAGAGGAAAACAAAACCAGAAAATAAAATTAATGACGTTGCGCCTAAGTCTTTTTGGAAAATAATATACGCTCCCCAAATAAGAGAGAGACCGACTCCAGTTGGAACAAGTGGAATACTAATAGCAACTCTCTTTCCGGCCTTGTAGAAATTAATGAGCTCATCCATCGAGTTCTTCTTAAAAAGATCGATAAATGATTTCTCTGCATGGAAATTCTTAATTGTTTTCTTTCCGAGATAACTTTCAATAATAAAGTTTTGAACTTCCCCTTGAAGGTCTTGAGTTTTTCGATAAAATTTTCTATTACTTGCAACAATGAACGAGAAGAGAATAAATGCCACGAGCACAGGGCTAAGAGCAATGAAAATAGTTTTATCAAAACTTGCTAGTTTTGGTATCAATACAGAAAGAGCGATCACAATATTTGAAATCTGAAGTAAAGCAAATCCAACTAAAGCGCGGACTTCTTCAAGATCACTTCCGATAACTTGAAAAATCTGACCTTTAGAGTGATTCTTGTAGCGATAAGGTGAAGCTTTCTCAAGGGTTTCAATTAGTTCAAGTCTTAAATGTTTTTGCTGAACTCGTGCAGGATAAAAAAAGAGTAAGCGAGATGAAGTCCTAAAAATAATTATTCCAATTGCGAGTAAGAATAGCTGCCCAACAGAAAAGTCTTTCCCAACTGAAATAAAGTCAGCCAGTTGTTTTGCTAAAAATGGTAGTTCACTTTGGATGTAATGAGTTAGGAATAAGCATAGGAAAGCTCCTATGTAATATGGCCAAAACTCAAAGAATTGCTTGAATAAGAGTTTGGTTAATTTTTGGTTTAACCTTGAAGATGTCGTCATGTTGCAATACTACAAAAGCTTGTGACTGGTAGTCTAGTAATTAATCCTGGACAAGATTAAAGACCACCTTCGCAATTCTCTCAGGTCTTCCGCCAATCCAAAGAACTTCGTTTTTAGAATTTAAGATAATTGGCCGCTCGATCGACTGATAGTTTTCTGATATCCACTGATATTGTTTAGATTCTGTAAATTTATCAAAGTACTTACGATTCTTTTTTACAAAAGTACTTCGGTAATTTAAAGGAAAAGGCTCTTCCATAAACGCTGCCCACTGCGTCAACTGCTCTCTTGTCGGTCGGTGATCTCTAAAGTCTCTAAATTCAAAATTAACTTCGGCCTCTTCCAGAATATCAATTAGTTTAGAAACTAAAGGATCATTCTTCACACCATAAACAATATGATGCTCCTCCTCTTTATAATCAAAATTTTCTAATTCATTCACCAGACTCACCAAACTTTTTAATTTTGAGCAGACTATCATATAAGAAATTAATTTGTAATGGTTTAGAGAGGAAATCATCCATACCAGCTTGCTTACAACGCTCAATATCTTCCTTCATCGAGCTTGCTGAGAGTGCGATGATATAAGGACGCTCTTCACCATAGGTTTTGATGATTTCTTGAGTTGCTTGGAATCCATCCATAATCGGCATATGACAATCCATAAAGATCAAATCAAACCTCTCCTTGCTAAGAAGTTCAACCGCTTCTTTTCCATTACTCGCAAAAGAAGTTTGGTACCCAAGTTTTTTAAGTAATCCAGCGGCTACCTTTTGATTTATATTATTATCATCAACGACAAGAATATGAAGAGGAAACTCCTCTCCTATTTTCGAGGTGATTACGTTTACAACTTCGCTTTGCACTTCCTCTTTTACACCGAGTTCATAAGGAAAAATTAGTGTAAAGATACTTCCTTCTCCGAAAATACTTTCGACTGTGATTTCTCCACCAATAAGTGTTGCAAGTTTACGACATATTGATAGCCCAAGTCCTGTTCCACCAAATCGTCTCGTTGTTGAGGCGTCGACTTGCGAAAAATCTTGAAATAGTTTATCGATATCAAGTTCAGAAATTCCTATCCCACTATCTTTTACAGCAATTTTCAATTTTCCTTCATACTGCTCAACGAGAACGTTAACAGAGCCCCTTTCTGTAAACTTTACGGCATTACTTATGAAGTTATTCAAAATTTGTCTTATTCTAAGAGAGTCAGAAATAATCCATTTCGGCACATCAGAAGCGATATTGAATTCGATAAGCACTCCCTTTTTCGAAGTGACCGAAGTATATAGAAGTGCCTGTTCTTTGATTAACTGATGTATATTAAAGTTAACCTTTTCGATTTCTAGTTTTCCAGCATCAATTTTAGAAATGTCCAGAATATCGTTAATAATACTCATTAGTGATCGACTAGAGCTTTCAATAATCTCTATTCTCTCTAAACTCTCTTGGTCACTATAGGCCTCTTTCAAAAGACTAGTCATCCCCATGATTCCGTTTAAGGGCGTACGTATTTCGTGACTCATATTTGCAAGAAAAGCTGATTTTGCCCTCTCGGCATTAAGAGAGTTACTCACGGCAACTTGTAAATCCTCTTCATGAAAGTGCGCAGTTAAAACACTCGCCAAAATATCAGTACAAGAACATAAGTAACGTATCTCATTCTTATTTTCCTTATGATCTGTTTCGAGAAAACAGATTAAAGTCCCCATAAAATTTGAATTTGCAGTTATTGGAATATAGTATTTTGAAAAAGTCTTGTCCTCTTGTCCTGAAACAAAACGAATTTCATCAATTTCAAAACTTTGAAGCTCGCTATTTTTGTATAACTTATCACTGATATTTCGAAGAACAAAATTACCAACACCACGGTCTTCTTTTAAATATAATCCAAGCTTATCAATTTCCTTTAGCCAAGGAACTTTCGTAATAATAGAGAGGCCTTGTTGTACTTTTTCAAGTAGGTTAAATTCATTACTGTTAGAAAGATTTAGAAGTTCGTTAAAAATGAGATTTTCATTAAGTCTCAATTGACTGATCACTCGACTTCGCGTCGAGATTTGAAATAAAAAAGTCAATCCGCCTAGAAATATTGAGAGAATAATTCCGGAAACAACAATTGTCTCAGGAGTTTGAGAGTCCCTGAGTTCCATAAACTCAGCACTTGGGTAAACGTCAATTTTCACTTTTCTCTCAGGAGAAGTCGAAACAATTAATTCTTTTTCTATTTTTAGTGCTGTCTGATGCTCATTATTCTTATATATACTCTCACCCAAAGGATTAAAAACTTCGAATGTAAAGTCTTCACGATTAAGGCTTTGTGCAATTCGAAGAAACAATCGACTCGCATTAACGACACCAAGTGAACTTCCGATGTAATCATCTCCCTTAAAAACTGGATAGAGAAAGTATAAGATTCTTTCCTCTGTTTGAATTGCTGGCTCAAATACGACAATCTCTCTTGACTCCTTCGCCATACCAATATTCTTAGCGAGGTTCAGCTTATCTACTCTTGCTCCAAGCACTTCTCTAAACTGCCACTTCTTTTCATTCTGTGTATTGTAGAAAATAAAATCCGTATAAAAGCCAAAATCATTAATATACTCTGAGGTATCCTTGCGCCAAAACTTTTCATCAAGTTTGTCTCGATATGCAATTCTCTGTGATAGCCTTTTAAAAGCAAATGTATCCTGATTGAATTCAAGAGAGATTTTACTTGTTAATAATGATGCGTGTGTATCAACAGAAAGTAAGAAGTTCTTTGCCACTGTTCGCTTTAGGGCCTGTCCAAAAAGAGTAAAACAAAAGATACACGAAATTGAAACAACTACAGGTAACCACTTCTGCCTTGAAGTTTCTTTTCGAAATAGTAAATTCAAAACCATTGAACAAGAAAGTATAACAAAAGTAAAAGAAGTATGAACGGCCATCCTGGTATATTTCTGCCATCCAAATGCATACTCGTTGCCACTGACATAACCAACAAGGGCCACAAGTGACAACGAAAGAACGAGTAATGAAAGTACCCACTTTGCAATTAATAAATTTTTTTCTTTAAAGCAGAGATTTGAAAATAATAACAAAGAGATACCAATGAAACATATGGCCGTATTAGGGGCCATGCGTCCAGGATGCGAAGTCAAAGTGGTTAGGTAGTGATTCATAAAAAACTGATCAATACCAATATCGATATTCAGGAGATATTGTGAGAGCGTAAATAGTGCAATAGTAAAAATAAAACTTGAAATAATATAGCGACTTAATTTTATTTTGAAAAAATAAGTCAGGTATCCCAAACCTGATAATACAAAGCAAAGAGCAGTGTTAAACTGCATCGGTACAAAGTCTGGATTGAGTTGTATGAGGACATTTATTTTTAAAAACCAACCCAATAGGACAATGATTCCAATTAAAATTGATAAGGATCCCGATAAGAAAATTATTTTACTCTCTTGTGCTGTGGGAAAATTGCTCTCGATATATTCTTTCATGAACTCTCTTAATTAGTTTTTCTTCTAATTTTAGTCATAATAATTAAAAAAAACAAATTTTGTTTCACGAGGAATGAAATGGTGCGACCGACAAGGATTGAACTTGTGACCCCTACGATGTCAACGTAGTGCTCTCCCACTGAGCTACGATCGCCTATTAGATTTTGCAATATTAGAAGAACTTTAACACTCCGTCAAAAACAAATAATATAGCAGTGCGACTTAAAAGAGCCCGATCGATTAGGTAGACTACATAAAATTGAAGAAAAGGATTAATTGTGAAAATTTATGACGAAGCAATCGAAGCAATCTCAAATTTCAAAATGCCTGACAATGTAGGTTTTGGAAAAGTTCTATTACCAATTATGGCCAGCTGTGAATATAAAGATGGCGTCTGGGGTGAACTTGTCATTACTCCCTATAAGAAATTGGAGCTAGATCCTACTTGTAAAGTACTTCACTACGGTCAAGAGATTTTTGAAGGAATGAAGGCGTATAATTTTTCAGGGAACGGACCAAATCTTTTTAGAGAAAAAGATAATATGGATCGCTTCAACCGCTCAGCGATAAGAATGGCAATGCCAGAGGTTCCAAACGATATATTTGTAAACGCCGTTCATGAGATAACTCGACTGGGACAAAATTTTGTTCCAAAAAGATCTGGAGAATCTCTCTATCTCCGTCCATTTATGTTTGCAACAGAGTGTAATCTAGGAATAAAGCCGGCCGAAGAGTTTCTATTCATGGTTATCGCCTCTCCTGTTGGAAGCTACTTTCAAGGCGGTAGCTTAAAGGTTCTTATTGAAAGAGAAATGATTAGAGCTTGCCCTGGGGGCATGGGTTCTGCAAAAACAGGTGGAAATTATGCTGGCAGTCTGCTCTCGGCCAAGAGAGTAAGAGAATTAGGCTTTGACCAAACACTTTGGTTAGCAGCAATTGATAAAGATAGTGTTGAGGAAATGAGTGGGATGAACTTCTTTGCTGTGATTAATGGTGAACTACACACTCCAAAAATTACTGATACAATTCTAGATGGAATAACAAGAAAATCCCTAATCACCCTAGCAAAAGATATGGGGATAACAGTTGTCGAAGAGGCCCTTAGCATCACTAAACTTATTAAGGCCATTGAAGATGACTCTTGTACAGAAGCTTTTGCTTGTGGGACTGCCGCTATCCTACAGCCAATTTCAACTCTTCATGAGGTTGACGGGAAGGTATATAAAATAAAAGAGGATCATGGACCAATTTCAAAAAAGCTAAGAGATACCTTACTTGGAATACAAGAAAGGACGCTTGAGGATAAATTTAATTGGGTGACAGTTTTATAAAAAAAGGCCGCGAAAGCGGCCTTCTCTATTTTAATGAGCTACTAAATTAGGTAGTAATTCCATAATAATCATAACAAGAATTGTTGGTCCAATCGCTCCAAGAAGTAATCCAACAGGACTAATTCCATCTTTACCAAATGAACCTTTTAGAATTCCAAAACCAGCTGGGTTTGGCGCGTTAGCGATGACAGTTAGACCACCACCGGCAACAGCTCCAGCAACTAAGCTATGCTTTGCTCCAGGAGTAAGCTCTACTAATGAACCTAAGTAAGTAAGAGCTGCATTATCAGTAATAGCAGTAAGAGCAGTCGCTCCCATGAATAGAGTTAGATCACCAAGTTGCGTAAGAATCGGCTGTAACCACCAAGCCTGTTGACCACCAAGAACAACAAGACCAGCAAGGAAGAAACCTACTAATAGTGATTCTTTTAACTTAATTTCATCTTGGTATTCTCTTGTTACACTTGTAAATCCTAAGAAGAATAAGAATAGTCCAAGAAAGAAAACCATATGGTGAGCTGTATAAACAACAAGCGCCATAAAGATTAAATGGATAAGTGTCATCCACCAAGTAGGAACCATCCAGTTATCATGCTTTTGCTTAATTTCTAATTTTCCTTCAAGTTCTTTTCTAAACATGAAAGCAATAATTAAAGTAGAAATTACGATTGAGATTGCTGCCTTGTAACCAAAGTTACCCATCATAAATCCCATTCCCCAATGCCATTTACTCGCAACCATTAAGACTGGAGGAGCTGCAAAGTGAGATAGAGTTCCACCAACAGAAATACTTACGAATAAAAGTCCTAGAGTTGCATACTTAAATTTGTCAGTCATTTTATTGCTGTAGAAATAATCAAGTAGGATTAAGGCCGTAACAGTCATCGCAGCAGGTTCAGTAATAAATGAACCTAAGATTGGTCCGATTACCATCGTCGCTACAAAGAAAGCCATCTTACCAGGAAGAGGAATTATTTTAGCTACCGCTAGAATTATTTTTTCAGCAAAAAGAATTACCGGTCTTGTACCTGCCATACACATAATAACAAAAACAAATGCTGGCTCAGTAAAGTTTAGATCTTGTTCTAAATACTTTAGTGCTCCACCTACGAGCTTATGACTATCATCGTAAACCATCATACCTTGTGTTGCGACATAGTAACTTAGAAACAATGCAGACCAAATTCCGAAAACGGCTTCAACCTCACCTAAGAAGTGAAGAAGGTTTTCCATCATTGATCCTTCAGGATACTTGTGAGCTAAATGTTGAATTTTAGAAACTAAAAATGTGTGCACAATAGCTAGTGCAAACAAAATTGTTCCTACTAACTGGAGATTAGTGGGATTCATTGGTCCTTCCTTTTTTAAAAAAAATCCATTTATATTATTTTAATACCCTTAGAGAAATTCATCAAATATTGGTAAGATATGCTCCGAAGCGATCATGCCTGACCAATATGCTCAACAAAAATAAATATGAGTGAAATCATTTTAATTCTATCTGGCCAATGATAAAATAGTTTTTTTAATAAATGGAGATAAAATGTTACGTATTTTAATTTTTCTTAATCTATTTCTTTTGGGCTCATGTGCTCAACAACCAAAACAAAACTTTTCTGATCTCGCGACGGTCTGGCAGCAAAGTTCCGCTGAGCTAACCGCTCTCTCTCATCAGGCCTATAATATCGCAAGGCTTCAACTTAATAAGAGCCTCAAAATAAAAAGTAAAAAGCCTCTCGCTATTATTGTTGATGTTGATGAAACCGTTCTTGATAACTCTCCATACCAAGTTAAAAATATTTTAGAAGATAGAGAGTTTAACCAAAACAACTGGAGTGAGTGGCTTGATGTAGCAAAAGCTCCTGCCGTTGCTGGAGCCGTTGACTTTTTAAATTATGCCAAGAGAAATGGGGTTAAAACTTTCTATGTTACAAACAGATCAAACTCAAGCTTTGCGGTAACTCTTAAGAATTTAAAAGAACAGGGCTTTCCAATTACAAGTGATCAACTTCGTCCAAAAATAGATAAGAGCTCAAGTAAAGAAGTTAGAAGACGAGAAATTCTAAAGAAGTATAATGTTGTTCTTTATATAGGTGATTCACTTGGAGACTTTAATAAGGACTTCGAAAAAGTAGCCTTTGGTAAAAGAAAAGATATCGTAACTAAATACAAGAATGATTTTGGACGAAGTTATATCGTACTTCCAAACCCAATGTACGGTGAGTGGCTCGAATCAATTTACAAATATGATCACACTCTTTCAAAAGAAGAGAAAAAGCACCTAAGACATCAAATTCTTGAAGGTTATTAATAAATATTACAATGACTTAGGGTGTGTAAAAACTAACACACCCTTGGATTTTTAATGATTTGCAAATCCAAATAGGACATAATTGCGCAACGCATCACCTACTTGGAGGATACATGTCTTACTCAAGAAAAGGGACCTCGGCCCTTCTATCGACTATTTTTACACTTTCAATTTTGTCACCTCTTAATTCCAAAGCTTTGGAGTTAAATGACTATGTTAAAGTTTTAAAATATTCTAAGTTAGACAGTGAACTTGATGGAAGAATCAAAGCTATTTTGGAAAAAAATAAGCTTCCATCGACAAGACCTGAGTTTTGCCCTTTAAATAACACTCTCACCTACAAGCAAACAGTCGACAGTCTTAAATCTATTATTACAGTTTTCCAAGACGATTGCTTTGATGGGAATCAATCACTTATCGATCAGATTTTAACAAGTTCCAACGAACTAGAGACTCAGTTAAACAAACTCGCAGAAGAACAAGGTAAAGAAACCAAAGATATCATACCAGCAACAGAAGATGTGAAAATTGATGGGATACCTCTGACACAATTAATGAATGGGATGAACACACTCTTCTCTAATAATAAGTGTACGAATCTCGATAAGACGCCCTTTCTTGAGAGATCAGCAGACGTCATTCAAACATTTGCTCAATTTGGTCTCTACTCTCCAGCGGGAGTTAGTGTTGCTTACGGTGGACTAGCAGTTTCATCGATCTTAAGATTTATTAATGGAATTTTCGACAAGAGATTTGAGTTTGAAAATGAAACTGATATCGAAACATTTGTAAAACTTAACTGTGCTTACTACGATGTTAGAAATCAAGTACGCTCACTTGAGATGTTTGATATCGATACTGATGAACATTACAAAGATAAAGAGACTGCATCGAAGTTATTGGCAGAAATTACAAAGGCCAACAAAGAGTTTTCTGACGCTAAAGAAAAGTCAGTAATTGAACTTGAAAAAATAAAAATCGCCCAAGCAAAAAGCGTTGATGAAAAAATCGAAAAACTGATTTCTCCAATTTTTGAAAAAATAAAAACGCCAATAGTTGATCTCCCTGGAAAATCAGCGAGCTATCAACAAGCAGAAATTCTTGGAGAGCTTGTACTAGCTAGACCTATTCTCGATGTCGTTTTAAAAGATTATATTAACGAGTCACAAGGAGCTGACCGCTTCTTAAATATTCTTTTTAAGAATAAGCTTACTCAATTAGATGATGCACAAACACTTATGGCAATGTCAGCAAAGG
The DNA here is from genome assembly GCA_964593545.1 of uncultured Bacteriovorax sp. Taxonomy (GTDB): domain Bacteria; phylum Bdellovibrionota; class Bacteriovoracia; order Bacteriovoracales; family Bacteriovoracaceae; genus Halobacteriovorax_A. Next base: position 27,556 of record CAZQJK010000015.1, on the reverse strand, counting down.
ACTTTAACAGTAGTTTTCTAAATGATATTTCAAGCTCATTTAATCGAGTCTTAAATTCTATTGAAACAAAGCGAGAAGAAACGAGAAAGAACTTTGATGAAAAATATCGTATCAACTTAGGAGCAGAAGAAGTAACGGTAAAGGAGTTTAATGAATTACTTAAAAGTAAGGACTTAGAAAAAAGAGAGAAGGCATTAGTAAATGCACTAGGGAAAATGACCGAACTAAACAAGCGTCTCGATGCAATTATTGCAAAAAAAGAATATTCCTCTGAGGACTCAAAAGATGGTGGACTTAGAGAAATCATAAAGTCACTTGATATTGTTAAGAATCACGTTTATGGAAAATATGGTAAGCAGTTCATTGAAAAAATGCGAGACTTGTCAGAATCACAAAATAAAAATTTCAACGAAAAATTTGACGCATTTAAGGACAGATATGTTGTAAATGAATCAAACGAAATTGCTTCTTTAAGTGAGGACGAGAAGCTTAACGCTTGCGTCGATGCAGCAACAGGAAGAGAAATATGGGTTTACGCTCAAAAGCTATCAGAACTTGGTTATGATTTTCTCGCAACTAATAATGATATATTTGGAGATCCAAATAAGAACAAGGATCGTAAATTAATTAAAGCTCATAACGATTCTGCAGTCCTTGCTAGAAGAATTATTAGTGCTAAGAATTATGAAAAAATGATCGACAACGCTGAGCAGTTTGGAAAAATAGAAGTTGAAATTAATGGAAAATTATTATCAATTTCAGATGCAAGAGAAGAAGCTAAGAAGATTAATTTCTACGGAAAGACAATGACAATTACACAAGCACAAAAATATCTTGATAAAGAATATGGGCAAAAAGGTCTAAAAAATGATCGTATTGGCCAAATTATGTTAGAGATAATGAATAATAGAGATCATACAGTTTTGCTTCAAGATTTTTATAAGACAAACGATTGCGATTCGATGACGACAATTACAAAATAAAAAATCGGCCACTAAATTAAGTGGCCTTTTTTTACTCGATTGGAAGTGTGTAAAAAGAACCCATTTCATTTGCGTACTTTTGAGTAATCATTCCATATCCTGGAAAGTAATTACCGTCGATGCTTGTCGAAGTTCCAAAACTTGTGGTTCCCCATGAGTTTTTAAAGAAATAGACTCCTTTATACTTAAACTCCTTATAAGTTCCATCTTCCATTTTTACATTTGTTGTTACAATTAAATTATCATCATAACCAACGATCATCACAGAGTGACCAGCACGGTGCTGTTTTGAGATTTTGCGATCTAAACTTTTTGGTTCAGGGTATCCAACGATTCCTTGTGACCAATTTTGCATACTTCTCTCAATACCAAGCTCCGAAGCTTTTCGGTGATTCCAAGCTCCATAATAGAAATCAATCCCCATTGTTAAAGGGATTCCACTAGCAAGGTATCCTTTAATTTCAGCGGTTGAATAAAGCTGTGAAGACGCTTTCGAAAACTTCACTTTCTTTTTAAAGTGATAACCTTCGACTATGAGATCATAAATAATCTGAGCACCACTAATATCAGATGTTTTTAGAACGGCAGGACTTGTCTTGATAAGACGGCCATCAAAGTGTCCAAGGTAGCAATTTTTTAAGTAATTTCCAGTTAAGTGAGCACATCTTTCGTTTTTTAACGAAGAATAACTACCCTCTTCCCAAAGCTCTTTAACATAAGGAAGCGACTCCTCTTTTACCATTCCATATTTCTTTATCGCGTTGAAGTTTGCGTAAGAATATGACCCATCGGTGGTCTTCAGTCCCGTCGAGGCCATCGCAAGATACTCAAGCCACTCTTCTGAAAGGTCAACATCAAATTTTTCGTAACCCTTAATAATTAACATTGCCTCAAGTAGAGCTGTTGCAGAGAATATCGAACAAGTCCCTCGAGAACCTTGAGTTTTAACTTCAGTTACTTTTGAAATTAATTCGCTCGTATTTGATGCGCTTTTAAAAGATTTAACATCTCTAGCATTCTCGATTGGATGAATGAGGTTTGAGTATGGAGCATCGAGAAATGCTTCTTGTGCATATGCGTTTGAAAACCCTACAAGTACCAGTAGTACCAAAGATAGCTTCTTCATAATTCCCCCTAAGAGTGTTTCGAGGAACATAGATTTTATTGTTTAGTTTGGCAAGTTTACGATTTTTATAAAAGACAAGTCATTGAAAGCAGGTGGTGAGCCCACCTGCAGATTTATTTTTTAACCATCATTACCAATTGAGGCAACTGGACAAGCATCCATTTGCTCTTGGCAAAGTTCAACTTCTTCAGGTGAAGCTGGTTGCTTTTTAATGTAGGCATTTCCATCTTCATCTTCTGCAAAAAAGTCTGGAGCACCTGTATAACAAACGTTACAAGCAATACATCCCTCTCCATTATCATCGTCAGGATCCGTACAGTACCAAGCACCTGGTAAATTTGACTTATGTTTCATGCTAGGATTGGCCATCTCTATCTCCTTTCAAACTAATTATACCCAAACAAAGGTAATCTATATGTTGTTTTGTAAATAAACAAGTACTTATATCGATATTGGCTTATCGGAAAATTCCTTAATTCTATTTAACCTAAACTGCTCCCATTAAATGGGGATAAATTCTAAGCTTTCTCTAGTGATCTATTGAGGCTTTAAGCTAAAATTTCTGGCGGCCCAAAAGTCAGAGTCATTTAAGCTTTTAATACGAACATTTTACTAAGTGAGTCTCTAACTTACTGTAATTTTTGTCCCCATTTAACTGGAGCAGTTAATTTAAAATGTGGCACGGATAAGAGGCGAATATAATATAGGCCAAATTCATAAGCTCTTGAACTTATGTTCAAAGATAAAAGAACGATAAGATAGTGTGTACTTGGTTATCCTAATGGGTGAAAAATGAAAAAGACTATCTTCCTTATAATATGCTTGTTAACCCTCATTTCATGTGGAGGCAAAAAAGATAGCTCTTCGGCTAAGTTCGCTGTCGATCTTTCTGCGCTTACAGGTGCTCTTTCGACTGCAGATGGTGGAGTACTTTTGGCAGGTCGATCAATTGACGACAAGTATAGTATTTCAAAAGCACTAAAAGTTGGTGACCCCGATCTTGTTCTCGAACTTCCAAATGGAGAATGGGAATTTTATATGGTTGCTTGGGATGGTGGTGCGAATACTAAAATACTCGAAGGCCAGACAAAGTGTTCATATTCAGGAACTCATAATTTAAATGGTGAAGATGTAAATGTTAGTTTTCAGCTTCTCTCTTCAAACTGCGCTCTACCTCTTCCAGGGGATAATGATTTATTTTCCGAGTTTACTCAACCTGGTGGATCATGGCCAAAAACAAAATTTTTAAGCTGTTTAGACGTCGATGAAGCGACTCCAAATTGTACAGGGACAGGTTTAACAGCATCTTATCGCGTCACTTTAGGAATTGAAATTGATGGAGTTCAAATACCAGGGGCCCATGAATTAGTTTCTGAGTGTAAACTTATCAGTGACACAAATTATCTAACTCTACCTAGTGGTGATAATCTAGGTGGAGGATTTACTCCAAGGGCATTCTTTTACACAAGTAGTGACTGTAGTGGACCTGAAGTTTTTTATGACTTCAGAGAAGGATTTATCAAAGGTAGTGAAGGTACTGGTCCAAGCTATCCTAACTATACTGATAGTACAGCTGCAAATGTTTTAGCTGGAGCTAATCTTCAGATCTATTTCGAGCATAATACCGAAACACCAATTGGAATTGGGCCTAATCCCTTACAAGTTTTTGGCACAGGAGAAGAAGGAGCGGGTTCAACAATTAGTAATTTCAATTACCCGGTTACAAATTTTTCCCCCGATGGTTACAGCGTAAATATTCCAAATACAGGTGGAACATTCTCCGCCGGTGATGAAATCATGTGGTACGTTTCAGAATTTCAATCTTCTCCTTCTGATTGTGGTCCACTGAAAACAGGTGAGTATGGTTTTCAAAGAATAAAGTCATCGACTATCTCAGGTTCAGAAATGCTTGAGTTTTACAAGTCGGTACGAGAGGGTGTGGACTTAACTGATGGCAACTTAATTAATTATGCTAATTGCAAAATACAAATTATTAAGGTTCCAAATTATGACACTCTTAATATTAGCTCACTTAGCTCTCCAGATACTTACTCCGGTGGTCTAGGAGGTATTGTGGTGGCAAGAGTCAGAGATACTCTAACTCTTTCAGGAACAATCTCTGCAAATGACAGTGGTCACATGACTGCTGTAAATTTTACTCCAGGCTCATATGTTGACTACACTCAATGTAATGACCGTAAAAAATGTTTGAAGATGGGAAGAGGAAATATAAGTAACAATGGAGGTGGTATTATTCTCCTCTTTGCAAGAAATATTGATTTCACATCAGGCTCTGCAGCTATTCAGGCTAATACTAGTGCACCTTCAGCAGAAGGTGGAACAATTGAGATAGTGGCCGAAAATATTTTTGCTTCAACCTCGGCGACAAATATTAGTGCGGCAAATTTATCTGCCAATGGTACCCTTCCACCATTTTATGGTGTTGCCGATGTAAATCTTACGGCAACTGCACCTGGTGATTTATATGGTGGGATGTTCTTTAATTCTGATACAACAGCTGGAGCGATGCATTCAGACTTTTTAATGTTAGGTACAACAGCATCGGGTATTCAAATGCAATATTACAAAGAATTTAATGGGATGTATTATGATTACTCCATTTGGCAAAATCAATTTCCTCATCGCGGGCTTGTAAATTTTAATTACTGTAGTATTGATAGTAGTTCAATGGGTGTTAGTAGTAATATTAGCGATGTTCCTGCAACTGGTGATAACTTTTATTCTCCAGTACACTTTAACCCGACTAATGAACTCTGTTTTGATTAAATAAAATTTAGAAAATACCGATTTGTCTTATTGTACGTATGTTAAAACAAAGGGTATCTTAAAGTGAAAAAGTTTTTAATTTTAATGGCCACATTAATATTCATCACATCGTGTGGAGGGGGTCCTGAAAAAACAAAGGCCTCGTTAACTTTTGGTACTAACTTTCTTCAAGTTTCAAATTCTGATGGTGGTGTTTATCTCATTGGAAAAAATCTTGATACCAACGATGATTTTGCAATCGCTCCAACTAATTTTGATACAGAATTTGAACTTACAAATGGAAAGTGGCAATTTATTGCAGTTGCGTGGGATGGACTGGCCGACCCAACAAAGAAACTCGAAGGAGCAATTAAGTGTGCCAATATCACGACAGAACTCACCGGAGAAGATACAACTGTCTCACTAGAATTGCTTCCCGCAAATTGTAATGATCCAGCCTTTGGTCCAGCATATGCAAGAGATATTAGTGGAAATCCCCTACCAACAAGCATAAGAGCTTGTGGAAATGAACTCTCAAGTTGTGTAAATAGTACCCCAAGATCGGCAAGGGTGATTGTAAAAGAAAAAGATCCAGTAACAGGTATAACCAAAGATGGGATAACTTCAAGATGTTTCTCTGATTCAGATTCATCAACTTCTGAAATATTTGACGTTTCATCAAACTTGAAATTACTTCAAACAACACTTAGAACGAGCTTTAATAAGTTTGAAGTTGAATATTATTCAGATGCTACTTGTAATATTTTTGATTATCGCTTCGTTAGTAAAAATAGTTTTACTCCGAGTGCAAACTGGAGCGTCTATAGTAACGGGACAAAATTATTTATCAGTACCCTTGTTCCAATCTGTGACACTGTTTCTGGTTCATCGAATATTCCATTTAATAATAAAGACGGAACTGTAAGCTATATTTGCAATTTAAGTCAGCTTCAAGAAGTTCAAACAAGTGCTCTGGCAAATATCGATATCGAATTTCTAAGAGATGTTGATCTAGGGGCCGCAACTTATACTAATCCAATTATCACTTCAAATTTTACAGGAAGTATCCGTGGAAATAACCATCGCATATTTAATGGAACACTTGATGGGAGTTCTCAAACAAATAGTTTTGGAATTTTTTCCTCTATCAATGGCTCGACAACCTATATTCAAGACTTAAAAGTTGAAAATATTAATCTTATCTCTCCAACATCGTCAGGTTATGCATCAGGAGTTTTGGCCGGTAGTGTCTCAGGAGGTACTCAATTACTTGATGTCGAAGCAAATAACATTACAATTTCGGCAGTGGGCTCCTCGATGGTTGGCGCCTTAGTGGGAAGTTACTCTCATTCTTCCCCTACTGATATGATGAGCGACCAAATAGGCTCAGTGTCAAATATCCAAATTTCAGCAACAAATGCTTCGCAAGTTGGTGCGGCTTTTGGAAAAATCGCTTGGTCAGATCAAACGAGTAAGGCATCCTCTCTTGAAGGCTCACTAATTAACATCACAATACAAGATTCGAATACAATTGGTGGACTTGTCGGCGAGGCTCAAATGAATGGAGTGTTTAACCGACTCCATGTTGACGGTCTAAAAATGGAGATGATCTCGAGTGCGACACCGTCAAATTGGTTTGGTGGCGTTATTGGAAAAGACTCCGGATCAGCAGCACGTAAGATAAAAGATATTTCAATTACCGATTCATGGATAGGAACAGATACTAAGCCCTTTACTGCTGCTGGAAAAATTGGTGGAGTCATAGGAATTAGTGATACCGCAGGAGGAATTCTTGAAAATATTCTTGTACGTAATTTAGAAATTAATGCAATCGAAAATACGGCAACACCAAATGCTGTCGGCGGGATTCTTGGTTCGGGAAAGCTCACAATACAAAATGCCCTCTTTGATGGAGTTATTGATACCGACCTCTCAGATGTTGGAGGAGTCATCGGGGCTACTGATATACAAAATATCTCTGAATCAAAATCATTTGGAGAAATATACTGTGCGAGTACTTGTGGTGGAATTATTGGAAAGCAACTCCAACCAGGTGGCACCTTTTCAAAACTATATTCTTCCATGAAAATTACCGCCACAGGAAATACCGTTGGAGGAATAATTGCCTATGCGAATCAACCAGAAATCGATACTGTTACATTTGAGGGTGAAATCTCTGGAACAAACACTCTTGCAGGTATTGCCGGAATTTATGCTTCCTCTGGAGCAACAACAAATATCATGCACTCTTCAACGAATGCAAAAATCACTGATATCGATAGTGGAGACTCCGTTGCTCTGGTCGTCAACAGTGCACAGGATGTAGGAGGCTCAACACTGATTATTCAAAATGGAGTATTTAGAGGTAAGAGAAGTGATGGAAGTGTCATTGAGCAAACCGTTTTAACTAGTACACTTTCAACTCTTCAAGCAAGTACGAACTGCTTAATTAATGGAACGGCCAATTCGACGGATGCATTTGGCTGTAGTCAAAAGATAGATTTAACAGATATCACAGGAACGTTTCTGGCCATAGGTCCAGTAGGGTGGAGATTAAATACTTCAACAAGTATTTTTGAAATTGACTACCTCCTTGATCAAAAAGAGCTTGGAGTCTTGGCAAAACTTGGCTCCCCTCTCGATCCTTATACAATAAGTAGTCCTATGCAGTGGAATCTCATTGAAGCAAAACCATTCTTCATGGATAAGGCATTTCTCTTAACAAGTAATTTAACATTTACAGGTACATTTCATTCTATTGGAAATTCGACCAATCCATTTACCGGAATGTTCGTTGGAAATGGAAAAATAATTTCAGGAATTAATAAGTCGATAACAAGTGCAACAGAACCACTTGGCCTATTCTCAGTGATTGGAGCAGGGGCAAGAATAAATCCACGAGACTCTTACCCAGAGGGGCTTGTTTCAAGTTACTCCTTAATTTTAAAAAATAATTACTTTGAATCAGATTATTATAATGTCGGTACACTTGCAGGTCTTGTTCAAGATTCTGCTTCACTCGATGGTTTTGTAACAATTGAAAATGTCGCAATCTATGGTGATTCAAATCCTGTGACAACAGAATTAAATCTTTTAAGTGGTGCCGAGAGTATTGGTGGAGCTGTCGGAAAGACAACACTTTCAAACGCTCAGACACTACTTAAGCGCATAAAAGTTGCAGGAGTTACAATCAACTCCGACATGGGAGCAATCGGCGGAGTTGCTGGAAGTGCAATGGGTGCATCCTATGGTGCAACACTCTTAGAAGTATTTTTTAATGGTACAATCACGGGTTCAATTTCAGCAGCAGGCGCTGGTGGAATTGTAGGAGTAACAGGTGGTGATAGTATCAATATAAATCGAGCGGTAAGCAAGGGAACTGTAACAATAACAGGTGACAACGCTGGCGGTATTGTCGGAAGTCTTGCGGCCAATAATCGAGTTGAAAATAGTTACTCAACAGCGAGTATTACTTCAACTGATTTTGCAGGATGTATTGCAGGTGGTGCAAACTCTGCTCCACCACCAATTATCAAACGAAGTTTTGCAATGTGCCCTACTCTATCAGCAACAACGATATCAGCGATATCTCCTTACTATAACTCAGAGAGTGAGGAAAATTTCTTCTTCACGGGGACAGATTCATACTCAGCGCACCAAGTTAGTACCTATGCAAACTTTTCTGATTATGCATATCTAAGCGCTCTTTATGGTGGACCACTAACAGCAGACTTTAGATATGACGCTGGAAAACCACCATATCTACCGTTTGAAAGTGAAATCTAGCTTCGCATCACATTGACACAACTCGCATAAGGAAAAGGTGGACGTACCTTTTCCAATTTCTTAAAATGACTCTCTAGTTCAAGGAGTAATTATGAATTCATTAGACAAGGCAAAGGCCTGGGCAAATAACGATTATTTTTCAAAAGAAAGCAGAGAAGAAATTCAAACTCTGATAAATAATAATGATCAAAAAGAAATTGAAGAAAGGTTCTATCGTGAACTTGAATTTGGAACTGGTGGTATCAGATCAATTCTTGGAGCAGGTAATAATAGAATCAATATTTATACAGTAAGAAAGGCCACTCAGGCCCTCGCTTCAGAAGTTCTTGACTATAGTTCAAAGAATAAAATTGAAACTCCAAAAGTTGCAATCAGCTACGACTCAAGAAAATTCTCTTTTGAGTTTGCTAAAGAAACTGCAGCTGTCATGGCGGCTAACGGTATTCACGCTTATATCTATGAAAGACTAAATCCAGTTGCCCTACTCTCTTTTTCGGTAAGACATCACGGGGCTCAGGCTGGAGTTATGGTAACGGCCTCTCACAACCCTCCTGAATATAATGGTTACAAAGTATATTGGAATGATGGAGCTCAAGTAACTCCACCAAATGATAAGAATATTATTTCTCGCTACTCAAATATTGAACACTTTGAAGATGTGAAGGTAATGAGCTTTGATGATGGTGTTGCAAATGGACTTATCCACTGGGTTGGTACAGATGTCGAAGACAAGTACTATGAAGCGATTCTTTCAAAAACTATTAATCCGAGTTTTTGTAAAGATAATGGCGCGGACTTAAAAATTATCTATACGCCAATTCACGGAACAGGTTTAATTCCTTGCTTAAGAGGTTTGAGTGATCTTGGTTTTACCAATGTCGAAGTTGTAAAAGAACAAGCACAACCAGATGGAAGCTTTCCAACCGTGACAAGTCCTAACCCAGAAAATCCCGAGGCCCTCAAGATGGCAGTGGATCTTATGGAGAAAACTGGTGGCGACATCGTGATGGGCTCTGATCCGGATACCGATAGACTTGGAGTGGCGATTAAACACAATAGTGAAATCGTCTACCTTAACGGAAATCAGATTGGTATTTTAATGCTTCACTATATTTTAGAAAGTTTAAAGGAACAGGGAAAACTTCCTGCGAATTCATACTTCGTAAAAACAGTTGTTACAACTCCTCTTCAAGAAGTAATCGCTGACTACTATGGGGTTGAAAGTCATAGTACACTCACGGGCTTTAAGTGGATCTGTGGACTAATGAATAAGATGGAAATCGAGCAGCCAGAGAAGAATTTCCTCTTTGCAACTGAAGAATCATTTGGGTATCTCCCTCATAAATTTGTGAGGGATAAAGATGGAATTGCATCGGTAACTCTCATGTCAGAAGTTGCTCTTCACTATAAGAGAAAAGGTATTGACCTGGTTCAGGCCCTCGATAAAATTTATGAACAATTTGGTTTTTCGGAAGAAACCCTTCTAAATCTCAACTACTTCGGTAAGGAAGGTTCTGAAAAAATTACACGAATCATGGCACATTTTAGAAGTTTAAGACCTACAAACTTGTGTGGTTGTGAAATTAGCGTTATAGAAGACTACGAGCAAAAAATTGTCGAAGACCTTGAAACTAATGAGAAAAGAACTCTCGACTTCCCAAAAAGTAATGTTATTGGATATCACTTTAAGAATGGAAGTAGACTTTATCTTAGACCATCGGGAACAGAACCAAAGATTAAGTTCTACATCATGTTAAGTGAAAAAGAAGGAAGTCTAAATCAAAAGAAAGAAAAAGCAATGCTCGCAACAGAACAGTTTCTAAATTTCATCAAAGAGACTGCAAATAATTGTTAGAGGGAAATATGTCGAAGTCGAAGGAATTAGCAGTAGTATTAGTTAGTGGTGGAATGGATTCTTTAGTGAGTGCCGCCATTGCCAATGAGGCCCACGAACATCTTGCTTTCCTTCACTTAAACTATGGCCAAAAAACAGAAGAGCGAGAGCTTGATTGTTTTCATAAAATTGCTGATCACTATGGAGTTGATCCAAGTCTTAGAAAAATAATTGATGTCAGCTTCCTCAAGCAAATTGGTGGAAGCTCATTAACTGACGATGGAATTGATGTAAAACAATTTAAAGGTGATTCAGAAGAAATTCCAGATAGCTATGTTCCTTTTAGAAATACACATATCATCGCGATGGCCGTCTCTTGGTCAGAGGTTGTTGGTGCGAAGAAAATTTATATCGGTGCAGTCGATGAAGATTCATCTGGTTACCCTGATTGTCGCCCAAGTTACTACGAAGCTTATAATAACCTTATAAAAGAAGGAACTAAGGCCGGCGATATTTCTATTATTACTCCTGTTATCAGTCTTAAAAAACATGAGATCGTTAACAAGGCACTAGAGCTTAACGCCCCACTGATTAACTCTTATTCTTGTTATGCAAGAGGAGATAAGGCCTGTGGAGTTTGTGATTCATGTGCTCTTAGACTACGTGGCTTCCAAAAAGCTGGAGTTGAAGATCCAATTGAATATGTTACAAGGCCAAACTATCTCTAAGATAATTTCCCTCTATTTATTCATCACGATCCTTGTCTCCTGCTCAACGACAAGTTTATACACCTATAAGTCACAGTCACAACTCGTCAACACGAGTTATGGCTTCATGTACTCGGTAAAAGACAAGAAAAATGCCATTACCTACTTCTTTAACTTTGATTATACGACTGAAGATGACTATCTCAAACTTCATCTCATCATTGAAAATCAGTCAAACGAAGATATTATCTTTCATTCAGACTCTGTTTACCTAAGTTCAAACACGATTAAAAAATATCCGATACAAAAAAAGATCATTATTAAAAATATGAATAAATCTCTAAAAGAGAGAATAGAAGATCCTTCTTATCAAAGTGATTTAAAACTCATTGATGAGCTATCAAGCAGTCTCCCATCTTCTGAAAATACTCAAAAGATCGAATCAAAAATTAAAGAAAAAGAATTAGAAATAGAAGAGATATTTGCAGAAATAGAGCAAATTAAAAATGAGCTCCAAGATATTGAAGTAAATATGGCACCAAGAGAATTTAAGATCATGAAGAAATCAAAATTCTATTCTTATCTTCTCTTTAACTTAGATGCTACTTTTCTTGAAAGCGATGAAGTAAACCTTAGACTGTCAGACTCTTTTGATCAAGTTATCCTTTCTAAGCTTCTCCAGTAAATTTCCGAAAAGAGCTCTATGAGAAGAGCTAAACTACTACTATTTCTAGTTATTCATTCACTTACATTTTCCAATGGTTTTCAAGGTGGAGCCTATGGCGGCATGGGCGGCGGCATGAGTATGGGCATAGGCTTTCCGTCGACTAATCCCGATGGAAACTTTGAACTTCAAGATAACCCTATGACCGTTGAAATGTTGGCTTCTAATTTTTCATTTATTACTTCTAATGGTCTAGAAGACGCGGTAAAAGCAGAGGCCGTTAAAAATTTTATCAAGATGAATAAACTTGATGAAAGCAAGAACCAACTACTTTTCGACAAAGTATTAAATCGTACTTATGAGAAACTTGCGATGAAAGAGATCAACTGGAAATATGATGAGAAGTCAGGCTTAATGACGTATGAAGGTTACCTCGAAAATAATCGTTTTGAAAATCTAACAGGTATCCTTGATAAAGTGAATATCTCTCAACCTTCTGGCTACACTGATGCTTACCTTTTAAAAGAGGCCCGCGATAATGCGACAACCCCACAGGAGTACTTCAGTGAATTAAAAAAGAGATTTTCCCCAGAGAGCGAAGCTTATGCAAAGGCCCTAAAAGACGGTTTTTACAATTTCAAAGTGAATAGCGATGATTCAAAACTATTTATACAAGAAATGGTGAAAGGAGAAATCGATCAAAACTTTCTTGGAAGTCTACTTCAAGGACAATTATATTTAAACTCAGCTAACCTTAAAGGAATCGATGGACTTACTGAACTCATAGCTCAGTACTATGACTTCAATACACCTCTTCTCATGGGAGAAAATATTCTTTGTTCTCAAGTGATGGTAAAGAAATACAGTATGGAATACAAAGAACAAGGCTACGATATGCAAGCTGGCTTTGGTGGCGACAACGACGAGGAAAGTAAATTGCAATTGCAAGAATTTCAAAAAAAACAAGATCAAGCAATGATCGACAATATTGCAAAACTTATTTCACTTGGAGCTGATACTAATATTACTTGCCTCAATGGACAATCAGTTACCGATATTATTGAAGACTTTCGAGACGCTGAAATTATTGATCAATACGATCTTCAATTCAACACTGTCCCAATGAGCACTCCATGCCCAGATAAAGTTGACACAAGCGACCTACTCGCTCTTTGTGATGTCGCCATGGCAACCTCAACATTTTCAAATCAGATTAATCAAAATGATCGACTTATTCCAAAAGTAAAATCGAAGAGTGCGACCCTTATTTACGTTAAGGGAGAGGAAAAGTGCCACTTTAAGCTTCTTGATAAGATCGTACAAGGAATCAATGGACAAAGTACGAGAGAGATCTCTTTAACAGTCTCAGAAAATTCGACAAAAGATGAAATAACATTATCGGGAAAGAGCAAAAAAGATTTCTTGGAAAAACTGAATGCCTTAATTAAATAATTAAGGCGTTTAAAATATTAACAACCGGAATTAGTCAAAACCTCTTCACCATTATAGATAAGGTTCTCTTTTGGTAAGATCGTTTTGATATGTCTAACTTCATCTCGCCCCTCTCCAAAAGTTTCTGGAGATCTTGCTTTCTCATCTCTTGCGAGTTCAGCATCAAACTCAGAAAACTCTCTTTCGATAAGATCAAGCTTGATTTTATCATTATCGTATTGATTCACCATTCTCATTGGCAAGGCCTTAACTCCATTAATAAAAGTTCCACTACTATTCTTAGTTAAACCCAGAAAAAGAGTAACAGATGAACGTTGTGCTAGCTTCTTTGCAAGGCAAGATTTCTCCCCTGCGCACTCTGACTCTTTTCCTCCTTGATTTGAAACAAAATTTCCAAGCGAGTAAATGATAAAACCTTCACGACCATCCTTTGTGACGACCTTCTCCATTGGCTGAAGAACATGAGGATGAGAACCAATAACAGCAGTTGCTCCCATCTCAATCCATTTTCGCCCAAACTCTTTTTGAATGGCGTTTGGAGTATTTACGTACTCATCACCCCAGTGAGGAGTAATGATAATGGCATCAACTTCTTTCTTTTGTTCAGAAATGATTTGTTGAATTCTCGCCTGGCCTTTCGTCGACTTACAAAACATAACTTGATCGTATGGATCGACAGCACCTTTTTCTTCTCTATACTTTGTATAGTTCATAATAAAAGTACATCCAATCCAAGCAACTTTGACGCCATTGATATCTGTTACTCGATACCAATCTTCAAGTTTATCTTTCTTTTGATCTTTCTTATATCTCGTACCAACTAATTGAATATCCTCTTTTTCAATCTCTTTCAACGTTTGGTCAATTCCACGAGATTGTCTATCAAGAGAATGATTATTGGCCGTTGATAAAATATCAAGACCACTTTTCTTCAGCTCTCTAATGATACTTGGATGGTAATTAAACATTGGATAAGATGAATAAACTTTACCGTCATAAACAAAACCAGGGTCACGAACTCGTGCCCCTGTCTTATCCGTCCCTTCTGCAGCTGGAGACTCAAGGTTTCCGTAAGAATAATCAGAAGTTTCAAAGTAAGGTGTAACTTCTTCCCAAAGGGGCGCAAAAGAATTCTCTTTTACCGCTCGTCTTTGTAAAGTCTCGTGCAACAAAATATCACCAACCGCAGAGATTGTAATATTCTGTCCCCTCTCACATGCTCGAGAAAAACTTATCCCTTCACTGGCAACAGCACTACTTGCTACTGCCATCAAAGAAAAAGCTACACTTAATACTTTAAAATTCTTCATATCTTCACCAGACCTATATTATTTCTTGTAAGATTTAATTTCTACATACTTTGGTAAGAACTCAGAGTTAAATCCACCCTTAATAATTCCTTCAGCTTTTGGATGGTCGTATCCATCAAAAAGTCCTGTATCAACATAGAAAACCCCTTTAAAGGCATCTGCTGGAATTTTATAAAGGTTACACTCTTTATCTTTAATTTTTCTTACATCAGAGATCAGCACATCTTTTTTAGACTTTCTATCAGCTTCAGATAAAATTAATTTATCACTATCACTCTCATCACATTGTGTGGACTTACCACCTCTTGGTTGAACAACGTGTGGATAGTTAGAAAATTCAAACGTACCTTCTTCAAGGATTTCATCTGAACGAAGTCCACGAGATTCAACAAAGTTCTTATGCGCTGAAGTTGCACCTTTATTTGTTGCCCTTACTCCATCTGTCGTCAAAGCATAATCCCAAGTAAACTTAGCATCTTTGTCATACGTCTTCTTCATCGAATCTTCATCTTGATATTTTTCAAGAGCATAGACTTTTAAGATAGGCGTCCCAATTGGAAGCATATGTCTTAAAAATGCGATGGCCTTGTTAGAAACTCTTGAACAACCAGAGCTTCTTAAAGACGTAAAGAATGAGGCAAGAACTCCACCAAAGCTTTCTCCTTTAGCAGTTCTAATATTTTTTTCGCTTGATTCTCCCCAACCGATCGTCCCATGTGTCCACTGCTCATTAGAGTTTGGCTCTACAAGTGCAGTATACCAACCAAAAGCACCTCTCATCATCGATCCGTCAGACTTCCATGGCATAACATCGTCTTTAAACCATTTTGACCAACTCTCATCTTGATCTGGAACAGATGGAAAACTTGGATCATACCATGATGGATAGTGACCACCATTTTTGTCTTGATAAAACTTATGCCATTCGAATACTCGGTAACTTCCCACTCTCGTTCGATAAGAGAAGTTATCATCACCTTTCTTAAATCCCGCAACAAAGTCAGTCTCTAAAATAATTTTTGGTGGACATGAGTTGTCCTTACAAACTCTTTGATAAACTCTGAGCTTTTCAGTAGCAATATTTTGAACAACAAAAACGTCCGCATCAAATTCTTTATGGTCATCATAAACAGAGAGACCATCAAGATTTACAAGAACAGTCTTATTCGTCATATATCTATCTTTAGAATAATTTACTTTAACTAAGATCTTTCCAGATGGTGTTTCATCAGAATTATCAACGACCGTAAGTCTATCAAGTCTTCCTAGAGATCTTCCTCTTACAAGTTTCCCATCTTCAATTGTGTAGGTTGCCTGGTAACGGTCATAAACCATTATCTTTTCACCAACAGACACATCTGATTTAGATGTAAACTCAACATGGTCAGCTGCACGAGCGAAACCAGTATTATTAAAATTGTTCTCAGAAATATCTCTAACTTCTGGCATCGAATATGGTGCGGCCAGTACCTGAGACATTGAAATTAAAATCAATAAACTTTTTATATGCGAATTTTTCACAAATTCCTCCGGGTAGTTTTCTATCCATCTAATCTAATATTCGTCAGCAAAATACCATAACCACCAACGCATTGCACAATATTCTCTATTGCTTGAAAATATTACAATTTCCACTAAAAAAGACCACTCTAAAGCACTGAAATCACATGATATTTTTCCAGGATTAACTCGTCGCAACTTTCAAATACCCGAGCTTTTCCTTATGATACTAAGCACGCAAAACTATATGGAGACATTATCAATGAAACATTTATCACTATTACTTAGTGCCTTTGCACTACTTGTTCTAGCGTCTTGTTCTGGCAGTAAAAGTAATAAAAGTACTTTTGTTTACTGTTCAGAAGGTTCGCCTACGGCCTTTAACCCTCAAGTAACAACAGACGGTACATCAAACAATGCCTCAGCTCACACGGTGTATAATCGACTCGTCGACTTTAAGACTGGAACGACAGAAATTTACCCTAGCCTAGCTGAAAGCTTTGACGTTAGTGCAGACAAGCTCACGTACACATTCAAGCTACGAAAAGGCGTTAAATTTCATACGACAAAGTATTTCACTCCAACTCGCGAATTAAACGCTGATGACGTCCTCTTCTCATTTAATAGGATGTTTGACAAAAATAGCGAGTACCACATGATTAGTGGTGGAACTTATGAGTACTTCTCAGGAATGGGAATGGGTGAATTAATCGAGAGTATTAAAAAAATCAATGACTACGAAGTTGCTATTACCCTAAAGAAGCCTGAAGCGCCTTTTCTTGCAAATATGGCAATGAGTTTCATGAGTGTTCTTTCAAAAGAGTATGCTGATAACCTTAGTAAAGAAGGAAAGAAAGAAAATCTCGATACTTTCCCAATTGGTACCGGTCCATATATTTTTCAAGTATACCAAAAAGATAATGTGATTAAATTTACAACTAACAAAGAATATTTTGGTGAAAAACCAAAAGTTGAAAGACTTGTATTCTCAATTACTCCAGACGCTTCAGTAAGGTTTCAAAAACTTAAGGCCGGTGAATGTCATCTTGTAATTGAACCTTCTCCTTCTGATCTTGAATCAATTAAGCATGAATCAAGCTTAAAGCTTATGTCTGGAGCAGGACTTAATGTTGGTTACCTAGCGATGAACACAACTAAGAAACCTTTTGATAACTTACTTGTTAGAAAAGCTGTCTCAATGACACTTAACAAGCCATCATATATTGATGCAATTTACCTTGGTCATGCATCTGTTGCTAAAAACCCACTACCTCCAACAATTTGGTCGTACAACGACGATATTAAAGACTATGAGTATAACGTTGAGGCCGCAAAAGAGATGCTTGCTAAAGCTGGCTATCCAAATGGATTTGAAACAACACTTTGGACTCTCCCAGTATCTCGTCCATATAATCCAAATGGAAAAAAAATGGGTGAACTTATGCAAGCAGACCTTGCAAAAGTTGGGATTAAAGTAAAACTAGTATCTTTTGACTGGCCAACATACCTAAAGAAATCTTCTCAAGGTGAGCATGAGATGCTTCAACTTGGATGGTCAGGAGATAATGGAGACCCTGACAACTTTCTTCATATTCTACTTGGATGTCAGTCTGTTGAAGCTGGTTCAAATTATGCGAGATGGTGTAACTCTGACTTTGATAAACTCGTCAATGATGCCAAGAGAATAACTGACGTAAGTGAAAGAACGAAGCTTTACCGTCAGGCACAAGTTATTTTTAAAGACCAGGCCCCATGGGTTCCAATTGCTCACTCGACAGTTTTTAGAGCAATGGCCAAGAATGTAAAAGGCTATGTTATCGACCCACTAGGTGGCGATATTTTTGATAAGATTGAACTTGAGTAAATAATGAGAAAATTTTTAAAAGAAAAAATATTACAACTAATCCCAACACTCGTTGGGATTTCTCTTTTATCCTTCATCGTTATCCGTTTGGTTCCGGGGGACCCGGTAATGCTGATGCTAGGAGAACGTGGTGCTGACCCACAAGTTTACATGGAAATGAAGAAGAACTTAGGCCTTGATAAACCAATGCTTGAGCAATATGCCATCTATATGAAGAATGCAGTCCAGGGTGACTTTGGTCGCTCTCTTGTCAGTAAGAGACCTGTAACGAAAGAATTCTTCGATCGTTTCCCTGCGACTCTTGAACTTGGAATATGTGCGATGATTTTCGCCATCCTTATTGGAATTCCAGCAGGTGTTTATGCGGCAACAAATCGTAACTCAATGCCAGATTATCTCTTAATGGGAACATCTCTTATTGGATATTCAATGCCTATATTTTGGTGGGGATTAATTCTCATTATTATCTTTTCCGTTAATCTTGGGATTACCCCAGTATCGGGCCGTCTCGATGTTCTCTTTGATGTTCCAACGGTAACAGGAATGCTTCTTATCGACTCATTAAATCCAAAGGTAATCGAAATGGATGGTCTCGGTCCTTTTGTAAGCGCCTTACGACATCTGATTCTACCAACGATTGCCATGGGAACAATTCCACTTGCAGTTGTGGCAAGAATGACACGATCTTCAGTGCTTGAAGTTCTACGAGCTCCTTATATTCAAACAGCAAAGGCCAAAGGACAAAGTCATACGAAGGTTATTTGGAAGCACGCTTTTAGAAATGCCCTTATCCCAATTGTCACAGTAATCGGTCTTCTCTTTGGAAGTATCATTACAGGTGCTATCTTAACTGAAACAATTTTCTCGTGGCCTGGAATTGGGAAATGGTTAGTTGCAAGTATTCATGCAAGAGACTATCCAGTAATTCAAGGTGGGATTTTATTTATTGCAATCATGGTTATCACGATTAATTTTCTCGTCGATATTATCTACACCTATGCAAACCCTAAATTAAGGTAAAAAAATGAGTACTCAAATTATTGAAGAAAAAATTACTTTCAAAACTCAGGCAAAAGAATTCTGGGAACACTTCAGCGAAAATAAAGGAGCGGTTGTAGGACTTGGCCTAGTGCTAAGTTTTGTTGTCCTCGCCCTCCTCGCTCCTCTCATCTCTCCCCATGGTGCGAGTGAAGTCTTTCCAGGAATGCTAAGACTACCTCCTATCTGGGCAGATGGAGGAACAACACAATTTCTACTTGGAACAGATGATCTTGGTCGTGATGTACTTTCAAGACTAATCTGGGGTGCTCAGATTTCACTATTTGTAGGTGTTTCTATTGTTGTTATTTCAACCGTCACAGGAACACTCCTTGGTCTGATGGCCGGTTACTTTGGGGGAAAAGTTGATACTGTAATTATGAGAATGATTGATATTCTCATGGCCTACCCGAGTATCCTTCTTGCCATTATCGTTGTATCCGTTATTGGACCAGGACTAACAAATGCCATCATCGCTGTTGCTCTTGTTAATATTCCATCATTCACAAGGCTTGTAAGAGCAAATGTTTTGGAAATTAAAGAGAGACAATTTGTAATGGCCGCTCAGACATTTGGAGCTGGTCCTTGGAGAATTATGATTAAAGAAATTCTTCCAAACTGCATGGCAACTTTAATCGTACAAACAACGCTTGGATTAAGTGAAGGTATTCTATCAACAGCTGCTCTTGGTTTCCTCGGTCTTGGTGTTCAACCACCGACTCCAGAATGGGGAATTATGTTAAGTGATGCGAGACCATATATCCAAAGTTCTCCATGGCTTGTAACTTTTCCAGGTCTTTGTATTCTTGCAGTTGTACTTGGTTTAAACCTATTTGGTGATGGTCTAAGAGATGCTCTTGATCCAAAACTTAAAAGATAATTAAAGGTTAATAATGAATATATTACTAAGAGTTCGAAATCTATCAATAAAGTTTCAAACAAAGAAAGGTATTATCGAAGCCGTTAGAGATGTAAACTTCGATGTCCTTGAGGGTGAAACACTAGGTGTTGTTGGTGAGTCAGGTTGTGGAAAGAGTATTACCAACATGGCCATCATGGGATTACTTGCAGAGAATGCAATTATCACTGCCGATGAATTAGTTTTCAATGGTAAGGACTTATTAAAAATTTCAGATAAAGAGTGGCAGCAAATCAGAGGAAAAGAAATTGGGATGATTTTTCAAGACCCAATGAGTTCGCTAAATCCATGCTATACAGTTGAACAGCAACTCGAAGAAGTTCTTGATATTCACGAACCAGAACTAAGCAAAGAAGAGAAGTCAAAGCGTGTTCTTGACCTACTTTATAATGTGGGAATCCCAGCACCTAAAGATCGCCTTAAGGCTTATCCCCATGAGCTATCGGGTGGTATGAGTCAACGAATCATGATTGCGATGGCCATCGCCTGTAATCCAAAGCTACTAATTGCAGATGAACCGACAACGGCACTCGATGTGACCGTACAACAGCAAATTATTGATCTCATCGAATCCCTTAAAGATAAATTTAACATGTCAGTTATTTTTGTGAGTCATGATCTTTCTGTCGTTAAAGATATTACAGACAGAATTCAAGTAATGTATGCGGGAGAAATTATTGAAACAGGGCTTACTGATCTTGTTATTAAATCACCTAAGCATCCTTATACAAAAGGACTTCTTGATTCAATCCCTTCATTTCAAACAACAAAGAATAAAGAGCTTTTCTCGATTTCAGGAATAGTTCCTGATCTCAATCAAAGACCAAAAGGATGTCAATTCTACGCACGTTGCTTCAACAAACAAGATGACTGCAATATCGTGACTCCAAAAATAGCGAATATTGACGACAGAGATGTTCGTTGTATTCACACTCTTTAATTTAAAGGCATAGTAAAGTATGGAAAATGTATTAACAGTCAAAAATTTAAAAACATATTACCCAGTCAACAAGGGACCAAATAAATTTGTAAAGGCCCTCGATGACTTAAGTTTTACGATTAAAAAGAATCAGACCCTTGGCGTTGTTGGGGAATCGGGATGTGGAAAAAGTACGTTAGCAAAAACTCTCATGGGCCTAGAGAAACGAACTGGTGGAGATATTTTCTTTGGAGATAAATCATTTGATGATATCTCCTCAAAAGAGAGATATGGAAATATCCAAATGGTATTTCAAGACCCACTAGACTCTTTAAACCCAAGAAAGAAGGCCTGGCAAATTATCGCTGATCCCCTTCTTATCAATTCAAATGTCTCAAAAGATGAAGCTTTAAAGAAAGCAAAAGAACTCATGGAGCTTGTAGGACTTAGACCAGAGGGTGCTCATAAGTATCCTCATATGTTTAGTGGTGGACAACGTCAACGCCTAGGAATTGCTCGTGCTCTTATTTTAAATCCTAAAGTACTAATCCTTGATGAACCCGTATCTGCTCTTGATGTTTCGATTCAGGCCCAAATTTTAAATCTACTTAAAGACCTTCAAAAGAAAATGGGGCTTAGTTATATCTTTATTTCCCACGATCTTTCTGTCGTCAACTATATTGCTGATGAAATTCTTGTGATGTACCTAGGAAAAGTTTCGGAGTATGGACCGGCCGAGCAAGTTTTTAAAACACCACATCATCCCTATACGAAAACACTTCTTAAGAGTGCTCATATTTCAAATAATGATGAGATTAAGAACTTCCCTAAATTAAAAGATGCCGAACTTCCATCTCCACTCAATCCACCAAGCGGTTGTTCATTCCATACGAGATGTCCACTAGCGACCGAGGAATGTGAGAAGGCCCTACCTCCACTTAGAGATGAGAGCGGTACTTTAGTGAGATGTATACTATAAGTATTTCTTAAGCAACTTTAGCTAGTTGCTTAAGAGAGAACTCTTCATATTTTTCAACTGCTTCGATCATCGGAGTTTTTAAGGCCTTCTTGTCGAGATCTGCAAGATCATCATATGAAAAGAATAGGAAAAACTCTTGCCCATTTGAATAGAAAATATTTTGAGAGTTGTTACCAATACTTAAAATATTTGATTTCAATTTAAAAGACTGATTCATTTTATTGTGACTTTCAAAAACATCGTTGTTAAAAATTTCATTTGATGCTTCGATTTTCTTTCCCATCGAACGAATAAATGGCTCGAGGTTTCCAAAAAATCTCACATTATTACAAAGTTTCAAACTTTGAAGGTCCGCCTTAGAATGAACTTTCATGAGCATTCCCGTTTTTGAAACTTGAACAATTGTCGTCTCAATTCCATCGAGCACAGAATCAATGAATTCACACTTCATTGGTATTTTGACTGTCATTCTAAATGATCGCGGGATCACTCCTGACTTTGCTAATAATTTTTGATAAACGAATAGTTTATAGATATCAAAGTTGAACCATCTCATTGATTGAAGTCTAATAAATGGCCCCGAAGAACTCTTAAAAGAAATTAATGTCTCTTCATTTAATTCAAACCACAATTCTCTCAAGCGAGGATCAAGGTAGTAAGTATAGAGTTCATATAAACTCGATCTTATACTACCTTGCTTATTAATAATCCAAAGCTCAACCTCTTTATACTGATCGAGCATCAGATTGACTTCAGCAACCGAAGTTATCTGTTCACCCTTATCGATGCTTAAGTGGAGGTGATTGACTAACTTATTCCAATTTGCCCAGTGCAGTTTAAGAGCTCCACTTTCAACAAGGTCAAGTTCCTCGTAAGTTTTCGGGTTTTTGAAATACGTCAGAAATTCTGAATTGTAATTTGCCTTTGCCATACACAAGTTCCTACACAAAATAGTTAACGTCGAAACGTTTTACCAAGTCTACCAAGAACCAGAGACAGCACCGACTTAAATGATCGGGTTTTTATAACATTTATCTAATTTCAGATCTTTAGGCTAAAATTAGGGGGTTTTACCGAAACTGGAAATAATCCCAAAAATTGGCAGTGATCTGAGGCAGGGTGAGAATGCCCACTTCCTTCTGCTTGAGTAAAAAGATAAAATACTAGTAATGACAGCAAGAGACTTATTTAGACAATCCCATTTAGCTTTAAGCCTAGTTCCCTTAACGATACGGGAGCTCTTTAACCTTCCCTCATCCCCTTGCGATATTTATGCATATGAGAATGAAAGCTTTAAGCAAATTATAAGAAAGGGAATGTACCTTGATAGCAAGGTACTAATAGGAATCATTCAAGCTGGACACATCAAAGTTTTTACTCATGAGAATGAAAGAAGAACTCTGACAGAACTGCAGCAACAAAGTCTTAGAACAATCACTCGCTCATTCTCCATGGGAAATCCTCATGAAAATTGTAAGAAGCAACTCTCTCTACTGACATTAAACTTACGCTACCTCTTTGAAGATCCCACAAATGACGAAACATTGAATCTTCAGTATCAAAGTTTAAAAATTCTCTTTAAGTACTTATTTGATAATCCAAAGAAGCACGAAGTTATCTACCAAGAATTTATCAAGCAGGGTCATCACTATATTTTTACTCAACCCTTTGTCTCTGCACTATTTCTATTAGGAGTCCTTAAACACTCGCATGCTTACAGTGAAAAAGACATTGAGAATATGTTTATCACAAGCTACTTCAAAGACATCGGGATGTCGGCGATACCTGTTGAAAAATATGATCAGGAAGACCTAACTGAAAATGATAAGAAGATTCTTTCAAATCACGCAGACCTTTCAGTTCAAATCCTTCAAGGACGATTACAAATATCTCCGGCCCATTTTAAAATTATTGAAGCCCATCATAGCTTCAGTACATTGAGGACCGAGATGGAAAGACCAAATCAAAAAACAAATGATTTAACCATCTCAGGTTTTGAGACCATGATGGTTAATATAACCGATATTATTGCGGCCATGATTTCTCCGCGTCCCTATCGAGAACCAACAACTCTCTTTCAGGCACTTGATTTGGTAAAGATTCTTATGTCGAATCAATATCCTTATGAGTTTAAATTAATTGTTAACTACTTCAAAAATTTCTTTAGCAATACAGTCGGTTAAAAAATCCTTTTCAAAGCGTATCTAATGTCTCAGAATTAAAATGTAGACCATGGATAGGTTTAATTATTTTTTACATATATATTTTTTCATTGAACGTTTGCCAAGATTCTAGGGAGGGAACATGGCCATAGAAACAAGTCCAATTACAGGTATCATTGCAGAAGAACAAGTAGTTATCGATTTCGGTGAACACGAAGGAAAGTCTATTCTTGAGATTTGTGATACAAATCCAGATTATTACAGCTACCTAATCGAAAAGAAAGAAGAAGGAAGTTGTATGATTAGAAGAGGTAAAGACAAGTCTTTTAAATTATACGTTTCATATACATTAATGTAGCCAATATTCATGACGTACGCCACACCGTGCGTCATGTTTTCTTAATTAAATCTTAACAGAAGAAGTTCATCTTTTATTGTATTGTTTTGGTCAACTAGACTTTAAACAAATTACAAATAGGATGGAATCATGAAAAATCTATTTCTTACGATGTTGGCCCTTCTCTCTATTCAGGCTTTTGCAATTACAAAAATAAATGGTGCAGGTGCATCTTTCCCATATGCTATTTATTCAAAATGGTTTTCAGAGTATTCAAAAATAAATGCTGACGTTCAGTTTAACTATCAGCCAATTGGTTCAGGTGGTGGAATTAGACAATTTGTTTCTGAAACAGTTGATTTTGGAGCATCAGATGCAATTATGAATGACAAGGACAAATCAAAGGCGAAGCATAAAGTTATGCACGTACCAACTGTTCTTGGTGCTGTTGCCGTTTCATATAATGTAGCTGAAATTCAAAATGGGATAAAACTTGATGGTCAAACATTAGCAAATATCTATCTTGGAAAAATTACAAAATGGAATGATTCAACAATTGCAAAGCTTAACCCAACTCTAAGCCTTCCAAATAAAGATATTCTTGTTGTAAGAAGAGCTGATGGATCTGGAACAACTTCTGTCTTCACTGAATACCTAAGTGTTGTAAGTGCTGAATGGCAAAATAAAGTAGGAACAGGAAAATCAGTCCGTTGGATTACGGGAGTTGGTGCAAAAGGTAACGACGGTGTAACGGCCCTTATTAAACAAACTGATGGAACGATCGGATATATTGATCTCGCTCATGCTCAAAAAAATAAGCTTTCTGTTGCTTCAATCAAAAATAAAAATGGTGAGTTTATTACACCAGATGTAAATGCAGTCTCTCTTGCTGCTGCAACTTTTAAAAGAACAAGTGATGATTTCACAGGATCAATTATTGATGCTTCAGGTTCTGGTGCCTACCCAATTTCGGCATTCACATACCTTCTCATTGCATTAAAAGATAAAGATGCAACACAAGCAGAGATTCACAAATTTATTAAGTGGGCACTATCAGATGGGCAGAATTTTGCAGCTCCATTATTCTATGCACCACTTCCAAAGAACTTAAGAAGCGATGTACTTGAGGCCGTTAACAAGTTATAATGGGTCTCATGTCAAATAGTACAAATCTCGTAAGCAAAAAAGGTCCAAGTTTATCTTGGACCATTTCTTTTTCTAAGCAAGATCAACTTGCTTATATCGTTTTGCGCTTTATCGCACTCATCATTGTACTTCTTCTTGGTGCAATGATTTTTAAATTATTTATGGCGTCTAAACTTGCATTTTCAGAGTTTGGATTTAGTTTCATCTATACCGATTTTTGGAACCCTATTGAAGATGAATTTGGAGCGCTACCATTTATCTTTGGGACACTAATAACTTCATTCGTTGCACTACTACTCGCTGCTCCTATCAGTATCGGGGTTGCCATTTATGTCAATGAGTACCTAGGAACAAAGTTATCAACTTTTCTCTCTCTCTTTGTAGAACTTATTGCAGCAGTACCAAGTATTATTTTTGGGCTTTGGGGTCTCTATTATCTTGCCCCTTTTATAAAGAATGACCTTGCACCATTTTTAAAAAGTACACTTGGATTTCTACCATTTTTTCAGGGAGTAAGTTACGGGATAGGCGTTTTAGCAGCATCAATCATATTAGCACTAATGATCATCCCTACGATTACGACAGTGTGTCGAGAAATCTTTAAAACTGTCCCAACTCTTAACAAGGAAGCTGCACTAGCACTTGGGGCAACAAAGTATGAAATGATAAAACTAGCAATTATAAGACCATCCTTTTCAGGAATTATTGGAGCGATTGTTCTTGGTCTTGGACGTGCTCTTGGCGAGACGATGGCCGTTGCCATGGTTATCGGAAATACTCCAGTCATTTCAAGCTCACTTTTTTCTTCAGCTTCAACAATGGCGTCCGTGATGGCCAATGAATATGCAGAAGCAGATTCAGACTTACATCTCTCAGCTCTTTGCTATGTAGGGCTCCTTCTCTTTGTCGTTACATTTATCGTTAATATGTTTGCACGGACAATAGTCTGGCGCCAAACACATAAGATCAAGAGGAGAAACTAATGCATCTCTCCTCATCTCGTAAATTTAAAGATCGATTATTTAAGGCTCTATTAATTGCTTCAAGTTTCATTGTAGTAGTTCCTTTACTACTTATATTTAATTTCCTTTTACAAAAAGGTATTACTTCACTTAACTTAGACTTCCTCTTAAATGCTCCAAAACCAGTTGGAGAAATTGGCGGAGGAATGAAGCATGCTTTTATCGGGACAATTATGATGGTTGGTCTCGGCGCGCTAATTGCCATTCCTATCGGGACACTCTGTGGTGTTTATTTAAGTGAGTTTAATAAAGGTAGAATTGCTTGGACTCTTAGATTTACGATTGATCTCCTCACTGGTGTTCCTTCTATTGTTATAGGAATTTTTTCATATCTCATCATTGTTGTTACAATGAAAGGCTTCTCAGCTTTTGCTGGTTCTTTCGCTCTATCGATCATCATTCTTCCAACAGTCACAAGAACGACAGAAGAAATTTTAAAATTAATCCCAACTCATATTCGCGAGGCAGGCCTTGCTCTTGGACTTCCGAGATGGAAGGTTATCTATTTTATTCTTTTAAAAGGTTCGCGAGCGTCTTTAATGACAGGAATTATTCTTGCAATTTCAAGAGCAGCAGGAGAAACCGCTCCCCTACTGTTTACAGCGTTTGGGAGCATGTATGTTAGTTATGATCCAAGAGAGCCGATGGCCTCACTACCAGTTCAAATTTATAATTACGCCATCTCGCCCTATGATGACTGGCAAAGACAAGCATGGGCCGGTGCCTTCAGCTTAATTCTATTAGTCTTAGGACTTAATATATTTGCAAGACTTTACTTTAAGAAGAATAAATTTTTAAAATTCTTCATAAAGAAGTCATAGAGAGGAATGATAGTGAATGATATCGCTTTGAAAGTTTCAAATTTACAAGCATGGTTTGGTGATTTTCACGCTGTAAAGGGCATAAGTCTTGATTACCAGCAAAATACAATCAATGCAATTATTGGACCATCAGGTTGTGGTAAATCAACATATATTCGTTGCCTTAATCGAATACATGAGGAAGTTGATGGGGCTCGAGTTAGTGGAGAAGTATTACTCAA
>CAZQJK010000014.1:0-61933 GCA_964593545.1 uncultured Bacteriovorax sp. | reverse complement strand
TGCGTTTGCGCCAGAACCACCACTTCTACCAGAACATGAATAGAAAGATCCAAGAATAAGAGAAATAAGAATAAATGTTCTCAACAGAAGGCTCCCGAAAAAAGATGAATATTATTTAACAAACTTTATCGGGAATATTTGATTTATTGATAGTTAATTTTTCTTTACACTTCTTTTGAATATAATTTTAGTACGATAGAAACTTTTGAATAATTTTTCTTAACTTTAATGAATTTCAACTGACAAATTTTTAGGGACAAAAAAGGGCCACTTAATGGCCCTTACTTTTTTATAATTGTGTACCGATTCTTGACGGTCTGAAATGGAACTTCTCTTGTGACCAAGGATAAACGAGAGACATCCACACCATGAATGCTCTACCTCTAATATTCTTAATTGGAACAAATCCCCAAACTCTTGAATCACTTGAGTAATCTCTATTATCACCCATTACAAAAACATGCCCCTCTGGAACTGTGATTTTATCTTGTCCAAGGTGTCTAAAGAATGTTGGGTTCTCACCAATAACAAATTTCTTATCTCCAAACTCTTGCTCGTAGAAAACGAGATCTTTTGGATCTTGCCCAGGCTTCTCATCATAAAGCTCACGATATTTCGCATCGTCTTCAATCTTTGTTTTTTTAATCTCTTGGCCATTGATGATAAGTGTATTATCAAAAACTTCGATCGTGTCCCCCGGAAGACCAACAGTTCTTTTAACAAAAAGGATGCTTGGATCAACAGGATATTCAAAAACGACAATATCACCACGAGCTGGAGCCTTTTGCTCACCACCAATATACATAGGATTAAAGAACTCAGAAAAAGGAACTTTAAATCCATACGACATTTTACTAACTACAATTGAATCACCAATTGCATTGGTAGGAAGAAGTGATCCCGATGGAATGTGATAATGGTCAATAAATGTCGATCTAAAACCAAAAACGATTAAAATAATATATGTCCAAGACCATAGCTCGTACTTAAACCATTCTTTTGAAAACATTGGATGTTTCACAACTTCTTTTTTCTTACCAAACATTTGTAATCCTTTTCTCAGTTTAGGAAAGTATAATTTCCTAGAAACCAGAGGGGAAGACTTATTGCGAAAAATTGACAATAAATAAGATAATAACTATCGTTAAATAGAATATATTCACCCACATCTTAAGGAGATCACATGAAGTATCTAATCCTAATATTCTTAGCTACTGCAGCATCAGCAGCCTACTTACCACCTTGCTACAATTACGAAGACAAAGTTTCATTCTCATACCAAGCTTGTATCAACAACAATTTCAGAGAAGCTGGACGAGAACTTGGAATCTTCCCTTCATACTGTGCCAACTTTGGTGACACTGTAAATTACAGCTACCTAAGCTGCATAAATAACAACTTTCAAGATGCCTCACGCAAGCTTGGTGCATACTACTCTAGCTGTTACAACTATGGTGATGATTTAGACCAAGGATTCATTAGCTGTGTGAATTCTAACTTTAGAAATCTCGAGTGGGACTTGAGAAGAAGAAGATAGTTAAAATACAAAAAGCACCATTCGGTGCTTTTTTTGTATAGGCCGCACTCAAAAAATGAGAACGGCCTGAGTATTGCTCACCGGCCGAAGCCGATTGGGTTACATCATTCCTGGCATTCCACCCATTCCGCCCATACCACCTGGCATTCCACCAGCTGAAGGACCATCTTCTTTTGGAAGATCAGCAATCATCGTTTCTGTTGTAAGCATTAATCCAGCAACAGATGCAGCATTTTGAAGTGCCGATCTTGTAACTTTAGTTGGATCAATAATTCCAGCAGCAACTAAGTCTTCATATTTTTCTTCACGAGCATTAAATCCCCAAGTTGCAGACTTGTGATTTTTTACTTCGTTAACAACAACTGAACCTTCTAATCCAGCGTTTACAGAAATTTGTCTAAGTGGAGCTTCAACCGCTCTTCTTACAATTCTTACTCCAAAAGCTTCTTCTTCTCTTGATAGTTTTAGACCATCAAGAACGTTTGCAGCTTTAACGAGAGCAGAACCACCACCAACAACAATACCTTCTTCAACAGCAGCTCTTGTTGCGTTTAGAGCATCTTCAACTCTATCTTTCTTTTCTTTCATTTCTGTTTCAGTCGGAGCACCAACATTTACAACTGCTACACCACCAACAAGCTTAGCAAGTCTTTCTTGTAGTTTTTCTTTATCGTAATCAGAAGTTGTATTAGCGATTTGGTTTTTAATCTCACCAACTCTAGCTTCAACAGCAGACTTCTCTCCTGCTCCATCAACGATTGTTGTATTTTCTTTATCAATAGAAATTTTCTTTGCTGAACCTAAGTTCTCAAGACCAGCAGTTTCTAAACTCATTCCAAGTTCTTCAGAAATTAAAGTCCCACCAGTTAAAGCAGCAAGGTCTTTTAGCATCTCTTTTCTTCTATCACCAAATCCTGGAGCTTTTACAGCTGCAACATTTAGAGTTCCTCTAAGCTTGTTTACAACAAGAGTTGTAAGAGCTTCACCTTCAATATCTTCAGCGATAATTAAAAGTGGTCTTGAAGTTTGAACTGTTTTTTCAAGTAGTGGAAGAAGTTCTTTCATGCTTGAAATTTTCTTATCAGTAATAAGGATATTTGCATTATCAAAGTTAACTTCCATTTTTTCTGGAGAAGTTACGAAATAAGGAGATAAATAACCTCTATCAAATTGCATCCCTTCAACAACGTCTAAAGTTGTTTCTGCAGTTTTTGATTCTTCGATTGTAATAACACCATCTTTACCAACTTTTTCCATCGCTTCAGCTAAAAGCTTACCGATTTCTTTATCGTTGTTAGCAGAGATTGTTCCAACTTGCTCGATCTCAGCATTTGTCTTGATATCTTTAGACATAGACTTGAGTTCAGCAACGATCTTCTCAACAGCGATATCAATCCCTCTCTTAAGATCCATTGGATTGTGACCAGCAGTAACTAGCTTTACACCTTCAGTGTAAATTGCTTGAGCAAGAACAGTCGCAGTAGTTGTACCGTCACCTGCATCTTCATTTGTTTTTTGGGCAACTTCTTTAACCATTTGTGCACCCATGTTTTGAAAATTGTTTTCAAGTTCAATTTCCTTAGCAACAGACACACCGTCTTTTGTAATATGTGGAGCACCAAATGCTTTTTGGATTACAACGTTTCTTCCCTTAGGTCCTAGAGTTACTCTAACAGCGTTTGCTAGTTGATTAACACCTTCAAGGATTAGTTTTCTTGCTTCTTCGCTATACTTTAATTCTTTTGCCATGACGAATCTCCTATAAATTTTTTAAAATTACTTACTTAGTACACCAAAAACATCACTCTCTTTCATGATGAGGTATTCTTGACCTTCTAGCTTTACTTCTGTTCCTGCATACTTTCCAAAAAGAATTCTATCACCGGCCTTTAAAGAAAGTGCTGAAAATGTTCCATTGTCTAAACGATAACCTTCTCCAACTGAAACAACTTCACCTTGTGATGGTTTTTCAGCATGATTGTCTGGAATAATGATCCCACCAGCTGTTTTTGTCTCTTCTTCAAGTCTCTTTACTAATACTCTGTCATGAAGTGGTTTAACTTGCATAAATTCCTCCAAAGAAATTATTTACTTTAATTTTTTAACTTGTCTGTAATTTGGTAGGTATCTAACCACTGTCAAGGGTGATAAGCAAAAAATTTCTAAAATATCTTTTATGCCCCGTATTAATTTATATTAAATTATTGTAATCTTAGGTTTAATGACCTTAAAAAATATGGTATTCCAAAAGATAACTGGAAATAATCAATGAAAATTACTCAAAAACTACGATTCTCCCTTATAGGTAAATTCCTTAAGAATGAAATCACTGAAGAAAGAACCTATCTTGTACTAACTATAATTGCCGGGATTATGGGTGCCCTAATTGCCGTCAGCATTGAGCATATTGTTGAATGGATGAGGCACCTCTTAGGTACTGATGGAACATTTACTTGGAAAAGTTTCCTCTATGGTGGAATGGCTGTTTTCGCATCGGGTTGGATAACGACAAGACTCTACCCATGGACAGCAGGCTCTTCGGTACCTAGCGTAAGAATCGCTCTTGCAGTATTTCACGGAAAAATTGATTTAAAAAATACGATAGCAAAATACGTCACGACAGTTCTCTCTCTAGGGGCCGGGATATCTCTTGGACCCGAGGGGCCAATTGTGTCAATTGCTTCAGGAGCTGGATCATTTCTTGGAACATTCTTTTCAATGTCTAAGAAAAGAGTAAAAGCACTTGTCGCAGTTGGTTCAGCTGGTGGAATTGCTGCTGCCTTCAACACTCCAATTACGGCCGTTGTCTTTACGCTTGAAGAGGTTGTTGGAGATCTTAACGCAAAGATTCTAGGTTCAATTGTCATTGCTGCTGTGGTTGCATCAATTACGGCACAAATGATAACTGGAAGTACTCCATTATTTTCTCAACTTCACTATAAGCTTAACGACCCTAAAGAACTTATCTTCTATCTTGGCATTGGCCTGATCGCTGCTGTTGCTGGTCCACTTTGGATGAAAACAGTTATCAAGCTTCGTGACTTTAATAAGAATAAAATGAAAAACCACAAGCTATCATTTATGATGATTGCATTTGTTCTTGTTGGTCTCATGTCTCAAATCCATCCAGGAGTTATTGGAAGTGGACACGGGACAATTGAAAATACTCTTCTCTCATTAATTCTCGATCCTAAAGTTTTAGGAACACTTTTTATCTTAAAGTTTGTTTCCTCTGCAATTTGTTACTCATCAGGAATTAGTGGAGGACTATTTCTTCCGACACTTCTTATGGGTGCAACTCTAGGTAGTTTCGTTGGTGCCGTATCAACTGAATTTTTTCAAGATGCAAATATCAGTGCTGGAGCTTACGCACTAGTTGGAATGGGAGCGTTCTTCGCAGCTGTTATTAGAGCACCATTTACATCGATCATCATGGTTTTTGAACTTACTCGTGATTATAATATTATTCTTCCATTAATGATTGCAAGTATTGTGGCCTTCGTTCTTTCATCTCGTATCGAGAAAGAATCAATCTATGAACTCATCGCTGAGCAAGATGGAATACACCTGCCCACCCGAGAAGATCATGAGACTCTTGAGCAAATGACTGTTGAAGATGCCATGGTAACTGATATAACTTCTTATAATGCAAACCTCCTAATCAAAGAAGCATTTGGGATGAACAAAGGTAGCCTCATTTCTGGTTTCCCTATTCTTCGAAATGGCAGAGTTATCGGAATGGTTTCGCGCTCTGACATCAGTACTGAAATGGCAAAAGGAAACGGAGAAAAGACCGTTGAACAAATATGTGAGAAGAAAGTTATCAAGATTTATCCTGACCAATCACTTCTCGTTGCATTTCACAGACTCAAGAGATTTCAAATTTCAAGACTGCCAGTTGTAAGTCGTCTCGATGATAAACACTTAATTGGAATCATTACAGCACAAGATATTATTAGAAACTTTGGTTACCAGATCAAAGAAGAAGAAAAGAAAATTGATGATAATCTTGATACGATGGAACCTCCTGTAAATACTGTTTAGAAAATAAGGAAATAGACATGAAGTCATTTAGCTTAGGATTAGTAGTAGGAATTATTATTTCGTCAGTTACCTTTTATTTTTTTGATGATGTCATCCACCACTCACATGAACCTGTTTCAACAAAGGACAAGGCATTAATTGATGCAGTCATTGCACAAAACTCAATTAAATCAGAAGTTCAAGAAGCCAAAGAAGAGGCTGCAATAGATGAAAGTATTAACTCTCTATTTAATCGCGCAACTTCTTTAATGGGAAACAGGGCCAATGAAAATGAAGTCGTTTCACTATTAGAAGAAGCTCTTTCAAAAGACCCTAAAAGCGAAAAAATCCTAACGAATCTCTCTAACTACTTACTTTCCATAGAAAGAGCTGAGGAAGCAAAGAACTTACTCATTTCATGTGTCGAACTCTACCCTTCTAACGAGCTTTGTAATGGTAATCTTACAAATGTATTTTTCAATACACCAGAAGCACAAAGCTATTTTGATCTTTGCTTAAAGAATACTCCTCGCAATGCTCTTTGTAAGTACAACCTAGCAGGTTTCCAATTCATGAAACACGACTACAAGAATTCGTATGAAACTTTCAAAGAACTAGAGTCACATCTTGATGCTGATGAAGGTGGAATACAATTTGCTAAAGAAGACATCTATTTAAACTTAGGATTAAACGCACGCGAGCTCGGTAAGAAGAAGGAAGCTAGAAACTACTTTGATAAAGCATGCTCACTCGGCCAAGAAAGATCTTGCACCGAGCTTGAATCAACAAAGTAATTATTTTAGATCGAACCAGTTAACACCAAATCCCATATCAACTTTTAAAGGAACTTCAAGAGTTACGACATTCTCCATTCCATCGCGAACAATCTTCTTCATTTCTTCGAATTCATTTTCCGGAACTTCGAAGATCAATTCATCGTGAACCTGAAGAAGCATCTTTGATTTAAGACCTCGAGACTTCAATTCTTTATTAATTTCAATCATCGCACACTTTATAATATCAGCAGCAGTTCCCTGCATTGGACTATTAATTGCCATTCTTTCAGCATTGGCCTTAATTGTTCTGTTATTAGAGTTGATATCGTGAAGATATCTCTTTCTTCCATAGAGCGTTATTGAATAGCCAGTCTTCTCTGCATCTTCTTTAAGACCATCTAAGAGACCTTTAATTTTTGAAAATCTCTCAAAGTACTTTTCGATATATTCTTTTGCATCTTTTCTTGAAATTTTTAATGCTTGAGAAAGTCCAAATGATGACTGTCCATACATTAACCCAAAGTTTACGGCCTTAGCTTTCCCTCTTTCTTCTGAAGTAATTTTTTCAAGTGGATGTCCAGATATTTCAGATGCCGTTTGTGCATGAATATCTTTATTATCATTGAATGCCTGAATCATAGTTGGATCTTGTGCATAGTGAGCAAGGATTCGAAGTTCAACTTGCGAGTAGTCAGCCGCAAGTAGAATATTTCCTGGCCCTGCAATGAATGCTTTCCTTACAAGTCTTCCCGTTTCTGATCGAATTGGAATATTTTGAAGGTTTGGGTTTACCGATGAAAGTCTTCCCGTTTGCGCCACATGCTGATTAAAAGTTGTATGAATTTTTCCTGTTTTTGGATTAACAAGCTCAGGAAGTGCCTTCACATATGTCGATAGAATTTTTCCAAGCTCACGGTACTGAAGAATCAATTCTGGAACTTCATTAATATTCATATCTCTAAGTTCTTCAAGAACTGATGAATCAGTTGAAAACCCTGTCTTTGTCTTTTTAACAACTGGAAAAGAGAGCTCCCCAAATAAAAATTCACCAACTTGTTTTGGCGAGTTTAAATTCACAACTTCTTTACTAAAGGTATTAACTTTATTTTGAATAGACTCAAGTTTTGACTCAAGTTCTTTTTCCAACTCTTTTAAGAAATTAATATTAAGTCTAATCCCCTCAAATTCCATCTCACTAAGAATTGGTGTTAGTTTAGAATCGATATCAGTAAATACCCCAAGAAGTTCTTTCTCTCTTAATTCTTTTTCTAAATCAACACCTAAGCGCTGAACAGCGATTGCACGATAACCACTATAGAGAGAAGCTTCTCCACTTTCCAGATCACTTACGTAATCCACTTTCTTTTCAAGCTTTGGTAAAGTGACATTTACACCAGAAGCCAAATTTTCAATATTGTGAGATGTTCCAACGTCTGCCACAAAGTGTGCTTGAACAACATCGAATGAGTTTGCATTAAATGAAATATTCTCTTTAAGACAATATGAATAATCTCTTTTTGAATGTTCAGTATAGATTGTTTTAGAAGCATTTGCCCAAGTCAGCTTAACTAATTCTTCTTTGTTGTCTTCTGTGACTTTAACAAAGAAGGCACTCTTTCCATCAAAAGAAAAACTTAAAGCAATGAGGTTTCTTGCTTGAATGTCGTCTGAATCAAATTCTGTTTGAATTGAGAATGTCGTATTTTCTGTTAATAGCTTTTTAAGCTCCAAGTATTTTTCATCGTTATCAACAACTGTAACACTAAAAGTTGGTGTCGCAGAAATAATCGCTTCCCCCTCACCTGCTTCAGCTTGAGCTAGTTGATACTTAAGATCTTCCATTCTCTTAATCATCGAATTAAAGCCAAGCTCCTTAAGGAAATTAATTAAAGAGTCGCTTGGATAAAATGTTGTTTGAGTTTGATCTGCTGTAATTCCAAGGTCAATATCTGTTACAATCTTAACAAGCTCTTTTGATAGAAGAGCACTATCAACATACTCAGAAAAAGCTGTAACAAGTTTTTTTCCCTTAAACGTATCTTTCATTTCAATACATTTTTCCAATGTCCCATGTTCCTCAAGAAGCTTAGACGCTCCCTTTGGACCGATTCCACGCATCCCAGGAATATTGTCCGACGTATCACCAATGATTGAAAGGTAGTCAACAATTTGATCTGGCCTAACACCCATCTTTGCAAAAACACCATTTGCATCATAGGTAACATCTTTCATTGTATCGAGCATTTTGACTTTATCATCTACAAACTGCATTAAGTCTTTATCACCAGAGGCAATGAGAACTTCATCAAATTCATTCTTCCACTGCATCACGGCTGAGCCAATAATATCATCGGCCTCGTAACGATCATTTGCTACGTTTTGAAGTCCCATTTCATCGACGAGCCTTTTAATTAGAGCAAACTGTGGAACAAGTTCTTCTGGAGCTTCTGAACGATTAGCTTTGTACTCGGCATACATTTCATTTCTAAATGATCCACCGGCCGTATCACGAGCAAGTAACACGTGAGTTGGTCGATATTGAGAAAGTAGTTTTAAAAACATTGAAAGCACACCATGAACAGCATTAACTGGCGTCCCATCTGGTGCGTGAAGTGGCCTCACAGCAAAAAAAGCCCTGAATATAAAATTTGAAACATCGACGATAATTAATTTTTTCTTCGCAGTAGACATGCAATAAACTCCATGGTTGAATCCACTAATCTACCCCTAAATGCCCTCATCTGACAAAGGGCGATTGGTCTAAACGATGGATAATAATTTAAAGAAACAAAAGTACGAATTACTGACAAAGCAGATAGCTGCGACACTTAGCGGTGAAGACAATATCATCGCAAAAATGGCGACAATTAGCTGTCTGCTCAAGCAAGAATTCTCTTATTACTACTGGTGCGGGTTCTATATTGTCGATGAGAACAAAGAAAATGAGCTTGTCAT
This sequence comes from uncultured Bacteriovorax sp., assembly GCA_964593545.1. Taxonomy (GTDB): domain Bacteria; phylum Bdellovibrionota; class Bacteriovoracia; order Bacteriovoracales; family Bacteriovoracaceae; genus Halobacteriovorax_A. Next base: position 52,642 of record CAZQJK010000014.1, on the reverse strand, counting down.
TGGCCCATACCAAGGAACACTTGGTTGCTTGAGAATTCCATTTGGTAAGGGTGTATGCGGTGCAGCTGCAGCAAGCCTCGAAACTCAAGTTGTTGAAGACGTTCATCAAATTCAAAACCATATTGCATGCGACAGTGCGAGTAACTCGGAAATCGTCGTTCCAGTATTCAAAGACGATAAATTAATTGCTGTCTTTGACGTCGACAGCACAGAGTTGGCTTCTTTTAATAAAGTTGATCAAGAATACTTAGAGCAGATACTCAATAATTCTTTCTAGATTTTCTCGCCTTCAAACCATGATGTCTTACGCTTCTTAATTTGTAGAAGCGTTCCATCATTGGCCATTACTGTCGTATCGGCCATAACGTCACCAAGACGGTGACCTGAGTCTAACTTGTAAAGCAGGTAAACTTCCAAAGCAATGAATGGTACTCCAATAATGATCGCGATCAACCATCCAAAAAATGGAATGACTGCGAAAATGAGTGGAATTATTATCGGAAGATTTCTAACAAAAGATTGTTTAACTGAACAAGGAGTACCGTCCTCCAATGAGATTACTGAGAACCCAATAAACTTCTTACCAACAGATTGTCCATTTTGAATCGCATCCGCAACAGACATATACGCAATTGAAATGATAATTCCAATAGGATAGAAGAATATCGACAAAACTAAGACGATAAAAAGGTCTATCGCCTTGGCCATCAGCCTTGAGAAGCGGGCAACTTTAATTGCAGATTCTAATAAATATTTTCTATCCATAAATCTATTTTAACCTATAGTATAATCAAATACATGGGGAACATTTTGCACAGCAAATAAATCACATAGATTTGACAGAGATCAAACTATACAATTTGTAAGCTGTGTTATATTAATTATAGCATAATATCTAAAATTGAGGTCTATGCCTTGGAGGAAATATGAGTGCAGTAGGAAAAACAGATAAAGCAAATTTTGAATCAGACGTTCTAAAGTCAGGAAAACCTGTACTTGTAGATTTCTGGGCAGAATGGTGTGGACCTTGTCGTACACTTGGACCAGTTCTTGATGAAGTAGCTGGAGAGCTTGGCGAAAAAGCTACTATCCTAAAAGTAAACGTTGATGAAAATGGTGAATTAGCTCAACAATATGGAATTCGTGGAATTCCAACAATGATCTTCTTCAAAGATGGTCAGGCAGCTAAAACTCTTGTTGGTGTACAACCAAAAGAAGAGATTAAAAAATCACTTGAAGAATTAGCATAATATATCTTAAAAAAGGCCTCTGATGAGGCCTTTTTGCCAAGGAGAGGCAATGTCTGACTTTATTAAAGAAGCATTTTCAGCAGCAAAAACAACACTCGACACATTCTTAGAAAATACAAAAAATATCGAAGTCATGAGCGACTCAATAAATGAAATGGTCTCTGCCATCAAAGGTGGCGGAAGAGTTATCAGTTGTGGAAACGGTGGTTCAATGTGCGATGCAATGCACTTCGCAGAAGAACTTACTGGAAGATTTAGAAAAGATCGACCTGCTCTTTCGGCAGTAGCTATAGCTGATCCAAGCCATATTACTTGTGTTGCTAATGATTACGGATTTGAGTTTATTTTTTCAAAATATGTAGAAGCTCATGGAAGAAATGGTGATGTTCTTCTGGCAATCTCGACTTCGGGAAATTCTCCAAACTGTATCGAAGCCGTAAAATCAGCAAAGGCCAAGGGCATGAAGATTATTGGACTACTTGGAAAAGGTGGCGGTCAAATGAAGGATATGGTTGATTTTCCAATTATTATCGATGCAACTGTTTCAGATAGAATTCAAGAAATGCACATCAAGATTATTCATACTTTTATTGAAGGTATTGAACGTCAAATATTCCCACAAAATTACTAAATGCAATTGCGATAAGGGCCATAAAATTTTGGCCCTTAAAGCTAACCGGCAGAGATTTCCACATTTTAAAAATTTCAAACAGTTATATATAAATCCATTAAAATAGAAGTATTAAAACTACTTTAATTAAGGAGATATATATGGAAGGTAATGCTTTAGGTACAATCAACACTATTGCCGCTTTTTTTCAAGGTGGCGGAATATTCATGTGGGTTATTCTTTTTATTTGGGCCGTTGGAATCGCTATTTCTTTAGAAAGATTTTTCAAGCTTAGTTTCAAATTTGACGTTGATGGTGCTTCATTCATGAATGAACTTCAAAGATATGTTTTAGCAAATGATATTCAAGGAGCAATAAGAGTATGCTCGGGTTCAGTTGCAGCACTTCCAAGAGTTCTTAAAAGTGGACTAAAAAGAGCAACAAGCTCTCCAGATCAAATTCAAAATGCAATCGATGCAACAGCACTTGAAGTAATTCCAAAAGTTGAGTTAAGACTAAACTATCTTCAAATGATCGCAAATATTTCAACACTCTTTGGTCTTCTAGGAACTATTCAGGGTCTAATCGAATCATTCTCTGCCGTAGCAGCCGCTGATCCAGCACAAAAAGCTGAATTACTTGCAACAGGGATTTCAAAGGCGATGAACACAACATTCCTAGGTCTTCTTGTAGCGATTACAATTATGATGGTTCATACATTCCTAAGCTCTAAATCAGAAAAGATCATCAACGAGATTGATGAATTTTCAGTAAAACTTATGGATTTACTTACAACAAAAAAAGAGAAGAACTAACTCTTTATCGTTGAGGAAAAATGTACAGAAAACCAAGTAGAAAACATAAATCAAAGAATATAACAAAGCCGAATCTAATTCCTATTTTAGATTCGGTATTCATTTTCATTTTCTTTCTTCTTATGTCGGCAAACTTTGTGAAAATATTTGAAATATCCAGTGATGTTCCAATTATTTCAGATCGTGAACCACCAAAGGATAAAAAGAATCCTCTTAATTTATCACTTAAAATTTATGCCAGTTCAATCACTCTTCATACAGGAAGTAATGAGAGAACAGTATTCAAAGTTGGTAAAGATGAAAATGGAGACTATGACCTTTATAAGTTAAGAGAAAAGCTTATTGAGATTAAAAAATCAAACTCTGATGAAGATACGGTTATCTTCATGCCAAAAGCAGATATTGATTATGAAACGCTTGTTAAAGTAATGGATACTGTCCGCGATTTAAAGGACACAGATCCTGAAATTTGGACAAAGACAAAAGCAGGAGATGATAAGAAAGTTACGAAACTTTTTAACAATATTATCTTCGGTGATACGCAAAGTTAGGACAAATATATGAGAAAAGGTTCAATTCGCTTTAGAGGAGTAAGGAAGAAGAAAGAGGTTATTGACCTTGATATTACTTCCCTACTTGATATTCTTGTTATTCTTCTAGTCTTCCTTTTAAGAAGCTATGATTCGACAGGTGTAATTTTAAATATCCCTAAAGATATTATCATCCCAACTTCAAAGTCGAGCTCACTTAATAATAATGGTGTTGTCGTTCAAGTTTCACCTAAGAATATTTGGGTTGATGACAAGGAAGTTGTTAATACAGAGACAACGTCTAAGATTTACTCTTCAGACCGCAGACTTATTCTCCCTCTTTTCAACGAACTCGTATCAAAGAAAAACGAAGTTCAAAGAATTGCGAAAACAACTCCAAATGCTGATAGCTTTTCTGGGGTTGTAAATTTAGTCATTGATAAGACAGTAAAGTACTCCTACATTAAGAAGCTAATGCATACATGTGCAGAGGCAGGATTTCAAAAATATAAATTTGTCGTTATGGGACAAGAACAAATGTAAGGCCAAGAAATTGGCCTTTTTTTATAACCTAAAAGAATCTCGTAAAAGAAAGACTAACTTCATCATCCCTATCAAGAACATAAAGACCTAACTTATCATTACTCTCATGTGAAAAGACTCTCAATCCAGTTTTAAATTTCCAGAAGTCACTCAGTCGTTGCTCATATGTTAGAAAAATTAAGGACTCATTTTTTCTTTGGAGATCATAGAAAAAGCCGAAGCGAAATTCTTTTCCATAAGCATCATTAAGAGAGAGCCTGTGACCAATAAAGATATCATTTTGAAATACTGATAGCGACTCTCTCTTCACTTTACTATCATCCGCAAAAACGGCCTGATATTCGGTGAAAAATGTCGAATCCCACCCATTATCCCAAGTTGTCGAGTACTCATGCCCAAGAGCAATAGTCTTCTGGTTCTTAAAACCAGTACATCCACCAGTTGTGACGATGAACTCTTCAGTCTTATTAAACTTTGAGCCCAAGAATTCGAGCTTGAATGTACTATCCTCGATGAATAATGTTGAGGCCATTCCATAATCAAGAACCTCACCGTAATATGCTGCTAAACTTCCTTGAGGAATAGCCCCAAGAGAAGGATTAATTGTATACTGATGATATCCCAAAATTGGTCGATTGCGATCAATGTGATTAAGAGCAAAGAGATGAAAGTCAAAATCCCCTAGTTGCTTTTGTAGTGAAATCCCAAATTGCGCAAATTCTTTAGTCTCAACTAAACCAGCATCTTCAAAATGATAAGTCTTTTCAGGCCTTATTCCCTCTGTAATTCTTGTCGATTTATTTGGATAAAAACTTTTTTCGAATAAAGGAAAATAAAATAACTTCAAGTCACCTAATACCGACTTAACTGAATAAGAAAGAGTAAGTTCTCCTTTCTTATCAAAATCTTCAAGTTCACCATCAAAGTACCTAGAATTTACAATATTCGCAGGATGAAAGGCTTCCATCTTACTCCATGTAAAAACCTGATAACCAGCAGTATAGGTGTTTCCAATAAAGTCTGTATTCTTGAAGTATAGCTCATTAAAATTGATATAAGAATTATCACGACTTGTCTGATTAGCTTTACCAACGATATCAACAAAGATATTGCCACCTAAGATATCGAGGGAATCCTGTACCTGAAATGATGTAAAAGCAAGTTGGTTATCTTGATTATCTTTTTCGTGGATATATTTAGTAAAGTTGAAGCCAATCTCTCCTCGAGAATTTGCCCATGTATAAGAGGTAAGAATAAGAGCTGTAATAAATAATCGTTTCATTTATCTTAACGAGTCTTTTGTAAATTCCCCTGCGGAGAGCTTTACACCAAGCTTTCGATTTTCCCAAAGAAAAATTGATTGCTTATTATTTTGAACATTTTTCATTTCAATTTTCCCGGCACGATGAATGGTTTTCTTCCCAATCTTATAGTCTGAAAAGTCTGAAAACACAGCAATTTTAACAAGCTCATTTCTCTGATTGTAGTATTCTGACTTCATTGTCGTTAAGTGCTTCTTAGAAACATAAATTACGACTTTACTATATGAACTCTTTCCTTTGGCCACTCTTTCAAGTACCCAAACTTTCTCATTTCCAAAACTCTCTTCTTTTTTTAGATCAAATGTATACTTCTCAATAGCCTGTCCACCTAGATCTTCAAATGAGAATTCACTACCCATGAATGAACTTCCCTTAGTTTTTGAATTTATTCTTTTAACTCTTTTAAGCGAAGGTAAAAAAAGCCATTGATCGTCATCGTCATCATGCTTTGCCCATGTCAAAAGCTTTGTTCCTTTAACATCTAAGGGCTTAACAAAGTTCATAATTGTTCGATCCATATCTTTTAGTTCGATTGAGCTTCCTTCCATTTCACGCTCAATGCGCTTGCCTGAGGAATCAATCAAGATGAGTCTCATACTTGATGTTTCACCTACATAACCATCACTAGCGGCATCCATTCTTTTTGCGATCTCAAGACCTTTATCAAGTGAAGCAAAAGTAAGTAACGAAAGAAAAGAACATACTAAAAATTTATTCATATTATTCCTACATCTGCTTTGCTTGTATATTAAGCGGTGTATTTACAGCAACTTCTCCGCCACCTTTTGGTTTTGGAAATTGAATTGTTTTTAAATGATTTACAACACAGTCTCTTGTACTCTTTGGAAGTGAAGTTCCTTTAGATGAGGCTGATGCCTTTGTAACGTGACCAGATGGTCCAATAACAAAGTTTAAAACAAGCACACCTTCAACTGCTGCTTGTCTTACATCGAGTTCTTTTTGCTGACAATATTGAAACTGAGGTGCATTTTCAAGTAGAATTCGATAAATATCATTTCGATCAATCGATCCTAAGATAACTTCTTTATACGGAACACCTGCGATATAGACTTGCTTCTTCTGTACTAATCCATCTGTTCCATAACTAGACTCAAGGGTCCCCTTTGTTCTACTCGTTAAGGAACCAACACTAGCGTCAACATTTGCTTTTTCAATTTGTGCTGACGAGTTTGATGCGATTGCATTATTATCTTGAAAAGAAACCGCTGCTCCACCAGTATTCGTCGTTGAGCTTAGAGATCCACCTTTTGCCATAAGACTTGAGATCGATGAACTAAAGTCGGCTGATTTATAAGTATCAACATTACCTTTATAGTTCTTATTAGCAACATTAGTTTTTGTCGTTGTCTTTGCCGTTGATTTCCCTGGCTTACCTGCAGACTTTGTCGTTTTTGTGACCTTAGTAATATTATTCTTCGGGCCTTTTACAGGATTCCCCTTCTTAGGTGTATTTGCATTGTTATTTTTCGCCGTAATATCACCTTTACTCTTAACCTCTTTTTGAGCAGTTTCTTTCACAGCAACTTTAGGCTTTTCAGGAGTCTTTTTTACGACTTCTTTCTTCTTAACTATTTCCTTAACAACCTCGTTCTGTTTAGAAACTCGTAATGTTTTAGGTTTATAGAGAATCGTCGCAATGCGCTCTGGAACTTTTTCTTTTTCGAGTTCAGGATCAACCTCAAACATACTCATGAATGAAACAAATGCGATAACAAAGAGAAGGCAAAGAATTAGATATTTTTTAAATTCAGTATCTCTTCTAAGAATTGGAGCAGACTTAACAAATGGGGGAGCTTCATCACCTCGAACGAAAATCCTAAGATCTCCATTTTCGAAAAGATGGATATCATCGCCACCAAGTACCATACTATCTGACTTATCATCAGAAAATTTCTTATGCTCAAAGCCTGGTATTTTATGAAGAAATACTTCACTGCCTTTGATATCAACGATAGGAAGTTTCTCGTCCTTACCTAGGTACGGAAAATCAATATCGTGAATCTTCTTAGCAACTCCAGCAAGATGATAACGCCCATTTTCAAGAGAGAGATAATCAACAGACAAAACTTTATTTTTAAAGAGAATTACGACTTCAGCCGCTTTCTTCCCTACTGTATATTTAAATATTGGAAATATTTCATCTTGATCTTCAAAAATATATTCACTAAACATAAACTCTGGATCAGCTTCAAGAGGATGATTCTCATCATAGCTAACCTCTGCTTCCTTGTTTAAAACGCGCACTGGCATTGTCGGAAGAGGTTTATTAAAGTTCTCTGTGACAACCTGTGGTTCCTGCATCATTGGAGCTGGTGGAGCGACAGGCGGAAGACTTGAGCTTGGAAGTTTTTTTGCTGCAGCAACTTCGAAAACAAAAGTTCTACTTCCAATAGAGATCTGGTCCCCCTCTTTCAAAGATGTCGCAACAACATTTTCTCCATTCACTTTTACAACTGAACTTGGAGCCAGGTTATATAATTTCCAGTCATTATTTACATTTTCCAATAAACAATGAATTGGCTCTACATTTCCTTTACGTAATTGAATATCGGCCGTGTCACCAGAACCAATAATCAACCTTTTCTTAACAGGAATCCTTAGCGCTTTATTCCCATCGTTTAACTGAAATGATCTATTCTCATTCACATGAGGCTCCTAATTAACGTATCTTCTCTAGCCCTCTCATCATTTCAAAATGAAAGTTAGGCTTTGAAGGTAATTTATTTTTAAATTTTCTTAAATAACGTTCTGATACTGTAATCTCTCCAGGAGCACCAAGTTCCCCTTCTACTTTAATTTCTCCGAGATTAATTTCTTCATATTTTTTATACTTATAAACAACTTTTTCCTGAGCTAAAGTTGTAAATGAAAACAAAAAAGTTAAAACTAAAATATAGATTCTCATAATTACAGCCTCATTATTGTATTCATAATATCACTTTGTCTTTTTGATAAATTTTGTCCACGTAAGAAATCTGAAACTTTTTCAACATTCTTACTGCCGGCTAATTTATAGCTATAGAGTAGAGCTAATGAAAAATCGACTCGAGAAAGATGATCTGACGAAACTTTTGAGAGATAGTTTAATGCGCCCTGAGGATCTTTCTTATATAATTCAATATATGCCAGAGATAAGAGAACATCTCTATCTTTCATATCACTTCTCAAAACCCGCTGTAACATTCCTGATGCCTTATCTAAGAGCCCATACTTAATATAGAGATTTGAAAGATTATACATTGGAGTTTTCGCTGTGTTTTTAACATTCAAAGCTTGCTTAAAGGCAGCTACGGCCTTCTCATCTTTGCCTTCTTTGATATAAACAACACCAAGATTATTAAGAGCAGGGAGATAATCTTTATCTAGAGATATGGCCTTATTAAAGAAAACTTTAGCTCTGCGATATTCACCATTCTTTAAGTAACAAGATGCTAACTGATTCCAATAAGATGGATTATTCTTATATTTAGGATAGAGCTTATCAAGAAGTTCCATGCCCTCTTGAGTTTTCCCAAGGTAACAAAGGCCAGAGACCCCAGTCATCTTTTCATCAAGTTCTTTAATTTTTCCAGAATCTACTTTTGCCAATGTTTCATCTTTAAGAGCATCATCAACAAGATCACCAATCACATGGTAATCACCACGTTCATTATATCTAATTTGTTGGACAGGTTTAAAATCATCATTTGTAAGACTATCTAATTCGAGCTGAAGCTCATTTTTAGAAAGTTCTTTCTCACTTTGTGTTGATGAACAAGATGATATAAACAGTAGCGATAAAATAAGTATATATTTCATATCAAAGGCCTCTCTTATCCATTAAAACATCTGAATTTTCGTGATAGAAATCAACTCCTGCACGTGCCCTTTCTCCATAGGTACTTGATAAAACCTCGTTCTTCTGTACTTGTTCAGATAGCTCTTTTTCAAATTCAAAAGCTTTACTTTTCAGTGGAGTTATCAGAGGGGCCATCCCTTTTTTAAATGATGCTAAGAACTCAGGTTCTTTATTATCTGGAACAAAATTTTCAATTTCTGTAGCAATGTCACTATAGGCCTTGATCAAAATCTCATATGTTTGTACTGTTCCTTCACCGGAACCAATTGATAGAACCTTTGCTGCCTGACCCGTTAATTGATTTAACATTCCAAGTTTCTTTTGTAGAAGTTGATTATACTTAGAAGCTGGAAATTCTAATTTGATACTTCCTACCGAATCTGCCAAACGTTTCACCGATTTTAGTTCTTGGAGAGCATAGTAATCAAAACCATCAACTCCAATAAGTGATTTATTTTTAACTCTCTTATAGTTCATGTTAAATCTCTTAATAAGGTCAGAAGGACCATTACTTCCTCGAGCTTCAAACAGCATCAAAAGAGAACCAAGATTCTTCGTTAACACAGTACTGTCATTAGAATATTTATCAAGCTTGTAGTACATTGAAACAGCCTGTTCAACGGCCTTCATTTCAATATAATAATCAAATAATTGCCCAGCAATCATTGATCTTGTCTTGATATCTAAGTTACATTTTTCAATACTTGTCAGATAATTTGAAAGCGATGACTCTTTGCCAGAAGCAATCCCCATAATCAGGTAGTTATTAATTAGCTCATGTTTTTGGCCGCTTGCAACATTACACGTCTTTGAAAGAATATCTTCAGTTACTTTTAACCCTTCATCAAATCTCTGTCTTAAGTAGAGCTCTTTAGTCATTAAGGCAAATGAGTCGAGATATTTTGAAACTTCTCCAACTGTCATTTCACTAATAGCTCTTTGCGCCCATTGTGACATCAGCTTCATATTTCCACTTTCATAAAAAAGAACAGAAATATTATATGCAGCATTTCGCTTTGCTTCAGCTGAAGTACTCTTCTCTTGATAGATTGTTAAATAGCCCTTAAGAGCATATACCTTATCACCCTTATTATTTGCTTTTTGAACATTCTCAAATTGAGTCAAAAGAACAATTTTATTTAGACCATCAACGAATCCTCTTCTTAGTGGTACATTTAATGATTTTAATTGCTCAACAAAAGAGAATAATTCTTCTCGATTATTTTGTTTTTTATGAAGATCAACAATGCGACCAATCATGGCTTCATTTTTATTAATATTTTTTGGAAAAATTCTTACATATTGAAAGAAGACTTGCATTGCTCCTTTCACATCACCTTTCTCGTCAATCAAATAAGAAAATAGTTTTTCAACGGCCTTCCCCTTCTTATCAATATTTGATTCGAGTTTAATATAGTCCAGGTATGTTTTTTCAAAGTACTTTTCACGGGTTGCCTTGCTTACACCCTTAGCATTTATTGCGATAAGCATACCGACGAGAGATCGTTGGTAAAACTTTGAACTTTCATTGCCTACAGCTCTTACAGAATCATATTCTACTAAGGCTTCATCAAACATACTTGCTGAATAAAGAGCTTCAGCTGAATAGAAATGTGATTGTTCCGTAAGTTTAGAATCTATTGCCATAGCGGCACGATAGAGATCTTTAGCCTGAGTGGCCTTCTCTCTCATTACCGATGGACGACTTTTATTATGACTTAAACCAAGCTCTTTTTGTAATAGAGCTGCTCTCTTAGTGATATAGAATAATGCTTCCTTTGTTTGCTCAGCGCTAAGCTTTTCTTTGAGCTTTACAACTTCATTTGAATACTGAACAAAGGCATCGTTTCGATTGTACTTGTCATAAATATTTAAAAGCTCCAAGAGAGATCTGATTTTATATTCATCCCCTGTACCATTAAAAGCACTTTTGAACATATTTAAAGATTCAGAATATTTCTGTTTATCTTTTAACTGCATTCCCATTTCATAGAAGTTTTTAGAGAGATCTCCTCCAATTTTCTGATAAAACGAACTCGCGGCCTTAACATTTCCACTATCGGCATAGAAATAACCGAGATCTCTCTGTGCCGCTTCACCCTTGTCTACAAACTTAGCATTCTTGCTTAACTCAAAGACTGTCTTCATTTGTGAGATTGCAAGTTTCTTATTATTAACTCTAAAATTAGACCAAGAAAGGTTATAGAGATATCTCGTGTACCATTTATCATCACGAATATTATTAATGACAGTATTATAATAAGCACGAGCCTTTTTAAAATCACCCTCAGAATAATAAATATCTCCCAAGGCTAAGCGAGACTTCGTATTTGAAGGACTACCTCGTTTAGTTTTCTTTATTGCACTAACAAAAAGTGATTTTGACTTTGCCATATTCTGATTTTCTTTCTCATTGAAAGCTAGAATATAATAAACATCACCAGCACCTTTAAATCTCTTAAAGCGATTCAATATGAAAACACCTGTTTCTTGTGCTTTCTTAAAATATGACTGTGACTGTCCGTAGAATGTCTTCTTATTAATATTTCTTCTTTCTTCGACTGTTTTACTAAAGAAGCTTTGATTCTCACTATCTCTAATAACTCGTGCTTTCTCTAGATATAGCTCAGCAATTCTAAGTAATAGCTCAGGGTCTTGATTTTTTGACACTCGACTCATTCGCGACAATTCACTAAGTTCCATATCAATTACAGATATAATTTTTGAATTTCTATCGTCTGCAGCTGTAACTGAAGAGCAGAGAATCAATATAACTATGAGTTGTAGAAACTTCATTAATTACACTCCGATTTCAATGCAAAGACATAATCCCCTAGCTCATCGGCCCAAAACTCGCCATTAAATGTCCAGAAGTATTGTTTCTCATTTCTTTTTAAATATTTCACATCTCCTCTAACTGAAGAGAGTTCTGAATTCGAATATAATAAACTTTTTCTCTTATTTAGAATTTCGAGTTTAATATAACTCATCCCCATAAAGGCCTTCTTAAGTTGGGCAAGAGAGATACGCAAGTTCTTTTTAACATAAGAGCCAATCAGTCTCTGTTGTAGAACAAGGGAATCTTTTAAGTTATTTGCTAAAACCTTACTTAATCTTCTATTAGAAACTCTTTTAATTTGATCTAACTCATTTTTTCCATTTGAGTAACTTTCAATTAAATTCAAGAAAGCTGGATCTTTCATTGTTGAGGCAAGAAGTTCATTCACAAGATCAACAGAAAACTTTCTTCCTTGGATATAGTTATTAATCAATAAAAAGAAGAATTTAAGGTCTTTATTATTCTTTGCCAGAAGTGTATCTAGCTTAGTCGTATCATTTTCATATTTAGTATAGAATTTCTCGACAACTTTTGTGGCATCACTATATAAACACATCTTAAGGTAAGACATTGATGTAAGAACATCGATCTCTGGATTAAAAACATACTGCAACACAGGAGCATTATACGTCACGAGCTTCCCTAGTGTTCTGTTATAATCTTCCTTATAAAAACTATTCCAAGCTTCCTCAACTAATATTTCGGGCCATACATATGATTTCTTATCAAGATCGAGATATGCTAACTCAGCCTTGTCATACTGCTTTACTGAATAGTATGTACGAGCAAGACCGATAATACATGTGTCTCGATTAATTAAGAGTTGTCTCTTTTTTTGAATTGTATCTGCACTTGAAAGCTGTGAATTGGATTCACTTATACAACGATCAAATGTATTTATCGCACTTTGACCACTCTCTTTAAGAGAAAAAACCATTGCTTCTAACTGAAGAGCAAAAGGCTTAACAGGATGATTACCTGGAATTGCACCCCTTAAAACCTTCAATACTTCATCATACTTTCTTTTTCTTAGAAGTTTTTTAGCAAGTAGATACTTCAAGGTTGGAGAAGATGATCTCTCAAGATACTCTTCTGGTAGAAGTACAAATTGTCTATCTCCTACATGTGAAATAACTTCCTCTAACAGAGAATCAAATCTTGCTCGATCAACTTTGGAAGATGAAACCAAGTACTCTTTAATATAAGGAACTGATGTATGATAAAGTTTCTGACTAACTAACTCTTTAATGATGGCCGGATATCGATCAACATGATTTCCCCTTGCCGTTAGATTCGTCCAAATGGAATCAACCGAAAAGGAATTTAGAGATAAAAGAATTAATAATAATATTTTTTTCATTTATATTTCCTAAATATCTATACCTAATGCCAATGTCATATCAATATTTTCATACCAAGCATCTTCTGTTGAATTTGCAAGGGCCTTCTTTGCTTGATAGTGAACACCATTTATATCGAAACGAATATTCCATGTTTCATTTACAAAAAACTTAGTTCCAAAATTCCATATAACACCTGAATGCGACTCTTTCACATCTGCTGCCGTTGAATCAAAAGTATCAAACTGAGCTCTATTGTTGGTCTCTTCAATCGTGACCGCACCAAGTCCAAATATAAAATCGAGATAGATGATAGAATTAAATGTATTAATTTTTGTATAGAATGGGGCCCATAGAAGCATCCCACCATAATAGCCATCGACAATTCTTCTAAAAGGAATTGTTCCAGAACCACTTCCTGAACTTCTTACTGATGCTGCTGTATCATTCTCAGTTCCACTATTTTTTGAATAGATTCCTTCAAAACCAAATTCTTCAGTAAAGAAGTACCCAATTCGTCCTTGTATCGCAGATGCATCAACAAAGGCTCCAGAAGTTGTTTTTCCATAACCAGCACTCATTGAGAAGCGTCCCTTCTTTTTGAATTTTCGATTTTGTAAAACGTACACTTCCTTGTCTTTATCAAGCCAAGAGAAATCGTAGAGGTCAGACTCTGCTCCCCATACAAATGAACACGTAATTAATAATGATAATTTTAAAATTTTTCTAATCATAGACAAAGCTTCCTGCTATTCAAATACCTAGATTTACACAAGGTTATTTTATCATAAACAGGAAGTTTTAATTATTGCTCTGATTGGTGGCACAAATTTCCGTACTCACATACATCGCAGTGATTAATTTTTGTTATCGAAAAGTCTGACAATTTTTGCCAAGTTTTAAAAAGCTCTGTTCTTATTTCTCCAAGACTCAGTGACAACTCCTCTATTGTTTGAAGATCGAGTGCGAGTATCTTTAACTTGACTACTTTGCTATCATCCATCGAATGTATTTGCTGAAGACCATGTGCATAACACATCAACTGAAAATAATAGGTTTGCATATCAGTTGAGTCAATCAGTCCGGTTTTAAAATCCCAAATTTCTTCGATAACTCCATCTTTTTCAACATAGAGATCCGAGATCCCCGTCATCATTTGCCCAAACAATGAAAACTTCATCTCTTGTTCTGAACGAAGAAGATAATTCTCATCTTTATACGAATCAATGATCTTACTAATCCAATTTAGAATTAAGCTATTATCCTCAGAAACCTTCTGACCTTTAATTAAACTTTCAATCTGATGGTGAATTGCAATACCACGTTCCTTGTCAGAGATACCGACCTTCGCCAAGATTGTAATATCATTTTCTTTAGCATACTCTTTCCACTGATCTTCAAATTTCAATAATTGTTTCAAAAAGAACTTTCTCGAACATTGCGCTAAAGTTGCAAGCTTAGTTACAGATAGCTCAGAAATTAACCCCAAAAGATTTTGATGACCTACCGATATCCCAAGATCATCTTTAAAATAAAGAGGAGTTGAGTCAAGGCTACCTTTTGACAAGATGTCTTCATTTGTCGAAATTTCAATTAGAGCGGAATCAAAATTTCTAAGTCCACAAACCCAACTACTCTTTGAAATAGCGACATCTTTTCCATTGAAAGACAGATCACACCAGCTAATGGTTTTTACCGCACGAGTACAAGCAACATAGAAGAGCCTCTTTGACTCTGCAAATTCTTTCAATCCAGAAACAAGATTTTCATAGATAAAGAGAGGGGACTTATATAGCTTTTTACGATGTAAGTTTGAACTCCAGCGAAATGATCCCGGTAAACGGCCCAAGGTTTCGAGGTTAGGCATTGTCTTGCCATTATTGTGAATTCCTCCAAGAAAAACATGATCAAACTGCAGACCTTTTGAAGCATGCGTCGTCATAATCTTTACTCTCGAATTTGTTCCTGAATAAAATTTTGTGGAATAATTTTCGGAATCAAATTTCTTTATATAATCCCAAATCTTGTCCAAGTCACCATTATTGATATCAATGGCCTCATCAACTTTTACTGAGTTCTGTTTAAAAAGAGAATTTGAAACACCTAAGCCAAAAATTAATTTATAGAATATTAACTTAATACCAACCGTATCAACTTCCTTTATATATCTAAGAAAATCTTCTTTACCAATTAGCGAGGCTTCAAGTCCATAATGATTTAGTACTCCTTCAATATAAAAATTTAAATATTTTATACTTGAAGAAATATTACGTTCAAGCTTATATGAAATTAGTGAATCTACTAGCGCTCTAAAGAGTATAAAGATAGGATCTTCTTTATAGGGAATTTTAACTTGTGCTTCAAATGGAATGTAATTAGCAAGAAGTTCTTGAATCAAAAACTTACTTGGGCCAAGATTTCGATACAAGATACAAATATCACCATCAGATAATTCAAGTTTCTTTTGAATCTCTTGCCTTATATATTTTCCTTCAACAACTCCAACCTCACCTGAGGAGATACGCTTCACTTCTTCATCAGTAATGTCGACAACATTTCGCTCAACTGAGCCTAGTCCTTCTTCTTTAGTCTCTGGAAATGTTTGGGCCTCAACTTTAACTGTAAAATTATCAACTCCACTAAAGTCTTTTCCTAACGGAAACAATGATGCGAAAAGATCATTATTAAATTTCACAACTTTTTCTTCAGAGCGATAGTTATTCGTCATCGAAAGACACTGAGGAATCTTCTTAGCTGTTTCAATAAAAACACCTAACTCTCCCCCACGAAAACCATAGATAGCCTGTTTCTTATCTCCAACACAAAAAAGTTTATCGAAATTTCCTCGCAGACACGACGTAATAATTTCATATTGAATATGCGAAGTGTCTTGGTATTCATCAACGATAAAGTAAGAATATTTCTTACTTATTTCTTCACATACCGACTCATCAAATTTAACTGTTTGATAAACAAGATACTCTAAATCAGAAAAGCTTAACCCTTCATACTTGTAATAAGCCTCATCGACAAATTGAAAGAGAGATTTCAAAACCTCTAGCCACGATTGATAGTCTTCACGGTTTTCGAAAAAGTAATCATAATCTTCTTCATATTTCTTTACGAAGTCTCTTATCGCTTTTAAAGAATTTAGCTCTTCTTTAACTTCATCAATTTTTGGAGGCATTACTCTCCCTGCACTCTGATAAGCAAGGAGTACACCTTTCAAATTTAACCAAGTTGTATCTTCACTCTTAAGCTGATTTACTTGCTGAATGAGCTTAAACCAGTTTTTGTCTGAGTACTTATCCTCGTATTCACTAAGATCAAATTTCTCCCGCCATATCTCTTGAACACCTTCAATCTCCAAAATTTGCATAAAATAATTTATTTCATCAAAATCATCACGATGAGATTGTAAGCTACTCGACCATTCGGCCCTCAATTCGGGAGATGAAAATATTTTAATCATTGCATCTGTGATCGACTGAAAATTCTTGATAAGAATATCTCGATTTTTTAAATCGGTATTAAATTCGAACCATTTCTCAACTTGCTTAGCCACCTTGAGATCAATTTGAGCCTGATCAACAAGATTGATTTCACTCGGTACATTTTTAATTAGCCCGCTTTTCATCAGTTTCAGACAAAATCCGTGAATTGTAGAAACATTGATATACTTCAAACTTTCGTAGACCAGTGAATAAGGATATTCATCGAGATTTTCAAATTTTCGATATAGCCTTACCTTAAGCTCTTTAGCTGCCTCATTCGTAAAGGTCATTAAAACAATTTTCGATAGATATGACTGCAATTCAATTTGGAGCGCTTTCTCATTTTTTTGCGCAACCATCTTTTTTTCAAAAAAATCATCGATGAGATATTTAATATGTTCAATAAGTACGAAGGTCTTACCAGAACCTGCCCCGGCATTGAGTAGGACGCCACCATGATGTTCTATCGCTTTTAGTTGTTCACTATTTGCATTACTCATCACTATCCTCCTCAAATCCCCCTTTTGGACAAATCGAGTTAGCTAAGCAATACGTACAAACACTTGAGCTAATTGGGGAGATTTCAAAACTTGTATCTTTCGATACTTTATTTGTAAGTACTTCTAAATAATCTTTAAACTCAATTATCTTTTGATCGAGCTCTTCATACGCAACATTCTTTGTTTCTGGTATTAACGAGCTGTCCGTATTTGAAACAATTAAGGACTCTGTTAAGTTTGAGAGATTGATGTAGCCCATGGCCAGAATCCGATCCCCTCGCTTTTGAAGGGCATGAGCATAGAACCATAGTTGTATTTTTTCAACTTCAGATAAACTTTTAAAAGATGGAATACTTGATCGCGATCTCTTAAAATCAAATATATAACTTCCATCACTTGTTCTTATCACTAAGTCGATTTTCCCTGTGTACGTCGGATCAATTTCCTTAATTGGAAACTCAAAGTCTAAATGGACATTATCAATTATTTTGATATTCATTAGGTATGTGGATATTGGCGTTGTCAGGGCAATAATTTCGGATAAAACCTTCTCTCGATTTGTCTTCTTCGGCGCAATTTTATACCTCACAAGATTCTTATTCAAAATTTCTTCTGCACAAGCTTTAAAATCCAACTCAGTATAACTATTATTTGCTTTCACATATGATTCAATAATCTCATGTTCGCAAACCCCAATAACATCAGGAGTAATTGTTTCACTCCCCTTCACCCTTAAATCTAATCTCTCGATATATGAGTAGTAATACTTTCGAGGACAATCAATATAACTTTGAAAAGCAGTTGCTGACCTTGGCAGATCATGATTTTCAATATTAAGGCTTTCAAACTTATACATCTCTCTTTTTACGAGAGATAAGTCCTCTGTGCGAAGATTCAATTTCTTATTAAAGTCTTCCCACTCAACACTATTTTCAAAGGCACCATCCTCAATAACAATAAGGTGTCCTTCATTCAAATATCCCGTAAGTAACTGCTGTACATTTAAAAGTGGAAAGTTCTGTGATTGAACTGGTCCGTATGAAACAAGGACTCGCATAATTTCTGGACTATATTTCACAGAGTTTTGAAAACTAGAAATAGTATCTTTATCGATATAAACGTAGCTGTTAGCATAATTCTTCTTAATATTTAAGAGATCCCCACCAAGTATTTTTTGTTGCTCTAATTCAGCAAGAGATAAAAGAGAGACTCGCGGTAAATCAAGAATCAGTTTTTCACTTAAACAAAGAAGATCATCATCGATAAGATTTTCATTCGTTTGTGCTAACTCTTGAAATTCTTCGACCAATTCTTTTAATTGTATCAGAGTCTTAAGTTTTACAACGTCATTTAATTTGAAGGATTTTTCTATTTGCTCACTAATATAGAGTGAAATCGTAGCGAGATCAATTTCTCTTAGCTCGTCAAAAATGATATTTCTCTTATCTAAAAATAAATCATAATTCGTTTTCAGATGTGTCGATGTTGTAACGAGACTATTTATTCTTAATAAGTCTGTCGAGTCACCGAGATAGAAAGTATTACAAAGTCCTTTCTCACTTAAGCTTTTGAGATACTTTGTTATTCTCCCCTCTGGTATCGTAATACTATTTGTCTCAATGAGAGCAGAACTATCATCCTCATTGATCTTCAACTCAGTAGTCAACCAAGTGGGCCAATCAAAATGCGAGCAGCCAGACATAACTTTAGAATTAATGGGAATGAAGACATCAACATGATTTGCTGCGATTTTAATTAAATCGAGTTGGTTCGCATTAAGATGATCAAAGCCCCAAAATAAAAGATTATCAGAGAGCTTGCTCTCATCAATTAAATGATAAGATTTTTGTTCATCAACAACGCTACTTGTTTCAAGATAATTCCAAAATAGTGCTAATCCCTGATATTCAGCTTCAGTAATAAACTCTTTAATCTCATCAAAGATATCAAATGAAATTGAATAACTTCGGATGTCAGTAAATAAATCATAACAATGTCTAAATTCACTATAGTTTTCTGATACTTTTATCTTCCAAAGAGTCCAAAACTCCATCAACAAACGAGACTTTGAACTTATTTTTTCTTCATTCTCACTCAATATATTAGTGGTAATAAAGTTACTAATTGTCGTTACAGTAATATTTCTTGCGATACCTGAATCGATTAAAATTTCTCTTAAAATATCTGCTTTTCCAGGACTTGGGCAAACGGCTGTTATCGGATTATTAGTATCGAGTTTTTTCAGACACTCCTCTAACGCGGAGTCATATAACATTACATCTAACATTTATTTTCCAAGGTGACACATTTCAGTCATTATTGTATATCCTTATGACTAAAAGGAGAAATAGTTCATGCTAGCACAAAGTCGATTATATAATTTCATTGATTCAGAAAATGGTTTCACAATTTCTTTTCTCGAGGGGCAAAAAGTTATCCAAGAGCTCGCAATGATTCACGACGTCAAAGGCATGGGCTTCAACTTTTTCAGGGATAGTGTTCTAAGTGGTCTTCAACTTATTAATTATTTAAAGCCGAGTGAGAACTTTGGTTTTTTCATCGATTCTGAAGATCCATACTTTCGTTTAAAAATAGAAATGAATTTTGACGGTTATATGCGAACTTTATTACTACCTGCAAATTTCGAAGAAAATCCTAAGAAGTTTTCTGGGAATGTGAGACTCGTTAAAATAATGCCAAATAACCACGCTCCTTACCAGTCAGTTATCGCTGTCAAAAATAAATCTCTTAAAGATATCGTAAATAACGTTTTAAAAGATTCTTATCAGATGAACTCTAAAGTTATAATTTCAGAAGACTCAGATCAATCAATCTTAATTTCAAGACTTCCTGATATTAACGTTAACAAAAAAGAAGTTACAGACAGAATCAACCTTGATGAATACTACCAATCAATTCAAACTCAATTACATGAAATTCTAAAAATTGGTAGTACTGAATATGAAACGATTACAAATGAATTCAAAAAAATAAATTTTGAACTTCTAACATCGAAGGATATTGAGTTTAAGTGTAATTGTTCGAGAGAGAGAATGCTCACAGGAGTTGCAAGTGTTGCCAGAGGGACAACTCTTGATGATCTCTTTGATGGCAAAAAAAGTCTTGAAGCTAAATGTGATTACTGCAATACAAATTATCTCATTACAATTGAGGAAATTGAAGAAATCATTAAAATCTCAAAGCAGTAATTAAATTCCATCAATTAGTGGAATTGTACTTTTTTGGGATTTCCAAAAGAATCTTTTAAACATTTCATACTCATTAAATTGGCCACAGAAATTTTCAGCGAGTGGCCCATTTGCCCATACAGGAGAAAGGTCTGCGCCTTTTGAGACACCTGTAACAATAATGCTTGTCTGTGGGTTTGCAATGGAGAAATCGTGTACGAGGTAAAAAAGAAAACGATTTAAGTTTTCAATATATTGGGCACTATCAGCACCTTTTAAAGTTAAATCAAAATCTCTTATCACGACTAACTTCTTAGTGGTTTGAGACATTGATTTCCAAATATGATCAAAATTATCTTTTACCGTTGCAAAGCATTTACCATTTGAACAGCTCTCATCTTGATAGACCACACCACTCAAGTAAGCCTTCATTTTTTCAAAATGAAATGCCTCAAGATTTCCCTTCTTTGATTTTTGGGGAGAAGTAAATAATCTCGTCTTATAAAACAATTTTGGATTACAACTTAAAGCTTCATCGAGAAATTTATCATTCCCTCTTTGATATACTGCTGTTGAAAAACCAATATCACTCAACACATCCCAAACTCTTGGGTCTTGGTATTTTTCGCACGTTTTTTCACTACGAGGATATCCAGAAATCTGCGAAACTAGAGAGTCTTCAACTTTTGGATTCATCTCGAATTGATTAAACTTCCACATCTTTCCAAAGCAAGCAAAGAACTCAGTGGCCACTTTCTTAGTCGCTTCTGGCCCTCGATACTTCAAAGGAGAAAATGCTTCCTCTGTCAGACCAGGAATTTGTACAATAACCATTCTCTCAGGAGTCTGGTTAAATTGGTGCTCAGTTAGATTAATTGTCGGTACTTTGGTACACGAAACGAATAAAAGTGCCGCTAGGACTAGTTTTTTAGCATTCTTCATCAAGATCTCTTTTAAAATTCCGACTATGTCATTAATTATACAAGAATTTTACTTCTTAATATCTTATTAAATATGTAAGATATAAGGAAAAATATATTTTAAACTACGATATATCTTATAGAATAATAAAGATAAGACAACTTAACAAATTCATACATGTGAGGGCAAATCATGAGTGGAGAAATCGCGAACATTGCGACGCGTGAGATTTTTTGGAATATTCCATCATCTTTCAAAGTAGCAATGTATCTATTTTTATTTACGTCTCTGTATTTTCTATGCAGAGGACTAAACAAGAAAATTTTATTCATCACAAATGGTGAAGGGATAAAAGGACTAAAGAAAGTTCTACCAGAAAATTTAAACTGGTCTGCTTTTTTTAAGACATTATTTCTAACAGGGAAAGTTCCAAGATTTAAGAATGTTGCAATTTTCCATGGTCTTATTTTTTGGGGATTTTTTATTTTATGGATCGCAACCGATCTTGTCGCAGTTCACGCCGACACTCCTTTTAAAATCTACAAAGGTAATGTGTATATTGTAATTTCTTTCCTTGCTGATATTGCAGGTCTTATGGTTCTAACTGGTCTCGCACTAGCTTATAAGAGAAGATATGTTGATAAACCAGCATACCTTGAAGCAACAAAACCAAAGCAAGAATTATTCATGTATGCGATGCTCGCTGGTCTTGTAATCATTGGTTACCTCATTGAAGGTGTTAGAATTATGGGAACTGGAATGCCTGTTGGTGAAGCAACATGGTCACCAGTTGGTTGGTTCTTAGCAACAATTTTTTCTAAGTTCTCTTTCAGTGATCAAGTTTGGGGAAATACATATCGAACACTGTGGTTCCTACACATGGCCCACACAATGGCGTTTATAGCTTCGATTGGTTATTCTAAATTTTCACATATCTTCTTTCTTCCGTTTGCAGCTCTTGTGACTCCAGTAAGAAGAGGGGCCGTAATCAACCCAATTGATTTTGAAAATCTTCCAGAAGATGTCGAAACATTTGGTCTTGGAAAACTTTCAGAACTAACAATGAAAAATAAGCTCGACCTTGCAACATGTGTTGAGTGTGGTCGTTGTACTCAGGTTTGTCCTGCCAATGGCGCTGGAAAAATTCTCGATCCTAAAAAAATTATTACGAAGGCCAGAGACTTTGCTCTTGAAATGGAAGCAAAGGGAGAAGTTGACGGAGACCTTTGGGAAAACCCTCTATACGCCTCTAATGAACTTGATGCATGTACTACTTGTGGTGCTTGTATGGAAGAGTGCCCTGCAAATATTGAGCACGTTAACATCATCATGGAAGCTAAGAGATATAAAGTTCTAACTCTTGGAGATATCCCTCCAGATGCAGCAACGGCCGTTAACAAAATTAAGGTTAATGGAAATCCATGGGGAATCACGCAAGATGATCGATTCAAATGGGCCGATGGTCTTGATGTTCCTGTAATCGAAGCAGGAAAGAAAGTTGATTATCTTTACTACGTTGGTTGTGCAGGATCATATGATGCTTCAAACCAACAAGTTGTTAAAGATACAATTAAACTTCTTAAAAAAGCCGGTGTTTCTTTTGCCGTTATGGGGAAAACAGAGAAGTGTAATGGTGACCCTATCAGAAGATTTGGTGACGAATATTCTTTCTATGAAGTAGCGATCGAAAATATCGCAAATATGAGACAGTACGATTTTGGAAAAGTTGTTACACATTGCCCTCACTGTCTTCATACAATTGGTAAGGAATACGGTAAATTTGAAGATGGTGCTTTTGAAACAGTTCACCACACAGAATTACTAGCCGATCTTCTAAGAAGCGGACAACTTAAACCAGAAAAGAAAGTCGAAGAGAACCTCACTTTTCATGATCCTTGTTACCTAGGACGCCATCATGGTGAATACAATGCGCCAAGAGAAATTCTTGAAGCAGCAGGTGTTCAAATCAAAGAAATGGAGAAATCTAAAGACTCTGCTCTTTGCTGTGGAATGGGCGGAGGTAATATGTGGTATGAACTTCCAGAAGGTGACCACTTAGTTGAAAATAGACTAGCTCATGTTGGAGAAAAGAAGGTTGAAAAGTTGGCGACTGCTTGTTCTTTCTGTATGATTAACTTTAAAGGTGGAGTTAGTGATAAAACAGGAACAGAGAACCTTGAAATTGAAGACGTTGCATCGATTCTTGCTAAAACTATTGATTAGTTTTTTAATATCTGGCCAAGCGAATTTCGCTTGGTCAGAATCTTTCTTTTCAAGTAATTCAATTCTTCTCTCTTTCGAAAATCTAGTTAAAAGTACAATTCTAAAAGTAAGAAAACAAACATCTCCAGAAAATTCATCAGCAATCATTACAAGTATCAATAATATTTCATCTGTTGAGCTAACACCGATACAGCTAGAGAATTTATTACTACTTGCTCCAGAGGGCTATTCTGAATTATTCATTTCAAACTCTTGCTCCCTCTATGTATTCCTAAAAGAGAATGTTCAGTTCTTAAATGATATTGAAATAAGCTCACTTGAAGCTAATATTCAATATAAGAATGGGAGCACTGAAACAAAGAAGCTTCCAATAGAGACATTCTCTACTCTCTACTTTAAACATAAGTGTTCTAAGCAAAATGATTATTTTGGACAAACAACTCCAGAGAGAATGAAGAAGACTCTTGAAAGAGAAAAAATTGAACTTCCTTATGATGATGAAAGTTGTGCGCAATCTCTTTCAACGTGGAAATCAAAACTAATAACTCCCCACCTCTGTGCCCAAGTTTGGAAAATCAATAATGGAAAATCAAAAAGGGCCCTACTGCAGAGTGAATCAAACATTGAAATTTCAAGAAGAGCAAAATTAAATGAAGAAATCAGGCAAGGAGAGGCCATTGAAACAAGCTTCAGTGATGTCGACTATACTTTCTTAAATAAATTTTGCACTAAGATGTATTCACAGAGTTTATTCTGTTCAAACTACGGAACCAACGAAATCTGGAAGCTTATTGAAAACTTTCAAGCTCCGGCATATAAGCTCTCATGGAAGTGTAAAATAATAACCGGTAAAGCAAATCTTAGTAGGATAGAGCTTACCAATTGCCTTAACAAGCTTAAAAACAATCCAGAGACTTGTGAACTCAAGGGAGCATTTCCAAATGAAGCTCTACTACCGATGCCTAACTGCCAAAAGATTTCGGATGCCCTGGTCTTAAGTAAGCTTGTTACTGACTATCATGATTGTCCTCGAACTATTTCAAATTCAGGCATCGTCACAGCTTACCGAATCATGAAGCATTTTGGAAAAGTATCAAAAGAAGTTGAAAACAACGACTGTGTATTTCCTGCATATGCAAGTATCTTCGACATTTTCAAAGAATCAAAAGAGCAGGGCAAGTGGCCACTAAAGCTATGCTACATCGACCCTGTAACAAAGAAAGAGGTTTGTGAAGTTTACGTTCCGGGAAATCACCCTTCGTACACCCTAGCTCAAAATAATGTAATTTCAGAAATTATGTATAGCTCAAGATTAAGTCCTATTAAGACCAAGTGTAACGTCATCAATAATGGTGAGTATAAACCAGAGCGTTTGAAGTTTCGATCTGGATGTTGGATTATTCCGAATGAAGAATCTTGTACATCAGAAAAATGTACGATGAAGATAATCTTTGACGGTAAGGAAGCATTAAATATATATGCAAAAGGTGACTTAAATTTTCCTTTTGAAAAAATCAAATATAACACAACATTTCGCTCACTCTTACAGATGATCGAGGATACAAAGCAAATTGAGTTACAAGAGATACAGTCTCTAACTAGTGCAAAGTTTTTTCTCACACAAAAGAAATCTGGAATTATAGTAGGGCAAGGTTGTGCCGAAGATATTTATCCACAATTCTTCTCTTCAAAATTCCCGAGTCAATGCTCTCCACTTCCTTTCATTATTGATGGAGTAAAAGAGCTCGATGGAAAAACATACTTTGTCTTCAGATCAGGACTCGACGACGTACATTCTCCACGAATTGTACCTTGGACAAATATTTTAAGTTCAATAGCAAGACATTCAAAGCTTCACCCTTTAAAACTATGGAGTTTCTATGGTCTTAATTAGGATGATTCTCATACTTACTTATTCTTTAAGTACATTTAGCAAAACTCAATTACTTGAGTTCACAGCAAAACAAAATATTTTCAATATAAAGTATATTGCAAAAGAAAATGATACGACATTCTACCTCAAAGGCAATGATACTCTAGCATTATCGACTAATTACAAAGCGCTAGAAATCTTAAAACAAAAAGGAATCTCGGAATTTGGTGTTGTTAAAAATCCTAATGATTCGACTTATTTAATTTTTTCTAAGCAAAATAATTTCGAAAGCCTATCTCCTCTTCTTTCTGGTGATATTTACCTCTTTAATACCAACTCTAAGAAAATGATAATGCTAGGAAATGGTATTAATCCTAAGTTTAATACTGATGGAACAATTATTAGTTATTTTCAACCAGAGCTGAATAAAATCATATTCAGAAAGAAGATAAACTTAGATAATCCACTTGAAATACGATTAAATTCAAAACAAATGAGCTTCATTCCACAAGTTGAAATTGTCGATGAAAAAAATATTTACTACACTGATCGCAATAATGACTATAAGGAAGGAGTAATTAAATTAGACTTCCTTACACAAAAACGCATCATCTTAATAAAATCTGAGAACATTCAAACCAGGTTTGAAATTTGCTCGAACTCAAAAGAAGTAAACATTCTTGAAACAAATATCAGCCCTACGGGATTTACTTTTATCTATTCCTTGGCACATAGTGAAAATGACCTTTCAAAAAGAAATTTTCTCTTTGATTCAAAGTCAGGAAGTTCATTTCAAATGTCTTGTAGTGAAAAAGAAATCTTCTTTATTAAATATTTTGGGGACAATGCTGTTTACTCAGAGCTCTTTCGCTTTGATATTGCATCTAAAAAAACTTTTGTTATTTCTGATCTCGATTTTGTAACAAATTATTTTAAATTTGAAGAAAATATCTATATTCCTTTTAGGAGAAATATATATGCTGTTCAAAACAAGGAAAAGAATTGGACGATTTCAAAAGAGTTCAAAGAAAATTTAAATGATGAGGTCAATGTAAAATGAATTACATCTCTCTATTTGCATTCTTCTCTTTCAATATATTTGCAACACAAATAACTGTTGAAAAACTTCCTGTATTAACAACTAGCCTTATAAAAGAGATTGCGAGCGCGAACCAGCTCTCAGATCGAGAAATCGATGAGTACAATCTCATCTTTTCTCAATATGGAAATGAATTTAGCTTTCTTGATAACCTATTATTAAAGAGTGTTTTAGTAAAATCTTATGACCTCAAGAAGTCATATAAAATGATTGATCAAAAACTATATGATCGCTCTAAGGAAAAAATTGCGACGATAGCAAAATCCCAAGTTTTTACAAAATTAATCTATACTTCATTTTTAAATGACTTGGCTGAACTTCTCACTGATCCCGAATATCGAAATTTTGTTCTTCTAAATAGACAAAACCAACGTGTTAATTCCAATGGGCTAAGGGCCTTTGAAAATAAAATTAAAATGCTCACGCCATGGCTAAGGCTCCTAATCGAATCAGAGCCAGAAGAGTTCACCAAATCAATCAATGAAATAAATTTATCTCTATTAAATCGTGTCAAAAATGCGAGTTCATTTCTTTCAAGAACGAGTGAAACTAAAGAACTTTCAAAATTTAAGTATATTCAAAAAATTGATCGCAAACTTGAAGAGGCTAAGAAAGAGATCGCTGAACTCTCCTTTGAAGTCTCTCCATCACCTAACCCTGACTATGTACCCCCAAGTGTACTTCCAACAGCTGTAGATGACTGGGTACCTGTCGACGATTCAATTATTGAAAATGGACTTCCTCTTACTAAGGATATGTTGTTTCCTGATCCAGACCCTGACTACACTCCACCAAAGGTCTTACCAAAACCTGTTGATAAATGGGGCGATCAGTAGCAAAACGCATATCGTCAAGGCTAGTCGATCCTCTCTATCTATGTTATAAAATTATATCAATTTTAGACAAAATAGAGGAATGATATGAATCACGAATTGGCCAAAACTTACGAACCAAAAGACGTTGAACAAAAATGGTACCAGGTTTGGGAAGAAGGTAATTACTTCGCACCAAAAAAAGGTAAACAAAATGAAAGTTTTTGCATTATTGTTCCTCCTCCAAATGTCACAGGTAAGTTACATGCTGGTCATGCTCTCGATATCACAACCCAAGATGCACTCATTAGATTTAAGAGAATGAAAGGTTTTCAGACCTTATTCCAACCAGGTCTTGACCATGCAGGAATTGCAACTCAGTCTAAAGTTGAGCAACTAGTATGGGATGAAAGTAAGAAAACAAGACACGACTTTACCCGTGAAGAATTTCTTGAAAAAATCTGGGCCTGGAAAAATGAGTACGGTGACTTTATCATTAATCAACAAAAAGCTATGGGAGCTTCAGCTGATTGGTCAAAGCTAATGTTCACAATGGACCCAGAGGCAAATGAAGCTGTTAGAAAAGCATTTGTTACAATGTATAACGAAAAGCTAATCTATCAATCTGACTATATCATTAACTGGGACCCTGAATTACAATCTGCAATTTCTGATGCTGAAGTTGATCACAAAGAAGTTCACGGTGCTTTTTACCATATTCACTACAAAGTAAAAGGCGAAGACACACTACTTGAAGTTGCCACAACAAGACCAGAAACACTTCTTGGTGATGCAGCTGTTGCAGTAAATCCAAATGATGAGAGATTTGCACACTTAATAGGAAAGACAGCAATCGTTCCAATTTGTAACAGAGAAGTTCCAATTATTGGTGATGACTATGTTGATATGGAAAAAGGAACGGGATGCCTTAAGGTAACTCCTGGTCACGACTTCAATGACTTTGAAATTGGAAAAAGGCATAATCTCCCAATTATTAATATTTTAAATAAAGACGGAACACTTAATGAGCTAGGTCTAGACTTCAAAGGCCTGAGCTGTAAAAAGGCACGTAAACTTGTTGTTGAAAAGCTTATAGAGCTTGAACTATTTGTAAAAGAAGAAAAACATGTCCACCAAGTTGGTCATGGAGAAAGATCTGGTGCTGTCATCGAGCCCCTTGTTTCAAAACAGTGGTTTGTTGATGTTAAAGATATGGCAAAAGAGGCTGTCGATGCGGTTGAAACTGATAAGACTGTTTTCTACCCAAAAGGTTGGGAGAACACTTACTTTGCTTGGATGAGAGAGCCAAAGAACTGGTGCATATCAAGACAACTCTGGTGGGGACATCGTATCCCAGTATTCACATGCACAAGCTGTCAGCACGAATGGGCCGATGAAGAACTTTCTCCTGCGGCATGCCCAAAGTGTTCGAAGACTTCAATTGCTCAGGACCCAGACGTTTTAGACACATGGTTCTCATCTGGTCTTTGGCCAATGACAACTCTTGGGTGGCCTAATAAAGAAAGAATGGAACAAAGACAATTTAATGATTTTTACCCAACTTCAGTTCTTGTAACTGGATTTGATATTATCTTCTTCTGGGTTGCGAGAATGATGATGATGGGTCTTAAGTTTGAAAATCAAATTCCTTTCGACAAAGTTTACATTCACGCAATCGTTAGAGATAAGCTTGGTCGTAAAATGAGTAAATCACTTAATAATGGAATTGATCCTATTGATATGATCGATCAATATGGTGCTGATGCATTCAGATTCACCCTAGCAGCAGGTTCAGGATACAATCGCAATATCAACCTTGACCCTGAAAGAATTGGTGGCTACAGAAACTTCATTAATAAGATTTGGAATGCATACAGATTTATTCAGCCTCATCTAGAAGTTGGTTCAAACGAGCTTCCTCAAAACTTAGACTCTGAAGAAAAATGGATTCTTTCAGAACTTAATGACTGTGCAAAAGTGATGAATGAATCAATTGAAGAATTTAGATTTGATGATTCATGCCAAGCAATATACTCATTTGTTTATGATAGTTTCTGTTCATGGTTTATTGAGCTTTCAAAAAATATTCTAAGCTCAGAAGATCACGCTGCAAAAGCAAAGAGAGTAACCGTATTAAAGTACTGCTTCAAAAAAATCGTCGCCCTCCTTCATCCGGTAACTCCTTATATTACAGAAGAATTGTGGACATACCTCAAAGAAGAAAATGATGATCTCCTTATTATTCAGGAATACCCTGAATTTGAAAACTCTCTCCACTTTCCTCTCGAGCAAGAACGGATGAATAAACTGATTGAGATCGTGTCTAATACAAGATTTTTAAGACAATCAGTTAATATTAAACCTAAAGAAGAAATTTCTCTAAACTTATTTACTGATGATCAAGACGTAGTTTCATTTATAAATGAGTCTCTTGCTGGAGTAAAAGAACTTACTCGTGCTAAGGAAGTTATCATCTGTGCAAAGTCTGACTCACGACCGAGCAAGGCAATCGTTAAAGCGACGGCACACACTGAAATATTTATTCCTTTAGAAGGTGTTATTGATCTCTCTGAGCAAGTAACACGTCTTGAAAAGGAACTATCAAAAGTTCAAAAAGAGTATGATAAAGTTGCAAAGAAGCTTAATAACGAAAAGTTTATGTCCAATGCTCCACAAGAAGTGAGAGATGAAGTAAAGGGAAAGGCTTTAGAATTTGAAACTCAGATGAATTCGATTCAAGAAAATATTCAAATGTTTAAATAATTTTTTTGCTACCAGTTTTTCACAGATGTAGACTGGTAGCTTCTTTCAAATCTTATCCACAAATTCTTCAAAAATTTCCAATACTTGTAAGTAATTGTCAGTTTTAATCACAAGAAAATATCTATAGTATTTAAGTACAACAATTTTTTTAAATTGAGGACGGATTCTCTCTTAAAATCAAGGATGATTTATTTATCATTTACACGGAAGTGAATGGTTATGTATGGCATATGCCCTATTACCTTCGCGTCTATGGGCATGTGTCATATAAAACTCTTACCAAACGTAACCAACTTTTACACCATACCCCATAGCCTTTTCTGTTGTTGGGTATTTAGTATTACCAAAAAATGAAGAAGATGGCTTCTCCCCTTTAGTGTTTGATATATAAGCTGAGCCCCCTATTGATAATCCCTTGTCTCCACCAAATGAAAAATTCACAGTGTGTTCAAGTCTTGCATCTGTTCCTGGGTTTGGATAAAGAAGCTGCGAAGAAAGAATATTTTCAAGCTCCATGAACATTCCTTTATACATACTTCCCTTATAGCCCAGAGTAATTCCAAATGCCTTTCCCTCAATCAGTAGACTTAGTCGCATTGGCTTAGGTGGAGCATCGGCTTCAGATTGGCCTTCTGGAACATCTCCTCCGGCCATCGGCATTCCTTCGTAAGAAAGTTCGAGATTGGTCTTGCCTGCCGAAAGTCCAACAGCCGCACCGACAATAAAACTCATTCCAGCAGGCTCCATTTCGTCTTTAACAATTTTTCCCTGAACAAAGTTCTCACTAGTCATTGTTCCACTTTGCTTTACTGCTTCAACAAAAGTTCCAATTCTAAATGCAGATGAGCCGAATCGAAATCCTGGCTTCACGGAGAAAAATTTTGTATCAATTACGGACTCCAAATCATACGTTGTACCGGAATCTTCAAATTTAGTCGTATAGTCTCTCTTGTAAGTTGATAAAGAGAACCCAATTCCAAAGCTCTCTGAAAAGCCATAGTTTAATTGTAGTCCCATACTTGAAGCTTCACTCTCTGTTACATTCTCTTTCCCAGCATTAGTAACTGTTGACTTGACCTTACCATCGACCATTTTAAAGCCAAATTCTGTCGTCATGCCCGATCCCTTACCGCCACGGAAAACAGAGATCTGGGTCATCTCGGTAAGATTTGTCTCTGATCCACCCGCACCAAGTAAGGCACTGGTATCTTGCTCCGTTTTTAATTCATCCTTAGATGCTATAAATGTGAATTGTCCTTGTTTACGACCTGAGATAACAGCAGGGTTTATCGACTTCATTTCTGAAAATATTGAAGGATTTGCAATTTGTGCTTGGGCACTTTGGCCAAATAAAATAGTAAATAATAGTGATAACAATTCATCCTCCATAGGCTTCACTACTATTTTATAGAAATTAGTTAACATTGCTACATGGAAGTAACTACCCTAGTTCGAAGTAGATTAAGTCTTCTTGTAAAACTCGGTCTCCAACATCTATTTGCTGAGATTTTATGAACTCTCCACCCAGTTTAAAATAGAAGTCTCTAAATGGATTTGCTGTTAAAACACAAACGTAGAATGACTTGACTCCAAGTCTCTTAAATTCGCTCTTAACGCTATTAAATAGTGCCTGGCCAATTCCTTGACGATGATATTTTCTTAGCAAGTACAACGCATAAACCTCGCACTCAATTCCGTGTTCATGCTCTCTTGCAGGACCATAATCACAAAAACCAATGACATCACCGTCATTACCAGTAATAACAAGTGTTCCCGACTTCTTTTCCTTACGCGGAATGAATCTCGCCCATTTCTGAGCTCCATCTGAATATTTTAAAGAGTAAAGATAACTTTCTGAGACAATATTTTTGTATGTTTCCCACCAGCTATCAACATGAACTCTGGCAAGACTAATGATATCCTCAAAAGTTGCTTGACGAATCTTAGAGGTATCAATGGATGGTGGTTGTTTATTAGACCTCATATATCTAGAATATCAACATTCTCTATTTGGGACAAGAGGGTAATTGCCTACCGCTAGGAGGGTTCGAGCCTTAAAGAGAAATAATTAATTATATAGTCATACACTTCAGAGATAACCCTCAAATTCTTTAGTTCATCAATACCATACTGTACTAAATCAATACCATCGTATTTTAGCAGCATTAATGAGCTGTCGATATAACCACAAGGTGAGAAATGATAGTCTAAATCCTTCATAACCAGTGAACGACATCCTTTCAAGTGTGCAAGTTCAGCAAATAAAAGATTTGCCGAAATACACAGATCAAAAGTTTCAAGTTTTGCGATGATCTCATCATCCAGAGTTTGAAAAAATACTCCCTGCTCTTTAAGTCGTTTCAAAATTTCGCTATCATCATTTTCAATTTCTTCTTCAAGATGAGCAGGCACATAGAAGAATTTTTCAATCTCTTCAAATTCAGGTAAAAGTAACTCGAGCCTCTCCAGGTAAAATTCCTCATGATATCGACTCAGATCAACACAAACTCGGTGATATTCTTTCTTTGTTTCGACACTGATCTTGTTAATTTTTATATCTTTTAATTCTTCAATATATTTTAAAACAGATAGCTTCTTTTCATCTGGGAATAGACCGGTGAATGACTCCATCGAATTAGTATAGAAATAACTTTTAGGACCTCCAGCAAGTCCAATTCTCTTCTTTGCTTTAAATGCAAGACCAATAAATGCCGAATGGAAGTCACAAACGAAGTCGATAAAGTAATCAACATTAAAGACATCGTGTAAGTTAGCAGCGAAGTGGTGAACTCCAAAAACGCTTTTTTCTTTTTCCTCTGGAATATTAAAAATCGCTACTCGCTCTTTAAACCATTTAGCATTATAAATATATTTTTCATCGAGTATTAAATTAACTCTATAATCAGCTGATGCATTTACGATCGTCTCAAGAAGAGGAAGGATGGTAACCATCTCCTCTTCTCGACCATGTAGTCTGATTATAAAATTAAGCATTTTTCTGCTCCAATTCACAGTAAATAACAGTAAAAAAGACGACAGCAAAAGGAAGGAAGAATAAGTTTAAGATTGGAATTGAAATCAAAAACATAAACATAATCCCACCTAATAAATAAGAAAGAAAACCTGTTTTTATATTTTTAAAACAAACCGAAAATTCTAAATTATTTCGACTCCATGAATAATCAATAAATGAAATAGCCAAAATAAGTGCACCGATTAAGAAACTCACTGGTGGAAAAATAAAACCGATGATAATATTTACAACTGACAACAATATCACAAAAGCCACCTTCTTAGCTTCATTCTTAAAAATTCTTGGTAGTCCCTTAAAGAAACCCTCAGAATCAAGAAGCACGTTATTTGGCTTATATTTCTTTTCTACCCGAGAACTAATGAGATCGTTAAAAGGTGCTGCAATTACTGAAACAAAAATAAAGAATGTCCAATTGACTAAAACAGCAAATAATATCGATATTAATGAAAATAATAAAGTGCTCACCCAACCATCAACTTGAAACTTTTGAGAGATATATTGCTCTCCCATTTTAAAAAGATCACCAAAAACATAACTTCCAAGAAAGTAGTAACAAACAAACCCAATAAAAACGGGAACGATACTAATCATGATAATCTTCTTGTCGGATTTCATAATATCTAGAGATTTAAAAAATAGGTAAGGTATTTTTAAAAACATATTTCCTCTCAAATGGTAAATTTAAAATTTTCTAATTCCTTGAAATCTGAAAAGCTAGGCTTACTTGGTATTCCCATCACGATACTCTTTAACTTAAACCATTGTAATTTATCTTCAAGAATTTTTGATTCAACATGATTCTTTTCAATAAACTCAATTTTTCTTTTGGCCTTATTTATCATTCCACTAGCACCGGCCATATTTTCATCTTCAAGATGATAGAGCGATGTTGCAATTTGGATAACTACCCAAAACACATATCGAGCATTATCTCCAATATGATCCATCCATAAATCTTCAACTTCTTCGTGGCATAACCAATAGTCCCCACTATTAAATAGCTTTAAACCAGGCACTAATAAGTCATAATGCTCTTGTGTAAATCGCCCAAACTCTTCCATTGATCTCACTTGTGATTACTATTTTACATGTACACTATCTTTTCGGTGTTATTCATATAAATCTTAATGCTTTAATACTAATATTTTCAATAACTTAAAGCCATAAAATGACGCATCTTTGAATGACTAAATCACACTAAAATTGATATTCTTCACAAGCAAATAGGAGCATCTTAATGAATAGAGAATTAGTACCAGATTACTTAAAAGAACTACAAACATATCAAGCCGGAAAACCGATCGATGAAGTTGCTCGTGAAAAAGGTTTAACAAAAATTAGCAAGCTTGCAAGTAATGAAAATCCTCTAGGACCATCTCCATTTGCAATCCGAGAAATGACAAAAGGTCTTTGGGAACTACATCGCTATCCTGACATGCATGCCTTTGCTTTAAAATCGAAACTAGCAGAAATGTATAATCTTAAAAGAGAAAATATTATTCTCGGTAATGGCTCAGAAGGTATCATGGGCTATATCGCACGTGCCTTTTTAAGACCTGGTGACGAAGTACTTACTTGTGAAAACACATTCATCGGTTTTTATATTCTTGCGCGATCGGCCGGTGCGAAACTAAAACTTGTTCCTCTTGATGATGCTTATCGTTTCAATGTAGCAGCTCTTGCCCAAAATATTACGGACAAGACAAAAATTATCTATATCGCAAATCCTAATAATCCAACTGGTACTTATATCTCAAAAGAAGAGTTTGATTTTTTAATGAGACACGTACCAAAGCATGTCTTAGTCATCCTTGACGAGGCTTACTTCGAATTCGCCATTGGAAAGCAAGACTATCCAGATTCAATGGACTACCGATATGACAATGTCTTAACTCTTCGAACTTTTTCTAAAGCTTACGGGCTATCTGGAATCAGAGTTGGTTATGGTTTTGGGCATGAAGAATTAATCTCATATCTCACGAAAGTGAAATTACCGTTTGAACCAAACTTAATTGGACAATTAGGTGCCGTGGGAGCATTAGAAGATCAACCACATCTCGAGCGCACATTAAAAAATAATACCAAGAGGTATGATGAACTCTTTGCATATCTTACAGAGAATGGTTTTAAGCCAATTCCATCTGTTACTAACTTTGTGACGATTAAAACTGGTAGCGCTGAAGCGTCAGACTTTCTCTATCAATCACTTCTTAACCACGGTGTGATCATTCGTCCACTGAAGGCCAATGAGATGCCTGAGTTCATTAGAATAAGTATCGGGACTAAAGAAGAGATGGGACATTTCTATGAAGCCATGGAAGAAGTTCTACCTCAATTTCAAAAATTATATGGGAGCCAACTATGAGAATTTGTCGCTACATCCACAACTCAAGTATCAGACCAGAACCGAGGCTTGGTATCTTAACTGATGATGGCAGAGTTATTGATGCTAACTACGTTTGGGCATGTGACTACGAAAGAGAAGGAAAGTATAATTTTTGGGAAAGAGCAAACTATAATTGTCCTTCAAGTCTCTCTCAAATTCTTCGCCTCAAGGAAGATCCAATCGATTTTCTAAGTGAAACTTATGGACTCTTTCTTTTTCTCGAAAAAGTTGGTGACCTTGAATTAAGAGATGGGACACCAATTGTTTTTGACTATGAAAATATTGGAGATGTAAAACTGGCGTCACCTATTGACCAGATAACGACATATCGTGATTTCTATGCCCACGAAAAGCATGTCAAAAAAGGTTTTGAAAAACGTGGTGAAAAAATCCCTGAAGCCTGGTACGAAATTCCTGCATACTACAAAGGTCCGACACATGGCTTTATTGGTCCAGAAGAAGAAGTTCTCTGGCCTGGCTATACCAATGTTCTCGATTATGAATTAGAACTAGGAATGATTATTGGAAAAGAAGGGAAGAATATAAAAGAAGATCAAGCAGCTTCTCATATTTTTGGATTTACAATTCTTAACGATATCTCAGCACGCGATATTCAAAAGAAAGAAATGGCGATAAGACTTGGTCCAGCAAAAGGAAAAGACTTCTGCTCAGTCATTGGCCCTGTCATTGTAACTTTTGATGAATTTGATTTTATTGAACCAAATCTTGAAATGAAAGCAACTATTAATGGTGAGCTTTGGTCTCGTGGCTTTTCGGGAGACTCACACTTTTCTTGGGCACAAATGATTGCTCACGTCTCTCAAGACGAGTGG
Organism: uncultured Bacteriovorax sp.; assembly: GCA_964593545.1. Classification (GTDB taxonomy): domain Bacteria; phylum Bdellovibrionota; class Bacteriovoracia; order Bacteriovoracales; family Bacteriovoracaceae; genus Halobacteriovorax_A. The sequence continues at coordinate 16,408 of CAZQJK010000014.1, read as the reverse complement.
GTTCTTCCTGGTGATCTTTTTGGAAGCGGTACAGTTGGTACGGGATGTGGCCTTGAATTAGATAAGTGGATTCAACCAGGAGATACCATCGAACTCGAAGTTGAAAGAATTGGAAACTTAATAAATAAAATAGGAAATAAGGAAATTAGAAATGGAAAACTTTAGAGCGAGTGGGACATACACAAAACAAGCTCACGTCGATATTCCAGAGGGACTATACGAAGAAGAGCATGGACGTCAGGGCTTCTTTGGTCGAGTAAGTCATCTCTACCATGAAAATCCTCCTGTAAACTGGACAAATATCGAAGGAGAACTAAAGCCAAGATCTCTTCCTCCTCTATTTGCGCATAATGATATCAAAGAATCATATAAGGAAATTTTAAAAAACTCTGACTGCATTGTTAGCATCGGCTACTTTACAAAAACAAAGCGAATGTTTTTTAGAAATGCAGATTATGATGAATTATTTTTTATTCATGACGGGAGAGGTCGTGTCGAATCTATCTATGGTCATCTTGAATTTATTAAAGGTGATTATATCGTCATGCCACGAGGCACAACATATAAGTTCTTCTATGAAGAAAAATCAAAAGTTTTAAAAATAGAATCTGCATCTGAATATGAAGAACCCTCCCGAGGAATTCTTGGGCCAAACGCACTTTATGACCAAACCGCTAAGGTCTATCCCGAAGCGGCACTAGGATCTGAAAATGATCTCGATGAATACGTGGTTAGAGTTAAGAGACTCGGGGAAATAACAAAGGTGACGTATCCATTCAATCCTCTTGATGTCAAAGGCTGGAAAGGCTCTGTTTACCCTTGGAAGGTTTCGATTTATGACTACTGCCCAATCATGAGTCACCGTTACCATATCCCACCATCAGGACACACAACATTTGTGGCAAAGAACTTTGTGATCTGCTCATTTGTTGAAAGACCTCTTGAAGATAAGAAGCACAAAGTCTTAAAAGTACCTTTTTATCATTCTAATATTGATTACGATGAAGTTCTCTTCTATCACCAAGGAAACTTCTTCAGTCGAGATAATATTGATGCCGGTGCCCTGACATTCCACCCACAAGGGATTCATCATGGACCACACCCAAAGGCATTTAAGAGCGGGGACGATAAGCTCTATACAGACGAGTATGCAGTAATGATCGATGCAAGATATCCACTTAAGCCAACAGAATGGTTTACAAGTGTGGAAAATAAAAGCTACTGGAAAAGCTGGATGTAGGAGAAGACAATGCTAAGTTTTGATACAAATAAAACATTTCAAGAAAATTACAAGTTCCTAATCGGATCAATTCTACCTCGACCAATTGCTGTGGTTTCAACGGTGAACGAAGATGGTAGCAATAACGTCGCCCCATTTTCATTCTTTACTGCTGTTAGTGCCAAACCGATGATCATTGCATTTTCACCGATGATTAAAAGCTCCACAGGCGAAATGAAAGATACCCCTCGAAATATTTTTCGAGAAAAAGAGTTTGTCATAAGTTTTGTTACTGAAGATATTATTGCAAAGATTAATTCGTGTTCACAGGAACTACCTTATGGATCAGACGAATTTATCCACTCAGGCCTAACTCCGATCGACTCTGAAATCGTTAAACCAAAACGTGTTAAGGAAAGTCCAATTCATTTTGAATGTGTGTACAGAGATCATATAAGTTATGGCGACCAGCCAGGCTGTGGTCAAATTATCACAGGAGAGGTTGTAAAGGTCCACGTAAACGAGGAACTCTATGATGCCGGTCGAATTAACACAGAAGCTTTCAAGCCTGTTGGAAGAGGCGCTGGTAATGATTGGATTTTATGTAACAACAGAATTGAACTCGATAGACTCATGAAAGCTCAAATCCAAAAATAGGTCGCTATTTTCAAGCGACTTGTTTTTGGATCTCTTTTACAACCTGTCCTATCTTTAACTTTAAGTCATCAATCTTAAAAGGCTTTGCAAGAAAGTGATTTGTGAAGTTCTTTGCTTCTGAAATATTTTCAGGAGTAAAACCACCAGAGATTATAATAACTTTAGTTCTTGCAAGTTTTGCTTCTTCATTCAAATGGCTTAAGACATCAAGACCATCTAACTTGGGCATCGAGAGATCTAATAATACGATATCAAATTTCTGGTTTGTTAATTTTCTCATCGCATCTTGACCATCATAAGAACAAATTACAGTCTTAAAAATTGGAAACTGCTTTAGAGCTTCAGCGATCATATCAGTCAATTTCTTCTCGTCATCTACGACCAGTACACTTAAGCTCATATTTATGCCTCTATTAAGGAAATTAATCTTATCTGATGTATTTTACGAACGAATTGCTGTTATTCTGAAGTTAATTTTCTTGATTTTTTCTTAAACTGATTGATTTCGATAAGTTGCCTCAGATACCTAGATACCTGAGGCAATTGATATTTATTTAATTTTAACGTCTTCTGCCAATTTCTTAAATGTTTTTTCTTCTCTAATTGCATACATAAGATTTGACTTCATTTTCTCATCTTTCATGTAGAATTCTTTTACTTGCTCAGGTTGAAGCCCTGTTAACTTTGCTGATTCAGCAATTTTAACATCAAGGTCAGCATCTGTAGCTTCGATATTATATTTCTTAGCAAGAGTATCTAAAATAAGACCTGACTTAACTTGAAAAATTGCTTTTGTTGTTAAATCACTTGCCCATTTTGAGAAATACTCACCTAGCATATCCTCAGAAAATCCTTGAGACTTAAGATTATTTGTTAAATCCTGCTTCAGGTAGTTTTCTTGTTGAACAACCATAGCCTTTGGAACTTCAAATGAGTTTTCAGCTATAAGTTTTTCAAGAATTTCTTGATTTAGTTTTTCTTCAACTTGTCTTTCTTTTTGCTTTGTTAAATTTTCTTTTGTCTTTGTTTGGAAGTCCGCAACAGAATCAAAACCTAACTCTTTAGCCATTTCATCGTTAAATTCTGGATAAGCTCTTTCTTTAATTTCGAGAAGCTCAACATGAAACTTAACATTCGCTTCTTTAAGGTCAGCTACGTGGTAGTCAGCTGGAAAAGTAAGTTCGATAGTTTTCTTATCACCTTTCTTAAGACCAATCATTCCGTCTTCAAATCCAGGAATAAACTGTCCTGAACCGATCTCTAAAAGATACTCTTCACCTTTCATATTCTCAGGTTTTTCTCCGTCAGCTTTTTCACCTTCAAAGTTAAATACTGCGAAATGACCTTTTGCTAGTTTTGCTTTTGCATCAGCAAGCTCTTTCATCTCTGCTTTTGGAGCAAGATAGTTATTCTTAACATTCTCAACTTCTTCTTCTTTAACTTCTACAGCGTCTTTCGTGAAAGAAAGCTTTGAGTAATCTTTAAGTTCAACAGCTGGAAATACTTCAACAACTGCATCAAAGCTCACTGATTTACCTTGGTCATATTGAACGTTTTCAAGAGCTGGATAACCAACCATTCTTACGTCTTCTTTATCTACTGCTTCAAATAGTTCTTTTTGTAAAAAGTTGTTTAGAGCATCAGATTCAACTTGTGGACGGTATAGTTTTTCAACCATTGCCACAGGAGCCTTACCTTTTCTAAAACCTTTAATATTTACTGTTTTCTGCTTTTGCTTAAGTGCTACTTTGATTTGCTCTGTTAAATCAAGGTTTTCAAAAGTAAAAACAAATTTCTTAGTGCATCCATTAACATTTTCAACTTTATAAGCCATTACACTGTCCTTTCTTGCATTGCTTCATTTTTAAGAATAATCTCTGAAAAACTATCGAAAAAACCCATGAAAGTCAATGAAAAGCAGTTTTAATAACTAACTTGAACTAAATATAAACCTTGCGGTGGTGCGGTAGGTGCGAATTTTTGAGGATTATGTGTAAGCATATATTCCCTAAGGTCATCAATAGATTTTCTCGATGCTCCAACTGACCATATACTCGAAATGATAAGTCTCACCATCTGCTTTAAAAAGCCATTGCCCTTAATTTTTAATACAAAAACATCTTCAGGGAAATCAAGAAATTCTTGTTCGACTCTTTCTATTTTGCACTCAACTATTTTTCTAACCGTTGACTTAACTGGAGTTCCAACAGTTCGAAAATTTTCGAAATCATGTTCTCCAACAAAGAGGCGAGATGCTTTATTCATTAAATCCAAATCCACGTCATAGTTCAAAAAAGTTATTAAGTCTTGGTAGTGAGGACTAACATCCTTAGAGATTGAAAAGTAATAATGATACTCTTTTTCTCTTGCATCAAAAACAGGGTTAAAACTCTCCGTGCACAGAGATAGCTTCTTTACTTTAATGTCTTTATGAAGAAGCGAATTCATTCCCTTTTTCAATGCTGCACATTCAATTTTAAGCGGTGTAGCAAGCCTTATGACCTGCCCAAGCGCATGAACACCTGTATCAGTTCGGCCTGAGCCTATAACCTGGATACTATCGATGTCTGAGTTTGAAATTTTCGAAAGTACTTTTTCAATTTCTCCTTGAACAGAAGAATGATCTGGTTGTTTTTGCCAACCATTAAATGAAGACCCCTTGTATGAAACGGTGGCCCTATAATAGTTCAAACTTAAATCCAAGCCCTACTGAAGTTCCTGAAATTGAGAACTCATCTGATTTACTATTAGATGCATCCATCATACGAGCAGTCAGTGACAAAGAGAAATCAGAAACTTCACTATTTGTCTTAAGGTACATTGCCCAAGATGGAACCATTTGAGAGAGAGAGAAATCTAAACTTCCCTCTGCTGCATATCCAGTTAAAACTTGTCTTACATTCTTATCACTGTCACCTTGTTCTCTATCGGAACGATTTAAAATTACACCAATGGCAAGTGGCCCACCTGATACACTTAGTCCAACATAGCGGCCTAGATTTATTTTTGTTCCAATCATTAAGTCAGCTGGTAATAGCCAAAGATTAAAACTTGTTCGACTAAGTTCGCCGTTATCAGTGAATCGTCCTCTTCCAGTATTAAATGAGAGACCTCCATTTGTTTTCCAAAAGAAATCAAGTGCTCCACGATAAAACATGCTTTGATAAGACAAAAGAAAGTATCCACTTTGAACAGATTTCGCAGAATCCTTATTTCGAAATGTTCTTTCGAAAATATCACCTTTTGAATTGTATGTGAAAGTATCGTAGAGGTAAGTAAAAGCAATTAGTGAATCAGCTTTTTGAAATAAGTCTTTAGCTAATTCAGTATTTTGGTACTCAAGATAATTTTCAGAGCCTTCACTTTTAACTTCATAATTCTTTGTCCATTCGTCAGAGGCTACTTCTGTGGTTCCTTCAACTTTATCAAGAAGATTTTCCTTAATTCCATTCTCTAGATAGGGAGATGAATTTGAAAGTTCTGAACTTTCATAAGGAGATTCAGTTATCTGACCAGGTAGATTCTGTTCTACGTCTGTATCGGCAAGTACCGACACAGAAAGAAATACCGCTAATATTAGAAAGAAATTATTCTTCTTCATCATCCTCATTCCAATCAAAGATATTCGACATCTCTTTGCGCTTGATAAATGCATATACTAAACATGATATTACATAAATCACCATGACACATAGAATCATAAACTGCTCATGCAATAAAATAAGAGCAAAAGTTAGAAATATTAATGCCAGTACCTTTTTTTTGTTCTTTTTCACAAACTCAGAGTCTTTAAATGAAGCAAAAGGAATATTTGAAATCATTAAAAAACTAAAAAATAAAGAATAGAAAATTGCAATATATTGATAATAAGCACCAAAGTTTAATTCTGTTGAACAAAGCACAAAGCCAATCACAGCAAGAGCTGCACCTGGAATTGGCAGTCCTTGAAAGAAATCGGAAGATACTCTATCAATATTTGCATTAAATCTCGCAAGTCTCATTGCTCCACAAAGTAAGTAGATAAATGAAATCACCAGCCCCACTCTGCCAAGACCGATAAAAAACTTCATATAAAGCAAAAGCGCTGGCGCCATTCCAAATGAAATAACATCACTTATCGAATCAAATTGCTCTCCAAATGCTGACTGAGTCCCAGTTAGTCGAGCAACTCTTCCATCAACCATATCAAAGATGGCCCCAAGCAGAAGAATCATTGAGCCAATATAAAACTGCCCTCTTATTGCAAATATAATCGAACTAAAACCACAGGCCATATTAAGGGCCGTGAAAGTATTTGGTAAAAAGAATGCTATTCTTTTTGGTCCTTGGATAATCATTTATTTTCCTCTTCATTAAAACGAGCAACAATTGTCTCGGTCGATATAACTCTACTTCCAACAGTAACTTCAAGTTCAAAACCTATAGGAAGAATAACTTTTGTCACCCCACCAAACGGAAAAAAACCTATTGCAGATTGTCTTCTACCACGATCACCCGGAAGAATGACAAGGTCAGCTGCCTTACCACTAAAGTATCTAATAAAATTCATCGAAATAGTTCTATTTTTCTTATCCTTAAGCTCGAGAACTGTCCCCCTGTCTTGCTTAAAGTCATCATCACTCGAGAAGCGATAGAGATAGGAGTCTTTATTCATTATTAAGTTTTTTACTTCACAAGTAATAGGAAGATAAATTCCAAAATTATCAATAAATGAAGTTCTAATCGTGATGATCTTTACGGCCGCATCATTTTTAATGGCAACAACTTTACCACTTATCGGCGCATAGACAGTTCCAAGTGTTGTAATTTGATCTTCATGATCGAACACAACCTTTTTTCTATATAAGAAGAAATGACATGCTAGAACAATCGAAATTATTAGAAATAATAAAAAACTACCAATCACTAAAGAAAGAAAGAGAGCGGTTACATAATAGAACATCACTGTTCGTGACATATAAGATAATTTCATCTCATGAAATTACCAATATCTAATCAAATTGTCATTTGCTGCTTTTGCTAAATTCAACATCTAAAGGCCTGAAATAGAATGGCTTATGACGCATATCAGCTTCAAATACTAACCTAAATACTTTTGAACACGACTTATCCAGTAATGTCGCTGAGTCAAACACCGACTCAACTCCCTTCAGGTCTTGGCCAAAGCTTACAAGCTTAAGCTTGGCCTCGACATAATCAACTAAGAAATCCTCTGAAGAAACAAGTTTTTCTTCCCCTCGAGGAGAGCGAACAAAAATCTCATTTTTAAAAGCAGGATAAAACCAAAAGTCCCATACTTCACAAAGTTGTTCGCAGAATAAATACGAAGGGAAGCTATAAATTTTCTTATCTTCGAGTTCAAGGACTTGATTAATTCCCTCTGAAACTCTCATCCCTGTATAAGAACCAGGACCAGAAATCGTAAAATAAGCTTTGATCTCATTTAATGTAATATCATGCTTTAGTAATAGATGATGAATTTCACCATGAATAATTTCAGAAGTTCTCTTCGTTTCAAAAAAAACCTTCTCAACCCATTCAAAATTTGAGTCAAGAAGTCCAAGTGTTAAATTATTTGTAGTGTCGATATATAAGTAGTTCATTATAAAAATCTAATAAAGTCGTTAAATAAAGCTCCTACCATTAAAAGTAAAAGGAGAGATAAACCAAATTGTTGTGCGATCTCCAACTTTCTTCGAGACAGAGGTCCACCATTCACAACTTCGAGAATAATGAACATAATATGCCCACCATCAAGAACAGGAATTGGGAATAAATTAATAACACCAAGATTAACTGATATTAATGCCATTAACTGAAAAAAGTACGACATACTCGTATTAAATGAGTCAGAAGCTACTTTTCCAATCGCAAGTGGTCCACCAATATTTTTCAATGATGTTTCCGCAAAAATTAATTTTTTAAAACCTTCAAGAGTTTTCTTAATACTTTCAATTGTTCTCGAGAAACTCTTCTTAATTGCATGTCCAAAAGAGAGTGGTTCAGTATTAATATATTTTCCACCAACGTACATACCAGAAGAATAGACACCAATAAGCTTTACAGTCGCCCCTGAAATGGTTTTAACTTCCGGAATTATCGTTTTCTTTAAAATTGTACTTTCTCGAATCACTTCGACTTCTACTCCACTACTATCTGAGTCCTGAACAAGTTTTCGTAGTGATTCAAAACTTAAAACAGAAACACCACGAACTTTCTTTATAATGTCACCAGACTTTAGTCCTGCTTTGTCCGCAGGTGAGTTCATATTTACACTCTTAACGACAAGATCTATTGGATACAAATCCTTTTCGACAACCGACTGATGTATCGAAGAGTTTGAACGTGCAAATTCAACAGCTGGAGTTGAAATATCCAATTCAGGTTTCCCTTCAAGTACAGATTCACTGGCCAGTTTATGTAGATAGATCTGACCAGTTGTCAGCTCTAATTCTTCTAAAGAAGTCGTCCAATCAATTGAAGTTTTCTCATTCGATAGTGCAAAATAATCGCCTGAGCTTGACTTTAAAACTGGTTTTATAAGTAGAGGTGGGTATTCTGCCATTTTCTCAAAGAAATCATCTGCTGTTAAATCAAGATTCACCACAACAGGTGTTCCTAAACGCGAAACTTCAAGTATCCTGATTTTCCCATCCGACTCAAGTAAGATATCACTTGGAGAAGAAATAACATTATCATTAACTTTTTTTAGAACATCTCCTGACCTTAAACCTAACTGATAAAACTCAGATGACTTTTCAATATTTCCCATCTTAATTTCTGGAACTTTTTCTCCTGAAACAAATAGAGTGAAAAAGATAAAAAATGCTAAAATAAAATTAGCTAATGGCCCACCAAATACTATCCAAAATCGAGCAAGCTTACTTTTGTAAACAAAACTGTACCTTCTCAAGTTTTCTGGAACATCTTTACTATTTAACGGATCATCACCAAACATTTTCACATAGCCACCAAGTGGAATCAATGAGACTGCATATTCAGTAAAACCCTTCTTGAACTTTAAAATCTTCGGACCAAATCCGATGGAAAAAACCTCGACACGAACACCGAATAATCTAGCAAATAAAAAATGTCCTAGTTCATGAAAGAAAACAAGAGGACCAAGAAATAAAATAAATATTGCAACTTTCTCTAACATAGTTTTTCTTCCTTAAAAATTTATAAAATTCATAAATGCGGCATAAAATGGAGCAACAAAAATAAGACTATCTATCCTATCGTATACTCCTCCATGACCAGGTATTAGTGAGGAACTATCCTTTATTCCAAACTGTCTTTTAAGTTTTGACTGCACTAGATCTCCGACTTGAGACAAGAGCCCAAAAACAACAAATAATACAAAGTATTTTACACCATTAAAGCTTACTAATAAATTCCAAGCAATTGTTCCCACTATCCCCGCAAACAATGCTCCTCCAACAAGTCCTTCAATTGTCTTATTAGGACTAACCGATGGCCAAAGCTTGTGCTTTCCAAAGTTTTTACCAAAAAACCAAGCACCTGTATCCATGCCAAAGTTTATCAACAAAATGACTACGATTATCTGAACCCATTTCCCATAAAAGAGTAATGAGGCTAACGATGCAATAGGAAATAAGCATAAAATTGCGACAATATAAGGAAATTTATTTATTGCGCTTTTCATCACATGAGAGTCTATCCTTGTTCCAAAAAGATAAATCAATAAAATCGTATTTAGTACGAGCCCACTATTCACAAGCATGAAATTTAAATCAAAACTTTTATCGATAATATTAAGGTATATAAATGGAGCAACAAATAAGGCTTGTGTAATAAAATAATTCAAAGAAAATCTATTTTTCTTAATGAAGTTACAGAATAATTCGTCCACACAAATGATTCCTGTTACAGCAAGAAAAATAATTGTCTGAAATATTCCTGAATATATAATTGTACAAACAATTGCAGCTAGCACTAGCGCAGAAATTATTCGCTGTTGTGTATTTGTCATTAATTTCTCACTTTTAGTAGAGATTGTGGTTTGTTTTTGCCAAACACTTTGTTGATTCGAGACTCTCCGCTTCTTCTATTGCTCCGAATCTTCGCTCGCGACATTCAACTGTCTCAAGAATTTTGATAAATTCACAATCCTTAAATTCAGGCCACTTTGTATTAGTAAAGTATAGCTCAGCATAGGCTATCTGCCACAAAAGAAAATTAGAAACTCTTTGATCTCCACCTGTTCTAATTAAAAGATCGATATCGCCAATCGCTGGATGAAATAATGATCTGGAAATCGATTCTTCTGTTACTTCTTCACCTGCACTCACAAGCTTATTCACGGCCTTTACTATCTCATCTCTTCCACCATATCCAAACGCAAAAGATAGCTTAAGACCTTTAAAGTTTTCTGTTAACTCTTCGAGTTCTTTAACTAAACTTATAGTTGCTGCAGGTAACTTTGAAATATCTCCAATTACTTTAAACTGAATTTGATTTTTGATTATTCTTTCTCTCTCTTTGAGAAGAAATTTTTTGAGAAGTTTGAAAAGTGTTTTAACTTCGAATTCTGGACGACTCCAGTTTTCAGTTGAAAAAGCATAGAGTGTTAAAGATTTTAATCCAACATCATCAGCTGCTTCGACAATATTTGAGACGACAGAGCTCCCTCTGATGTGACCCCAGACTCTTTCGTGGGCACGTTGCTTTGCCCATCGACCGTTGCCATCCATAATGATGGCAACATTTTTAATTTTGTCGACTTTAAAATCAATCATATATGATTAAACTGTTAGTACTTCTTTTTCTTTACTTTCAATTACCTTATCAACATCTTTGATGAATCCATCAGTAACTGTTTGAATCTCAGCTTGAAATTTTTTAGAATCGTCTTCAGAGATTTCCTTATTTTTTTCAGATTTTTTCACCTGATCATTTCCATCTCTTCTAATATTTCTAATTGCAATTTTTGCATCTTCGCCAAGTTTCTTAATTTCTTTAACTTGATCTTTTCTTCTCTCTTCAGTTAACGCTGGAAACTGAATACGAATTAGGTTTCCATCATTTGAAGGATTCAATCCAAGATTTGCATTAATAATTGATTTCTCAATTTCTGAAATTAATGTTTTATCAAATGGCTGTATCTGAAGAAGTCTTGCTTCCGGTGTTGATATTTGTCCAACTTGCTTCACTGGAGTTGGAGAACCATAATAATCAACCATTACTCCATCAAGAACATTTGCAGAAGCTCTACCAGTTCTTACTTTTGATAATTGATTTTTTAAAGATTCAATAGCCTTAGACATTCCACGATCTAATTCTTTTTTTATTTCTTCAATCATTTATTACCTCTTACTTATTTAAAAACTCTTGTACCTATTTTATCACCTGCTACGGCCTTAGCGATATTACCTTTTTCAAACATGTTGAAAACAATAATCTCCATCGCGTTATCCATACATAAAGAAATTGCAGCAGAGTCCATCACTCCAATTCCTCTATTTAGAACATCAATATACTCTAATTCTTCGAATTTGACAGCATCTTCATGCTTCATTGGATCTTTATCGTAAATTCCATCAACTTTAGTCGCTTTAAAAATTACATCTGCGTCAATTTCATTTGCTCTCAACGCTGCGGCTGTATCTGTTGTAAAATATGGATTACCAGTCCCCGCGGCAAATATAACAATTCTTTTCTTTTCAAGATGTCTAACTGCACGTCTTCTAATATATGATTCACAAACTTCAGGCATCGTTATGGCCGAAAGAACTCTCGTGTACAAGCCTCTTCTTTCTAAGCTATCTTGAAGGGCCAAGGAATTAATAATTGTCGCCATCATTCCCATGTGGTCAGATGTCGTTCGATCCATTCCTTTCGTTGTTCCAGCTACGCCACGGTGGATATTTCCCCCACCAATTACGATTGCAACCTCAACACCCATTGCACTTAGATCAGCAATCTCACCTGAAATCTGAGAAAGTACTTCAGGACATACTCCATGACCCTTCTCTCCCGCTAAAGCTTCCCCTGACAATTTTAATAAAATTCTCTTATATTTCATTGATCCCTCTCAAGTCTTTAATTCAGGCAAAAAAAAGGGGCTTAAAAAGCCCCTTTCTCTAATATAAAAATTTTCTACTGTTTAGCAGTTAACTTTGCTACTTCGTCAGCAAGATTATCTTCTTTCTTCTCAACACCTTCACCAAGGTTAAGTTTACTAAAAGACTTTAAAGAAATCGTAGCACCAGTATTCTTAGCTACTTCAGCGATAAGCTTTGTAATTGTAAGATCTGGGTTCTTAACAAATACTTGCTCAAGAAGACATACGTCTTTAGCAAGTTTAGCAAGTTTTCCTTCAACGATTTTTCCAATCATTGCTTCCGGCTTACCTTCTTCTTTAAGTTGAGCTGTATAAACTTCAGCTTCTCTTTTCTTAAAGTCTTCATCGATATCTGCACCAGAAAGAAATTTTGGATCAGCAGCAGCTACATGCATAGCGATATCTTTCGCTAATTCTTCAACTTCTGCACCAGTATTAGTTGTATTTAAATTAACAACAACACCGATTTTTCCACCGTGGTTATATGTTCCGAAAACACCTTCAGTTTGATCGATAACCATTCTTCTAATATCTACTTTTTCTCCACACTTAAGTGTAAGTTCAGTAGCATCAGCATTCATTGCAGTTTGAAGTGCAACGATATCAGATGGCTTATTTGTAAGCGCATAGTTAGCAACTTTCTTACCAAAACCTTGGAAGTCATCACCTTTAGAAACAAAGTCTGTTTCACAGTTAACTTCAACTACTACAGCAGTGTTACCTTCAGAAAGTGTTACAACAACACCTTCAGCAGCAACTCTACCTTGCTTCTTAGCAGCAGTAGCAAGACCTTTAGTTCTCAGAAAATCAACAGCAGCTTCTAAGTCACCATTAGTTTCAGTGAGGGCTTTTTTACAATCCATCATCCCTGCACCAGTTTTCTCTCTCAATTCTTTAACAGCACCAGCCGTAATCGCCATGATTACCTCTCTATAGTTTTTAGTAATATAAAAATTTAATTAAACGTCTTCTTCTTCACCAGCAAGATCAATATCATGCTCATACTTAGAAAGGATTTCATCTTCTAAAGCTTTATCTTTTGCAGAAGCACCAGTTCTAACTTTAGATGCTCCACCAGCTTCACTTACTGCAGAAGCAAAGTAATCAGCAAAAAGAGAAATTGATTTAATTGCATCGTCGTTACCTGGAACAACATAGTCAATACCAGTTGGATCACAGTTAGTATCAGTGATAGCAACAACAGGAATACCTAGTGTGTTAGCTTCTTGAATTGCAATTCTTTCATTGCTTGGATCTACGATAAAGATCGCTCCTGGAAGCTTTCTCATATCTTTAATACCACCAAGGTTTTTTTCTAATTTTTCAACATCTTTAGAAACTTTAATTCTTTCTTTCTTAGTTAAAAGTTCGAAGTCACCAGTTTCTTTCATTTTTTCAACTTTTCTAAGTTTATCAATTGAAAGGTTGATTGTTTTATAATTAGTAAGCATCCCACCTAGCCATCTGTGAGTTACGTGGAAAGCTCCACATGCTTCAGCTGCATTTCTTACTGTTTCAGAAGCTTGTCTTTTTGTTGCTACGAAAAGAACTGGCTTACCTTCAGAAGCAACTTTCTTAATAAAGTCGTGTGCTTGTTTTGCTAAAGGGATAGTTTTTGCAAGGTCAACGATGTAGATACCGTTTCTTTCTCCAAAAACATACTTTTTCATTTTAGGATTCCACTTGTGCGTCTGGTGACCAAAGTGTGAACCTGCTGCTAATAGGTCTTTGATGTTTAATTCTTTAGACATAAATACTCCTAGTTGGTTAATCTAATCACCCCAAGCCAACGGACCAACCGTTGAGGTGACTGTTATTTCGCGAAATTGCGATTGTGAAAATTTTTAACACTTTGTCACTAAAGAATCAAGCTTTAAAACAAAGAAAAGCCCATTATAGACAGGGCTTTACATATGACAAGACTGGCAGAAACGACCTAGAATTGTGCATCATCTCCAGCATGAAGAACCTTACGGGGCTTCGATCCTTGGGCTGGTCCAACAACCCCTCTTCTCTCCATCTCCTCAACAAGATTTGCAGCTCTATTATACCCAATTCTTAATCTTCTCTGTAACATCGAAGCTGATGCTGATCTTGATTCGACAACAATTTTTAAGGCCTCACCATACATATCATCTTCTGCTGAATCTGATGATGAAGGAATATGTGAGCCATAAGTATAGTCATCAACTTCAACTTCTCCACCACTCTCAAGAAAATCCATTGCATTAGTATTAAATTCACATTTAATTTCTTCGAGTTTATTCGTCAGGGCCTCAATTTCGTCTTCATTAACATAAGACGAGTGGACTCGCTGTGTCGAAATCCCATGTTTGTAAAGCATATCCCCTTTCCCCAGAAGACGTTCTGCCCCCATTTTATCAAGAATAGTTCTCGAATCGGTTTGAGAAGTTACTCTAAATGAAACTCGTGTAGGAAAGTTCGATTTAATTACACCTGTGATTACATCAACAGATGGTCTCTGTGTTGCAAGAATTATATGAATTCCTGCTGCTCTAGCCTTCGCTGCCAGTCTCGCAATGTTATTCTCAATTTCTTTACCAGCTTTTGTTAAAATCAAGTCAGCAAACTCATCGACAATTATTACAAGATAAGGAAGTTCATAATCTTCAGCACCTGATTCTTCATAGAATTGATGAATATTTGCAAGCATTGATGGTGTAGCTTTTTCTAATTTGTCATTGAATCCCGATATATTTCTTACACCAAACTCACGTAGAATTGAATATCTTCTCTCCATCTCCTGGACGGCCCAAAGAAGTGATATCGAAGCAGTTTTAGCATCGGTGATAACTGGCATCACTAAATGTGGAAGCTTTGAATAAAGTGCAAGCTCTAACTGCTTAGGGTCAATAAGAATCAACTTCATCTTTTTTGGAGATTTTTTAATCAGTAATGAAACAAGTAGTGAGTTAATGAATACTGACTTACCTGCACCAGTTGCCCCGGCAACAAGCATGTGTGGACAACTTGCAAGATCAATAACAAATGGCTCACCAAATGCATCTTTCCCCATAGCAATAGGGAGTCCATATTTAGAATTTTGAAAATCATCAGAACTTAAAACTTCATCAAGATAAATTATCTCACGAGGATTTCTTGGAACTTCAATACCAACTGTATCTCGTCCCATCATTGATGGAACAACACGAATCGGTACCCCATATAAAGCCAAACTTAAATCCTCAGTAGCATTTGATATTTTTGAGACCTTAACTCCGGCCCCAGGTTTAAATTCAAACGTATCAACAACAGGACCTTTTAAGACATTGACGATATTACCTTCAATCTTAAACTCATTTAGTTTCGCTTCAAGCAGACCAATAATTTGCTCAAAATACTCACTATCTGGTTCACGGTTTTGCTTGGTATCACGCGATTCACTGAGAGTTGTTACAATATTAAAATATTTATTATCAGAAGAAGTGTCTGCAAACTTATTCAAAGTTCTTATATCAGATACCATTCTAACCTGCGGCTCTCGCTTAGATTCTAGAGAACCTACAGCAATTTCACTACCAGACTCTGTATCTCCGCTAACAGGATCTACTTCCTCTGTTTCTTTATTATTTTGACTAAAACCTGCTGTCTCACCTTCAAGTTCCTCAACAGATTTCTTAAATAGCGATGGAACTAACTTATTAAAGGCAGACTTTTTATCTTTATCTTCTTCTGAATTCTTTTTCTCATCTGGCTGACTCAAAAAAAGAGGCCTTTCACTTTTCTTCGATTTTAAAAGAGATGAAACTTTATTTTCAACACTTGCCGTATGACCAATATCTTTCTTCTGAAGAAATGGAAGCGCTTTTACTTTCTCATTCACTGCACGGTAGCGAGCTGGAACTGACCTAAGAGTCAAAAATGCATGAGTCATTGTATCTTTGAATGAAGATCTAAATGTACCTATAAGAAAGAGAACAAGTGAAGTGAAGCAATATAATCCTAACCAAAGTGGTTCAAAAAAATCATGGAGTAGAAAAAATACTCCTCGTCCTAACGCCGCAGGATATGCAAAATATGTAAGAGATGAGAAGAAAAAAAGAAGAGCAAAGAAATTAAGAACATCCACCATAAAGACACGTTTATCGTAAATAAATGTGAAACAAAAAGCAAAGATCATAAAAGGGATAATCAACCATGGTCCAGTGTAATATGAGACATAGGTAACCAATGAAAAAAAGTAATAAGTGATTATATTTCCAGAACCGGAAGAAGTAATTGCAAAGCTATTATCTGGCAGATCATTACCATAATAGAAAGTTATAAAAGAGAAAATCGTCATGATAAATAACGAAAAAAGCTGTGATTTTAATATATTACGTTTCATATTGTAATTGTATCTTGACGAGGAAGTAGGTGTAAACGGCTTTAAGAATATTCTTGAAAAAAAGGCAAAAAAAAAGCCAGATCGTTAAATCTGGCTTTTT
>CAZQJK010000013.1:13204-64090 GCA_964593545.1 uncultured Bacteriovorax sp. | reverse complement strand
TCTTGAAATTCAACTAGATAAAAAATGGATTAAAGGTTGTATCGAACATGCACAAGGCGACTATTACTTTTACACAAGTAGTGAAGGTATTCAACTGTCTTTAACTACTGGAATGAAAGCAAGAGTAACATTTAATATTTAACTATCAAAAGGAGATTTTATGACTAACAAAACCGAAAGCCAAAAACAAACTAATGGAGGATACTATGCAAGAAGGCCTATTGAAGAATTCAAAGCTTTTAAATCTAAAGATGGAAAATCATTCGTTGTCCAAGTTATTAAGACTTGTGTTTTTCCGATTAACTATGCTCGTACAATCATTGAAAATGAAAGTCCATACAGTAACGGCACCACTGCGGATGAAATTGGCACTAATGAGCAATAATATGATTGGAGCAATGGAAAAAGGAATAGAAGCTGCACAAATATCTGCTCCCCCGTCAGGTGTATATGACGGGGTTGATTTATCTGTAATGCCTAAATATCTTTGTTTTAAAGCTGCTCTTTTAAAAGAAAAGATTTTGCTGAAAAACTTAATTCTCATTCTTGTTGGAGTCTTTAGTGTCTATTTTTTGGTTACAAGAAATGAAATTAGCACTTTATACTCAAAGCTGAGAGAAAAAGAATATATCCTCGCACCGGGGGTTATTGACTTTACCCCTGCATCACCACAGACAGTTACAGATGGATATGTTGATAGTGCAGTAATGACATTTATAAGAACTCTAGGGAATATAAATTCGATGAATATCGAGGATCAATACCGAGAGCTTTCAGGTTATATGTCCCATGACTTAAAAGTTCGCTTTGACATGGAAACGTCTGATTGGATTGAAACGGTGAAACTTGAAAATATTTCTGAAATTCTTAAGATTGCTGATAAAGAAATCATTTCTGATGAGAAGGGCAACTATAAGGTAGTGGCGATTGTTACGAGGGAAAGATATGCCAATAATGAGTTTCTCGGGAAAACAGATGAAGTTGTTGAGATGATTGTTAAGCTCATGCCCCCGAAGCAAGGAAAAAAGTGGTTTTTACAAATTACTTCCCTAACTAGAACTGAGGCAGATTCTTTTCGAGGCAAAGAAATTCAATCTAAACCAAACCAAGTGGAGAAATGAGTATGAAAAGATATTTAATTTATATCATTGGGATGATGCTGTTTTCGGTCATTTCGCAAGCTAAGGACATTTACTACGGATCAACACCAGAGTTAGTCAATGTTTCAAAGGAGACAATATTCAGATTTCACAAGCAAGTTAGAACAATCTCACAAGCTAGAAAATTTGAAATTAAGCCTGCTGATCCAAATGATCCCGACTATTCTGTGTTATCCATCAGGCCACGTTTTTCTAAAGGAACGACTAAAGTAGCGTTTGTTCTTAGTGATGGAAGTGTAGCGACTCTTAATCTCAGAATTGTTAAAAATCAACGTGGAAGTGATGAACCATTCTATGATTTGAGGCCTAAAAGTATGTTGATTGAAAGGTCTGAAAAGAATCTGCCCGTCTTAACAGTAATGGAATTTATGAAATCTATAGACAAGGATGACAATGTTGTTGGCTACAAACGAGAGGTTAAAGACAAATGGATTTCTACAGGATACATCAATGGAGTCTCTGCAAAGCTTATTCGAGTTTATACTGGCAAGGATTACAAAGGGTATGTCATTGAACTTAGAAATAAGTACAAGACCAAAAAGTATGAAATTGCCATTGATAAACTAAAGTTTAGCGATCCGTCTATGGCGATCATATCCCTTGTCGATGATGAAATCTTAGTCCCAAGAGGAAAAGGAACAAGCAAGACACTTCTCAAAGTTGTTTCTAAGCCAACATCATCCATAAGTAATCTTAAACTTCCAATTTCAGTTTTAATTGAAGAAAAAGGAGAATCACTGTGAATTTATTTAATCATTATGTGCCAAAGAATTTTATGAGAAGTTTTAACAATATCAAAGAGTTTTTACTGCAAAATCCTAAGACAAGAATTGGCCTTGTTGCTTTTTTGATGATCGGGTCTATTTATGTTGTAAGTAAATTTTCAGAAACTCAAAAAATCGTTTACAAAGACCATAGAAAGCCTGTTTTCACCGAAGGACGAATTTTTGGCTCTCAAGCAACTTCATATCTTAAAAGTAAAGAAGTCCAGCTTGGCAAAACCGCGCGAAAAATTATGGCAAAAAATAAGGCGCTTGAGGAAAAACTAAAATTACTTGAGGAAAAGGTTGAAGCAAAGTCCTAGCACCACGACCACAAACGAGTGCTGATAACGACTTAGAAAAAAATGAGAATCAAGCAGTAGAAGAAAAAATATCTACTAGTGATGAATCCGTAAGAATTCATGCCGAAGACACTAATTTCAAGCAATCGACGGTAAATAATTCTGTCGCTTCATTTAACGCTAAGAGTTCTAAGAAAAGATACTACGATGGCCCAAGTGTCATTTCTTTTCCTGTAAAGCAAAAGAGAGTCGAACAAGGCATTACATTACCTACTGGTAGTTATGTTAAGGCCAAGCTTATGACTGGCATAGATGCCCCAGAGGGGAAGACCTATCCAGTGCTTCTTGCTCTTGATTTTTCATACGTTGGCCCTAATAAGCACAAAGTCGATCTTTCAGGCTGCTTTATTATTGCTAAAAGTTCCCCATCAATGGCGACTGAAAGGATTAATTTTCAGGCCACCCGTCTTTCATGTGTTTCTAAAAAAGGAAAATTCTTTGAGCGCAAGATTAGCGGGTTCGTCGCAGATAACAAAGACAATACCTTTGCAGTAAAAGCAGAGCTTAATTCCAAGCAAGGCCGTGTTGCCAAGATGGCATTCTTAAAAACGGTTGTTGATGGAATCGGTGAAATTATTACTCGAAAGGCCCAAAATATTGGAGGCAAGAATCCAGATTCGGCAAATGTATTAGTTCAAAATGGTGCCCAAGGGGCAGCATCAAAAGTTAGTGATTGGTATTTAAAGCAAGTCACATCACTAATGCCAACATTATCCGTTAATTCAGGTCAAGACGTTTGGATTGTCATGCAAGAAAAAGTCTTGCTTCCAAATGACTTTTTTAGAAAAAACGAAAGGAGAACAAGCAATGCAAAAGTATTTTCATATCTTACTCGTATCATTGATTAGTTTCAATTTTTTTGGGTGCGCTCATAATTCAAATAAAGATGGAATTCTGGAAGAGAGGGCCGGATATAATATTGAGAAAGAAGATCAAAATATTCCTAACCCTGTAACGAGAACCAAGGGAAAGGTTAAAAAGGCATGGCTACACGCTCATGAAATGCCTACTGGTGATTATTTTGGAGGAGCTTGGGTCTATCTCCTTGTTGAAGAGACAAGGTGGGATTTTTCAGAAAAACATTAAGGAGGTAGCAATTGGAAGAACAAAAAGAAAAAGAAGAACAATTAAAGACAGTAAATAGAGCAATGACTAATAGATACAAATTAGCAGATGCCTTATTTAAGCGATCAGAGTCTTTAAGCAGTTTGCTTCCATATAGTGAATATGTGGAAAAGTTTAAGATTTTCATTAATAAAGATGGAAGTCTTGGAGTTGTGCTAGAAGCCGATCTATTTGAACACGAACCAATGAGGGCAAAGGCCGTTACGTCAACTGTAGGTTCCTTTAAAACTCTCTTTGCACTACCTGAAAATTGTGTTCTGCAAGTTTTATACGATCAGTCTTATATATCAAAGGAGGATAATCTTTGGGACAATATACTTTCTGAATATAAATACGGACATGATGTTTCCAAATTACTTTTTGAAGAAAAAGTAAATATGATTCGTGAGCAATGCAATTCAGATCACGAATTATCCCCATTGAAACGAAAGTCCTTAATCTCAATTAGATTCTTCCCTAAAAAGTCTGCTCTTGCAGAATGGAAGGATATTTTATCCAAGGGTGAGAAGATTTTGTTTGATCAAATGAGTGAGTTTGTTAAAGAAGTAATTTTTTTCGAGCAAGTTATTAAACAATACATTGCAAATGCGAAAATTCCGCTAAGGCAATTAGATGCACAAGAATTAATTACTCACTTAAGACAATTCTTTAATCCAAAGGAATTTTACAAACGTGAGTTTGCAAAATTCAACTCACATTTACCAATAGCGGATCAGCTAATTTATAACAGTCCACTGCTCGATTATAAAGGTATCAAACGTGAAGGGGTAAAAACTAGAACTATTACTTTGAAGACGAGTCCACAATTTGCCTATGCCGGAGGAATGGCATATTTCACTAAACTTAACTTTCCATATAAGATTTCTCTTAACTTTAGCTTTCCTTCAAAAAATAGTGTGAGAAAGTTTTTTGATTTAAAGGCCTTTTTCCTAGAGAATTCCGTTTCAGAAAAAGCAAAAATTCAAAAAAATGAAATCAAAGACGCACAAAACAGGTTCGCTATCGGTGAAAAATGCTTGCACCTAACTTTTTGTATTATTCTCGAAGGTGAAACAGATGAAGTTTTAGATAGTAGGACGAGAGAACTTGTAAATATCTTTCACAATGATTTGGAATGTGAAGTTATTATCGAAGACGAAATTGGATTAGGACTTGCTATTAATTCACTACCCTTGAATTACTCTTCTGAGGCAGATCATTCTTCACAAAGATACATTAGAATCTTGCAGAATGATGCAATTATGTTTTTGCCATTTTTTGACTCTTTTAAGGGCCTTAAAAATCCTCTTCAATTGTATCTGTCACGAGAAAAAAACTTAGTAAACTTCAATCTTCTTGAAAACGAGACTTCAAATCATACTGTGGTGCTTGCAGATAGTGGTAGTGGGAAATCGGCATTCATCATTGACTGTATTCAATCGGCCAAAAAGCTTGCTCCAGAACCTTTGGTTTTTGTGATTGATAAAAAATCTAGTTATAAGGGAGTTGTTGGCCCCTACAAGGGCGAGCTAACAGTTTTTGATCCTAATGGAGAAATGCCATTTTCACCATTTAGAGGTGTTTTTGATGATGCCAAAGTCGGTTTTCTAACAAAGCTATTAACCACGGGAATCAAACTTACATCTCCAACTTTTGAAATTGAAAGTGAACATCTCTCAAGCATCTCAAAAGCACTAAAGCTGGCATACATAAAGAAATCAAAAGAATCATCTCTTTATTACATTGATGGCGAAATTCATAAAAATGAAAAAGACGATCAAGGTGTAGAAGTCACAATAGATGATTTTGTCGCTTCAATGGCCGGACTTACTGCTGATCCTGAATTTGAATCAATGAAAGATGAAATTGAAAAAATTCTTGTGAAGCTAAAACCTTTTTACGGCGATGGAATTTACTCTAAGTATTTTAAAGGTTCAAACGGCCATAAAAAGGACTCTTCGACCATGCTTTATGTCTATGACCTAGATGCCTTAAAAGATGAAACTCTTCAAACCTTAATGACAATGAGTGTGATTGAAGAAATTAGAAGTTTTATTCAAACACCTGATAATCAAAAAAGAGGTGGCTTTATTGTTATCGAAGAACTTGGAATGCTCGGAAGAGATAATCCTGTAGCAAAAGATTTTATCATTGATGCAGCAGAAACCTTTAGAAAACTTGGATTCTGGCTCATTGGCCTAACACCAAGGCCACAAAACTACTTTGAAATGGAAGCTGGTAAGGCCATGTGGTCGGTTGCCGATAATTTTGTTTTTCTAAGGATGAGTCCTGATAATGCAGATTATTTATATGCTCACTCGAAACTAATAGAAGAAGTTGAGGCTGATATAATTAAATCTCTCAAAGTCAAAAAAGGTCAATATACAGAAATCTTTTACTCGAACAAAGACAAATCCAATCAAGGGGCCTTCAGGTACTACCAAACTCCTTATGACAGGTGGTTAGCACCTACGAATAATGAGGACTTACTCGCTTTAGAATACGCAATCAACGTATTTAAAGGAGATGCTTGGAAGGCCCTTAAGTTCCTCGTTAATGAGGAAAAAGACAAGAAAAATGGGAGGCAAAATGAAAGTAATTAGTTTAATTGCAATCATATTTTTATCTGTGCCTGTATCAGCGAAGCAGTTTAATTACAAACATAGCTCAGAAATGTCATCTTCTGATTACTTGTTTAAAGAAAGAAGTAAAGAAAATGATTCTGTCTTTGATAATTATCAAACCGTAGATTTAGGATTCAGTCTTGGGGTTGGTGCTGATTGTGGAAAGGTCGATTTTAAAAGCACTTTGCAGGCCTCTTTGAAAAACCTTTTGGATGCAAAATATTTTGAGTCTGTCGGAAATAATATACTTGCGGCCAGTCCTATGCTTCTAACTTGTTATCTCAGCCCTACATGGTGTTCAATTCTAAAGCATACAAGAGTCAATGCTAATTTTCTCTCCCAAATGCGTTTAGATCAATGTGCTTTGATTGATAAGTATGTTGATAATCGTTCAGAAGATTTTAAAAAAGAAAGACAGGATTGTGTTCATCAGGCCATTCAAAGAAATGGTGGAAATATGGAACAGGCCATGAAGGAATGTCAATCTAGTTCAAATTATTCTGTCGATCTCGCAAATTGGGCCGGAAGTCATTTTGGAAGTAAGGCCGGTAAGAATAAGCTAATTGAATCTTCTGCAAAATGGGCCGGATTTAATTCAAATGAAGCAAAAAAATCAGTTGGACTTTTAAAAGCATTAGTTGGTGATACGGTTATAGGAAAAGGTCGAATCTCAGTGGAGTATGGCCCAAAGAACAGGGCAATTACACCACGAACGAGGCTTTATGAGCTAGAAAAAGATACCTACGAAAAGCTTTGTAAGGGGTTACTTAAAAAGATTGACCATAATGCAAATAGAATCAGTATTGATCGACTAATTGGTAAAGAAGAACTCAAGGAGATTGGAGGAAATAAGGAGGACACTTATATTGATAAGCAAACCCTTAGATACCTCTCATACCTTCCGTTCATTAAAAGAGGTTCTTATTGTCGTAAATTGGCCGCATCCGTTGCCATGACAAAGTTCTCTGATGAAATGAATAGCTCTTTAGATATGCTTAACATACTTGAGCAGAACCCTAATCTACCTGAAACAAGAAAGCTTGAACTTGCAAAGAAAAGAAAAAATCTCAAAGATTCGATTGAGGCCACCCTTCAGCTTCAAGAAGCAAAGAACACACCATTAAATACTGTAGTCTCACAGATCACCAGTGAAGGACGTTTCTACCAAGGCAAGGCCACAGAAAGGGCCTTCAATAATGAGTCCAGCAGAATCAATTCTAAGCGTTCTCGGAGCGAATTATTTGACTGTGCCGATGGAATCCTGTGCGACCAAGGAGGCAATTAGCATGTTTAGTAACACTGCTTATGAAGCATTGTACCAATACTTAGGTCTTGAGCTTCACTCTCAGTTTATAACTGCGATCACTTCAGAGGTTTTCTTTAAGGCCATGGTTCTTATCATTTTTGGGGTGGTCTTTTTTGTAGCGACTATTAAGTTTTTCTCAAGGTATATGCCAAACACTCTTGTTTCAAAGAAGCACCTACCTCTATCTGTTTTCGCTAAAATCATCTTTTGTTTATTTCTGGGTCTTGCTTTGCTTAGAGTCGGTTCTAACACGAATGTTAAGAACTACTACGGTGAATCATGGAGTGATAATCCATATATCAAGACAAGGTATGGAGATGTCAAAGACAAAACAAGAGTTAGTTTTATTTTTGATCTTTTAAGTCGAAGTGCTGAGGAATCAAGTGCATTTCTTGGCCGAATTATCGACAAAATAATGGCAAAGAATCACTCACAACTAGGTGCTCCCAACTTTTTTTATAAGGCAATTATGTACTCCGGTACAGCTACGATTGAAGATGGAAACCTAAGAGAGCTTGTTCACTTCTATACCGAAAATTGTTTTGAAAAGGCCCTACCGCTAATTGGAAATGCTCATGCTAACAACAAATTAAATACGTTTTTTAATCGGGATACAAGCATAGATCAGAAACTATCTGAGATAGAAATTAAAACAGAAGATAGCGTTTCTTATTCATGTCTTGACGTAAAAAATGAAGTCCGATCAAGTTTAAAGCAGTACGCTATTGGCCACCATGTGCGCTTTGTTCGTTCAAGCGGAACGCATGTCTATCCAATAAAAGATGAAGCAGCTCAGAATATGCACATGGCAAATATGCTGGTTAATCACTATGTTGATGGCAAAGAATCTGTCATGGGCATTATGAAAGGCTCCCAACTCCCAGGAACAACAGGAAGAGTATTTCAATACCTAAACCGTCTATTTTCTTTTGATGCAATCCTCTCGATCTTTGGTTTTTCAGAAGAACATGGAGCATCTGAGGCAGCAGTGAGAAGTCAAAAATTTAGTGAACATCTGGCCCGTGCCCCACACGTTGCTGGACTTATCAAATTGGCCCTCGTTGCAGTTTTTCCATTTCTGATTTTCTTTATTGTTGCCGGAAAATGGAAAGTTCTAATCTATTGGTTTGCACTTTATTTTTCTGTACTTCTTTGGACTCCACTCTGGGTTTTGTTTTATCACATCATGACAAGTATTGCTCAATCAACTGAGGTTATGAGGGAGTTTGGACATTTTTCTGATGGTATCTCGCTCTATGGAGCGAAGCTAATCAGTTCCAGAATGTACTACTTCTATTCTATTTATTCTTGGATTCAATTGCTTGTAGCAACACTGACAACAGGAAGTATCTTTTTCTTTTTAAGACCTATGTTAATGGAGAATAACGAAGAGTCTGCACCTGACTTCCTTGGTGGTGCGAGTGATACGGCAAGCACTGCGACGAAAGCAGTTAAGACTGTGGGAGCCGTATTATGAGCAATAAAAAAGCGAGTTTAACGAGCGCAATGGAGCAGCGAAGCTGCTCCATTGGGGGTTTGGGGGCTTTGCCCTCAACAAGTAAAAAAAGGGCCAGCCCCTTGCTCGGAACGAGTTTTTTTAAGGAGTGTGGCGCCACACTCCATGCTTGCATAAGAAAAAATAGAAAAAAACAGCAAAACAGACAACAAATTAAAAAAGGACAAAAAATGAAACAAAACAAAAAATTCAAAGTAACAAAACTAAAACTAGGACTACTAATAACAATAACAGCAATTACCACAAGCTGCGCAACAAATAATCCACATAAAAAAGTGGCCCTCAAAATAATTAAAAATAACAACGTGATCCTAAAAGAAATTCAAAAGGAACGAAAAGAAAAAGCGATTGCACCGTATATAAAAGACTCACCCAAACTAAGCAAGGCTGAAAGGAGGTTAATGATTGCAATAAACACCGTAATTAAATCAAATGATTCTCTAAAAAGGGAGTTTACAAAAAACAACAAAAAGGAGGTTCAAGTTGAACGAATCAGAAGAACAGAATATGGCCAGAGATAATTTAATGAAAGCGATAGGAAAATCAGAAATGCTAATCGAAGATCACGAGGATGCACTAGGCGAGCTAAACGAAGAAACAGAAAACCTTGAAGGATGGCTAACAATATTTTTTAAGGCCGTTAGAAACGCATTACTTTAATCAACAAGAAAGGAATTACTATGAGCAAAGAAGAACAATTAGAATTAAATCTTGGTGGTAGAGCAAACGTGCGCTTTTCTCCTTCTGAATACAAACAAGTTCAAAAGGATAGTTCTAAACTACGAAAAACGGTTCCAACACTATTGAGAGATGCCTATTTCAATCGTCTTCCCACAAAAGTGCTTGTGAGCCAAAAAGATTTGGAAGTTATAAGAAAAGATATTAATCGCATTGGTAACAACCTAAATCAAGTAGCAAAAAAGTTAAATTCTGGCTTTATGCATGGCTGGAACGACACTTTAGACAAGGTACTTGAGGAATTTAAAACTTTAAATAGTCTCATTTATTACGGTCATGGCGTACATCAAGGTTAAGTGGAGGAAGGACATTCCCAAAAAACAAGAAATGTCTGCAAGTGATTATGAAGAATACTTATTAAAAGACAGAGGAACGGAACTGGTGACAAACGAAAACAATTGTGTAGCTGGACAAGCTATTGACACATTTAAAAACACGCAAGCAGAATTTTCAAAAAATGCTATGCGAGGAAGAAAAAATGTTAACGTCGCTTTTGAGGTTATTCATAGTTTTAGTCCTGAGGAAAGTAGCTCTCTTAGTGCTGAAAAAGTAAACTTCATGGGAACGGAATTAGCTAAACGCTATTTTCCAAATCATGAGTTTCTTGTCGTTACCCATACGGACACTAATAAGACTCATAATCACATTCTTGTAAATCCTGTTAATCATGTTACAGGTAAACGAGATGTGACAGACAAAAAGAAGCATTTGTATAACTTGCGATCACTTTCAGATGAAATCGTCATTGAGCATGGCCTTTCGATCATTAAAGAAACTGACAAAGACAGAAGTAAAAAACTGCCGGAAAAAGTAAAAGGAATAAAGACAAGAGGTGGAAACTCTTATCGACTTGATCTTTTTCAAAAGGCCGATTTTGCTAAGAGCTATGCGACGAGCTTTGATGAGTATGTTGGTGTTTTAAATGAATTATCTGTCAATGTGGCCATCACTGATAAGAAAATCACATATTTCTATGAGGGGCACAATAAAGGCATTAGAGGCGACAAGCTTGGAAAGGGTTATGACAAAAAGGGATTGATCCAAAACTTCAAAGACAATGATGAACTGTTTGCAAAGCAACCCCAAGTAAGGAGGAAAATTAGAGATGGAATCAGCAATTTCAAAGATGGAAAAGGAGATTCTTTGGGAGTTTCAAGCTCATTACTTTTGGGTGGAGGAACTGCACAAGATATTAAAGGAAAAGATTACGAAGCTTACACTAAAAGTAATCGCCGTGGCGATAGGACTCCTTTGCCTTCAGATCACTATCTTAGGAATTCTATTATTCCTATTAGTGAAATAAGAAAGGCCTCGCAAAGTGACATTTTGGAGTATTGCAAAAAGCACAAAATCCAAACTGAAACGAATGAGAAAGGAAAAAAATTTTTAAAAGGTAAAGAATTTATTTCTATTGATGGTAATAGATGGACGAATACCAAAAACAAAACTACAGGCTCACTTATTGAGTTTGTCAGCGGCCACGATCAAACTAGCTATTTAAGAGCTATTTCAAAAATTACTAATAACAAAAATCTTTTACTTTTGGAGCAATACTACGGTGAAGTAAAAAGACCTTACACATCATTTTATATTCCAAAGCAAAAGCAAGAAAAACCTGATCTTGCAAAACTCAAGGTGAAAAAGTTTTTAAAACATCATGGCATTAACGAAAATGTATCTGAGGACTTATTCAGACTTAAAAAAGTACAAGTTGATAAGAAAGGAAGCATTTGGTTTTATGCCGATGATAACGAACAAGAGGCCATTGAATTCTCTTTAGACAGCGACAATAAGTACAAGTCAAAGCGTCATGGAGATACTTCAAGCCCATTCATTAAATCTCATAAGAATGAAAAAAATGTGACTATCTTCCCCGACTTTCTTAGTTTTTTAAAGGCCAAGGGGAAAAAGTCATTTGAGGACAAGAGATCAAATGCCCACCTCGTATTGATGGGGTTAGAAGAAAAAGCGTTACATATTTTTTTAGCGACCAATTCCAATGTAAAAGACATTGAGATTGTAGCGCCAAAAAATAATGACCTGAATAAGAATCAATGGAATTTCATAGACAAGGCCAAGAAAGACCTCAAGTCGTATGGAATTACCGTTAATTCAATTTCTTTTGATAAGGCCATCAAGCAAAAAAGAAGTCTTGATCTTGAACTTTAAACTTAACTATGGAGAAAATTATTATGGAACAAAATACAGCAAACAAAACTTCAAAATCTACTGCTAAAAAAGCCGATTCTACTGCAATTCGTTTCGATAAAGTATTTATGAAACAAGTTTCAAAACTTGTTGATAAAGCCAATAAAAAGCAATTTGGAAGAAAAGTAAAACCTAAGAATCTTTTGGTCAATTTATTGAATCTCGCAGACGACAACTTGATTAAAAATGTAATCAAAAAGTCTCAAGAGGATTCACTTTCTCACAGCGACAAGAGAGAGCTTTTTCTCAAAAAGCACATGGAAAAATTTAGTGGTTCCAAAGAAGATTTTGAAGAAAAAATGATGGAACTTATGAGCGGATTTTTGTCACAAAATCTAACTTGAATTGTGACAGAAAAAAAGTTTTTTGTAACAGATAATTTCACGCAAAAACCTTGGCCTATAATGGAGAATTTGGTATGATGAAAAACAATAAAAGCCGGAATTCTAAGAGTGAAAATTCTGGAAAAAGTCAGAGTATAAGTCACGAAATGTGCGGGTCTGATTTGCTCTTTGACAATTTAATATGGATGACAGTTAAAGATGCGGCAACGTATCTAAGAAGAACAGAAAATGCAGTCCGACTCCTTCTTTATAAAGGTATTTTAAATACCTATAAATTAGGTGGTCGTGTATATGTGAAAAAAACTCAAATAAATGACCTTCTTGAAAAATCAATTTTAAGAGGAGGAGTTTATGGGAGTTAGACCATACATCTGTAAAAAAACTGGAAACACTCGTTTTGAGGCCTATGTAAATCTTAGAAGTAAGATTGATAAAACTGTTCGGTGTCAAAAATACAAGAAAGTAGATACCGAAAGAGAGGCCAAAAAATGGGAAAAGAAACTTATCCGAGAAGCTAGTGAGTATATTGCCTCTCAAGAGGTAAGAGGAAACGCTTGGGGAAGAATTATTGATCTTTTTGAGTATGAAACAAAAAGGTACAATAGAAACCCCGTTTCTCTTAAGCAAATGGGAGATAAAGCACAAAAGAATGCTCTAAGCATGGTTAGAAATTGGACAGAGGATTGGCTAGATATTCCGGCGAAGGAATTAACAAGCTATCACGGTAAAAGTTTAATTAAACGTGCAATAGATGCAGAGCTTACCGAAAACTCTGTTAAGCGAATCAAAGGAACAGTAAATAGCTTTTGGACGTTTGGGGTTCAAGAAGGAATTATTCTTGAGAATATCAAGAGTCCCGTTTACGGAATTCCCATTGATATGCCAAACGAAGATAAACTTCCTGAGATATTAACAGTGGATGAGGTTAGGTATCTTTTAGCTAAGGCAAAGGAAGCTAATCACCCTTGGTATCCAATTTGGGCAGTTGCTCTCATGACAGGAATGAGATCAAGTGAACTGTATGCTCTCCGAAAAGAAAATGTTCACCTTCAAGAGGGTATCATTAGAATTTGTGAGTCTTGGGATTGGGAAACCTTTCAATCAAAATCAACCAAGGCCGGATACTGGCGAACAGCTCCAATTGCTGATAGCTTGATGCCGATTGTAGTCGATCTGATGCAAAGAAAAGACACAGGAGACTTTCTTCTTCCTAGAATTTATGAATGGACTAAGGGTTATCAAGCCTTAGTTCTAAGACAGTTCTGTGAAGAGATAGGAATTACTTCTGTAAGGTTCCATACGCTTCGAGCTTGCTTTGCTACTCACTTACTTTCAAGCGGAGTACCAGAGACAACAGTTATGCGAATTGGTGGCTGGAAGAACTTTAAGACCTTTCAGATTTACATTCGTCTTGCTGGTACAAGGGAGAAAGGTGCAACCAATGATCTTGGTAAAATCTTTATTCCCAACGAGATTGCGGCCATGCAACATATAGCATCTGCCTACAATGAGGTAGCTTGAATGGTTGTTAAAAAGTTGATACATTTAAAGCTGGAAACGGAAACAGCTTTGAGGTTGAAGTTTCAGGAAGGGCGACACGGCCCTCCTGATTTTTCTTTTGGAAAGGTCAGGAAATGTGTAGAAATAAGAAAATTTGTGAGAGAGTTGGCTTGTTTAGGCTTGTTTCACTCACGAAACTAAGTGATTTAAGGCGGTTAGATTGTCTTCGGACATCCGCTCCATATTTCTTTTCTTATTATTTTTTTACGTATCGAAATAGTGTTGCCGCCCATGCAATACGACGTTGTGACGTCGTATATGCACGACGGTAAAGCGCCCGTCAAAATGCTTTGCATTTTGGACCGTGGCGCAGGTCTCGCGCTCCATATTTCTTTTCTTATTATTTTTTTACGTATCGAAATAGTGTTGCCGCCCATGCAATAAGACAAATTCCTAGAGATGACTTTTAAACTGATCACAGAAATCGGGAAATTCTCTACAGGCTTCAAAGACAAGATCTTCAATCGCTTCAGGTCTTCTTCCCATTAGTACGGATGCGGAAATTAAAGAATCATAGATATTGAAGCTTTTAATATCATTCTTTATAAGCTCAATCCCTTCTTTGAAAATCTCACCTGCATTTCGAGATCTTTTGAAGACATCAAACTCGAGGGCCAAAAATGGTTTAATGTCAGTATAGTTGTGACGATACTTTTCAATAAACTTTTGAGCAAGGTCATAATTTTCAGACTCATCGATAATACTATTAATCACCATTTGCAAAATGTTAAAGTTTTGCCCACCAGAAATAGCAATAGAGTCATTTAGGGCATCATTGGCAAGATTTGGCTTGTCTTTAATAAGGGCCTTTCCCGCCAACGCTAGAGCTGCAGCAATATTGAGCTTTGTCTGTTGGTCGATGTCGTCGTCATTTTTAAATATTTCACAAATTTTTACAACCTCAATATTTGCTTTATTAAATAAAAGTATTTTTAGAATATTTGGAAGTTTATTTGTGCTCGGGATGTAGTTTTTCGTAAATTGTATAACGTACTTGAATGCTTGTTCAAAATTTCTTTGATTATAGAAAATATTGATTATTTCTGTTAGAGCATAGTAATTAGTATTATCAAGTTCGATAATCTTTTGAAGAGAGAGTTGAGCTTCATCGTAATTATTTAATGCGATATTGATTTTCGCTGTTATAATTTCTTTTTGAAGATCATGTATTTCAATTTCATTAGCAGCGTCTAGAAAGGATTTGGCTTTTTCAGCATGTCCTTGATTAAGTAACTCCATAATTTTAAAAATAAAAAGTGTCGATTTTGTTACACTAACTCTTTTTTCAAACTTCTCTGTAAAATAATCGAGAGTTGTTTGGAAGTTTTGAACACCAGTGAGGACTCCGTCGAGATCGTAATCATATTCGAGGTTTTTTAGTGCAGGAGAGTCTAATTCAGTAACAATAAAGAATAAGCTTTTAAGTCTATTTGCCTGTAATTCAAAGTGTAAGTTTCGTAGGTCAACGACGCTTGCTCCCTCAAGAGCATAATTTGATATAATAATGTTTGGAGAGTGCTCTTCTAATGCTTCCTTTGCAGTTTTGTAGTCCTCTGCAATACCAATTGATGAGATTGGAAAACCTAGAGTTACAAATACTCTTTTGATATTATTTCTCATGGCCTTGTTATTACTAACAATTAGCACTTGTGACTCACCAAAGTTCTTTTTAACTCTTTGAACGAGCTCTTGAGATACAATTTCAGTTTCTTTATTCAACTCAAACATCCTATTCAATTGGAATCATGAAGATTCTTTAATCAACGCTAGGATATTTTAACGATTAAGAAAAATTAACTCAATGCAAAATTAACTAAATACGTATTAATTTTCCTTTAATATTCAAAACTTTACCCGTAAAATCAATGGCTTCCGGGTTGAAGATCGACTGCTTACCATGACCTCCTGGGATATCGAGAATATAAGTAGGAAGAAGCCACCCAGGTAACTGACTCCTCAAATTGGCAAATATTTTCCTCCCTGTTGGGATATCTATTTGAAAATGCATTGCTCCTTTGACTCGATCTGGGTGATGAAGGTAATAGGGACGGATTTTAAATTGGTTAATATTTCTAAATAAATTAATGAGGTCTGTTTCATTATCATTAATCCCTTTAAGAAGTACGGTTTGAGAGAGCAAGTTTAGGTGATGGGTTAAACTTAGCTTCTCTAAGGCCTGGGCGACGTTACTATCAATCTCGTCGCAGTGATTTACATGAATGGCCATGCTTAAGGTTTCAAATCTTTCAGAGAAGTTCTTGATTAGCGCCATGAAGTCATCATCGAGCCTCAGTGGTAGAATTATAGGAGTACGTGTGTGAAGTCTTAGGTACTTTATTTGAGTGATCTTTGAAAACTCTTCAAGATAAAATTCTAGTCTCTCATTGCTTAACATGAGCGGATCACCACCAGAAAAGATAACCTCTTCGATCTCTGGGTGTTCTAAAATATAAGATTTCGTCTTTTCAAAATTCTGTTTAAATATATCGTCATTAGAGCTTAATTCATTCTTTCTAAAGCAGTAACGACAAATTACAGGACAAACTGTGGTAGGAAAAAAAAGAACTCGATTTCTATAGCGATGAACTATTGCTCCCTCTTTGCTGTGAACCTTGTCTCCAATAGGGTCTTCCTGACCATGTGACTGGATATCTCCAAGCTCATCAGCTGATGGGATGAACTGTTTCCAGAGAATGCTCTTTAGTCCACCTTCTTTAATCCGAAGTGCTAGATTATAGGGAATAACGATATCGTAAGGCATTTGAGGAATATTAAGGTCAAAGAATTTATTGACCTGCTCTATATTTTTGAGAGCAAATCGAAAATCATCTTGCCATGTTTTAATCTCAATTTTATTCATTTCTTTGCTGATTGATTTCTTTAAGGTGGTGGTACTTTGCCCATGCGGCACAGCCTCTAATTAGGAGCGCTCCATAAGTTCCGATTCCAGTAAAATGTATTAAAACTTTTTCGGTCGAAAGATTACCAGTGTTTTGAAGTAACCAGTAAATCCATGCGAGCAAGACGATATGGATGACAAAAATCAAAACTTGCTGGATTCTATAGAAAAGTGTTTTTCCATTAATCATCATCTTGATTTTCCTCTTTTATTTCTCTGAACTCGACAATTTTTTTCAAGCTAAATGATTTATACATATCGCTTTTTAAGCAGTGAGCGTAAAGCACGCTACCTTGTGGCAGAGGCAGGAAGCTGATTGGGCGAATCGGTCTAAACTTACCACTCATGCTCCCACCTTTGTATTTGATTTCAATAGGAGTCTGCTTCTCGAGATATTTTTTGATATCACTTATTTTTTCTGGAATTTCTGATTCAAGTGCTTTCTTAAACTCTTTAACGTTAAAGACTCTGCCTTCGGCAAGGGCACGGTTAGACTTTATGACTTTTAGAGTATTGGTAAAAACCTTTAAGCATGCAAATGTATCATCAAGAGCACGGTGGTGATTTTCAAGTGCTATCCCAAAGTGCTTGGCCAAGGTTCCTAGCTTATGATTCTCGCTGCCCGTGACGTATCGTCTTGAAAGCTTACATGAGCAGAAAACTTTTGAATCGAAAAACTCAATACCAAGACGGTGCATATTAAAAACAATGAAGCCCACATCAAACTTTGAATTATGAGCAACCCAGGTGTGTCCCTTTGAAAACTCCAAAAATGCAGGGAGAATTTCTTCAATAGGAGCTGCATCCTTGACCATTTCATCAGTGATGCCATGAATGTCTATTGTGTACTGTGGAATCGATTTCGTTGGCTTAACGAGATGGCTAAAGAATTCAACTTTATCATCGATAACTTTTATTGCTGCAACTTCAATGATCTCATCGACGAGCGGAGAAAGGCCTGAAGTCTCAAGGTCAAATGCTACAAGTCCTTCGGGAAAGAACTTATTGATGAGTTTAAAATCTTCTTGAGATAAATTAATATTATGCACCTTGTTGAAGTGTTGATTTATTACCCATGCGCTTTGCGTAACGCGTTCATTCTATTGACATTGGGTCATGCCAAAATTAAATAAGTCATGTACTTTATTATCTTTAAATTTAAGCTTTAATATCGAGTTAGACCCGTAAGGTCAATACAAAGGATACGTGAATGAAAAAATTTGATGTCGTTGTAATCGGAGCCGGTCCTGGTGGATATGTGGCAGCTATCCGTGCGAGTCAATTAGGAAAGAAAACAGCAATCGTTGAAATGGATAAGATGGGTGGAGTTTGTCTTAATAGAGGATGTATCCCAACTAAAGCAGTTTTAAAATCAGCTCATAGTGTTCATGAGATTGCTCACATGGCTGATCTTGGGATTAATGTTGAACTTAAGGGTTTAGACGGAGCTCAAGCTGTAAAGAGAGCGAAAGGAATTAGTGATAAGATCTCTAAGGGTGTTGAATTTCTTATGAAGAAAAATAAGATTGAAACATTTGCAGGAGTTGCAAAACTAAAAACCAAAACACAAATAGAAATCAAAAACGCTAAAGGTGCTACTGAAGTTATCGAAGCGACAAATATTATCTTAGCAACTGGTGCACACTACAAATCTTTTCCAGGCCTTGAGCATGATGGGAAAAGACTTATTGGAGCATGGGAAGCGATTAAAATGGAAACTCTTCCAAAAAGTATCGGGATCATCGGTGCTGGAGCTATTGGTGTTGAGTTTGCATACTTTTGGAATGCATTCGGTGTTGATGTACATATTTTTGAACTTCAAAAAAACCTACTTCCAATTGAAGACACTGACTCGTCTAAAGAAGTTGAAAAAGCCTACAAGAAATATGGAATCAAATTATCTCTTGGCATTGAAAAAGTTTCTGCAAAGAATAATGGAAAAGACGTTACAATCACTGCTGTTGAAAATGGTAAGAGTGTCGATTATAAATTTGAAATGGGTCTAATTGCAGTTGGTATGACTGGAAATATTGATGGAATCGGACTTGAATCTGTTGGTGTCAAAACGGATAGAGGATTTGTTTCAATCAATAATATGTACCAAACATCGGTATCAAATATTTATGCCATTGGTGACCTTGCTGGTCCACCACTACTTGCTCACGCAGCATCTCACGAAGGTGTTGTTGCAGCAGAACATATCTCAGGTCTTCATCCACATGCGATTGACCCAATGAATATTCCTGGTTGTACTTATTGCCAGCCACAAGTTGCTTCTGTTGGTTACACTGAAAGAGCGCTTAAAGAAAAAGGAATTAAGTATTCTGTTGGTAAACTTCCGTTCCAAGCAAATGGAAAGGCCGTAGCATCAAATGAAACTGAAGGTTTCGTAAAAACTTTAATGGGTGAAAATGGCGAAATGCTTGGAGCTCATATTGTTGGTGCAGCAGCAACAGAATTAATTCATGAGTATGTTCTTTTTAGACAAATGGAAGGAATTGATGAAGAAATTTTTGCAACAGTTCACCCACATCCAACGTTAGGTGAATTTCTTGCGGAATCAGTATTAAATGCAAAAGGTAGAAGTTTAAACTTTTAGGAGAAATATATGAGACACGAAATTGTAATGCCACAAATGGGAGAGTCGATTACGACTGGTACTATTAGAAAATGGCACAAGCAAGTAGGAGAGACAATTAAGTTAGACGAAGTTCTACTTGAGATCTCGACAGATAAAGTAGAATCAGAAATCCCTTCACCATACGAAGGAAAAGTTGTTGAACTTAAAGCAGCTGAAGGTGACACGATTGACGTTGGTGTTCTTATCGCTGTTATTGATGACGATGCTAATGCACAAGCTTCTACTCCATCGGCTCCAGCACCAGTTGCTGCAGCTTCTAGCGCTCCAGCGGCCGGAAGTGATCGAATGGATATCGTAATGCCTCAAATGGGTGAATCGATTACAACGGGAACTATTACAAAATGGCACAAGCAACCAGGTGATATGGTTGAACTTGATGAAATCCTACTTGATATTTCAACTGATAAAGTTGAATCAGAAATCCCTTCACCAATTTCAGGAAGACTTGAAGAAGTTTTATTTGCTGAAGGTGAAACAATTGATGTTGGTTTAAAAATCGCCTCAATCGAAATGAATACATCGGTACCATTTGGTGGTGGAGCTGCAACATCATCTGCTCCTGCAGCTGTTGCTTCAGCACCTGCTCCAGTAGCACAAGTAACTTCAGCTCCTACGGCATCTGCAGAGCCAGCTGGAAGAAGATTTTATACTCCGCTTGTTAAAGCTCTTGCAGCTAAGCATGGGGTTGCACTTTCTGAATTAGCTCACCTTAAAGGTTCTGGAGCTGCAGGAAGAGTTAATAAGGAAGACTTTATGAGTTACCTAAGCAATCGTGGGTCAGCCCCTGTTGCTAGTGCTCCTAAGGCCGCTGCTCCGGCATCATCTGCTCCAAGTGCGGCAAATGTAGCTGCTGCAACTAGTGGCCGTGTTGAAATTATCCCAATGGATAATATGAGAAAGGCTATTGCTCGTAATATGATTGCAAGTAAGATGACTTCTCCACACGTTAACTCAATTGATACAGTTGATATGACAAGACTTGTGAAGTTTAGAGATTCATTTAAAAATGAATTTAAGAAGCAGGAAGGTTTCTCACTTACTTATACTCACTTTATCTTATACGCAATCGTTCAGGCACTTAAAGAGTTCCCACTTGTTAACGCTTCAATCGACGGTGACAATATTATCGTTAAAAGAGATATCAATCTTGGTTGTGCAGTTTCTGTTCCAGGTAACGGACTAGTTGTTCCAGTTATTAAAGGTGCTGATAATTTAAATATTAGAGGAATTGCTAGAGCATTAGATATTCTTGTAAACAAGGCCAGAGCTAAGAAGCTTTCAATGGATGATTTAACTGGTGGAACATATACTTTCACTAATAATGGTTCATTTGGAATCATGGCTGCAACGCCTGTTATTCTTCAGCCACAACTTGGTATCTTCTGTGTGGGTACAATTAAGAAAGCCCCAGTTGTAACAGATGATCTTGCAATTGCGATTAGAGATATTATGTATGCAACACATACATATGATCACAGAGTGATTGACGGTGAACTAGGTTCTAAGTTCCTTAAGCATGTCATTAACACGCTTGAGACAATGGACCCAGCAAGTCTATTCTAAATAACGAAAAGGCCTCAAATGAGGCCTTTTTATTTCCTTCTCATTAAAACAGGTTCAAAAATATTATCTTTTAATTATTGACTAAGAATTAGACAGACTTAGTAATTATAACGGTCTTAATAAATCAGTAAGTTGTAAAATCAGTAGCTAAGGGTTACTTTGTGAAGATAATTCCGGCACTCAATTTGCAAATAAAAATATATGA
Source organism: uncultured Bacteriovorax sp. (assembly GCA_964593545.1). Lineage (GTDB taxonomy): Bacteria > Bdellovibrionota > Bacteriovoracia > Bacteriovoracales > Bacteriovoracaceae > Halobacteriovorax_A. The sequence continues at coordinate 43,099 of CAZQJK010000013.1, read as the reverse complement.
TAAGGCTACTATTTATCTTTATTTTTATTTTTCATGTAACATTCGCCCAGGCGAGTGGTGAATACTATAATGGCTGTCGAAGTTTTTATAATGTAAAGTGGGCACACTCATATTTTAAAGTCGCTAAAACGGCGAATGTTGATGTTGAAAAACCTGTAATGGTTAACTATGGAGCCGGTTATAAACCTAAGGACTTTAGGGCCAGTTTTGAAAGTTTTCAACTGAGCCTTTTTAAAAAGCTTAATTATGAGATTGCGCGAAAAGTTCTCTATAGAAGTGTTGATCAAAGTATTAATATTTACTATTTGATTGATACTCAAAAAATGCCATCATCTGGCAGAACAATAAACCATATGGTTTCTTATCTTCCTGGGTGGATTTCTAAAAATTATTGCCGCCATTACTGTGAAGATGAAAACAAACTTAAGGCTTATATTAAAGAGAAATTTGATGGATTAAGCCGATATAACCCAAAAAGATACACATTTGAGGAACTCTCTGAATCACTAAGTTTTCTCGTTAGTAGTTTAAATAACAAGCTTGATCGTGGGGATTTTAGAACATACGAAGATTATTTAAAGTCATATTTTTTTATGTTTAAGGGGACTTTTGGTATCTTGATGCTAACCTCAGAAATTCAAGAATTAGTTGGCTTACCCCTCACTCAAGAGGAATTTCGGGACAGTTCAAAAAGGCATCATGAAGAAATTGACGCTGAAGATGTCGAAGACGCCTATCGTGGTTATCTAAAAATGATAAAGAACAATTGGTCAAAAGTTGGAAATATCATTACTCAAAATTTGGAAACTAACTCACTTGCTGAGGAGAAGAATAATTCTTATGAAGAAATGAAAGAGAAGTTAACTAATGAGGTGAATTCTTTTAGTCGTTTTACTCTTCATGCTCCAGATATTGTTGCACAAACTTTTAAGGAGAACACATTATTTAGTGATAATTATTGCCTCATTTATGACTTAGTAGATAATACTTACGTGACTCAGGGATCTCTTGATTCTGGAACGTCTTCACGATGGTACCTTGCCCCTGTTTTACTTGGTATGTTATTCATTCCTTTTATTTTAAGTGGTGGAGCCATTTTTGCGATGAGCTGGATTTTTTATGGACTTACGGCAATTAGTGTAGCTGACATTGGCATGAAGTCATATAAGCTTTATCAAAACCAACAGGAAAAAGAATTTGCACATTTTTTAACATCTATGTCAGAGAGGGATCAGCATCAACTTCAAGAACTTTTAAAGATGAAGGCTCAGTTGATTCAAGATGGTAAAACGCTTGGGGCAATTATAGCTTTGGAGTTAATTGGCCTTGGGATAGCCTCTAAAGTTATCAAAGTTACTGGGAAAATTTATCAAAAGATTTCTAGGATCGATATGATTGATGATGTTATTAGAGTAGCTTCTCGAAATGATCTAAGTGGAAAAAGTACTCGTTTCTTCCTTATGCAAAAAAATATTCCTGTTAAGGATATTGAAATATACCTAGCAAAACTAAGCGATAAAGAGATGTTTGAATTCATGATGAAGTTAAACTCAGCATCTCTTGGAAAGAAAGTCCTAGCATCCGAGTTAGTTATTGAAGGAACAAAGATGAGTTATGTTTATGCTAATTCTAGCTTTTATGGAGAAATAAACCCCGCTACTATTCTCTTTGATGCGTTGACAAACAAATATTTAAATAATGAAAAGCAATATGAGTTAAATACCTCTATTGATGAGCTTTATTTCACCCCATAACTTCATTGTGTATTAAATTAACAAGAAGGCCTCAAATGAGGCATTTTTTTATGATCTAAATCATTCCATTTCTATACAATAAAAAGCTACTATATCTCTAAACTTATAAGGAGATTTTATGAAGGGATTGCTTTTTATATTAATGCTAACATTTCTAGGTTCTTGCTCTAGTGCAGTTAAAGAAGAGATTCGCGAGGATCGAATGACTGTTGGTCATATTTCACACGAACAAATGATTGAAAAAATGAAAGAGATGATTGATCGAATTCCTGGAATTACAGAAGAACAACATGATCGTCTACTTAATCTTCACAGTGAAGTTTATGCTGAGTCTCAAGATATTAATGAAAAGATTAAGCAAAACAAAGTTTTATTATTTAAGTATCTTGCAGAAGATAAGAATAAGGAAATTTCATACGTAAAGAAAGATTTAAAGAAGCTTTATAACGGAAAGCTTGAGCTTATGTTTAAAGCGTTTGATGACGTAAAAAAAATTCTAGGAAAAAATGCTAAGAAAATTATGTCCGATCAGGAATTTAGACTTTATCACGGTTTTTCTCACGAGAGATTCTAGAAGTCTTCTTCTTCAACGATAAATAAATCAAGGTCATCTGGGTCGACTTCGTCTTCACTGATGGCCATGCCTCTCACAGAAACTTCTTCATCATGTACCATATTACGATCTCCAGATAGCAAGTGATGCCATTCATAGAGGTCTTCGCCATTAGCAACAAGCTTATAAGCACATGTGTTTGGAAGGATAGGAAGTAGTGAACCCAGCTGCTCAGGAGTTATCTTAATGCAACTTGGTACATTATTAAGTCGATTAGCATAGTCTGTGCACTGGCAGCTTTGACAATCAAGAAATTTACAACTCACCCAAGTGAAAACAATTTCTTCTTCATCTTGAAGCTTGTTAAGACAACATTTTCCACAGCCGTCACAGAGGCTTTCCCATTGTTCATGGCTAAGTTTATCTAAGGGAGTTGTTTTCCAAAATTTAGTAGTCATAATGCTCAAAAAAAAAGGCCTAGAAGAATCTAGGCCATTTAGTACTTATGTAATTATTTTCTAGAAATCTTTAATTACGTCAACAAGCTCTGGCATGTCAATAAATGGATTTCTGTTGTTTTGAACTTGAAAGATAGTTTCATTTCTATCTCTTTCGCTTGCATCAACAGGATCTTCATTGTGCCATCTCTTTAATATTTCTTCATGTTGTCTATCAATTTTGATTTGGTATCTTACTGAGAAGTAGAAAAGTGATCTTGCAACGTTACCTTTGTGTTCAGTTGGTGGTTCAAAGCTTCTACCATTAATACTTCTTGATGCTGTACAATCTTCATCTACAGGAAGTCCATTATCAAGGTCTTCAAACGGGTAGTTTCCTCTAACTGAGTTAGCATGTGAATCTGTTGGGTATAAGTGGTGAAGATCTGATTTTTGCATTTCTTTAGCAAATCTTCCTGTGAATTTTGACTGTGGCCAAGTGTGTTCGCAGTTTAGAATATTGCTATTTGGTATTCTACCTGGCCCCATTCTTGTTTGACGCTCTCTAAGCTCTTTATTGCAGTAAACGTCCTTAATGAAATAACCTTCAGCATCTTTTTCTAAGTGGATCTTTCCAAAAAGAACTTTTCTAGCTCCGCTATACCCAAGAACATTTTGAGAGTAGCATTTTCCCTTTCCTGAAGCACATCCTAATACATCGTGTGATCCAGAAACTTCTTGGTGAGTTCCATCAAGTACATTAAAGAGGAATGTCTTTAGTTCATCTTGATCAATTGTTGTGTCTGTTTGAAGGAATTTTCCTAATTCTTGAGGATAATAAGAGTTAAAGTCCCCGGCCGCTGTTGTAAAAGTAACAAGTAAAAGTGTTGCAAGTATTAATTTGATCACGATCTGCCCCTTTGTGAAGTGTTAAGATCATACATAAAAATATTAACATTGCTAATATCTTTTTTAAGTAAAACTAATAAAAATTGTTATTTTACAGGTTTTTAATAGCTTGATGCATGGCTATAAATGGGCGTATTTTTAATTTCTTTGCCAAATCGCATTCCTTTATTTATAAACGCACGACAAACACACAAAATGTTCAGGAGTATTAATTATGCGCACACTGATTATAGCACTTATTGCTGGTCTCTCTTTTAATGTTTTTGCTGATAAGAACTCATGTCTAGAAAAACTTACTTATAATTTCTCTGTTGATAGTCGTGCATTTAAACTCGACACAGATTCAATCAATATAACCGCTCATGAAAATGATCACCTTGCTATTTCAATTGAAATGATTAGAGCTCTTTTGAACTTTAGTGGTTGTGATGGAAGAACTGATATTAATTTTGGTTGGGGTCCACTTGGAAGAACTTCAAGCAGCTGTAAGGCACTTGTTGGAAAGAGAGAGAACTCTCAAGTTTGTTATATTGAAACAGACTTAGGATATTTCTTTGTGACAAATGATTTACAAACAACTGCACATATTATTTTTAGTCGTTGGGATTAGTCCCGACGGCTCTTGCCGTTTTACTCTAAAATTTCTCGATAAACTTCTTCACTTTCCTTATTAAAATTTATTATCTTAAAGACGACATTAATCTTTCCATTTATTTTTTCAAGTACAACGTATCCCAAGTCAGACTTAACAAAGATTGTTGCCGGAGTTTTCTTTGATGGCCTAAGTTTTGCGCCCGCTCCTGAGATTAACTGCTTGCTTGTGTCACTAATTCTCTCATACGAAAGTTGATGATCATGACCAGAGATGTAGAGGGGGGTGTGTTTAATGACAAATGCTTCAAGAAAATCTTTAACTAAGCCTGACGAGTTACCATGGGCACCTGAACTAATGTAAGGATGATGTCCAATCATGAAAGTTGTCGAGCAGTTAATAAGCTCATTAAGCTTTCTTTTTATCCACTTCTCTTGGTTTCCTCTATAGTTTAGGTTTGTATCGATGAAAACAAGGCATGCATCTTGAAATCGCGCGAGATAAAAGTAATTTGGAAAAATAATGTTTTCATGATTCTTTGCTAGTTCGATAAAAACGTTAGGATTTCTTTTGTGGTCATGATTACCTAAAGTCAAAAAGATACGAGATTCAGTAAGGCTAATTTCAAAGGGATCTAAGAAGTTTAATTTTAATTTAGGGTCCTCAAGACTTTTGAGTCCCTTGGGATAAATAATATCTCCAGTGTGGATAATATTTTTACATTTTTCCTTTGCCAGTTCTTTCGCAACGAGATGTTGATCACTGCTACCTGTTCCTGTGTCTCCAATAATGCAAACTTTACTGTCAAAGAGATTTTCTAAGAAAACTTCATCTTCAATATTTGAATAATCTTTTAATAAATTACAAGAAGAAATTGTAATTAGAATAAATGTTATAAGTATGTTTTTAGATTTTGCCATAAACCTTTGAGCCTTTCTTTGATATTTTTCTCCACTCCAATATCAGATGGATGATAGAACTGAGGAGTATTCTTAGGTGAGTACTGCTGACTAACAAAGTTTCCTGGATGACCGTGTGGGTATTCATACTTTACTGAGTGATTCGGTGCCGGGAAATTTCGAAGGTGCATAGGTACTTCAATAGTCTGATTTTCTTGAACATAGGCGATGGCGCTATTGATTGCTTCATAGGCCTTATTACTTTTAACTGTCGATGCAAGGTAAGTTGTCGCTTGAGCCAGTGAGATTCTTGCTTCTGGCATTCCTATTTGAGAAACGACTTGAAGGGTATTTACTGCAATATTGAGGGCTCCAATGTCGGCGTTACCAACATCTTCAGATGCAAAGATAACAAGTCTTCTCGCTATAAAGACAGGGTCTTCACCACCGTCAAGCATGACTGCTAGCCAGAGAATTGCGGCGTCAGGATCAGAGCCGCGCATGCTCTTGATATATGCTGAGATGACATCATAATGTCGGTCTTGATTTTTGTCATAGGCGCGCGCATTCTCTAAGATTATCTCTTTGAGGTTTTTTTCGCTATAATCTTCCCTTTCTTTCAGATCGATGAGGAGCTCAAAGTTGTTCAAGACTTTTCTTGCATCTCCGTCACTAAAGTTGATGAGGATCTCTCGCTCTGTTTTTGTGATAGAGATATCCTCAAGCTTTAGCGCACGATCGAGAATTTGTTCGAGATTATTGAGATTATGATTTTTAATTTCGACGATTTGAAGTCTTGAAAGGAGGGCCCTGTTTAAGGATGAACGGGGATTCTCAGTTGTTGCTCCAATTAGAACAAAAGCCCCACTTTCGATGTGGGGAAGTAGTGCATCTTGCTGTGATTTATTAAAGCGGTGAATCTCATCGATAAAGATAATACTTTTCTTACCGTATTCCTCACGAGTTGATTTTACTTGGGCCATGAGTTTTTTAAGTTCGGGAATACCACCCATTACAGCACTAAAACTTTCAAAATTATATTCAGAATTACTTGCAAGAACGTGGGCCAGAGTTGTTTTTCCACACCCCGGAGGACCCCAAATGAGGAGACTTGGAATCTGTTCTCTACTAAGAAATGGATACTTACCGACAAGTTTTTGAAGACCAATATAATCTTCTCGAAGATTTGGTCTTAGACGATGGGCGAGAGGTCCATCGCTAGGAGAGTCGGAGTTAAATAATCCTTGTTGCAAAGCGTAATCCTTGATATACTTTTCCATTGACACAGGGCCATGAGTATCATAACTTATGCGTTCGAGTCTCGTAAAGAGTTTAGATTGATTCGTTAAAGGATCAAATTATCTTTGGTAGAAGGAGGTGAATACTATGGACCAGGATTACTCAATTAAGATCGACATTGACGAAAAAATTGGTGTTGAAAGAGCTCTTAAGAAATTTAAGAGATTTTGTGAGTCTTACGGTGTTATTAGAGAATATCGTAAAAGACAAGAGTATAGAAAACCTTCTATCAGAAATAAAGAGAAGCTAGCAGCTGCTGATAAAAGAAGAAAGAAGGCGACTGTTAAGTACTCAAGAACTTCAAAATTATAATTAAAGAGAAGGCTCCGTAAGGAGCCTTTTTTTTTGCTCAGAATAAGGTAACTCCTACCCACGTTCCATCTCAAGTATAAATCTGTTAAGATGACCTGTAGGAGGGGATTATGAGGATTGTTAACAGTGAAAGAGTCTTTGGAATAGTTCGAAAATATCTATTTCTCTTCTTTATTGCCCTAGTTGGCTCAACTTCTTTTATCCTTATCTCACAGGAAAAAATCCAGCAATATTCCTACCTTATGCCACCTGAGCTACTTGGTTTGGAAGTTATTGGAATTTGTACGAGTATGTTCCTTGTTCTCTTTGTTTTGACATCAATTATTTTAAGTCTTCATCTTTATAAAATATTAAGTAGTGAATACTTTAGAGTTTTAGATGGATTTATCGAAGGACCGACTCATAGTGGACAAAGAGAAGTGCTTTCTTTTTCACAAATAACAGCAATGGGGCGAGATCTCTTTGGTGAGTTTACAATTAGCGGTGAGGCAATGGACTTAGTGTTGCCTGGAAAGCTATCCGTGAGTGAAGAACGAAAACTTCAACGACTTATTAAAAAATCAGTTTCAAGATAGAATTCCAACGATTGTGCATAAGTTTTACGATCTTTATGTATTGCTCTGGGAATTCTTTGGAGCCTTTTTCTAAATTCATGTGATACGTGTTCCACGTTAAATTTAATTTTCCAAGTTCCAAAATAAACCAGTCTGGAGAATATTTATTAATCATTCTCTCTTCAAGTGGAGCAATGAAGTGAACGAGAAGTGCTTCAAAAGTATCTTGCAAAGTTTCTGGTATAAGATCGATGAAAACAAAATTAATAACGATATTAAATCGAATCACAGTATTTGAAAGATCGGTAAAAAGTGGAGTGTAAGTCGTGTAGACTGTCGAATTTACAATTTTCTTTAGTTCGAGGTAACGTTGAATTTGAGAATTTAAAATTTCGACTTCATCGAGATGCTTTGAAAAGAGCATATAGCCCGCAATATTATCATCACCTAGAAAATCTCGATGAATACTTTCTTTTCTTAAAGTTTGAATATTTCTATCGACTTCATATGAACTACTTAAAAGTTCGCTAACATCTAACTCACAGTAAGCCTGCTCTTTTTGTTGTTGCTCACACTCTACGTATTTTGAATTATAGTCGAAGATAAACTTCAACGCAGATTCACGTAACTTAATGATTGAACCATGAATAGGAGAGAGCTTCTTAGCGATAAGGTAGTATTCTGTTTTGATATTCTTTAATTGAGGTCTGATGTAGCGAGAATGGGCTTCTTTTGTCAGCTTAAGCTTCTTTTCTCCAAATTTAAAATATGGATAAGTCGCAAAGACATTAAATGTGAAGAGTGCAATGACTAATAACTTCATCATTTTATGATTGAAAACGTAGAAGCTTTTGTCAATGAATTAACCAACTAAGAGCAGGTCTTCGTGTTCTCTATCCATTTTAAGCTTAATATAAACTGGTCGTTTTGAAAGACTATCAAGCTTAGAAAACCAGCAATCTCCCTGATCATCAAATTTAATATAGATATTCTTTGTATTCTTACCATTTTTAGCAAGATTCTTAGGAAAGAGACTAAGCGGTGAGGAATTAAGTTTAAAAACGACTTCGTAGTCATTATTTATCCTTCCTGAGTAGATAGCAGTTAAGCAAATAAAAGTCCCTGCGTCAGATGCTTCTATTTCAATAGGGCCACTCTCAACTTTAGAGGAATTTATAATATTGATAAGTTCGTTTGAATAGCGAGTTAGTTCAAGTGGACAGAGATGTTGATATTGGCGAATTATTCTTCGATGATTTGAGCTAAGCTCTCTTTTTTCTTTTTCTTGGAAATTAAAATTTTTGAAGCCATGCATGACAACTTGTTCGAGGGGAATGTTTGGTGTTTCAAAGTTAAAGTTAATTGATTTCTTCGGTCCCTTTGCTCTATTAAGGGTTATCTTGCCTTTAAAAATACTTTGCGCTGTCATGATGTCTCCTCGATATATTTCTTTTCGGTGAGGATGCTTACTAATTTTAGACATTATTATAACAAATTACTAAAGTAATACGATTTAATATATTGATGTCTATAATTTTAATTAGTTAAGAAGAAATAAGATGATTCAATTTTCTAGAAAACTGCCTAGAAAAAGAAAGACCAAGAAATTTCTTTCTTGGCCTTACACGCAAACTTTATGAACATCCCTGGAGGGATTTGAACTTATTTACAGCTTGGAACTTCAAAGCTTTCTGTTTTGATTAACTTTTCAGTTGAGTTGTTTCTTGTTTCAGTTACTTTGTAGTACTTTACAGTTGAAACCATTGGGTATGACTTAGCAACTTTTTCATATTTTCTACAATGTGGACCGTTTTTTCCACCAAATTTAACACATACAGTTTGAATATAATCAACTGGAGTGATTAGGAATTTCTTCTCAGTTGGAACTTGGATATCTCTATCTCTTCCAGCTCTTACAGTTTTATAAAGTTGAACTTTAAAAGTAGTTTGAAGATCACCATCAGTATTTAAACATGTACTTGTGATCGGAACGATTGCTCCTGGGAAAATAACAGTATTTGCTGATTGTTTTACATAAGAATTTCTTGCGAATGAAGTTAATGCGATAAATGCTACAACGATAAATTTTTTCATCTTAATCTCCTTTAAGGTTAGTTATTTCTTTTTCAGATTTTTGTGTAAGGCATTTGTAAGGCGAAGAAATTGAGTTAGCAATTTTTGTGAAAATCAGGTTCATATTTCTAGGACAAATTCCAAAAGATAGGGGAAAACATGGACAAAAGTAGGATTTGTCCGAAAAATCGTCCAATTTATACAGGGTTTATTGAATCTCATCTCAAAGCAAGATATAACAATTTCCAATGTTTACTACCGAAAATACCCACTTTTCTAGCATTCCTGAGCAGGTCTCCCATGACCTTAAGGCGATTCTTCTTGAGTTCAAAGATGAAAAGATTGGCATGCGTTTGATATCTTCGCGCATGGGAATTCATGAGAAGACCTTGAAGCGTTTAATCGCTCAAGACAATAAGCCTGGATATCAAACCCTATACAAAATATATCGTGTGATAACGAGCGTGAGAAATGATTCTGAGCTACTTGATAACGTCGCCCCATGTATTAAAGATGCTCTAATAAAAGGTAATCCTAAAGTACAAACTAATAGTGAAATAATATTTTCAAGTGATCTTGAAGAAGAACTTTTGAGAGATCGCTGCTTCAGTGAGATTTATTTCATGGCCGGATGTGGGCCTATTGCGAAAGAATATATCGGATTTAGATTTGGTGAGCATGGTATTGATACACTCAAGAAAATGCTTAAGCTGCAAGTCTTAGACGTCTCTAAAGATGGTCAGATTATTCTTGGTAAAAATCAAATTAATATTTCAGCTGAAGCTATCAAGGTACTTGGGCTCCATTTGGTTGATCGTTTCTCAAGACCTGAGCAAACCGATGAGTCTGGCGAAAATTTTCTTGGCGTCTATGCCGAAGGGTTGAGTCCCGAAGCCTATAATGAATGGTTGAAAATTGATGAAGAAGCATATCGAAAAAAAATAGAACTATGTCGTGATATGAAAAACCGAGGGACAATCAGGGCCTTCACTTTTATGACTACAGATAAAATGAATCCGGGATTAAAGAAATGAAATTATTGATTGTAGTTTGTATCGCTCTGAATCTTTTTGCAGGTGTTGGAGACAGTGCAGGGGGAAGCTCTAGAACTTGGCAGGAATTATATGAATTGAAAGATAATAAATACTATATCGATTTTCCTATTTACAAATTTGATGACGGAGTGAGCTTTGCGGCACATAAAATATGCTTAGAAGGAAATACCGTTCGTTCTATTAAGAAGTATCAGAAGTATGATTCTGTCTTTCAAGATAGTCGAATGGAGAGAAGAGACTGGAAGAAAGCGGAGTATGACTACTCCAGACGACCAATCGAGCTTCCAAGTGACGATAATTTGCGAAATGATGTGAAACTTGTTCAGGATATTGAGATTCGTAAATTATTTAAGTATGGTTCTAATAAGAACGGCTTTACATATAGACCTGGGAAAGTATTATTCACTAAGACTTTAGAGATAAAAAATTGTGAAGAATACGACGAGTAAATTATGTATGACTATGATGAACAAAGAGAAAAATTAAAGCAGAAGCGGGCGAAAGCATCGGATGCCTTGAAAAAGAAAATAGCTTCTAGTGCTGTTACTCGGGAAAGAAAGCCTGACTGGTTTAAGGTTCCACTTCCTAGTGGAGATAACTATCAAGATCTCAAAAAAAATTTAAGAGAGAATAAAATATGGACTGTTTGCGAAGAAGCGAGCTGTCCAAACTTATCTGAATGTTGGTCAGCAAAAACGGCGACGATGATGATTCTTGGTGGGACCTGTACACGGGCTTGTAAGTTTTGTCATGTCGATACAGGAAATCCAAAGGGTTTAATCAATAAAGAAGAAATCGAAAATGCTGCAAAAATGGCAAAGATGATGTCACTCAATTACCTCGTTATTACGAGTGTTGATCGTGATGATCTACCAGATTTTGGTGCTTCTCATTTTGCTGATGTCATTCGTTCAGTAAAAGAAAATCACTCATCCACTCTCGTCGAAGTACTAATTCCAGACTTTAATGGAGTCGAAGAACATATGATGACACTTGGGAACGCAAATCCATTTGTCATCGCTCAAAATGTAGAGACGGTTAAAAGATTAACATATGATGTTCGAGACAGACGTGCGGGGTATGAGCAGACTTTAAATTGCTTAAAGTTTTATAAAGAAAATTTTCCACATATCTCGACAAAAACTTCGATAATGGTGGGGCTCGGTGAAACCGTCGAAGAAATCATTGAGTGTATGGATGATCTTAGAAAGGTTGACTGTGATATTGTAACTTTTGGGCAGTATCTTAGACCAACTCCAAGACATCTTCCTGTTCAAAGATACTATCGTCCTGAAGAGTTTGAAGACTTAAAAAAAATTGCTTATGAGAAAGGATTTAAGTTTGTTGCTAGTGGACCGCTTGTTCGCAGTAGCTACAAGGCTGCGGACTATTTGAAACACTTGAGAGATCAAGGTCATCAGCTATGAAAATTTTCGAAGGAATTAATCTCTCTGATTATGACCTTGAACTTTCTAATATCATTATTAAAAATGAGCATACATTATTTGTTGTAAAAGAAAACTGGGATTATATGTCAGCACTTAACTTTCAGGAGTTGATGGTTGATCGTGTTTATGAAGATAAATCTTTTAAAGTATATATCATTTGTAATCATCCCCATTGCTTAACCCTAGGAAGAGGCCTGCAAAAGAAGCTTACTCCAGAAGTTAATCTTATCGACTTTGATGAATCTCTTCGCACTCAGATTGGTATTCCTATCTATGATATTAAAAGAGGTGGAGGAGTAACTTTTCATTATCCAGGACAACTTGTTTTTTATCCTATTATTAGTCTTGAACACCAGAAGCTACGTGTAATGGATTTTTTAAGAGATACAATAAGAATATTTAAATTCGCGCTTGAAGATCTCTATGAGCTTGATGACCTTGATGCCGATAATCAATTAATTGGGCTTTGGAAAGGAAACAGAAAAATCGCATCGATGGGCCTATCGACACGCCGTTTTGTAACATACCACGGACTTGCTCTAAATCTTTATCAAGATGAGAAGATGAGAAGGGTACTAGATAACGTTTACCCGTGTGGACTTCGTGGATCAATCTACCAAACACTTGATGAACTTCTTCCAAGAGAGAATGATCTCTTCGGTAGAATAGTTGATAGACTAACTATGGAACTATAACAAAAGTTAATCAATTTTACCGCCATCACAAATAAAAAACTTAAAACTTAATTATTAGTCCTATTTTATCGAAAACAAGTTGAGTTCGAAGAGGTGAAACTTGAAAAGTAAAATATTTATTGTACTGACTGTGTTAGTTTTTAACCCGGTTATGGCCAAGTTTGAGAAATGTCAGAAAAATAAGTTGAGTATGATCCAGCACCAATACAAAAAAGTGAGTCAGATTGCTAAAAAAAGAGATGTTTCTGACCAAATGAGAACTTTGAAGTATTTAGTAAATACTTATTGTCCAGCGACCAAGCAAGAAATAAACAAGGAACTAGATAAGATTTCTAGGGAAGCTGCTAGAAATAATGTGATTTTTCTCGGTGAAGAAATTGCTCGAGTTTCTAAGTATCGCTCTCCTGAAGTTGAGATTAAAAGCCTAAAAGAAGCAATGACGAAATCTAAAAATGCCAGTACCAATTTTGATCAAAATTATCTTGATCGATTGCTTAAAGAAGGTCAGAAAAGTCAAAAAGAGAGGCAAGAAACTTGTACTCCGGTAGAAAATAGAAAACCTCCAATCGCCGAACTAGATAAAAATGGAAAAGTAACTAAAAATATCATGAGAGACCAAGATACGATTGGCTGGTGTTATGCATTTGTTGCAGCTGATTTAATATCAAATAAAATTGGGAAGGAAGTGTCTGCTGTTGATATCGCTCAAACCTATAACAAGGGAAGTATTAGTGAAATGTTTGGATTTGATGAGTCTGAGATAGAATCTGGTATTGCCGTCGATGCTACTAATTTAGCAATGGAGAAAGGACTTTGTCTTGAAAGCCAGGTTAAAAGCGAAGACTTTGCATTTTCAAAAAATGGAGGTGATTTACTCGAGGAGCTAAAATCAATTGAAAAACTATATGATCAATATTACGACCGTACAACTTATTCTAAATACTTTTTGAGATTTAAAAAAGAGGGGAGAGATCTCGATCAAGCCGATACGCACTTTTATAAAGATCTTCTATGTTCAAAGATTGATGAGGAGTGGAGAGGAGTTTTTCCAAATGTATCAATTGAAACACTCATTAGCATTTTTTCAAAAGCAAGTTCAAGTAATAAAGCAATTGATGGACTTATAGAGGCATCTTGTAAGAAGAGAATTAAGCCTAAGCAAAAATTTAAATTAAAAGAAATTAGACACAATTATTTCCCTGATGGGAAGCTGCTAATGAGCGAAGTAGATAAACAGCTAGAAAAGGGAGATATTGTCGGTGTCGCCTATAATTCAGATATACTCGAAGATAAGTATGAAACATCTGATGGAAGACACGCTAGTTCAATTGTTGCCAGAAAATTTAATGATAAGACTGGTAGTTGTGAGTATCTACTTCGAAATTCCTGGGGAAGTGGCTGCTGGACTTATGATAAGTCATATAAATGTGAAGATGGAAATGTTTGGATACCTCAAGAATATATGACAGAAGCAATTTATGGAGTTCAGTTTTATGAATAAATTTAGGGCCATCATTGGAATTATTTTATTCTCATCTTCGGTATCAGCAGAAGAGTGTGGACGGGGGAATATTAGCTACTATTTGAATAATAAGAAAATCTCGACTGACGAAAAATTTTGTTTTGATCAAGATGAAAGAAGTAAATATATATACTCTCAAGACTGTACGGGGTTAAAGTGTAAGATTTTAAAAAATCCGGAAGAAAGACCAGTTTCTCTTTTGGGATATAAGTCTAGCATCGGGAGTCCTGGATTTAAGGTTTGTCGAGAGCTCGGCGGAACCCCACAGATCGTAGAGTATAAGCTTAAGGAACATCAGGGAAAAATTGATCGTTGTATTTTTTCGGAAAAAACTTTTGTCTCAAATGATTTACTGATGAAGCTTTGGAAAGGTTTTGTCATTAAGTAAAAGGCCCCGCTGTTACAGGGCCTTTACTATTTCATTACTCTTTTATTAACTTTATTTTAAGTGTCTCACCATCAACATCGAAATCAATTCCATCATTAACGGTCTGGGCCGTTAGAGATAGTGCAAGAGTTTCTTTTGCGATGTGCTCTTTGTGCGATTCGATCGCACTTGCAAGCTTTTGAGAAGCTTCATATGTGATCGTGATTCTGTCTTCAACATTAAAGCCACTTTCTTTACGAGTTCTTTGAACGCGGTTAACTACCTCTCTGGCAAGTCCTTCAAGAATAAGTTCTTCCGAAAGATTTGTATCAATGTCGATTGAAATAAATCTGTTTGAAAGAGCTTGTGTTCCTTCTTTCGCTTCTCTGAAAATTAAAATATCTTCAGTAGCAAAAGTTTCACCTGCAAGTTCTAAAGATCCAGAGTCCTCAAGTTTTCCAAGCGCTTTCGCGTCAAGCTTTGAAATCATACCAACAAATTTACCAAATTCTTTTCCCAGTCTTTTTCCAAGAACCGGAGAGTTAGGTTTTGCGTAAAGCTTGATGTACTTGTCTTCGTCAGTTGAATACTCAACGGTCTTCACGTTAAGCTCTGATTGAATATAACTTTCAAGCTTAGAAATTTCTTTTAAAAGAGCATCATCTTTATGGATTACAGTAAGGCTTGCTAGTGGCGTCTTAACTTTAATTTGTACTTGATTTCTCTTTTGTCTTCCAAGAAGAATTAACTGTTGCATTCTATCAACGGCATCTTCAAGTACGGGATTAATTTTTGATTCAACAGCTACAGGATAGTCATGTAAGTGAACAGACTCCGCCTTCTCACTTGAATCAAATTTCTTAAGCTCAAGGAAGATGTGTTCTGCTAGAAATGGTGCAAATGGTGCCATCGCTATTGTTAGCTCTTTTAGAGTTAGAAATAGTGTTGTGTAGGCCTCACGCTTATCATCATTAAGCCCGTCCCCCCAAAAACGTGAACGGTTAAGTCTGATGTACCAATTTGTTAAATCTTCAATAAAGTTAAAGAGAGCAGGTACAACATTATAAAGTTTGTACTCACTCATTTCTATTTCAATATTTTTCTTTAGAGTTTGAAGTTTAGAGATAACCCAGTTGTCAGTGATATTCTTACCTTCAAGAGCGTGCTCAGAAAAGTTAAACCCATCAACTTCAGCATATGTCGTGAAGAATTTAAATGAATTATACCAAGGAAGTAGGGCACGTCTTACCATGTCCTTAACTCCCGCATCTGTAAATCTTTGCTCTTCACCTTTAACTAGACCTGAGTTGATTAGGTAAAGTCTTAGGGCGTCTGAACCAAAGTCTTCCATTAGCTGATCTGGCGCTGTGAAGTTTCGAAGAGACTTACTCATCTTCTTTCCATCTTCTGCAAGTACCATTCCATTGACGATAACATTCTTAAATGCAGGTTTTCCAAAAAGAGCCGTTGAAAGAATTGTTAATGTATAGAACCAGCCACGAGTTTGATCGAGACCTTCTGCAATGAACTCTGCTGGAAAACCGTCCTTGAAAACATCTTGGTTTTCAAAAGGGTAGTGAAGTTGTGCATATGGCATTGAGCCAGACTCGAACCAGCAATCAAAAACATCTGGAATTCTCTTATAGATACCCTCTTCACCTTTGATCTTAAATGTAACGTCATCAGCAAATTCACGGTGAAGGTCTGTTAATTCAACTCCTGAACATTCTTTAAGTTCTGAAATTGAGCCAACACATTTCATATTTCCAGTTTCTTCATTAATCCAAATAGGAAGTGGTGTTCCCCAAACTCTCGTTCTTGAAACTGCCCAGTCTCTAGCTCCTTCAAGCCATTTTCCAAATCTTCCGGCCTTGATATGTCCAGGAACCCAGTTAATTTGTTCATTGCTCTCAAGAAGCTTGTCTTTAAATTCTTCAACTTTTACAAACCATTGTGGAATCGTACGATAGATTAGTGGTGTGCCTGATCTGTAACAAAATGGATAACTGTGAACCAGGTTTCCGTGATCAAATAATGTTCCATTATCTTTAAGGTCTTTGATGATATTCTTGTCGGCATCTTTTACATATTGTCCAACATAGTCAGTTACTTCCTTTGTAAATTTCCCTGCATCGTCAATTGGACAAACTTCAACAGTCACATCATGTGCTTTCATGACACGATTGTCATCTTCACCAAACGCTGGCGCTTGGTGAACAATCCCTGTCCCATTATCTGCAGTAACGTAATCATCTGTCATGATTGTGAATGCACCATCATTTTTTAGATCTTGAAAGTAATTGAAGATTGGTGAATATTTTCTTCCTTTTAAAGTTTCACCTTTAAAAGATTCACCGATAACTTCGAGTTCTTTTTTCTTATAGGCTTCAACTCTTGCTTCGGCCATGATGATAACTTTTCCAGATTTATCTTTAACTCTGACGTAATCCATTTCTGGTCCAACGCAGAGACCTAGGTTTGAAGGAAGTGTCCAAGGAGTTGTTGTCCATGCAGCAAAATATTCGTCAGCATCATCGGCTTTAAAGAGAACTGTGATCGCAGGGTCTTGGACATCTCGATAATCAAGACCCGCCTCAAAGTTTGAAAGCCCTGTTCCTAGAGCAGTTGAGTAAGGTACTACTTTGGTTCCTTTATAAACAAGGTTCTTGTCCCAAAGAGATTTGAATACCCACCAGCATGATTCCATGAAGCTTGGATCCATTGTCTTATAGTCATTATCAAAATCAACCCAACGTCCAAGTCTTGTAACTGTTTTTCTCCACTCACTTGTGTAAGTAAGAACAATTTTTCTACATTCGTCGTTATAGCCTTTTACACCGAACTTTTCTAAAGCTTCGTGGGCAGTCATATTTAATTTCTTATTAATTTCTTGTTCAATTGGAAGACCATGAGTATCCCACCCAAATCTTCTTTGAACGTAGCGGCCTTTCATCGTCCAATATCTTGGTACGATATCTTTTAAAGTTCCTGCGAGAAGGTGACCGTGGTGAGGAAGGCCTGTCGCAAACGGAGGGCCATCATAGAAAATATATGGTTCTTTTTCTTTTGTTTGTTCGAGGGACTTTTCAAAAATCTTATTTTCTTCCCAAAATTTTAATACTTGATGTTCGCTCTCAACAAAAGAGAATGGACCTGTTTCTTGACTCATAAATTCAAACCTTTTTTCTATATGTTCTGCGCGCAAATTCTAGCATGCTGAGTGTATTTTGACTCGCAAAAATTGCCCATAACAGGGCTTTTTGATCCATATTTCCAGTAATTGACTCTGTGAGCCGAAACGATAGGTGTGAAATACTTAATTTTAATCTTATTTTTTTGCAATGCTTACGCTGAAGTGTCCTCTGAGTTTAGAGGGCAGACTAAATCATTGATCAATTGGAAAGAGCTCGAGGCCCAAAATTGGCTTAATGTGAAAAAATGGCAAGAAGATCGAGCATTTAGAGATTCCTATAAATATTGGGAGACTTTAAGAAGACTCCATAAACACTCTGAGCCAGTCGGTCGTGTTTTAGAGTGTGTTGGCCGATGCTTAAATTATCGGGATACAGGACAACATAAGATTCAGTACCGTTCCGAAATTATGGAAGGGGATGAGATTCAGACTCTTGAAGATAGTTATCTTTGGATTTTTCTCTACGATGGTACACTTGTTCGCCTTGCTCCAAAGTCATCGATAACTTTTAAAGAAATAAATATTCTTGAAAATAAAATTTTCTGGCATGCAAGAGTAAATCTTGGAAATGTATTATGGCTTAATCGTTCAACAAGCATCCTGAAAGAGCAGACGCTTCGCCAGACTGATCTCATCTTTTTTCCGCTCAGTTTATATGATGCCAATCCATTAGTTCGAGACACATCACTGAGTCTTGAAGATTACTTATTTTCGGATAATCTTTTAATCGAGCAACCGTACCAGCAAGTAAATTCATTTATTGAAAAAAATAATAAGTGGGTAAATAAGAAGAGTGAGGTTTTTCTCGTTCTTCCCAATACAAGTATTTACGGTGAGGCACTATCTATTGATACTTACGTCGGATTAGGCCAATCAAATTATTTCAAAGTGCGAGATGAAATTGAGGTCGGGCTGCAAACACCTGTCGTTAGAAACTTTAAGTATAACCTACGAGGGTTTGCGAATGAAGAGATCAGTGATGGTAATTTTGGCTTTTGGTATGAGGTCCCTGCAAGTGCACGAGAGGCAAATCAGATATCTACACCTCCTGAATTTTCGTTGAATGAATTAATAACAAGAAGAATTCCTAGTATTTACTTAGCTAGAGAATTCATGCTTGAGAAATATTCTAAGTATTTATTTGAAGACTTAACTGTAGACGAGCTTGCTAAGAACTACGGTATAAGAAAGTGGAATCAATTAGAACTTTCTAAGAGAGTTGATTTCTTGTGGACTTTTATGAGGCGGCTTGAAACTTCAAACCTTGTTGTGGCAGGTCGTTACAGAGAAAGTTTATTAGAGAAATATAATCTCAAAGATGATAATGTTATTCGCAGCGATTACTACGAACTTGCTTATGATCGGTATGTGAAAGAAGGGGAAAAAGGAAGAGAGAATATCTATATCCCTACTCTTAACAGTGAGAAGAAGAAACGTTGGCAGATCATGCATGGAATACGAACCAAGAAATTAACACAAGAAGATGTAAGAAAGGCATACTATGAAGAAGTTAAAATTGATCCTAGCCTCGGCGAGCCCTAGAAGAAGAGAACTCCTCGGTTGGCTTGGTGTTCCTATTGAAGTGAAAGCATCAGGGGTTGATGAAATTACTGAATGTACAATTCCTAGTGAGGTCGTTGCTGATCTTGCAGCACTCAAGGGAAGAGATATAAAAAAAAGAGAATCAAACGATGATGCTCTCATCGTGGCTTCCGATACAATCGTCGTTATCGATGAAGAAATTTTAGGAAAACCGAAAGACCGAAAACATGCAAGAGAAATTCTGACAAAGCTTTCTGGACGTGAACACGAAGTTTTTACGGCCGTATATATGGGACTTGGGAAAATAGAAAAAACTTTCGTGGTTTGCTCTGAAGTTAAATTTACAAATATCTCTTCTGAGATTATGGACTTGTACCTTGAAGGAGATGAGGCCTTAGATAAAGCTGGAGCCTACGGAATTCAGGGGCAAGGATTATTATTTGTAGAGAAATTAACAGGATCATATTCTAATGTTGTAGGTTTTCCATTAACTGACTTTATCAGAGAAATGAAGCTCTTTTTGGATGAAGCTGGTTATGATTCTACTAATTGGCGAAATATTTTCTAATGCTTAATGAACTCAACGATTATATCGCGTCCCTTGGTATTCATAGTGCTATTTATCAAAAAACTGAAGATGGAGGGATTCTTTCTTTCTATGTTTGGGCGAAGCCTGGAAGTAAGGTCGAGAAATGTTTATGTAATGAACAAGGGCAGATTATTTTATACTTCAAAGAAAAACCCGTTGAAGGTAAGGCCAACAAGGCAATTGCAAAGAGTTTAGGGAAGATTCTTGGAGTGGGCGCTCGACATGTCGAAATCGATCAGGGAGAGAAGTCTCGGCATAAGAAAATACTTGTATATTTTGCGTTCACAAATGATAAAGATCTAAGTTACTATAAAACTAGATTTACAAAAATTATTGGAAATTAATGATTTTAAAAATAATATTACCTATTCTCATATCGACATTTGCAATGGCCCAAGCGGAGCCAAGTACTTTTGAATATACAAGAAATATGTACAAGAAAGTCGAGTCGATTTCTAGCTTGAAGCCCGATGAATTTGAAATGAAAATAAATGATATTAGAGCTGAGATTGATCGCTATGTTGAACACAAGAAAGGTGTCTGTCAGGGAGATTTTTCAACTGTTATTATTGGTGGAGAAGTCTCTAAGAATAATGAATTTAAATTAAATAAAAGTGAACAAGAACTTTGCTACCGTGAGCTAAAGGCACTTCAAATTACTTATATCAACAATCTCTTCAATGCTAGAAAGAAGTATTTAGATTTTTTACATGTTGAGAGAGTGAAACAATTAGGTGCAGTAAGGGAAGAGGCGCTCAAGCAATTACAGGCAACCTTCGACAAAAAGTTGCCTTCAAAAAATTCAGGATCGAAGAGATAAGGTTTTTAAGCCTTAGTCTCTTCTTCAAAAACTTCAGACTTTAAAAGAGCTTTCGTTGGTCTTAAAGATTTAACTTTAAGAATCGATCTCTTTGGTCTTAGGCTTGATCTCTTTCTTAGGGTTTGTACTGGAGTGACATTAAAAGCGATGCTCGCAGGAGTCATTCCCTTCTTAATTGTTGTTGATAAATTTTCAGACGACATTTTCTTTCTCCTGTTAACTAAGGTTAAATTTTTTAGACCTTAATTAACAGACAAGCGACTCGATGAAGTGCTTATGGGGCTCTCTGTGAACTAAGGGCTAGACTGTAAAACAAACACAATTGTTTTCGTCAATGGCTGCTCCTTTTGCCGTTGTAATAAAAAAGAACAAAATCATATCGGTCTTTGATGGTCTAAACATTAGTGCATCTCGCGATAGAGTAATTATATCAAAAACTTACCTCTCTTGTAAAGATGCGTCATTGAAGGTGATGAAAATTACACGAATCGAAAGTCAAGTTATTGTAAATACGTTACTTTTAAGAGAGAATAGGGACTCTATAGTTTTATAAAGAGGGACAAATGGGCAATAAATATTTGCACTATCTTTTCTTGTGCATATTTGCACTTGTAACATCATCATGTTCACTTGTTAAAAAGGCGGCGATTACTCCAACCGGAATGATCATTTATGATGCTTCTTTTGATCAGCAAATCGAAAACGATTGGCAACTTTTTGAAAATTCACTGTATGGAAATATTAAAATGGTCGAAGGTTTCTTATCTCAAGATGAGAATAACAAGGACTTGCTTGCAACACTTTTAAAAGCACATACAGCAAAAGCTTTTGCAATTGATGAGACATATTTTCTTAAAGATCAACTCGCAGAAAAAGAAAATTCAATTCATTTAAAGAGGGCCTTAAATTCTTACACAAAAGCAATGTTCTATGGTGTGAGGTATCTTGGAGGACTCAATCTTTCTCAATACGTAAATTCTCCGGATGAACTTACAAAAGAACTAGACTCAAGGCTTGGAACATCGAAGAGAGACCTCGAAGTTGTGATGTATCTTGGTCAAGCTCTGGGTTCTCTTGTAAATTTACAAAGAACTAATATGAAAGTTATTTCCTACCTGCCTGTTGCTAAAGCAATGTTTGACTGGTCATGTTCTAAAGATCCAAAACTTAACTATGGAGCATGTGAAATTTTCTACGCAACATATGAAGCAGGAAGACCAAGAATGCTTGGAGGAAATCCACAAAAAGGAAGAGAAATTTTTGAGGGGGCAATTCGAAACTGGCCAAATAATTGGTTGATTAGAGAGAGCTTCGTACAATTTTATGCAATTCCAATGCTCGAAGAAGATATTTATGAAGAGCAGGAAAGTTTTATTTCTCAAGTGGCCCGAGAAGAGAGTAATGGACAGTACTGGCAAGGTGAAGAAATTTCTGTGCCGACAAAGAATTACGAAAGCGTTTTTAATATGATTGCGACGAAGAGAATGAACATTATTAAGAAATATAGAAAATCAATTTTCTAATCTAGGAATTTAAATGAAAGTAAGAGCTTTATTATTAAGTGTTTTATCAATTTCTATTTTTGCTTCGACAATTAAGGTCGGTGTACTCGCACCTGAAGGAACGAGCTGGGCAAAGAACTTATCAAAGATGGCTAAAGAGATTAAGGATGGAACTAAGGGGGAAGTTAAAATAAAATTTTACTTCGGTGGATCTCAAGGAGATGAGCCAGATGTTCTTAGAAAAATTCATGTTGGTCAACTTCATGGTGGGATATTTACAGGAAAGACGTTAGGTGAAATTAATGGGGACGTAAGAGTTATCGAACTTCCATTTACGTTTTATAACGATCGAGCAAAAGCCCTGAGTACTGTAGAGAAGATGACTCCATTCTTTAATACAAAATTTGAAAAAAATGGTTTTAAAAATTTAGGCTTTTTTGAAATTGGAATTGTTTATTTTGTTTCACGAAAAGAGACAAAATCAATTAACGATCTTGGTGGAATAAAAATTTGGTCTTGGGAAGGAGATAAGCTTGTGTCGACAATGATTGATACAATGAAGCTAATTTCTGTACCTCTTCCTATTACAGATGTTCTTTCAAGTCTTTCTACTGGTGTTATTGATGCTGCTTATGCTCCACCCCTTGGGATCCTTTCTTTACAGTGGAATACTAAAGTTAAGTATCTTGTAGACTTTCCACTTTCATTCTCTATCGGCGCATTCTTAATTAATGATAAAACTTGGAATAAGATCTCTCCAGCAAACCAGAAAATCGTCAATGAGATATCAGCTAAATATGTTAAAAATGTTAATGCAGCAAACGATCTCGACAATAAAGATGCACTTGGCGTTTTGAGAAGTGGTGGGATACAATTTATAAAATACCCACCTGCTGATATTGATAAGGGTAGAATGTTTAGACAAGAAATCATTAAGAAGTTAAAAGGTAATCTTTTTAGTGAGGAAGCTTTAAAGAAGTTAGAAGAAAATTTATAATATGATAATCAGAAAAATCGCCAATTTATTAGATAGCGTTGTAAAGAAAGCACTTGTTCTTCTCGTGTTTAGTATGCTGAGTCTTAGCGTTATCAATGTCTGTTTAAGATGGTTTGGAATTTCTTATTCGTGGATTGAACCTCTTGTAAGGCATATGGTTTTTGCTACGGCTTTTCTTGGTGCTACTCTCGCTACAGCTTCAGGTAAGCATATTGCCGTTGAAATATTTCATAAACTTCTCGAAACCAAAGGAAAGAAAAGAAACTTATTGTTAATTCAAAAAGTTTCAACTGCACTGACAATATTTGTCCTATTTTTCTTGGCAAATTCTGGTTACGAATTCTTTTCTGTTGAACAAAGATATGGTTCAGAAAGTTTTTTAGGAATTCATTCTTCAACTCTTGTTTTAATTATTCCCATAGGCTTTAGTTTAATGTTTCTAAGAGCAATTCTTGATTTCATGGACTTTAGTAACTCTGGAGAAACTAAATGAGCTTTGGACTATTAGGAGTTGTCGTTCTTGTATGTGCAATGCTTGGTGTTCCATTATTTGCTGTTATCGGTGGTGCCGCGATCGCCGCATTTTCGATTAATAGTATTGATTCATCAGCTGTCTCGATCGAAATCTATCGGCTTGCTTCTGCTCCAACTTTATTGACGATCCCTCTTTTTACTTTTGCTGGATATATTATGGCAGAGTCGGGAGCTCCGAAGAGGCTTCTAAGATTCGCCGATGCTCTAATTGGCTGGCTACCTGGTGGAATTGCCATTGTTGGACTCATTGTGAGTTCTTTTTTTACAGCTTTTACTGGCGCAAGTGGAGTTACGATTGTTGCTCTTGGTGGTTTACTCTATCCAATTCTTAGAAATGAAGGTTTTAGTGAAAAATATACGATGGGATTTATTACGACTTCTGGTTCGCTAGGATTACTATTTCCTCCAAGCTTGCCAATTATTCTTTATGGAATAGTGGCGAAGGTTGATATTGATGAGCTTTTTAAGGCCGGGATTGTTCCTGGAATATTGTTAATCGTCGTGCTTTCTCTTTGGGCCATGAAAAATGGAACATGGAATAAGGAGAGAGTGAAGTTTAACAAGCATGAGTTGTGGGTTTCATTTAAAGACACACTGCCAGAATTATTTCTTCCTGTCGCTGTTCTTGGAGGTATTTATGGTGGGATCACAACAGTATCTGAGGCTTCGGCTTTTACAGCTTTCTATATCTTAATAATTGAGTGTTTCTATTACAAAGATCTTTCAATTGATAAGGATATTCCTAAAATAATTGTTGAGTCGATGACTCTAGTTGGGGCAATTCTTATTATTCTATGTTGTGCACTAGGACTGACAAATTTCTTAGTGGATGAAGAGGTTCCAGCGCAAATTTTTGAAGTCATGAGGGGAGTTTTAGACAATAAATATAGCTTCCTATTATTTTTAAATATTTTCCTTCTTGTTGTTGGAAGTTTAATGGATATTTTTAGTGCAATAATTGTTGTTGTTCCATTAATACTTCCTATTGCAATGGAGTTTGATGTCCATCCAATTCACCTTGCAATTATTTTCCTAACAAACCTTGAGATAGGCTATATCACGCCACCTGTGGGAATTAATCTCTTCATAAGCTCTATTCGATTTAATAAGGATGTCACCGAACTTTACCGTGCATCATTTCCTTTTCTTATTCTTCTTCTCATTGCTCTGGCCATAATTACCTATGTACCAACATTGAGCCTTCTTTGGGTAAAATAGACCCAAGAGGTAATATTGAAGTATTTAATTTTATTGATATTTATATTTTCATTTCAAGCGAAAGCAAATGATACGACAGTCTATTGGACTGGGGAAAGAGATTTTGCTGAATATTTTGGTCCATTAGATCCGTCTTTAGATATTAACTATCGACTTGGGGAAGTTAAGTTTTTGGATGATAAGTATGAAGATACTTTTATTTCAAATCAAATATCAGAAGAGCTTATCGATCTTGATAGTTATATAAAAAATTATATTGAGCCAGGCTTTACTTGCTCTTCTTTGGACTTTGTTGAGTCAGCTGAATATCTACATTATCTTCATCGCTTAGTTAGTATTTCTCTAAACTATGAGTTCCTTAGAAAACTCCACATCTCTTTGTATCAAATAAATGAGGCGGAGGAAAAGTGTTCTCTCGATTACGATAGTGTCTTCAAAAGTTGTAAGCCAAATACTTTAGACATGAAGAAGTTTGTTAAAAGATCAGAAGAATTTTTTCCTGATGTTATCGACTGGGGGAAGTATCCATTACTAAGAAAAAAGTCGAGTTATGATTTACTTGAGAAATACCAAGGGAAAGCTGTTGGGATCGTTAAGGATTATTTTTCTGATGATGATATGGAACAGTCCTTTATGCGCGCATGTCGTTTTGTGAAGAATGAAATCAATACACTCTGTAATGAGAATGACACTTACTATGGGATTAGTAATATCAATGAAATTCATGACTTTCTTGAAGAGACAAGTGCTTTCAAAGTAATTAATCAAATCGGAAGCGGGAAGGCCTGCATGGATCGTTTCATTGTGCTTAATAAGCTTAAGGAAAGCATTGATGATGCTTCTAAGAAAATTTTGAAGGAAGAGTCTAATTCTTTGAATAAGCTAAGCGAAGGGATTTTTTGGTATGGAGCTCTTAGAGAATTTGATGATCTTGGTGTTGCGATCGTTGAAGAGAAGAAAGTCGAACCAGTGGTGGTTGCTAAGAAAGTTGAAGAGCCTAAGGTTGTATCAATAGTAAAGAAAGTTGAACCAAAGCCAATTAGAATATCAATCGCTAAGCCAGTTGCTAGACCAGTTATTAAAAAAGAGGCTCCAAAAGTTGTTCTTTCGGCTTTTCAGGATGCGGTAACGAAGTTTAGACAAGATAAGAAATTAGTTGAAGTTAATATGACTAAAATGAAGTCGGATTATAAATATTCAAAGAAAATTCTTAAAACGTTTAATGGCCCACTACGAGCATATCAAACAAGAAAGGCCCTAACTGATATGAAGAAAATTGATAAGCTAGGTAGTAAAGCAAGTCCACTTAGTTACTTATTCCTAAGATATCTTATTGATCACAATCTACATCAAGGTATTTATAATATTATTGCTGTCCTTGGGGAGCAGTTCTATGTGATTAATGATGTGGATAAGATTGAAGAAGCAGTAAAAATCAAATTAGATAATAGTGAAAAGACAAAATTTAAATGGCAGATTTGGGTATTAGAGGCGCCAATTTAAAATTGACGCCAATATTTTTTAGAACTTTTTAGATAAACTTTTTAATCTTTTTTCGTATGCACTCTTAACAGATAATCCTAAGAAAAATCCTGAGTTATTACCTTCTTCGTCTTTACCAAAAAGAGTAACGTTTCCAACTCTTTTATCACCAACATTGAAAGCTTTAGTCCAAGCAAATCCATAAAGTTCAAGTTTTGGAAGTGGTACCCATACTCCAAAAATACTTGGCCCTACATAGAATGCCATATTCTTAAGTGAATCTACAGAAAATGCAACAGCTGGAAGTGCTCCTGAAGCTACACCTGGAATCATTCTTCCACCAGGAAGAGTTTTTGGATCTAGTTCTTTTACATCAGCAGAAAAAACATCATCAAGAGAAACTGTAAAAGTTAATACCGAACCTACACCCTCTAGGTTTGGATTAAGTCCAAGAAATGACTTCTTGTACTTTGGAACTTTATAAGTTGCCCCTGCCATAATTTCTACGTCTTCAAGTACCATCGAAACAATTAGATTAT
This sequence comes from uncultured Bacteriovorax sp., assembly GCA_964593545.1. Lineage (GTDB taxonomy): Bacteria > Bdellovibrionota > Bacteriovoracia > Bacteriovoracales > Bacteriovoracaceae > Halobacteriovorax_A. The sequence continues at coordinate 16,214 of CAZQJK010000013.1, read as the reverse complement.
CTTCTAATAAACTAACGTTTGGTCCTTGAACACCTGGAATACTTACATTACCGCTATCTCCGCATGATACAGAAACAAACAGTAAACTAACTAACGTTAGAAAACCTAACGATCTCTTCTTCAATACATTTACCATTATCTACCTCACTTGTTTGGAATATTCCGAACTTTGACTACTCTTCGGATAAATGAACTCGTGCTTTATAGATAAATAGAAAAAAGGACTTGAGGAAAAGGGTCAGGAAAAAAGTAAAGGCCCCCTTTCAAAGGGAGCCAGTACTTGCATCGTTAATTATTTTGTATTAGTTTTTATCAGCAATTCTTTCAAGTGATTTCTTTTGACTTGAACTTACTGATAGAGCTAAGAATATACCTGCATTCTCACCATTAGCATCTTCACCTACAAGAGATAAGTTACCAACACGAGTCGAACCTGTATAAAATCTTGTTGTTAACATTGCACCATTCATCCCAAGCTTTTTAAGAGGGATCCAAATACCAAATACTTTTGGTCCGATATAGAATGCCATGTTTTTAAATTTCTCAATACTAAACGCGACTGCTGGTAGTGCACCTTCTGAAACACCTGGTATCGCTCTTCCCCCTGGTAGAGTAAGTGGGTCTAACTGCTTAACATTGTCGCCAAAGATATCATCAAGTGATACGGAGAAAGCCATTAGAGTACCATTACTTTCTAAATCCGGAGCGACTTCAATATAAGAGTTTGGATACTTAGGAATTGCATACCTTGCTCCACCTTCAACAGAGATATTTTCAAAGACAACATCGATTAAAATATTGTCTCCAACTAAATTAACTTTGGGACCATTGAGTCCAGGAATGTCTAAGTTCTTCGAGCTTGTTCCACTACCACATGAAGTAAATACAAGTGAAAATGTAGTCACCATAGCTAGGAGTGAAAGTTTTGTTTTCTTAACTGAGTTTCTTAAAGTAATTGTGTTCATGATTAACCTCAAAAGAAACGTTGTTTCTCTTGAAGGCCCTGATCTAATTCGATTAACGTACAACATTTCAACTAACGGACAGCAAGATCACGGGTTATCTCTTCTCGTTTTTGTTGTATGGATTATGACAAATTTGAAAATATGAACAATAGGGTTCTTGATTAAAATTGTCAATTTTGAATGAATTCTTTGAAAAAGGTCTTCTGATTACCATAAAATCAGAGTGTTATATCGATTAACTTATTTAATAAATAAGATTTTAAAAAGTACAAATCCTGAACTATCAATTTTTTAGAAGTGCCCATCCTGCAAGCCATTAGGAAGATAACATCCTAAAGTCCCGTAGGGATGGGCTTGCCGGTACTTCAAAGAGAAAATGATTCCTGATAAAATAAGAGTAGGAGTTTTTCGATGAGAATATTAAATAGAGCACCAGTTCAACGACAATCGGTAGCAAAGCCTTCTATAAAGAATGAGCGTGAGTTCAATCCAGTTGGAACAGATGATAGGCCTATTGTAAAAAAAGAAAAACCAAATGACCTCTCTGCTAGTGATATCCGTGCAAAGTTAGCGAGAAGAAATGAAGAAAAAGAGACCGCTTTGACTGCGAAAAAGCAAGCTCCTAAAGATGACTTTGTTACGGCGATGCCTGATGATCTTGTTGTTGAAAGAAAATCAGCAATTTTAAAACCTGAGAAAAAAGAAGAAGTTGGTGAGGATAAAAAATCAATGCTTTTAAAAAGCGATGTTGATAAGAACAATCCTAATGATCCAAATGTTCAAGAAAAGCTAAAGGCATTATTAAAGACTGGTGGTTTTGCATTTTCACAGAAAGAGAAAGAAGCACTAGCTCAAATTTTAAATAAATAACTTATCTATCACTCATCATCACTAAGCATAGCTTCAACTTTTTTAATCGTGTGAGGGATTACTTTTTCAAGAGTTCCATCAATAATTGTTGCAGCTGAATGATTATGACCACCGCCACCAAGGGCCTGTGCCATTATCCCAACATCAACAGAAGAGATCGCAGAGCGAAAAGATACTTTTACCTTATCGCCAATCTGTCTAAACATACAGGCGACTTTAATATTATCGAGAATTAAGAGATGGTTAATAAAACCATGTGTATCTTCTGCATCACTCTTATACTTATCTAATTGATCTTCAGTTAAAGAAATCCAAGCAATCGATTCATCATCAGTTGTTTGAGCAGAAGTTAAAACCGTACCGAGTAACTTCATATAAGGAACTTTCTTTGTTCCATTGATCATATTATAAGCTTGTGGAGGATTGACACCAGAGTCGAGTAGGTCTGCGATAACTCGATGAGTATTTCCCGTTACTGTAGGGTATCTAAAGCTGCTTGTATCGATAATAATTGATGTGTATAGTGCAAGCGCCATTGCCTTATCAAACTTGATTCCAAGAGCTGTGATAAGCTCTCCAACAAGTTCACCTGTGGCAGCTTTCTTTGAATCAATGCAATGAATTGCAGAAAGTTCTTTTGGGCATGGATGATGATCGATAAAGAGTAACTCTTGAGATTTCATCACAAATTCTTGAACATTTTTCCCGATACGAGGAAGGGAATTTGTATCTGTAACAATGAATAAGTCTATTTTTCCAATTGTATCTTTAACCTCGTCATATGAGCGAACAACATCTTCAGGATCAAGGTACTTATATCTATCGAATAAAGGTTCTTCATTTACACAAATAACATCTTTACCAAGTTTCTTTAGTGCCATGCAAAGAGCTATTTCACTGCCTATACCATCAGCATCGGGATGGATATGTGTCGTTATAACAATTTTATTGGCCGTAGAGGTCAAATCTAAAAATCTTTTTACTGCATTACTCATGACTATTCTTATCGGTAATTAATTTTGGAACTTTTCTAATTGTTTCATTTTTTGGTAGGATTTTAAAGTATTTAAATTTTATAAGGATTATAGATGAATACTATAGTGGAATTCTCGGATATTGAAAAATCTTATCCTGATAAGAAAGTACTTCAAGGCATAAATTTTAAGATTGAAGAG
>CAZQJK010000013.1:0-13194 GCA_964593545.1 uncultured Bacteriovorax sp. | reverse complement strand
AATGGTGCAGGGAAATCAACGTTAATGAATATATTATTGGGTCTAAATTTCTTAGATGCAGGTGAGATTAGAAAAAGCGAAGACTTAAAAATTGGCTACCTTCCAGAGCATCCACCTCTTTACTTAGAAATGAATGTTAAGGCCTATTTAAAGTTTGTTCAGGATATTTATAATTGTCATGATACTGAATTGTTAGAAGATATTATTGATCGAATGGGCCTTAGGGAATTTGAAAATAAAACAATTGGTAAACTCTCTAAAGGCTATAAGCAGAGAGTTGCTCTTGCGCAGGCCATCTGTCATAACCCGAAATTACTTGTTCTCGATGAACCACTTGTTGGACTAGATCCTCATGCTATCATTCAGATGAAAGAGCTGATAAAGGATCTTTCAAAGAATCATACAATTCTGATTTCAAGCCATCAGCTTCATGATTTATCTCAAATGTGTAATAAGATTTCTATTATCAATAATGGTGTCATTGTAAAAAATGGTAGCCTTGATGAGATTGAAGCCGGTCTAAAGCATGGTGAGAAAATACAAATAGAACTTCTTGAAGAAAATGATGTGATTGTTAAAGAACTCTGCCACCTTCACAAGTTAAGTTTTAATAAGTTAGAAAATAAGACCTATGAAGTTACATCAATAACTAAGATGGAATTAAAATCAGTGGTGGCAAAGTTTTTCTTTGAAAAGCAAGTGGTTGTCCTCTCTCAAAATGAAAAGAAAATGGATCTCGAAGAAATATTTCAATCAGTCACTTCGGAGAGTAATTAATGAAGTTATCACAAGGTATATTAATACTAAGTAAGAAAGAAATTAAGGGATGGCTGAGTTCTCCGTCGATGTACATCTTTGTCGCGACTTTTTCATTTGTTATCGGTGGTGTTTTCTATAATAATTTACTTCAAACGGCTGAGTTAACAAATAGAACAGTTGTTGATAATATTCTCGCACCAACATTCTCTTCAATAAATTTTCTTCTTGTCTTCTATGCACCAATTCTAACCATGGGAGCATTTGTTAAAGAAAAGCAGGAGCATACACTCGATTTACTGATGCTATCCAATCTCTCTTCGACACAAATTTTTCTTGGTAAGTTTATTTCAGCAATAGTGAAGGGAATATTCATTATCGCCCCAACGATTGTCTTTCCAATCATTTTGTCTTTCTCTGGGTTTGAAGATTGGATGATGCTACTGACAAATTATCTTGGAATCTTTGGCCTGCTTCTGTGCTATCTCAGTGTAGGAATGTTTGCATCGGTCTTAACTCGAAGTTACGTAGTTGCAATTATTTTAAGTTTCGTGATCTTAATTTCATTCTTTATTCTATTCACTACGGGGACAGTGGTAACAAGTGATATCTTCAGTCAGCTACTTAGGTATATGAGTATCGGGCAACATATTGTCTATTTTGCAAGAGGTGCTATTGCTTCTTTTGACGTCATCTATATCATTTCATTTGTTACTTATTTCTCATATGTGAGTATTCGAATTCTAGGAGTAAGAAAGTAATGAAAAAATATAACTTTCAAATATTAGGTTTAATTGTTGGCCTTTCATATCTTGTTGGAGTTTTTCTTGTTGTAACGATGCCAGAGAATCCAGTTCTATGTCTCACTCCATTAATATTGGCAATTCTTGGAACGCTAGGTCTATGTTTGATGAAGAGGAAACAAGTTACAGCACTTATGCAATCAAAATATGGGAAGACTTTAGCTAGTAATGTTATTGGTTTCTTTCTCTTATTCATTGTTTTAGCCCTTGTTAATTATATTGCCGTAAAAAGATCTTTTGTGTGGGATATTGGAGCACGGAAACTAAATTCACTTACCGATCAATCTCGAAATGTTATAAGTAATGTATCTGAAAAAATTGAGTTTAAAATATTTTCAAGCAAAGAGCATCGTGACAGTATCAGGGCTCTTTTAGAGTTTTACAAGAATGAAAGTACCTCGTTTTCAATTGATTATATCGACCCTGAAGTTAGAAGTGATTTAGTTTCAAAGTATCAAATTGTAAAATCACCAACGATTGTAATTGAAGCACCTCTTAAAGATAAGAAAGTTCTTGTCACAGAAATTAGAGAACTCAATATTACAAATGGTCTAATTAGTATCCAACGAGAAAGAGATCCAATTCTTTGCTTTTCTTATATGAAGGGGTTTGAAGATACGACTGATGTTGGCTACACAGGTTTTCTTCATGTTTTAAAAGAATCCTCATTCAAGCTAAATATTATTAATCTGCTTGCTGCCAATGAAATACCAAGGCAGTGTAATGTTTTTTCAATTCTCTCTCCGATGTCTGACCTTATGGATTCCGAGTTAGAAAAAGTTAGAAAATATTACGACAATGGGGGGGTCCTACTTGTTGGTTTTTCCCCAATGTTAAATGGTGATAAGATTATCAAGCTTAGATCCTATATTGAAGACTTGGGTCTCTCTATTGCAAATGACATTGTCATCGACTCGAAATTCAACCTCAATGGTTCACGTGGTAGTGCTCCAATTATTAGAAAGTTTGACGACCTCAATATTAATACTGATATCACTGGACAGGTTTTCTTTCCAATTTCTTCATCAGTGACACTAAAAGATTTAAAACAAGAAAAAAATTATTTCCCATTGGCCACAAGTTCAAATGATAGCTGGGCAGAGAAGTCAATTTTAGAGCTTGTTTCGGAAAATCTTAAATATGATGAAAAAGATGTACTTGGACCTATTGATATGGCGGCAGCTCTCGTGGAAAATGAAAAACCAAGATTAATAGGACTTGGGAATTCAACATTAGTTGCAAATAAATTCTACCAATTTCAGTCAAATTATCGTTATATTCTAAATCTGTTTTACTGGGCATCTGGAGAGGATCAGTTGACATCGGTTCAAGCAGCTGCTTTACCTGAGAAACCTGTATTCATCTCAGACCTTCAAAAACAAGTTATCCTGTACTTTTCTGTCGTTATTTTACCCCTGCTAATGCTGGGACTTGCTTTTATTCAGTATCGTCGAAGGAGCTTAAGTTAATTGAAAAATTCATATCTATTTATCACAATTATTTTCTTAATTGGTTTTGTCTACATCTTTGAAGAAACTAAGACGAGGGATGAATACCAAGAAGAACAAAAAAGAGAAGAGTTATTCTCTCAAAAAGAGATGGGAACTCTACGCGAGTTAAGTGGTGCTAATTTTAATATTCGAAGTGAAAATGATAAATTTATTTCCCCCTCAGGGATCGAAGTTTCAAAAAATCAAATTTCTTTCTTTCTTGAGCAGTTACAAAATATTAAAATTCAAAGAATTTTGAGTAAAAAAGAAGTCAGCTTTATCGAGACTTCGACACTAAAAGAAAAAATTCATTTTCTCTTCACAAGTGGAGAACTCGAAATTCAGATAGGTGAGAAATTACAGTTTAATAGTTCTTTTTACTTGAAAGTTTCAAATTTAAAGCAAGGTAGTTCAAAGTGGGCAGTTGCCAAGTATGAAAATGGATATACTGAAAGTTTATCTACAAGTACAAATGGTGATGCCTATCGCAGTAGTGGCCCTTATGATCAAGTGAGATCAATTTTCTCTCTTAGTGACGACTTCTTTTATAATCTAAATCCTTTTACGGGAACCTTTGAAGGAGAAATGACAATTGACTCCTTTCGAAATCCAAAGTTTGTCGTAAATTTTGTTGAGCTGAAAACTATTCCTGAAGCTTTTAAAGGAGTGAGTTACCAAAAAGATAATTTTGAAAAAATTATTGAGACAATAAAGAAGTTTAAAGCGAAGAAAGTAATCTTAAAAAAGTTTGAATTGAACGATAAAATTGGAGAGATTAAGCTTGGTGAAGCTTTATTAACTCTTTATCGAAAGTATGGTGGAGAGAATGGATATTTCTTAGAAAAAGAAAATCAAGTTTACTTCCTTAACGCTGAAATCTTCAGATCTGTATTCGTTCCGCTACAATTTTTTTGGAATAGAAAACTAAATGTGGCCAATGATGAATCATTTACAGTTTATAATGATGCTGGAACTGAGTTATTTAAAGGGCGCATAAGTGTTGCAAGTAAGTGGAGTGATTTACTAAAGAAGGAAGCTCATGTTGTTAGAGAGCAGATTGCAAATGACTTTTTATATACTTATAAATTAGCTTTTAAGAATCAGAGCTTTTTAGTCAGAGAAGGAAGTGATGGGGTAGAAATTCTTGATGAAAAATTACATCTTATTTACCAATTCTTAGACAAAATACAGTAAAATATCATTATGAATGAAATCATTTACAACTACATTGACTGTCTTTTACATCCAGTAAGAAATCATCAAGCTATCTATACGAGACGTACGGAACTTGAGAGGATGAAAAAGGGAAGACTTTTTGCGCTTGTTGATGATCAATTCAAAGAGAAATTCAATCTTGATTTCGTTTCCTATGCATTAACTTCGTGGCTTTTTGTTTTTGTGTCAGCGATATACTCACTCGTTTTTCTCCATCTAGGACTTCAATTATCTGAGTCACTCATTGAAAGTGGTTATTTTCCTGGAATAAATTTATCTTCACTTTTTCAAAAGAAAATTATGTTAATGGGACTTCTCTTTGAAGTTGTTTTCTTTCCTCTAACGGCCTGGGTCTATGTAAAGTTTTGGAGAATCATTATCTCTTTCTTTGGAAGTATCTTTGATAAAGATATTGATGAAACAGCTCTTGATGATGTCGTTAATAACTCTCTTGTTGGTAATTTCTTTTTGATTATCCCTGTTTTTGGTAAACTCTTAAAGCAAATTTCCTCTGTCCTCTATATTTTCTTTGGAGTAAAACACAACCTAAGATTTACGACGATTCAGTCCGTAATTGTGGTTTTTTCACCACTACTCTTTGTTGCAATCTTCATGCTCTTTATCGCAATGTATACGATGCTTGTGATAAATCTGATTTAATTTATGAATAAACTCGTCAAGCAAGCACCTATTTATAAATACTTGAAAAAAAATAAATTTAAAAATCTTCCAGCGTATCTGGAAAAAGAGCTGGATGAAAGTAATGTCAAGTTAGTCTCGGACTCAAAAACAGGTCTCATTTATTCTATTGCTCGTGAATCAGATATAGGTAAAAAAATTATTGGTGTAGATTTTAAATGTGATACCGAGCTGAAGAAAAACGAAGTTAAAAAAATAATTGAAAAAGTTAAGTCTTTTGATCGAAGAATCAAAAATAGCCATTTCTATGTAGACTATGGTGGAAATTTGCATCATGCACTCGAAAAGTGTGGAGCAAAGAATATCGGAAACGTTCTCTACGCGAAAGTCTCTGACGGGATTAAGGCCGTCTCCAATATAGAAAATGCAAATTATAAAATCAAGAGACCAACTGAAGAAGATATTGAGGAACTTGTTAATCTTGAATATCTCGCTCACCGCGCAAGCTTAACAAGTCGAGTCGGGCATATTTCGAAGAAAATGGTACGACAACTTTATCAAAATATGATCAAGCGAAAAGCCTACTACATGATTACATCTGATGGAGTGATTGTCGGAACAGTTGGGATTGCCGAAAATAAAATCAAACTTGGTTTTATTATGACAGTCGCAGTTCATCCAGACTATCAGGGTCTTGGAATTTCTAAACTTCTTTATAAGCAGGCCTTCTCCCACTGGCAAAAGAAAGGTGTCCAGTTTTACTCTGGAGTTTCTACAACCACAGAAGTTCTAGGCTTCGCAAAGAAGCTTAAGCGAACTCCCTTGAAGGTTTATCTGGAAATTTAGTTAAACTGCTCCAGTAAAATGGGGATAAATTCTAACCATTGCCTTCTTATTTCGTATCGTTTACTCATCGCATTTCTGGCGGCCCAATTTAAATTGGAATTTTTACGTTTAATGCTGCTATTTCACTTAATATACAGCTAAATCATAACAATACCTTTCCCCATTTAACTGGAGCAGTTTAGATTTTAAATGGCATAAGAATTGCTTCTAATCTAGTTAACTATAACTTTGGGAGCTATAAATGCTTAATTCTAGGAGAGTTTGCACTCTAAACTGTCTACTTCTATCACTTTTGTTTAATTTCTATACAAGTGCATTGGACATGTCAGACGAGAGCGTTAACCGTACAGTGAGAGCTTGTATGAGCTCGGAGTCTCTGGAGAGCGACTACTTAAAGAAGGAGCTTGAGGCGAAGTATCCTGAAAGTAATTATCCTATCGAGTTTTATGATATTAAAATAGAAAAGCCACGTTCGGGTCTTGTGATGTTACTTACAAGACTGCTGGCCCGTAAAGATGGGGATCGAAAAATCAATTTTTCTGAAGTTTTTAAAGATCAGGAATATTTAAGTTGTGAAGATTCATTTTGTCTTGCTGATAAAGCTTTCGGTGAGGGAGTTGGAGTTTATTATCTTTATATCCTCGATAAATTCAATCTTGATTTATCTCCATACTCAAATTACAAATCTGGGGATCTGGATCGATTCTCAAAACTAACAAAATATTCGAAGAAGGAGCTTATCGCTCTTCTTAAAGCGGTTCAATTATTACCAGAAGAATCACTTAAGTCTTTAAAGTTTGGATATGATGCAAAGAAATCTAATTATTATAAAGGAAATACCCTTGCAAATGCTTCGATTAATTTCTTTAAGCTGTGGTCTGATACACATGAAGGAGATCAAATCTATACTGTGATTCATGAGATTGGTCATGTGGTTGCTGATCTTGTTTATGAAGAAAAAAATGGCATTATATCAAGTGGAATTGATGCCTCAAGTAAGTGGGCCGAACTATCTGAATGGAAGTGGGACAAGAGTCAATTTCTATCAATGTATAGTGCAACTCATCCTTACTATATTGGTAATTTTGTGTCCAGCTATGCGAAGTCTAATCCCGCAGAAGATTTTGCTGAGTCATTTACAACATATATACTTAACCCAGAAGTCTTAAAAGCTAAGGCGATGGATAAGTATAACTTTATCAAAAAGTATATTTTTGCAGATGTAGAGTATAGTAATTTACTTTGTAATAAAGGTGTAGAATCTTTTGAAAATGATATTAACTTTGACATGATAAATTATATGTCTATAAAACAAAACTGTGTCGAGGAATTTGTGAAGGCTTCGGTATCTCTAAATTTCGACAAATTAAATCGATGTATTTATCGCCATGGTTTTAATAAGTTTTCTGCTCCATTAAATTTAACATCAAAAAAGCTTGCGAAGCTTTTAGATAAGAAAAACATAAGAAAACAAGCTGTACGAGATCTTATTACAAACTTATTTAAGAATGTTAATAGCTATGATTTTTGTAAAATGGGAAGTGGTGGATCTGTCTATTTAAATAGTGAGTTCTATATCAGTGAAGTCTCTGAGCTTGGGAAAAATCTTTGTCGCTGGTCAATGAATAGTGAAAAGAGAAAAGGTGTTGAATACACTGATGATCAGGCAAAAGAATTTATGATCAACTTATTAGAGAGAAGAATGACGCCATAGAGGCGTCACTACTTTAACATTCCAAAGCAATTTAAAATAAAGCTATAATTAAACGCTTTATCTTCAATCCATTCATATCTCTTTGATGCGCCGGCATGTCCGGCATTCATTTTCATTTTAAGAAGTAGAAGATTATCATCTGTTTTTAGTTCTCTAAGTTTTGCTACCATTTTTGTCGGTTCCCAGTAAGTAACTTGTTCATCAGCAATGCCAGAATTGTAGAGCGTATGAGGATAATCTTGGGCCGTAACATTGTCGTAAGGAGAGTATGACATCATATATTCAAAATCTTCTTTGGACTTTATTGGATTTCCCCATTCCTCCCATTCTGGTGGAGTTAGTGGAAGAGTTTCATCAGAGATCGTATTAATCATATCAACAAAGGCAACATCTGCGATGACACACTTAAAGAGGTCAGGTCTCATATTAGAGACAGCGCCCATTAAAAGTCCTCCGGCGCTTCCTCCGTTAGCGGCAATCATGCCTTTTGAAGTGTATCCCGTTTTAATAAGGTGTTCACATGAGCTGATATAGTCTTTAAAAGTGTTGAGTTTATGGTGCATCTTTCCTTTTAAATACCAGTCATTGCCTTTTTCATCACCACCTCTAATATGAGCGACAACATAGCTAAACCCGCGATCTACAAGAGGATAGAAGTTAGAAGAGAAGCCAACAGGCATTCCTAAACCATATGAGCCATACGCATAGACGTGGGCCGGAGCACTTCCATCTTCAACGAAGTCTTTCTTAGTGATAATTGTTAAAGGAATTAATTCACCGTCATGAGAAGGAGCATAGTCTCTTCTCACTTTATAAAGAGAAGGATCGTAATTTGGAATGATATCCGTATCAAGAACCTTCATTTCTAAAGTCGTAATATTTAAATCAATATCTTGAGATGGTTGAACAGGGGATTGATAATATAATCTTAAGACTTCGCTATTGTGGTCATAAGAACCAAATAAACTTAAGTGATAAACTTCGTCTTGGAATTGAACTTTCTTTTCCTCTTTTGTTTTAATATCAACAATTAAAAGTTCAGGGATGGCAGTCGTTGTATTGTTGGCCTCGATAACAATTTTTCCTGCATAGATATCGAAGTCAGTAATATAGAGAGATGGGCTTTCTTTGATAAATACTTCCCAATTTCTTAAGTCTGTTATTTTATCATGATCTGCCTCGACTTTATAAATTTGAAAGTTTTGAGCATTACCTTTGTTGGTACTGATATAGAAATTTCCATCCCAATGATCGAGATCGTAATTAATATCATTATCACCGGTCACAAAAATTTTAAAATCTTTAACTTCACTTTTTATTGAATGATAGTAAACGGCACTCGAAGCACCACTTGCTAGATTTAGAATAGCGTACTCTTTGTCACTCGTGAGACCCATGCTCATGAACATATTGCTGTACTCTCTTGGTTTGGTGAAAATTAATTTTTTCTTAGCTGGACCATCAAAAATATTGAAAGAATAAACTTTTCCTCCGCGAGAAAATTCATCGCGCTCAATATAGTAGACTTCGGTGTCACTTACCCACATATAGGAACCATTTGAGTTTTCAACTTGATAATCAAAGTCTTTTCCTGTTTCAAGATTACGGATTTTGATCGTTGCTTCCATTGAGCCCGAAGTATTAAATGCGTAGGCAAGGTAAGTATTGGCGTCGTTAATTCTTCGACCTTTTAGAATATAGAGTTCATGCTCTTTTGCTTCTACATTAGTATCAAAATAGACTTCTTGTGCAGCATCAAGACTTCCTTTCTTACGACAGTGTCGAGGATAATCCTCTCCTTTCACAGTAATCGTGTAATAGAAGTAATCTCCTTTTGGAACTGGAAATGTTTTGTCGTCTTCGTTTATTCTTCCAAGAATTTCGGCATACATATTTTCTTGAAATTTTTCTAAGTGCTTAGTTGCTTCTTTTGTGTAGTCATTTTCTTCATCGATATACTTCTTAACTTCAGGATTTTTAAAATTTAAATCTCCATCAATGAATTGTTTCCAATTTTCATCACGTAGCCAGGCGTAATTATCAACTCTCTTATGACCGTGTTGAATAATTTCTATTGGATGTTTTGGGGCCAGAGGTTTTTTCATGATTTATGTCCTTTAAAATAACTTTGTCAGATTTTGTAAGTATTGCCATCTTACCGAAATTTAAAGCAAAATGGAATGACCCAGGGCGCGGCCGGCCTGACGGTTTTAAGAAAAAATGTTTTAATAGAACTTACACAATACACACAAAAAAACACTATTATTTGAGACATTACTGACATTAGCGAAAGGAGTTCGAGATGTCCTACTTAGGAAACCACATGCACATGAGCGGCGGAATTGAAGTCGTATGCGGACCGATGTTTTCAGGAAAAACTGAAGAGTTGATTCGTAGAGTTAAAAGAGCACAAATTGCTCGTCAAAAGGTACAGATCTTTAAGCCATCGATTGATGATCGCTACCATGCCACTGACGTTGTTTCACACTCGTCACAGGCCATTGAAGCGACACCTGTTAAAGATGCTCTAGATATCCTTCAGAAAGTTTTTGATTCGACAAGAATTGTCGCAATTGATGAAGTTCAGTTCTTTGATGCGACAATCACTAAAGTTGTACAAAAATTGGCGCGTCGAGGAATCCGTGTGATTTGCGCAGGTCTTGATCAGGACTCACGAGGTGAACCGTTTGGACCAATGCCACAGCTTCTATGTATTGCAGATGATGTCATGAAGATCCAGGCGATCTGTACAGTTTGTGGTGCTCCTGCAACAAAGAGTTTTAGAAAACCAACGAAGAATAAGGATCAAGTTCTAGTTGGTGAGTCAGATATGTATGAAGCCAGATGTCGTTCGCACTTTGATTACTTTGGTGAAGAAGAAGATGTTCTCGCATTTTCAATTTCGCTTGGAGGATTAAAGAGAATTAATGAAAATGGACAGGCTGAAATCGCAACAGAAGGCTAACCAATTTATAACGGAGAGAATAAGTTAATTCTCTCCATTCTCATCTCTTTCTGTGTTACAATTTTTTCGCATATTCATTTAAAGCGAGGAATTTATGTCTCACAAAGTCTTTATTTCACAAGAACAAATTGCTAATCGAGTAAAAGAGCTCGCAAAGAAAATTGATCAAGATTTCGCTGGTGAAGAGGTGATCGTCATTGGTGTATTAAATGGTGCATTCATGTTCGTTGCCGATTTAATTAGAGAGATTAAATCTCCTGTTTATCTCGATTTTATTGCAGCCTCAAGCTATGAGGGAACTCAGAGCACAGGAAATCTTAAAATACTTAAAGATATAAAAGTCGATATCAAAAATAAGAATGTGATCGTTGTTGAAGATATCGTGGATACAGGATTAACGATTAAAGAATTACAAAAAAATCTTTTGAGTCGTGATCCAAAATCCTTAAAACTATGCACACTTCTTCATAAGCCAGCTCGAACAATTCATGAAAACCAAATTGATTATCTTGGTTTTGAGATCGAGGATAAGTTTGTTATTGGTTACGGACTAGACTTTGATGGGCGCTATCGGGAGTTACCATATATTGGAGTGTACGGTGAGAGTTAATGTTGAGGGCTCAGTGAGAGTAGACTTACTGGGGGGAACGATTGATCTTGTTCCAATAAATCAAATCTTAAGAGATACAGTGACATTAAATATCGCAACATCTCTTAAAGCAAAAGTTGAAGTCGAAGAAGTTGATTTTGATGGTATTATAATCGAATCAAAAGACTACAACTCTGTGACCAAGTTTAATTCATCTGATTTTACGATTGAAAACTTTGATGGAGATCATTTTGGTGCTCTAAGTTTCGTATGCCAGATTCTTGCACATTTTAAATTAACAAAGAACGCAAAAGTGACTCTTGAGTCAGGCTCTCCTCCAGGAGCAGGTCTTGGAGGTTCTTCATCGATGGGTGTGACTTTATATAAGGCACTGGCCAAGTACCTTGATCAAGACTTCGATCGCTTAAAAGCGATTAATGTTGTTCAAAATATAGAATCAAAAATTCTCAATATGGGTCCTTGTGGTTATCAAGATTATTATCCGGCTCTCTTTGGTGGTGTTTTAGCCCTCGTTCCGACAAATTCAAAAATTAGAGTTGAGCAACTCTTTAGTGAAGAATTAAAGGAATTTCTCGAGGAGCGCATCACTCTTATTTATTCTGGCGCTCTTAGACTTTCAGCAATTAATAACTGGGAAGTTTATAAAGATTTCTTTGATAAGAAAAATGGTGTTCGTGAGGGACTAACAGAGATTGCAAGACTTTCTAGAGAAGCCTATAACGCAATTGGGGAATCTCGTTTTGAAGATCTACTTGAACTAATTTCTAAAGAAGGAAAAGTTAGAGAAAGCTTATTTGAAAATATTGTAACGAAGGAAATTAGATCATTTTTCGCTGAGCTAAACTCACAAAATCTTGCAGATGGCATGAAAATGTGTGGTGCAGGGGGTGGTGGTTGCTTTATTATTGTCCATAAGGCCGGAGTTCATGATAAAATAAAAGAAGAAGCCCTTAAGGCTTCGATGAAAGTATTAGATTTTAAACTTAGTAACGTAATTTAGGACGATGATTTGGTAGAAAATCGAGTAGCAGGACTCAGCATGAAGGGTGGAAGAAAGGATAACTTTTACTTCTGCCTACTTGACCACTTTGAAGAAAGCAATCGCTGGTTTCTAAAGTCCGTCTTACAAGTTCAAGATGATGATGAAGTCAAAGATGGTGATGATGCTATTAGGTCTTGGATTGATAAATTTGAAATTCGTAATCTTGTTATCGATTTTCCACTCACAAGACCAGCTTGTTATGATTGCGAGCTCGAATGCCCTGGAATTTCAAAATGCCCTGTTCCTGAAGTTGAGTATGTAAGAAATCAAGCACAAGATATTCTTGATAAAGACATGGAGCTTTTAGAGAAGCATCCAAAAGGCTACGAAAGAGATCGAAATATCGATGACCTCTTTGATTATTCTCGTGATATTTTTGATAAATGGCCAGTTGAGCATCTTCTTTCGCGATCTTTTAAAAGAAGGCTTAAGAAAGGTTTTCTTCCGTATTGGAACAGACCTCTCGATTTTTGGATTTGGTGTTTCTACCACGATCAATTATTAAAATTATTTAAGACAACCTTTGATTCTTTTGGAAATACTTCTCTTATGGTGGTTTCAAGATTCTCCTATATGAAGAGGCACTTCCCTAAAAATCTTTCCATGCATGAAGCAAATGTAAACTTGATACTAATTGAATTGATTAGGTCAAAAGTTTTACTTGTTAAGAATATTGTAAATCTTTCAGATCTTGAGTTAGGTGTTGAGGCGAGACTTGATATTATTAAAAAGATAGAGAGTAAGCTTAATATTTTTATCTATGATCACGATCTTGATATACTCGTTAAGAATCCGCGTGCGTTTGATTCATTCCTGCTGGCAATCGCTGGACAGAGAAAACTGCTTGATCAGTTAATCAATCCACCGGAGTGGACTGATCCGCTTAAAACGAGCTTTATTTTACCTGCTTTCTAGCTTTCTCATAAAATTTTAATCCCTGGTTAAGCCAGAGAAGTGCAACTCCTATGAGTAGGAAACCAATACTCACTAAATTCTTGAGATCAAATACAGCAAAGAGTGGCATTAGAATACCTGCACTTATTGAATAGAATTTTATATAAGAAAGAGCTCCCTTTTTTTCTTTATACCAGTAAAGAAGATAAATAATGACATG